>NZ_JBKZAY010000001.1:0-188184 GCF_046939755.1 Limosilactobacillus mucosae
ATATGATTTTATAAAAATCACTAAAATACCAATTTAATTGATTAGAAAAAATCACCATCCCAAACGCTTCAGGTAGTTCACGTTTAAGGATGGTGAAGTGATTAGGATTGAGATATAAGTTGACTATTACGGCACTCAGCTATTTTGGCTGGGTGCTATTTTTTATCAAAGTTATCTTTGCTGTAGACCATGAAACCGCAGGCCGAACACTCAAATGTATACTCATTAATACCATCAAATTCTTTCACACCATGGTTTGGCATTATAGATAACCTTCTATCCTTGTTCCAACATTTTGGGCAATACTTTTTTTCATCGTTTTTTCTTCTAAGAAAACCGTTGTCATCCATATACACATTCTTATTACTAAGAACATCTGATCTTATTTCAGCTATTTCTTCCCTTAGCTTAATATTTTCATTACTAAGTAAACTGAGTTTTTGTTGAAGCAGTATTATCTCATCATTCAATTCCTTATCCTTATATTTTTTGGCAATTGATTGTACTTTTTCAGCAACGATTATGGAATCCGAGATTAAAGACATTTAATCATTCCCTTCTAAATCAATCCTCGTCCAAATAAAAGCTCTTCAAGCGATAGGTAGTTATTGGCTCAACATAGTAATTATACTTGGCTACTAGATCACAAATCTGATCACCATTAATCAACGTGATAATCCGGGTTCCTTGTCGCGCTGTCTTAACAGCATCTCTTGTAAAGTCCGAATTGGTGATGAAAATCCCAAACTCAGCATTAAATTTATCCATGGCACCACGAAATTTGTCGATCTCTGGTGCTGAAACCTTTCCCTGCCAACGTTTTGCTTGCAACGCTACTCTTGTAGTCCGATAGTCATCAGAACGAACATACCCAAAGCCATCTAACCCACCATCAGCGACATATTGAACCCCAATCTCATCATCGACGTCAATCCCCATTTTAGTCAGCAGGCCACGACAAAAGAGCTCAAATTTTTTAGGACTCATCTTGATTAACGTATCTAGCAGTTGTTGACGCCAAGGTTCTTCTAGGTCTTCCGAATTATCTTGATTAGAGTTGGTGCTGTCGGGAACGGAATTAAACTTAACTCGAGTTGTCTTCCGGTGGGGCATTTTACTTTCAGAAATTGACCTAACATCCCTATCAGCGTCAAAATCATCAATATCAATAGTGCGCCCCTTCTTGGAAAGCTCTAAGTCGTGTCCATTGTCAGTCTCAATAAACCCAGCAAGAATTAGATGTTTCACTGCAAAGTTAAACTTCCAATTGAAAGGGTGATATTCTTTACCACTCTTTTTGGAGATTCGAACTTCATCAATTTCTTTCTCGCTGAATGCCTTTGAATTATCATGAAGTTCCCGCAGCACTTGTTTTCTAGTAACCTGTCCACCAAGGTTATGCATAGCAATTAAGATTTCTTTCATTGCTTTATTTTCAATCTCAATTTGACGATTTGCCATTTTATGATTTTCCATCCTTACAACTATCTTTTCCTAAATTATAGTTGAGTGTACAATTCTGCTCAATAATGGTAACAAAATATGACAACGTGGCAGTGTCCTAATCTACTCAACTCCCTAAAACGAACACTGGTCTACACAACCCGAAAATCCAGCATGTTATCCACCCAAGCCTCGAATCCAAAAAGCAAAAAGTGTACTAATTCCAATCATCAACAGAGGAATTAGTACACTTTTCATCTATCAAGAATGCCATTATACTCGCGTTCCTAGACTATTTTTCTGTGCGTTCCAGCACCGCTACAATCTCAGCGGTTCGCCACACTAGTCAATCATTCGTCGCTTTCAGCCCCTCGACAGTACTGCTTCGCTCTCTGCGGTTCGTTGTTTCCGCTCTGTCTTCGTGCCATGCACTCGCCAGTCACGGACAACTATCGCATGAGTCATTCGTAAGTAATTGAACTTCGCTACGCTCGTTCCATTACAACGACACTCTCTGCGGTTCGCATTTACGAATCGCTTCGTCGCATAGCTCCTTGCTCTTCGAATGCTATCGCATGGAGCGTTTCTAAGCTTTCACGCTCTTGTTAATCGCGTTCAAGCAAAGTAACGCTCTCAACATGCGGGGTCTGAGGAAACTGATCAACTGGCTGGATTGGCTGGACGACACGATAGCCAACAGAAGCAAAGCGCTGCAGGTCACGGACCAAGGTGGCTGGATTGCAGCTGACATAGATAATCTTAGCTGGCGCCATCTTGCCGGCAGCATCAATCAAGGTTTCATCAAGACCTTTACGCGGCGGGTCAACGATCAAGACATCGGGCTTCAACCCTTCTTTTTGCCATTTTGCCATCTGTTCTTCGGCCTTGCCTACAACGAATTCGGCATTCTCGATCTGGTTGACCTTGGCATTTTGCTTGGCATCTTCAATGGCAGCTGGGACAATTTCAACCCCGTAGACCTTTTTAGCATGCTTGGCCACCGCCAAAGAAATCGTGCCAATGCCACAATAGGCGTCAATCACGGTCTGCGTACCATCCAGTCCAGCTGCTGCAATTGCCGTTTGATAAAGCTTTTCGGTCTGTTGCGGATTAACCTGGTAAAACGACAGCGGCGAAATCGTAAAGTCAATGCCTAAAAGCTGATCATGAATCGTATCGCTGCCCCAAAGCGTATGATTTTCCAAGCCTAAAAGTTTGTTCGTCCGCTTGGTATTGACGTTTTGCACGATGCTCTTAATCTCTGGCACCCCGCTGACGATCCCGGCTGCGATTTCTTCGGCATGCGGCAGCTGTTTGGTATTGGTAACCAGCACCACCATGATCTCATGACTGTAGTAGCCGCGCCGGACCATCACCGTTCGAATGCAGCCACGGCCAGTTCTTTCATCATAGGCACGAATGTTGTATTTCCGCAGCAGATCGCGGACGATCAGAATCGCCTGATCGATTTTAGGATCTTGAATGTAGAAATCTTCAATTGGTACCAAATCATGACTGCCTCGTTTATAAAAGCCAGTCTGCAGCTGACCTTTCATGTACTTAACTGGTACCTGAGCCTTATTGCGGTACTGGTATGGGTGATCCATCCCCATCGTTGGCGCAACTTTCAATTCATCCAAATGAGCTTTTTTAAGTAGTTCTTGAATCTGATGCTGCTTGAATTTCAGCTGTGCTGGATAGCTAAGAATTCCCAAGGGAGCGATGCCAGTTTTCAAATAACGGGCATCATTGATCTCAACCCGATCCGGACTCTTGGTCAACAACTGCTGCAGCTCTCCCCAGGCAAATTTGGCCGTCACCTTGGTAATCTTGATTTCGGCCTGCTCGCCTGGCAAAACGTACGGCACGAAAACCGGATAATTGTCAACCTTGATGACGCCATTGCCTTCATAGGTCAGATCAGCTACCGTTGCCGTTAGAATCTCGCCTTTATGAACCGGTACATTGATTTTTGCCATGTTTTCCTCCTTTAGCAAACACAGGGACTGCTGACAAGATTGCCCGCAGCCCCTGCTTGGTTTCAATTATTTTTGTGATGCTTCATCATCGTGAATATTGTCGACTTCACGCACAAAGTCATCTTCCACGCGTTTCATATCTGGTGATACGGTAATTGCATCATCTGGAATCTCATCAAGGTTGGCAACTACTTCCAAATGCTGCTTGAGGTTGCGGAAATGCATCGGCGCGTCGCCACCATACTCGCCATCCAGATTGATCATCACGCGATCTTCTGAATTGACGGGCGTTACGTCGATCTCGCTGGCCTTGGCATAAATAATGCCAGGATCGCCAATATGCTTGCCTTGCAGTGCCTTAGCCATTAAGCGCATCATGCCAATCAGGTTGCTTTCCTTAACAATAATCATCGTAAACTTGCCATCATCAAGCGCGGCATCCGGCACGATCTGCTCAAAGCCGCCCACCGAATTGGTCAGCGCGATCAGAATCGTGGAAGCTTGACCACGGTATTCATGACCATCGTACTTGATGTCCATTTCAACCGGCTTGATTCTTGGCAACAGTTCCGCTCCCTTTGCCAGATATGCCAAATAGCCAAACAGTGACTTCATCTGCGAAGGCACCTCGTAGGTCAGTTCCGTCAAGGTCCCCCCGGCCGCGATATTCATAAAGTAGTTGTCGCCAGCCTGACCAATATCGATCTTGAACTTCTTGTTTTTGCGCAAGATCAGCTTGGCCGCTGCGATCGGATCATCACGCGGAATCCGCAGGGCACGCGCGTAGTCGTTGGTCGTCCCCGCCGGAATAATTGCCAAGGCAGGCCGATGCTCAAGTCCGGCAATTCCGTTGACGACCTCGCTTAACGTCCCATCGCCACCCGCGGCTACAATCAGGTCAAAGCCTTCCTTAGCCGCGCGCGTTGCTTCGTTCTTAGCCGAATTAGGCGCCGGCGTCGTGGCAAACGCGCTGGTTTCATAGCCAGCCTTTTCATAGACTGCCAAAATGTCGACCAGATCGTTGCGCATGGCTTCACGTCCCGACGTCGGGTTATAGATAATCCGTGCTCGTTTTCGCATAGTTTCCTCCGCCATCAAATCAGTTTACTTTTCGTTCAGTGCCTTCATCAACAGCTTGTTGACCACGCCTGGGTTGGCCTTACCACGCGTCTGCTTCATAATCTGACCAACTAAGAAGCCGACAGCCCGATCCTTACCATTCTTGTAGTCTTCGATCGACTGTTGGTTGTTGGCCAAGACTTCATCAACGATCGGCTGCAGCTTGGCTGGGTCAGAAAGCTGTACCAAGCCATTCTTTTCCGCGTAGGCAGCTGGTTCTTGACCATCCAGAATTCCCTTGAAGACCTTCTTGGCCATCTTAGAAGAAATCGTACCGTCATCGATCAGCTTGATCATCCCCGCCAGGTTGGCCGGCGTCAGCTTGGTATCCTGCAGATCAACCTGCTTGTCGTTTAAGTAGCTGTTGACATCGTTCATCAGATAGTTGGCAGCCTTCTTTGGATCAGCACCCAAAGCAATCGTAGCCTCAAAGAAGTCAGACATTTCCTTGGTCTGCGTCAATACCATGGCGTCGTAATCACTCAAGCCCAGATCGTTGGTGTAGCGAGCGCGCCGTTCACCAGGCATTTCTGGCATGGCATCCTGAATTTCTTGGATCCATTCATCGCTGACTTCCAGAGGTGGAATATCAGGTTCTGGGAAGTAACGATAGTCGTCGCTGCCTTCCTTGGTTCGCATTGAGATCGTTTCGCCGGTTGCCTCATCAAAACGCCGCGTTTCTTGAGCAATCGTGCCGCCCGCCATAATGACCTTTTCATGCCGCTGCTGCTCAAAATTCAGCGCCTTCTTGACGAAATTGAAACTGTTGATGTTCTTCATTTCGGTCTTGGTACCAAACTTATCAGAACCGATTGGACGAATCGAGATGTTGGTGTCGACCCGCATCGAACCTTCTTCCATCTTAACGTCCGAAATCCCAGTAAATTGAATCCGTTGCCGCAAAGCTTCCAGGTAGGCCACGGCTTCTTCTGGCGAAGCAATGTCTGGCTTGGAGACGATTTCGATCAAAGGCGTGCCTTGCCGGTTCAAGTCCACGTAAGAGTAGTTGCTCGTGTGGGTGTTTTTACCGGCATCTTCTTCAATGTGCATTTCCTTGATCCCGATTTTCTTCTTCTTGCCATCAACTTCAATTTCAATCCAGCCATCATGTGCGATTGGCGTCTCGGATTGGGTTACCTGATAGGCTTTAGGGTTGTCAGGATAGAAATAGTTCTTCCGGTCAAAGTGCATGTGCTTTGAGATTTGGGCGTGCAGTGCCAAGCCAGCCATGATTCCATCCCGCACGACGCCTTTGTTCAGCGTTGGCAGCGTACCAGGGTAGGCCCAGTCGATAACGTTGGTATTGGCGTTGGGCTCGTCACCAAATTCTACTGGCGTTGGACTGTAGATTTTAGAGTGGGTCTTCAATTCCACGTGGACTTCAAGCCCAATGGTCGTTTCAAAGTTCATCTTAGTCTTGACCCCCTAACTTTGGCGTTTGTTTGTGGAAGTCGGTCGTCTGTTCAAAGACATAACCGGCATTGTAGATCGTTTGTTCATCAAAGGCCTTGCCGATAATGTGCAGACCAACTGGCAGACCATTGTCAAAGCCGGCTGGCAAAGACATTGCCGGTAAGCCAGCCATATTGACGGGAACGGTCAGGATATCATTCATGTACATCGTCTTTGGATCAGCAATCTCAGAGCCAATCTCAAAGGCTGGGTTTGCGCCAGTTGGTCCCATGATCAGATCATGGTCCTTCAAAACATTGGCAAAGTCTTGCGCAATCAACGTCCGAATCTTAGCAGCCTTGTTGAAGTAGGCATCGTAGAAACCAGCCGAAAGCGAGAACGTTCCCAGCATGATCCGGCGCTTGACTTCATCGCCAAAGCCCTGCGTCCGCGACTTGACATAGACTTCTTCCAGCGTCTTAGCATCTGGTGCCCGGAAGCCATAGCGAATTCCGTCATAACGCTGCAGGTTGGATGAAGCTTCTGATGAGGCCAGGATGTAGTAGGCTGGCACGCCGTATTTGGTATGCGGCATCGAAACATCCGTATCAATGATGGCCCCTAGCTCTTCAAAGTGCTTTAAGGCCTTGTTGATGACGGCCCGCACGCCTGGCTGAATTCCTTCGTCCAAGTATTCCTTTGGCACGGCAATCTTGAGGCCCTTGACATTCGTGTTTTCATTCAGGCTGGCAGCCCAGTTTGGTACCTGTCGATCTGAAGAAGTCATGTCGTGATCATCTTGACCACTGATGATTTCCGTCAGCAGCGCGTTGTTCTTAACGCTGTTGGTGATCCAGCCAATCTGATCAAAGCTGGAGCCAAACGCGATTGCCCCCCAGCGTGAGACCCGGCCGTAAGTTGGCTTTAAGCCGACCACGTTGTTGTATGATGATGGCATTCGAATCGAGCCACCCGTATCAGTTCCCAAAGCACCAATGACATCGCCGGCCGCAACGGCAGCAGCCGAACCACCCGAAGAACCACCGGGAACCCGCGTCAGATCCCAAGGGTTGTGGGTCGTAAAGAAGGCTGAGTTTTCCGTTGAGCCCCCCATGGCAAACTCATCCAGGTTGGTCTTCCCAACATTGATAAAGTCTTGGGCATTCAGCTTTTCAATAACCGTGGCATCATAGATTGGCGTAAAGTTTTCCAGCATCTTGGAAGCCGCCGTCGTCTTCAGACCCTTAGTTACGATATTGTCCTTGACTGCCAGTGGCACCCCAGCTAGCAGCTTGTCTGCCGCGATTCCTTCATTATCGATTGCTTCGGCACGCTTTAAAGCTTCATCCTCATTCAGCGTGATAAAGGCCTTGACGTCATCATCAGTTTCCTTGATGCGGTCAAAGGCTGCCTTGGTCAGTTCCTTGGCGCTGATTTTTTTGGTCTGCAGGTCTTCATGCAGCTGAGTCAAGTCGGTTTCATTGAACTTCATTATTCGCCGTCCTCACTTTCATCATCCATGATTGCTGGCACCTTAATCAAGCCGCCTTCCGTGTCGGGAGCATTTTTAAGCAGGGCTTCTCGCTCGTTGCTTTTGACTGCAACGTCTTCACGCATAACATTGACGCGATCCGTTGGCGAATACATTGGTTCCACGCCATCAGTATTCTGCGCCTGCAGTTCTTCAAACATATCGATGATGCTGCCCAGTTGTGGGGTAAACTTAGCAAGCTCGGCATCATTGAATTCTAGTTTGGCCAATTCGGCAACGTGCTTAACCTGCTGCTGATCGATCTGACTAGCCATTCTTTCTCCTCTTTTCCTTAAGTTAGGTATTACATACGTTCATCTATTTTATCACACAAAGTCCGCTGTTTTTAGCAAAAACGCCACCGCAAGCGCGATGACGTTCAAATTTTATTAATATGAGCTGAAGACGTGGGTCCGGAAGGTATTAGAGCCCGAATCACGGTAGACGACCGCCTGCATTTCTGAAGACGATTGAATCTTAATATCAATTGGAATACCATTTGGCAGATACTTCTTGGCCGCGCGTGCAATATATTGCGTAAAGCTTTGCACTTCAGACTGGCTATAGAACTGCGTGGTAACCGTAATGTGCATCCCCGAAAGCGTGCCATTCTGGTATTGGGCCTGAGCCGTCACGCCGCTGAGGTTTGGGAAGAAGCTTTGAATCTGACTCTTGAAGTTGGTGAAGCTGGTGTTGTCAGTTTCGTTGTCGCTGTTGGTTGAAGTTGCGTCACTGGCTTTTGGCAGCACCTTGGTTGAGTAGTTCAGCTTCTTCCAGCTCTTGATGGTATTGCCGTTGTTTTTACTATAGGCAAAGAAGCTGCCCCCAACCAGGCTGTCATTGGGTGCCTGTTTGTACAGCGCAATGACAATCGGCACGTCTTTAAGCGCGGACTTTTTGCGCAGCCGCTTTAAGATCTTTTGAGCAGCAATTTTTCCCTGCCTTTGAATCTCGGCATCCGAAAGTTTCTTTTGGTAGGTAGGACCATTTGTCGTCTTTTGGTAGTAGTAGACTGAGTTGATCCCAATCCCAATGGTAATTCCCTTTAAGGTCAGCGAATTGCCGTTTTGCTGCATGAAGTCTTGTTCTTCAATCTGCTGAACGTATTCTGGGTTCGGATCGCTCTTTTTACCCTGAGCGGCGTTTAAGCCGGTTGGATTACTCTTGGTTTTGCGTCCCAGCCAGTTTTCAATCGTATCCGTGCTTAGATACTGGCCTTCTTGGAAAATATAGCTCTTAGTCGAAAAGACCTTTTTGGAAACTTCCGTCAAGCCGGTTTCAAAACTCTTCAGATTGTAGCTGTTGTCATTTTGGTTGATGTTGACACCACGCGCCTTGCTGACCTTGTAATGGCCATTTTGAATGACGCCTTGATACTGACCACTGGCAGTCCCCGTCGTCGTAAGCTTGCTGGATGACGAAGAAGTTTTCTTTCCAATGCTGCATGAGGCCAACAGTACCGTGCTCATCAACACGACTGCCGTCAGCATCAGCTTTTTTAGCTTCTGTAGTTTCACGTTAATCCTCCTTCATCGCTTGAGCAAATTGACTCTCATTCCAGACCTCGACTCCCAGATCCTGGGCCTTGGTAAGCTTGGAGCCAGCCTTTTCTCCAGCGATGACCAAATCTGTTTTTTTCGACACGCTGCCAGTCACGCTGGCACCGCGTTCTTCCAACCATTGCTTGGCTTGATCGCGCGTCATTTCATTGAGTTTGCCCGTCAAGACCACGCGCTTGCCCTGCCATTCTTTAGCAGCCGCGCTTTCTTGAGCAATTGGCGCCGGTCCATGGTATTCCATATTGACCCCAGCCGCTTGCAGCTCTTGGATCAATTCCTGTACCTGCTCGTTGGCAAAATAATTTTTCAGGCTGTCGGCAATCGTTGGGCCAATCGTGTTGATCTCAGCAATCGCTTCCTCATCAGCCGTCATTAATGCCGCCAAAGATCCAAAATGCTGGGCCAGAATGCGAGCTGCCTTGGCACCGACATGGCGAATGCCCAAGCCAAACAATAGACGCTCAACAGAATTATTGCGACTGTTGGCAATCGATGTCAATAGGTTGTTAGCGGATTTGGGCCCAAATTTATCTAATGTTAATAATTGGTCATAGGTTAAACGATACAGATCGGCAACATCATGAATCAAATGACGATCCCAAAGCTGTTCAATTACTCTTGGTCCCAGATGATCGATGTTCATGGCATTGCGTGAGGCAAAGTGAACCAATCCCTCTTTTACCTGGGCCGGACACATTGGATTAATACAGCGCAGCGCGACCTCATCGTCCAAATGAACCAGCTTAGCTTGGCAGACCGGACAAAGCGTTGGAATCTTATATGGCTGACTGTCGGCTGGACGCTTGTTTATGATAACGCGGGAAATCTCGGGAATGATATCACCGGCCTTATGCAAAAGGACCGTATCGCCCAAACGAATATCCTTGTCTTTTAGATAGTCAGGATTATGCAGCGAAGCTCGGCTAACCGTGGTCCCGGCCAATTGAACCGGATCCATTACTGCTGTTGGCGTGACGTTGCCGGTTCGACCAACCGTCCATTCAATGTCTCTGACCACGGTAGCCTGTTCTTCAGGTGGGAATTTATAGGCAATCTCCCAACGCGGTACTTTGACGGTCGCGCCCAGGGCCTCTTCAACGGCGAGATCGTTCACCTTTTCGACGATCCCGTCAATTCCATACGGCAAATCATCACGCTTGGCCGTGTATTCATCAATATAGGCTTTGATTTCTGCTTCATTATGCACGACGCGATTGAATTCATTGACATGAAATCCTAACTGCCGCATTTTGTCCAAAGCCTGGTCCTGAGTCTTAACGCCCAGCTTTTCATATTCTGGAATGTAATACATAAAAGTATCCAATTCTCGTTTAGCCGTGACTTTGGCATCCAGCTGCCGCAAACTACCGGCCGCCGCGTTTCTTGGGTTGGCAAACGTTGGCAGTCCGTTAGCCTCACGTTCTTCGTTTAGCTTGGCAAACGCGGCTTTAGGCATGAAGCACTCGCCTCTAAATTCCAACGATAATGGCTCGGCCAGCTTTTGCGGAATTGATTTGATGGTCTTGACGTTTTCAGTGACGTCCTCGCCAATCATCCCGTTACCTCGTGTAGAACCCTGCACGAGACGACCATTTTCATAAACCAGCGATAAAGAAAGGCCGTCGATTTTGAGTTCCAGATTATACTCTGTCGTTCCGGTAAAATTGGGATTATCCTGCTGACGAGCATTGAAATCCATTAATTCAGCGACCGAAAAAACATCCCCCATCGAAAGCATTGGAATATCATGTTCAACTTTGGTTAAGACGGTTTCCGCCGCGCCGCCGACTTTTTGCGTTGGCGAATCTGGCGTTACCAATTCAGGAAAACGCTGTTCAATGTCAACCAGCCGCTGATAATTACGATCATAAACATAGTCTTCAACGGTCGGCGCATCCTGTTCATAGTATTCCTTGCCCCACTGTAGCAGCTGAGCTTTCAGCGGACCGATTTCTGCCGTGGCTTCCTTGAGCGTCAAGTCATTGACTGATTTTTCTTCTGTCATCGCGGGCCTCGCTTTTAATTAACCTTGGTAATTGGCGCAAATTGAGCTAACAAGCGTTTGACGCCCTCATTTGGAAAGGCAATGTCCAATTCCATATCGTTGCCTGAGCCATTGACGGAAACGACCATGCCTTGCCCCCACTTCTTATGCTGAACCTTATCGCCGACTTTCCAGGCCTGCTTATCAGCACCAGTTCCCGTGCTCTCCTGCTTAGCCGAGTGGGTCAGACCATGAGCACGTCTTTGTGAAGCAAACGTAGTGGCCTGAGAGGCAGCTTTGGCAAATGGCGTATTCATTGCCTTGGCCTTACCGGAGCCGTCCGCATTTTCAAATTTGATCAGATCATCATTGATTTCTTCGACGAACTGCGAAGGCTGATTGCGCTGTACCCGACCATAGAGCATCCGTGAATAGGCATTGGTCAGATACAGCTTGCGCTTGGCCCGTGTAATGCCGACATACGCCAGCCGTCGCTCTTCTTCCAATTCCTTTTCATTACTCAAGGAGCGATAAAGCGGAAAAATGCCTTCTTCCATCCCAACCAAAAAGATCACTGGAAATTCCAGGCCCTTGGCAGCATGCAGGGTCATTAAGGTTACCTTAGGCGCTTCTTCATCAACGTCATCCTGATCGGAAACCAGTGCCAGATCAGACAGGAAGTTCATGAGCTTTTGCCGATTGTCGCCTTCATCTTCGGCATGCTTTTGATCATATTCCTGGGTAACGGATTTAAATTCTTCCAGGTTTTCCTGCCGGGTTTGTGCCTGCAGATCATTTTCGGCTTTCAGCATCTGCAGATAGCCGCTCTTGGTCAAAATCTCATCAGTCAGCTCGGTGATGGTCAGATAGTCGGCCTCTTTGGTCAGATCAGCCATCAAACGGCCAAAGTCTTCAATCTTAGCTCGAATCCGTGCACTGATCGCATTGGCCAGCGTAACGTTTTGGGCGGCTTCTAGCAGCGACCAGCCATTTTCATTAGCAAACTGCCGCAACTTGTCGACACTGCCAGGACCAATCCCACGTTTCGGCGTGTTGACGACCCGCTCAAAGCTCATGGCATCGCGGGGGTTGACAATCAAGGTCAGGTAAGCCAGAATATCACGAATTTCCTTACGATCATAGAACTTGTGTCCACCAACCATGGTATATGGCACGGTTGACTTCATAAACGTTTCTTCAATCATCCGTGACTGGGCGTTGGTCCGGTACAAAACGGCAAAGTCATTGTAGTGGTAGCCGTGCTCGTTAATCTCAGCTTGAATCTTGCTGACGACAAACTGAGATTCATCATGTTCATTTTGGGCACGATAGTAAGAAATCTTGTCGCCAGTACCGTTTTCCGTCCACAGATTCTTTTCCTTGCGAACCAGGTTATTGGCAATCACTTCATTGGCCGCTTTTAAAATCGTCTGTGTTGAGCGATAATTCTGCTCCAGCATAACCGTGTGTGCTTCTGGATAATCGCGCTCAAAATTCAGAATGTTGTTCATATTCGCGCCCCGCCAGCCATAAATTGACTGATCGGCATCCCCGACAACGCACAGATTCTTGTATTTCGCCGCCAGCAGCGTAACCAGCTGATACTGCGCGTCATTGGTATCTTGATATTCATCAACGTGAATATAGTGGAACTTATTTTGATAGTATTCCAGTGTTTCTGGATCCTTTTCAAACAGCTCAATGGTTTTCATGATCAGGTCATCAAAATCTAGCGCTTGACTGTTTTCCAGTTCCTGTTGGTAAAGCACGTAAGCCTTGGCCACAATCTGGTTGAGCGGATTATTGGCATGACTGTTGAGCGCTGCATAGTCCGTTGCCGTCTGCATTGCATTTTTGGCGTTGGAGATCGCACTCAGAATTGCCCGTGGATCATATTTTTTAGTATCAACGTTCAGCTCGCCGCAGATCCGTTTCATCAAGGTTCGCTGCTCGCTGGTATCGGCAATCGTAAAAGCCCGATTGTAGCCCAGCTTGTCAATGTCGCGCCGCAGAATCCGTACACACAGCGCATGAAAAGTCGAAACCCAGATATCACGAGCGCTTTCGCCTAACAGCTTACCCACCCGCTCTTGCATTTCACGGGCGGCCTTGTTCGTAAAAGTAATCGCCAGGATGTTCCAAGGGTTGACCCCTTGCTCTTCAATTAAGTAGGCTACTCGATGCGTCAGAACTCGGGTTTTACCTGAACCGGCTCCGGCCATGACCAAAAGCGGCCCTTCCGTAGTTAAAACGGCTTCTGCCTGCTTATCATTCATTCCTTGCAGTAATTGACTTGTCACGCCGTAGTTCCATCCTCTCTTAAAATTATCATAGACTTCATTATAGCAAATTCTCGCGGCTCATTAAAAAACGAGCAACGATT
Organism: Limosilactobacillus mucosae; assembly: GCF_046939755.1. Classification (GTDB taxonomy): domain Bacteria; phylum Bacillota; class Bacilli; order Lactobacillales; family Lactobacillaceae; genus Limosilactobacillus; species Limosilactobacillus mucosae_A. Next base: position 13,391 of record NZ_JBKZAY010000001.1, read on the forward strand.
GCTCAGCGCTGCTCGCATAAAAGTTATTGCTGATCAGGAGCCGGGGTTGAATCAGTTGATGCTTTTTCATTCCAAACCTCGGTGTCCTCGATTTGATGCTGGAGTTCTTCCAGGCTGGACTTGCCAACCGCCCAGACGAATCCAGCTACTGCTTGAGGATCTTCCCGCACTTCGGTAAAGAAGCGATAGTGCCAGTTGTCTTTTAACAGCCATTGCCGCTGCAAAGCTGCTCGTTGTGCTACCCGCGCCAACATCATGACGGTTGGCTGCAGCGTCTGAACCTCAAAAAGCGGCATTCCGGCAATTGCCCGTAAAAGCTGCTCAGTTTGCGAAACATTAGTGGCATAGTCAAAAACGCTGCCATAAGTCGACAGGCCCGGCTCAATTCCATGGACATACAGATTACCGGTTGCCGTTACATAGAAGTCGACACGAAAGACGCCGCGATACTGCAGATTTTCAGCTACACTGGTTACGATCCGCTCCATTTCCTGGGAAATATCCGCGTTTAGATTGGCTGGTGTTTTGACTCCCAGCAGCTTTTCATCAGTAGCCAGCATTAGTTCAATGGCGGGAAATACCTGAACTTTTTCGCCGTCGGTAGCTGCCAGCATCGTATATTCAGCAGTGTGATCAATCCAAGATTCCAAAAGATAGGTTCCCGCATTGATAAAATCAGCTGCTCGCGTAATATCAGACTGTTTGACGATTCTCATCGATTGCTCGCCAATCCCTCTTTGAATCGGCTTTAAGATTGCCGGATAGCCGATTGAGTCGATTGACTGGTAGACGTCATCCAAGCTGATTACCGTAACATATGGTGCTACGTTGACGTTGATCTGGTCCAGAAATGCCCGCTCCATCAAACGATCCTGAACGATTTCCAACGCGTTGACTCCTTGAGGAAGATAGGAGTCGCGACTTAGATAGCGCAAGACGCTAGAATCGATCAAGTCGTTGGCATAGATAATGGCATCACACGTCTGAGCAAACATCGTCAGTTTTTCTTGATTATTATAAGCACCACTGATCGTAAAATCGGCTTGTTTAGTCAAACTGGGCTGTGCATGGTCGACATAAACGCCAACGTTAAAACCGGCTCGTTTGGCAGCAGTAATTAGGGTGCTGCCGTTACGGTCCAAGCCAATAATGCCCAGCGTTGCTCCTGGATATAATACATTTGTACTGCTGCTCATTAGCCCACCTCCATTAGCAGTTAATCTTCAAATTCAGCTTTGCCATTGGCCAATGAACTGATCTTAGCCAATGATTCGATGCGCAGACCCTGTTGTCGCAACTTCTGACCGCCTTTTTGGAACGTCTTTTCAATCACGATACCGGCACCGGCAACTTCAACACCTGCTGCCTGAGCAATCTGGAGCATTCCTTCCAGTGCTTGACCATTTGCCAAAAAGTCATCGATCAGCAAAACCTTGTCAGTTGGGCTGACGTATTTTTTAGAGATTGAGATCTGATTGGTCGTTTCTTTAGTATATGAATAAACGCTGGCCGTATACAGGTCATCTTTTAAAGTCAGACTTTTGTGCTTGCGGGCAAAAATTACCGGAACGTTCATTGCCAGTCCCGTCATTACGGCTGGTGCAATTCCAGAAGACTCAACCGTCCAAATCTTGGTAACACCCGCATCCTTATAAAGCTTGGCAAATTCTTCACCCATGCGTTTCATTAAGACTGGATCAACCTGATGATTTAAAAAGGCATCAACCTTTAAAACATTGCCAGGCAAAACCGTACCATACTCTTTAATCTTTTCCTGCAGTTCTTTCATGGAGTCCTCCTTAGCGGCTTATTTATCATAATTGTACAACTTATAGGTCTGAATTACTGAAATTAATTTTTGGGCGTAATCCGGATCAGTTGCATAATGGGCCTCTTGAAGCGCCTTAGCAGCCTCCTTGTAGTCAGAAGCTTGGGTAACGGCTTGATAGTTTTGACTATTATAGTCCGTCCCATTGATCATCAGCTTGGTGTGATCCTTGATTGACTCACTCCAGCTGGAATAAACCTTAAACCGGCCTTTAGTCGTGATCCATTTACCATTTACGTATTCTTTAGTCGTCAGCACCTGGGAGTTTGTGCCAGTCCCCTTGATTCCAAACAGGTTGTGGTATTTAGCCGCCAACTTGCTGCTGCCCCAATCAGATTCCAAGATTGCCTGGGCAATGGTAATCGAAGCTGGAACGTTGTATTTCTTTTGCATAGCCTGCGCTTCAGGAGCAACCTGCTTGATAAACAGACGTTTGGCATTCTGTTGACGTTCGATAATCTGCTGCTGTTCGTAGCGTTGGTAGAAGTGATGACCAACGTAGACCCCCAAAAAGAGCACAATGACCGTTAAAATGCCAATCAGCCAGCGATGTTGAAACAGCTTTTTTGAGTGCCGCGTTTTTGGGCGGCGTTTCTTTGCCACAAATAATTCCTCCTGTTTGTCTAACGTAATCTAAAGTTCTATTTTGCATTTTACCAAACAAAAATCATTAAAAAAACTGTGAAACACTAAATTTGTAAAAATATAAAAAAAAGCACCAGCTGGATGCTGATGCTTGATTTTTTTGACCACAAATGATCAGTCAACCATATGTGACCATTCCAAATCTCTGAAGTGTTGATATTAAGCCGTTTCCGGTAAAAAATATTAACGCTTGGAGAATTGTGAAGCCTTACGAGCCTTCTTCAGACCTGGCTTCTTCCGTTCCTTCATCCGAGGGTCACGAGTCAACAGACCGGCCTTCTTCAGAGCATCCCGGAAATCTGGGTCGACGCTCAGCAGGGCACGAGCAATCCCGTGACGAACTGCGCCGGCTTGACCAGAGAAGCCACCACCGCGAACGTTGACCAGAACGTCGTATTGACCTTCCGTCTTCGTTGCAGCAAATGGTTGGTTGACGATAGCACGCAGGTTGGCAAACGGAATGTATTCTTCGATTGCCTTGCCGTTCATCGTAATGTTACCAGAACCTGGTACCAGACGAACCCGTGCGGTAGCATCCTTGCGGCGACCAGTACCACTGTATTGAACTTGTTGAGCCAATTCCGTTCCCTCCTTAGATTAAGTTCGTGATGTCAAGCACTTCTGGTTGTTGAGCAGCGTGCTTGTGATCTTCACCAGCATAAACATGCAGCTTCATGCCCATCTTGCGACCAAGAGGGGTGTGTGGCAGCATGCCCTTGATGGAATCTTCCACCAGCTTTTCTGGTTCGTTGGCGCGACGTTCGCCCGCCGTCTTTTGCTTCAGACCACCAGGGTAGTCAGAGTGGCGGTAGTAGATCTTGTCAGCGGCCTTCTTACCAGTCAACTTAACTTCGGCAGCGTTGATAACGATGACATTGTCACCAGTGTCAACGTGTGGGGTGTAGGTTGGCTTGTTCTTGCCCTTCAGAACAGAAGCAACAACGGATGCCAGACGACCCAGGGAGATACCCTTAGCGTCGACAATGTACCATTTGCGGTCAACTTCACCAGGTTTTGCCATGTATGTCGTTCTCACGATTAAGTCCTCCAATTTTTGTCTTTCTTTTACAAATAATTGTGTACCGAGTAATTAGATGGAAAAGAAATACCATTCGTTATTTTACTTGATAGATTCCGATTCGTCAATGGTTTTGTTATCCTGATTGCCATAATCAACGCTGACCAGATAAAGCCCACTGGCTGGTGCTGTCATGCGAGCTTGATTGCGATCCTTGGCAGCCAAAACCCTAGTAACATCGTCGACTGGTCGCTGATTGCTGCCAATCTCTAGTAAAAATGCCACCATAATTCGAACCTGATTATATAAAAAGCCGTTTCCGACAAAGTCAAAGATGATCTCATTATTGGCTTCATCACGATGTACATCTGCCTGATAGATCGTTCTGACATTGCTTAAAGCCTGACTTCCCGATGCCACGAAACTGGTAAAGTCATGCTCGCCAACCAGATCTTGAGCGGCTTTTTGCATTTTAGCCACATCAACCGGATATTTAAAATGAGCAGTATAATTGCGTTTAAACGGATTAACGAAATCACTCTGATCAACTCGATAGCGATAATGCTTTGAATGGGCATTGAAACGGGCGTGAAAATCGGGACTGACCAATTCGGCTTTTTTTACGATGATGTCTAATGGTAAAAGACTATTTAGGGCCTTACGCATTGAATCATTCCCCAGTTTATACGGACAGTCAAAATGCGCCACTTGATTGAGTGCATGTACCCCGGCATCCGTACGGCCTGAACCAATTACGGACAATGGCGGTTCTGGATTCTTAGCAATCTTATTGACGGCATTTTTCAAGGTCTGCTCAACCGTGCGTTTATTAGGCTGAATCTGAAAACCAGAAAAATTGGTTCCATCGTAAGCAAAAGTTATTTTGTAGCGATACACTTGATAGTTCCTTTCAAATTAAAACAGCATTCGTGCTGACACCAGCCGCGTCGCCAAAAGAATAATGGTCGCTGCTGTCAGGCTGATCATCGCCAGCGTGTCATTTTGATGCCAATGCAGCACCCGATATTTTGTCCGTGGTGCATCTGGATCATAGCCACGAGCCTCCATTGCAGTTGCCAACTCCTCAGCCCGTTTAAATGAACCGACGAACAATGGTATCAAAAGTGGCTCCAGTCGTCTGGCACGCTCGATCAAACTGCCCTCGTCAAAGTTGACGCCCCTTGATTTCTGGGCATTCATTACTTTGGTTGTTTCATCCATGATAGTTGGGATAAAACGTAAAACAATCATCAGCATGACCGCAATCTGATTGACTGGAACGCGCAGATAACGTAGCGGCTTCATAAAGGCCTCCATGGCTGCCGCTAATTGAAGCGTTGGCGTAGTGGCGGTTAAAACGGTTGAAATGGTAATAATGAGAATAAACCGTGCCAAAATAATTGCTGACTGATAAAAACCACCACTGGTGATCGCCAACCAGCCCCACTGCCAGTAAACATGCCCACCGCTGCTGAACAACAGTTGAATAGCCACCGTAAACAAAATAATCCAAAATAACGGTTTGATCCCACGCCAATAAAGTTTCAACGGCAACCTGCTCAATGCAATCAGGGTCCCCAACACGATAAACAGCCACAGATACCCCAGCCAGTTGCTTGCCAAAAAGACAATCACCACGTACCAAAAACAGCTGAAAAGTTTAACGCGCGGATCAAGATGGTGTAACCACGAGCTTCCTGGTACGTACGCGCCTAGTATTACCTTAGCATTACCCATTTGCTCGTCCCCCTCGCTTAAGGCTAGTCGCCAATTGATCCGCCAGTTCTTCAATCGTCAACGGTACGGTATCTGTTAAACGCAGGCCATGACTCTGCAGCTGCTGAGCAAACGCGACACTGGCTGGCGGCATGATGCCAGCTTCATTAAGCAGAGCTGCATTGCTGAATAGCTCATGCGGCGTCATAAAGGCAGCTTTTTGTCCATGATTCATTACCAAAACATGATCGGCAAAGCGTGCTGCCTGTTCCATTTGATGCGTAATCATCAAAATCGTCGTGCCTTTTTGATGAAGCTGATCAACTAGATCTAACAAGTCGGTGCTGGCTTGAGGGTCTAACCCTGCAGTCGGCTCATCCAAGATCAAGACTCGTGGGTGCATGGCCAAAACCCCAGCAATCGCCACTCGTCGCATCTGTCCACCCGAAAGTTCAAATGGTGATCGTTCATTGATGTCGCTAGGCAGCTTTAAAGCTTCTAAAGCCGCCAGCGCCTGTTCCTTAGCTTGCGTTGGTGAAACACCCAGATTCAGTGGACCAAACATGACGTCTTTTAAAACCGTTTCGGCAAATAGTTGACTTTCGGGAAACTGGAATACATAGCCAACCCCTTGCCGCAGTCTTGCCAACGCCTTCTTATCAGCTCGATTGTCAATTACGACCTCGCCCACATGCAACTGACCATGCGTTGGCACTAATAATCCATCTAACATGGCCATCAGCGTTGACTTGCCACTGCCAGTATGCCCGATGATTGCCGTAAAACTGCCGGCTTCAAGCTTTAAGGAAAAGTCCTTAATCGCCCAAGCAGCCATCGGCGTATCAGCTTGGTAGACATAATCAACGTTTAAGAATTCAATTGCTGACATAGCCACTCCACCATCCGTTCTGAATCTAAATATTGTGCTGGCACATTGATACCTTGTTTTTTCAACAGTAGCTGCAGTCTTTGGGCAAATGGCAATGCCAAATGCAGATCAGCAAGTTTAGCTGGATCTTGCAATAAGCTTGTTGTTTCACCCTGCATTGCGATCTTGCCATGATCCAAAACTACCGTGTAATCGCTAAGTGAGAGCTCCACTGGGTCATGCGTAATTGAAATCACAGTCATATCACGTTGAGTAATCAGTTTTTTTAACAGTTTCAACAAGTCATGCCGCCCTTTTGGATCCAGCATGCTGGTGGCTTCATCCAAAATGATGACTTGAGGACCAATTGCCAAAATCCCCGCCAAGGCAACCCGCTGCTTTTGCCCACCAGAAAGCATGGCTGGCTCACTGTCAGCAAATTCCAGCATTCCAACGGCTTTTAAGGATTCGTCAATCCGAGCCTGCATCTGGTCATGTGGTATTTGATGGTTCTCAAGACCAAATGCAACATCATCGGCAACTGTAGTCCCAACAAACTGATTGTCAGGATTTTGAAACACCAAACCGATTTGCTGCCGCAATTGCTGAAGATGTTTCTCATCAACAGGCAGCTCATCAATCTTAATCGTACCGCTGCTTGGTATTAAAAGCCCATCAATCAGTCGCGCCAGAGTGCTTTTGCCGCTACCATTATGCCCAATCACTGCCGTCCATTTCTTCATGGGCAGCTGTAAGGTTACATCATCTAGTGCTGCCTGTGTGTGATCCGGATATTTAAATGAAAGGTGTTGAATATCAATCAATCACGTCACCCATTTCTTTTTTTGTTATCTTATTTTAACAGTGAAGCAGCCGATTTAAAAATATACAAAAAAATCACTTACAACTGGGGTGCACGAGGACATAAACGTCCCGCATTCGAGCTAGACTAGGAATTGCGATTCCACCATCGTAGCGCTCTATACCACCAGCTGTAGTGATTCTTTATTACGTATTGAATTGACGAAAATGATTAGTCGACAAATTCCAGAACAACCATTTGTGCACCGTCACCACGGCGAGGCATGGTCTTCAGAATCCGCGTGTAACCACCTTTACGGTCGGCAAACTTTGGTGCCAGCTCTTCAAACAGGTATTGCAGAGCTGATTGTACGCGAACGTTGTCGCCATCTTCCTTAACGTCAGCAACGACATTGCGCAGGAAAGCGGCTGCTTGACGACGAGAAGCCAAGTCGCCACGCTTTGCCAGCGTAATCATCTTGTCAGCAGTCTTGCGAACTTCCTTAGCGCGAGCTTCAGTAGTCTTGATGCTGCCGTTGACGATCAGGTCAGTGGTCAAATCACGTAATAAAGCCTTACGTTGTGAACTAGTACGTCCTAATTTACGGTAACTCATGAAGTGGTTCCCTCCTTTTAATTGTTTTAATTAGTCTTCTTGGCGGAAGCCTACGCCCAAGTCGGCCAGCTTCAGCTTGATTTCTTCTAAGGACTTTTGACCCAGGTTGCGAACCTTCATCATATCAGCTTCAGTCCGTTCAGTCAGGTCCTTAACAGTTTGAATATCAGCACGCTTCAAGCAGTTGTAAGAACGAACCGACAGATCCAGTTCTTCAATCGTCTTGTCGAGTACCTTTTCTTGGTGAGTTTCTTCGCGTTCAACCATCACTTTGGCATCTTTTGCTTCTTCAGTCAGGTTGACAAACATCTCCAAGTGTTCAGTCAAGATCTTGGCAGCAAGACTAATAGCAGCCGTTGGGGTCAATGAACCATCCGTCCAGACATCCAACGTCAACTTGTCAAAGTCGTTGCTTTGGCCGACCCGCGTGTTTTCTACGGTGTAGTTGACCCGTTCGATAGGGGTGTAGATGGAGTCAATTGGCAAAGTCCCAATTTCAAGACCGCTCAAACGCAGCTTGTTTTGATCGGCTGGTACATAGCCACGACCCTTATCAGCCGTCATCATGATGTGCAGTTCAGCTCCATCAGCGACCGTTGCAATATGCAAGTCAGGGTTCAAGATCGTAACGTCGCCATCACCTTGGATGTCACCGGCAGTTACTTCTGCAGGACCCTTGACATCCAATTCCAAATCCTTGGCATCTTCAGATTCAATCTTCAAAGAAACCTTCTTGAGATTCAAGATGATCTGCGTAACGTCTTCTGTAACGCCTTGAACGGTACTGAACTCATGAAGCACACCGTCGATTTGGATACTGGTAATTGCGGCACCTGGCAGAGAAGCCATCATTACACGACGAAGAGAATTCCCCAGAGTGGTCCCGTAGCCACGCTCCAGTGGTTCGACAACAAACTTACCGTAGTTGTCAGTTTCTTCGACTTTGTGAATGTTTGGTTTTTCAAATTCGATCATTCTACTCTGTTTCCCCTTTCAAAACGTGGTCCGTAGATTGTTTAAAAGCACCTGGCCAATGATAATTTCGCCGTTGATGCGATTAGACACGACGACGCTTTGGAGGACGAGAACCATTGTGTGGCACTGGAGTTACGTCCCGGATGGCAGTAACTTCAAGACCAGTTGCTTGCAGAGCACGGATAGCTGATTCACGACCCGAACCAGGGCCCTTAACTTCAACTTCAACCGTCTTCATACCGTGTTCCATTGCTTGCTTGGCAGCAGCTTCAGAAGCCATTTGAGCAGCAAATGGAGTAGACTTACGAGAGCCCTTGAAGCCCAGCACACCGGCTGAGGACCAAGCAACGGCATTGCCTTGCACATCAGTGATCATGATCAACGTGTTGTTGAAAGTTGAGTGAATGTGTGCAACACCAGTTTCAACATTCTTTTTTGCACGACGCTTGCGTGAACCTTTTTTGGTTGCCATAAAACTAACTAACCTCCTTTATAGTATTGATTACTTCTTCTTGTTGGCGATAGCGACAGCCTTGCCCTTTCGAGTCCGTGCGTTGTTCTTAGTGTGTTGACCACGAACTGGCAGACCACGACGGTGACGCATGCCACGGTAAGAGCCGATTTCTTGCAGACGCTTGATGTTCAGGGAAACTTCACGACGAAGGTCACCTTCAACCTTGAGTTGGTCTACTTGACCACGGATCTTTTCTTCTTGTTCTGGCGTCAGGTCCTTGACACGAATGTCTTCAGAAACACCAGCAGCAGCCAGAACCTTCTTAGCAGTCGTGTTACCAATACCATAAATGTAAGTTAAGCCGATTACGATTCGCTTGTCACGAGGTAAGTCGACACCTGCGATACGAGCCATTGAGTTACACCTCCAATTCTAAAATATAATTACTTGCCTTGACGTTGCTTGTGCTTTGGGTTAGGGCAAATTACCATTACCCGACCATTGCGCTTGACGATCTTGCACTTTTCGCACATCCGCTTTACTGATGGTCGTACTTTCATTGTAAATAATCCTCCTAAAAATGATTTTAGACTAAAGACTTATTTGAAGCGGAAAGTAATCCGGCCTTTGGTCAGATCATATGGGGACATTTCGACCTTTACACGATCACCAGGCAGGATCTTGATGTAGTGCATCCGGATCTTGCCTGAGACATGTGCCAGGATTTCAACCCCATTTTCCAATTCAACTTTAAACATTGCGTTAGGCAAGGTTTCGGTAACCTTACCTTCGACTTCGATAACATCGGCCTTTGCCACTGAACGGTTCCTCCTTGCCGGTAAAATTACGTAAAAACGGTGGAAAGCGACATGCGCCTTCCACTGCAAGCTAGATAAACCTTGCGTAGTATACCATAGAGTACACAATTACGCAAGGATTCAACTAACAATGAGTCTTAAAGGCTAGTCAGAACTTCCTTAACGGCTTGATAAACCTTATCGATGTCTTGTTCGCCATCGATCTCATGGAGAATCCCCATTTGCTTGTAAAAGTCGATCAGTGGCGTATTCAGTTTAATGTTGACGTCTAACCGGTTCTTAACGGTTGCGGGCTTATCATCATCACGTTGGTAGAAGTCGTGGGAACCACAGACATCACAAGTGCCTTCAACCTTTGGCGGGTTGGAAAGCGTGTTGTAGGTCGTACCACACTTCCGGCAAATGATTCGGCTGCTCAGACGCTTCACCAACACTTCAGGATCAACATCAATGTCGATTACTGCATCCAACTTACGGCCATCATCAGCCAACATCTTGTTGAGGGCTTCGGCTTGCGCCAAGTTGCGGGGGAAGCCATCCAACATGAAACCTTGTTTGGTGTCATCTTGAGCCAAACGTTCCTTTACAATGCCATTCGTAACTTCGTCAGGGACCAATTCGCCTTTATCGATATATTTCTTGGCTTCCAGACCCATTGGCGTTTCGTTCTTGATTGCTGCCCGGAAGATATCACCAGTTGAAATATGTGGGATATCAAAGTCCTTGACGATTTCTTGGGCTTGCGTACCTTTACCGGCACCAGGCAGACCCATCAAAACGAGGTTCATCGTACTCATTTGCCAATTCCTCCTATTTTATTCGCGGATAAATCCAATATACTCACGTTTCATCGTTAAACTACGCATCTGCCGAACAACGTCCAAGGCAATTTGAACGACAATCAGCAAACTGGTACCACCTAAACCAATTGATTGGCTAAGGTTCCAAATGTTGCTGGCCAGCAGCGGAATCAATGAAATCAATCCCAAGAATAACGATCCAACCGTAGACAAGCGCATCAACAGTCCCGAAACAAAGTCCTGCGTGCCTTTGCCTGGCCAAACGCCAGAGATGTAGCTGCCTTGCTTTTGCAAGTTTTCCGCGAGTTTTTCTGGATTAACTTGAACAAAGGCGTAGAAAAAGGTAAATACAACAATCAAAAATACATACAGCGCAATGCCTGGACCAGACTGCATATTAAAAATCGTTGTCATAACCTGATACCAGGTATCTTGACTATGATTTTGCTGAAAGGCCATTAAGATCGTTTGCGGCGTCGAGATAAACGAGCCGGCAAAGATCACTGGAATCACCCCAGAAACGTTAATCTTCAATGGAAGATAACTGTTTGACGGCGAAGTAGTTGTCCGCCGCGTGTATTGAATTGGTAAACGCCGCTCGGCCTGTTGAAACCAGGTAACGAACGTCACGATTGCCAAAATCGCAACCACAACCAGGGCAATAAAGCCAATTCCCATCCAGAGGTTTGCGCCAGATTCACCAGTAATCTGATCATTCCATAACTGCTTGATCCCATTTGGCATTTCAGCGATGATCCCAGCAAAGATCAACATTGAAACACCATTACCGAGACCGCGTTCGGTAATCATGTCCCCTAACCAAGTAGCAAACATGGTTCCGGCAGTTAAAATCAGACCAATCGTGATATAGGTTTCCACCCCCGGATTGTTAACCAGTTTAATTGTGCTTAATGCATTGAAGCCCGCGGTGATCCCAATCGACTGGATAAAGCCAAGGACGATTGTTAACCATCGCGTAGCTTGATTAAGCTTCCGTCGACCAACTTCCCCTTGTTTGCTCCATTCAACAAACTTAGGAACGATATCCATTTGAAGAAGTTGAACTACGATTTGAGCCGTGATGTACGGGGAAACCCCCATCGCAAATAATGAGTAGTTATCCAAACCGCCACCACTGAAAGTGTTCAAGATTGATGCCAAGCCGGTACTAGAAATCTGCTCTAAAGCAGCAGCATTTACACCGGGTACCGTAATAGAGGCACCTAACCGGTAAACAATCAGTACAAACAAGGTGAACAGAATCTTCTTGCGAATATCCTTAACCTTGAATGCATTTTTGACGGTTGTGAACAATTACATCACCTCAGTTTTACCACCAGCAGCTTCAATTGCCTTAACAGCTGAAGCAGAAAACTTGTTGGCTTTAACGGTCAGCTTCTTGGTCAACTTACCATTGCCCAGAATCTTAACACCGCTCTTAACGTTTTTGATCACGCCGTTTTCCAGCAGAACTGCTGGCGTAACTTCGGCACCATCATCAAAACGGTTCAGCGTCGTCAGGTTTACAATAGCGTATTCCTTACGGTTGATGTTGCTGAAACCACGCTTTGGCATTTGACGGTACAGAGGCATTTGGCCCCCTTCAAAGCCCAGACGAGTCTTACCATGAGCCTTTTGACCCTTAGTACCACGACCAGAAGTGAAACCGTGACCAGATGACAGACCACGACCCTTACGCAGACGCTTGAAACGGGAACCAGCAGCTGGCTTCAATTCGTTTAATTTCATTAGGTAGGCACCTCCTTATTGTAGATTTTTAATTACTTGACTTCTTCAATGGAAACCAAGTGAGCAACCTTAAAGATTGCACCACGCGTTGCCGCGTTGTCTGGCAGGACATTGGAGCTGCCGATCTTGCCCAGACCCAATGCCTTAACCGTACGACGTTGAGTTGGCTTACGGTGGGCAACACTGTGGATCAAAGTAACTTTAACTTTAGCCATGATCTATGTCCTCCTTATTCTGCCAGGTGATCAACGGAGACGCCACGAAGTTGAGAAACTTCTTCGGCACTCTTCAGAGCCTTCAGACCTTCAAACGTTGCACGAACAACGTTGATTGGCGTATTGGAGCCCAGACGCTTGGAAGTAACGTCAGCAACGCCGGCCAGTTCCATAACATTACGAACCGCACCACCGGCAGCAACCCCAGAACCTTCAACGGCTGGCTTGAGCATGATCTTGCCACCACCGAAAGTACCAATAACTTCATGAGGAATGGTCGTACCAACGATTGGAACTTCAATCAGGTTCTTTTGAGCAGCTGCTGAAGCCTTACGAATAGCTTCTGGAACTTCTTGAGCCTTACCAGTACCAAAACCAACGTGACCCTTCTTGTCGCCGACAATTACCAGAGCGGCAAAACGCAGACGACGACCACCCTTAACAACCTTGGTAACCCGGTTGATCGAAACGACTTGATCTTCCAGATCCAGCTTGGATGGGTCAATGTAAGATTGTGATGCCATACAGGTTATTCCTCCTTTTCCTTAGAATTGCAGACCGTTTTCACGAGCTGCTTCAGCCAGAGCTTGTACACGACCATGGTACAGGTAGCCACCACGGTCAAAAACAACACTGCTGATGTTCTTTTCTACACCGCGTTTAGCGATCAGAGCACCAACACCGGCAGCTTGTTCCGTCTTAGTGTTGCCACTGACTTCACTGTCGAGAGTTGAGGCACTTGCGAGCGTCACACCCTTTACGTCATCAATCAATTGAGCGTAAATGTTTTTGTTAGAACGGTAAACACTTAAACGTGGGCGCTCTGCAGTACCAGAGATCTTACCGCGAACGCGCATGTGACGGCGTTGACGGATCTTGTTCTTATCTGGTTTAGAAATCACAACTGTCACCTCTTGATTCTTTTAATTTTAAATTATTTATGCAGCTAAGCTGCTAGACGATTACTTACCAGTCTTACCTTCCTTACGCAGGATGTATTCATTTTCGTAACGAATACCCTTACCCTTGTAAGGTTCTGGTGAACGAACGGCACGAACTTCGGCAGCAAATTGGCCAACGTGTTCTTTGTTGATACCGCTGATTTCAATCGTCGTGTTGTCTGGAACGTTAACTTCCAGATCTTCTGGCTTTTCCATTTCAACTGGGTTGGAGTAACCAACAGTCAGGATCAGCTTGCTACCCTTGGCTTGAGCACGGTAACCAACACCGACCAGCTTCAGAGTCTTCTTAAATCCGTTGACAACACCTTCGATCATGTTGTTAACGTTGGCACGCGTAGTACCGTGGACCATCTTAGCCTTCTTGTCGTCGTTTTCCCGTTCAAACGTTACTTCGCTGTCAGTAACGTTCATCTTGATCAATGGGGAGATTTCGCGACTCAGAGAACCCTTTGGCCCCTTAACAGTTACGACGTTGCCTGATTGAGAAACCTCTACGCCTTGTGGCAGTTCGATTGCCTTGTAACCAATACGACTCATGTGTACACCTCCGATCTTATTTTATTAATTACCAAATGTAGGCGATAACTTCGCCACCGATTTTCTTAGCACGGGCAACCTTGTCAGTCACAACCCCTTCAGAAGTTGAGATGATGGCAATACCCAAACCATTGAGAACCTTTGGCACAGCGTCAGCCTTAACGTAAGAACGCAGGCCAGGCTTTGAAATCCGCTTCAGACCAGAAATGACACGTTCGCCATCCTTGCCGTACTTCAGGAATACGCGGATGATGCCTTGCTTGTTGTCTTCAACGTATTCAACATCGCGAATGAAACCTTCTTGCTTCAAGATTTCAGCGATGTCCTTCTTCATCTTAGATGCAGGTACTTCTACAGAATCGTGGTGTGCCATGTTGGCATTGCGAATCCGAGTCAGAAAATCTGCAATTGGATCACTCATAGACATCGATATTTTCCTCCTTTGTCGGTGATTTGTTTACCAGCTAGCCTTCTTCATACCAGGAATTTGTCCTTCATGGGCAAGTTGACGCAAGCAAATCCGGCATAGGTGGAACTTACGGTAAACGGAGTGCGGACGGCCACAACGAACACAGCGCGTGTAGGCACGCGTAGAGTACTTGGCTGGGCGGTTGCACTTAGCGATCATTGATTTTTTAGCCAATTTGTGGACCTCCTTAATTACTTAGCGAATGGCATGCCCATTTGAGCAAGCAATTCATGACCTTCTTCATCAGAGTTGGCAGTCGTAACAATAACAATGTCCAGACCGCGAACGTGGTTAACCTTGTCGTAGTCGATTTCTGGGAAGATCAGTTGTTCGCGAATACCCAGCGTGTAGTTACCGTGACCATCAAATGACTTGTTTGATACACCATGGAAGTCACGAACACGTGGCAGTGAAACGTTGATCAGTTTGTCCAGGAAGTCGTACATACGAGTACCACGCAGCGTAACCTTGGCACCGATGGACATACCTTCACGCAGACGGAAGCCGGCAATGGACTTCTTAGCCTTAGTGATCAGTGGCTTTTGACCAGCAATCAGACCCAGTTCTTCAACAGCTTCATCCAACAGCTTGGAGTTTTGAGTAGCGTCACCGACACCCATGTTCAAAACGATCTTGTCGATCTTAGGAACAGCCATTACAGAAGTGTAGTTGAACTTGTCAGTCAAAGCTGGACGTACTTCACTTTCGTACTTTGCTTTTAAACGGTTTTCCATGAGCAATAATTCCTCCTTCCCCTAATTTTTAGTCGATCGTCTTGCCAGACTTCTTGGCAACACGAACTTTTTTACCGTCAACGACCTTGAAACCAACACGAGTAGGTTCGTTGGTAGATGGGTCAATCAGCATAACGTTAGATGCTTGGATTGGTGCTTCTGCATCAATAATCCCACCGTTTGGGTTAGCGTTGTTTGGCTTTTGATGTTTCTTGATTTGGTTAACGCCTTCAACGATCACACGGTTTTCCTTGACCAGGACCTTCTTGATGGTACCTTCTTTGCCCTTGTCCTTACCGGCGATGACGCGAACCTTGTCACCTGTCTTTAAAAACATGTGGTGTGCACCTCCTTATTTTCGGTTAATCTTACAGAACTTCTGGAGCCAGGGAGATGATCTTCATGAAGTCATCGTCACGCAGCTCACGAGCGATTGGGCCAAAAATACGGGTACCCTTAGGGCTCTTGTCGTTGTTGATCAGGACAGCAGCGTTTTCGTCAAACTTGATGTATGAACCGTCCTTACGGTGCAGACCATGCTTCGTCCGTACAACGACGGCCTTTACAACGTCACCCTTTTTGACAACGCCACCTGGTGTTGCTTGTTTTACAGTAGCGACAATAATGTCACCAATATTACCGGTCTTAACACGGGAACCACCCAAGATCTTGATAACCAAGATTTCGCGGGCACCTGAGTTGTCAGCGACCTTCAACCGACTTTCCTGTTGAATCACTGTTAGTGTCCTCCTTCCATCAGTAAGTAAGAATAATTAAGAATACGAAATCATCACAAAGCGGGATTAATCAGCTTTCTTAACGATCTTAACCAGACGGAAACGCTTCTTAGCAGACAGAGGCCGAGTTTCCATGATTTCAACCGTATCGCCGGACTTTGCTTCGTTGTTTTCATCGTGAGCGTAGTACTTCTTTGAGTACCGTACACGCTTGCCGTAAACTGGGGCACTCTTGTAAGTGTCGATTACGACAGTGATGGTCTTGTCCATCTTGTCGGAAACAACGCGGCCTTGGTAGACCTTACGTGCATTACGTTCATCACTCATGCGCTAATCCTCCTTTTCGTATTCTTATTTGTTTAATTCTTGTTGACGAAGAACTGTCTTAACCCGTGCAATGTTCTTGCGAACGCTCTTAAGGCTTGCAGTGTTTTCCAACTGGCCGGTTGCTAATTGGAAACGTAAGTTAAACAATTGTTCCTTCAATTCCTTTTCACGGTCAAGCAATTGCTCAGTGGTTAATCCATTCAGTTCTTGAACATAATCTTTAGTCTTCATTAGATTGTCCACCTTCCTCACGCTTTACGATCTTAGTGCGAACTGGCATCTTGCTGCCGGCCAAGCGCAGGGCTTCGCGGGCAACGTCTTCAGGCACGCCGGCAACCTCGTACAGAATCTTGCCGCGCTTAACTGGGGCTACCCAGCCTTCAGGAGCACCCTTACCATTACCCATCCGGACACCAACACCTTTGCTAGTGTAGGAAAGGTGAGGGAAAATCTTAATCCAGACCTTACCACCACGCTTCATGTGACGCGTAATAGCAATACGGCCGGCTTCGATTTGACGGTTGGAGATCCAGTGGGAATCCAGAGCCTTCAGACCAAATTCACCAAACGTTACGTTCTTGCCACCCTTGGCTTCACCACGCATGTGGCCACGTTGAACCTTGCGGTGCTTTACTCGCTTAGGTACTAGCATGTTTTATTTCCCCTCCTTACTTAGTGTTTTTGTTTGCTTGCTTCTCTGGCAAAACTTCGCCACGGTAGATCCAGGTCTTGATACCCAGTGCACCGTACGTAGTCCGTGCTTCATCCCATGAGTAGTCGATGTCGGCACGCAGAGTGTGCAATGGAACAGTGCCTTCAGAGTATGATTCGATCCGAGACATGTCGGCACCATTCAAACGACCAGCAACTTGAATCTTGATACCCTTAGCACCGGCACGCATAGCACGTTGGATAGCACCACGCATAGCACGACGGAAAGCAACACGTGCTTCAAGTTGTTCAGCAACGCTTACACCTACCAGGTGTGCATCTAAGTCTGGCTTCTTAATTTCAACCACGTTAATGTGGACGCGCTTGCCAGTCAAGGCGTTAAGTTCCTTGCGGAGTGCTTCAACTTCAGAACCACCCTTACCGATAACCATACCTGGCTTGGCAGTGTGAATCGAAACGTTTACGCGGTTAGCAGCCCGTTCAATTTCGATAGTTGAAACAGAGGCGTCAGCAAGTCGCTTTTCAATGTACTTACGGATCCGAAGGTCTTCGCTCAGGTAAGCAGCGTAGTCTTTTTCGGCGTACCACTTAGCAGTCCAGTCGCGAATGACCCCAACACGGAAACCATTAGGATTAATCTTTTGACCCACTATTATCCCTCCTACTTTTCAGTTACAACAACCGTAATGTGGCTGGTCCGCTTGTTGATTGGAGAAGCTGAACCTTTGGCACGTGGACGGAACCGCTTCAGGGTTGGTCCTTCGTTTGCAAAGGCTTCGCTAACTACCAATGAAGCCCGATCCAAGTCAAAGTTGTTTTCGGCGTTAGCAACTGCAGATTTCAATACTTTTTCGACGTCTGAAGCAGCACCATTTGGAGTGAACTTCAGAATAGCAAATGCTTCGGCAACGCTCTTGTTGCGAATGGTGTCAAGAACCAGACGAACCTTGCGAGCGGAAACCCGGACCATCTTGGCCGTTGCCTTAGCTGACGTAATGTTTTCAGCCATTGATCAAATTTCCTCCTTACTTCTTGCCCGTCTTCTTGTCATCACCGGCGTGACCACGGAAAGTCCGCGTTGGTACGAATTCACCCAGCTTGTGGCCTACCATGTCTTCTTGTACGTAAACTGGTACGTGCTTGCGACCATCGTAAACGGCGAAAGTGTAACCAATGAAGCTTGGGTAAATCGTGGAACGGCGTGACCAGGTCTTAATAACCGTCTTCTTTTCGTTATCCTTTTGTGCGTCAACCTTCTTCAACAAAGAAGCGTCGGCGAAAGGTCCCTTCTTTAAACTACGACCCATTGTTGTACCTCCTCTCGGGTAATTAGCTATTTGTTACTCATTAACGAGTGTGTGGACCACGCTTGCGACCGCGAACGATGAACTTGTTCGAACGAGCCTTGTGTGAGCGAGTCTTCTTACCAACAGTCTTCTTACCCCATGGAGACAGAGGAGATGGCAAACCAACTGGAGCCTTACCTTCACCACCACCATGTGGGTGATCGTTAGGGTTCATAACAGAACCACGAACGTGTGGACGTTGACCTGCGTAACGAGTACGACCAGCCTTACCTTTGATGATCAGGGCGTGTTCGTCGTTGCCGACAACACCGATCGTAGCACGGCAAGCAGCCAGAATCATCCGAACTTCACCAGAAGCCAGACGAACCAGAACGTACTTGTCACTTTCCTTACCAAGCAGTTGTGCAGAAGCGCCGGCAGAACGAGCAATTTGTCCACCCTTGCCTGGCTTCAGTTCGATGTTGTGAATAACAGTACCAACTGGAATGTTCTTCAATGGCAGTGCGTTACCAACCTTGATGTCGGCATCTGGACCGGATTGAACTTGCATACCAACCTTCAGGCCCTTAGGAGCCAGGATGTATGACTTAACACCATCTGCATAAACCAGCAGAGCGATGTTAGCAGTACGGTTTGGATCGTATTCGATAGCCTTAACGGTTGCAGGAACGTTGTCCTTAATCCGCTTGAAGTCGATGATCCGGTATTGACGCTTCGTACCGCCACCACGGTGACGAACAGTCATATGACCGTAGTTGTTACGACCAGCGGTGTGCTTTAATGGTGCCAGCAAAGACTTTTCCGGGGTCGTCTTCGTAATTTCAGCGAAGTCGAATCCGGTCATATTACGGCGACCATTAGTGGTACCCTTGTATTTGCGAATTCCCACTGTGTTTTCCTCCTATCTAGAATTTATTCGTTGTCGTCACCGAACAGCTTGATTTCTTTAGAATCAGCTGACAGAGTAACGATGGCCTTGCGACGGCGCTTAGTGTAGCCAACGTAACGGCCTTGACGCTTCTTCTTGCCCTTCAGGTTCATGATGTTAACCTTAACGACCTTAACGTCAAAAATTTCTTCTACGGCGTTCTTAACTTGCGTCTTAGTAGCGCGCAAGTCAACGTCAAACGTGTAGCGCTTTTCGTCCATCACTGCAGTTGATGCTTCAGTGATAACTGGGCGCAAAATGATATCGCGTGCTTCCATTATGCGAGCACCTCCTCTACTTGAGAAAGGGCTGACTTCGTGATGACAATCTTTTGACTGTCAACGACGTTCAGAATGTTAACGCCGGCTGGAGATACGACCGTGGTGTTAACCAGGTTGCGACCAGACAGAGCAGCGTTCTTGTCTTCGTCAGAAACAACGACCAGGACCTTTTCAGAAACCTTCAGGTTGTTCATAACGCCGGCAAATTCCTTCGTCTTTGGTGCGTCGAAGTTGATGGATTCAACTACAACAAACTTTTCATCAGCAACCTTTTGGGACAGAGCTGACTTGATAGCCAGTTGACGAACCTTGCGTGGCAGGTTGAAGTTGTAGGAACGTGGAGTAGGTCCGAAGACGATACCACCACCACGGAATTGTGGTGCACGGATGGAGCCTTGACGAGCACGACCCGTACCCTTTTGACGCCATGGCTTCTTACCACCACCGCGAACTGCGGAACGGTTCTTAACGGCGTGCGTACCTTGACGCATGGATGCGCGTTGACGCAGGATGGCTTCGTATTCAGCATTTTCGTTTGGTTCAATACCGAAGATGTCTGCGTTCAATTCGATGGTGCCGTTTTGGCTACCGTCTTGCTTAAATAATGCAACGCTTGTCATTTACTTTCTTCCTCCCTTCTGATTAGTTGTGTTGCTTGCTCAGGCTCTTCTTGGTGTTGGCCTTCACAGAGTTCTTAATCGTAACGTAGGACTTGTTAGCGCCTGGAACGTTACCCTTGATCAGCAGTACGTTGTTTTCAAGGTCAACCTTAACAACCTTCAGGTGTTGCATGGTAACCGTGTTGCCACCCATGCGGCCTGGCAATGCCTTACCCTTGAAGACGTGGTTGATGATGGCACCCAACGAACCTGGACGACGGTGGTAACGAGAACCGTGAGCCATAGGTCCACGACGTTGGCCGTCCTTGTGGATGTTACCTTGGTAACCATGACCCTTAGTGATACCCGTTACATCAACAGTTTCGCCTTCCGCGAAAATGTCTGCCTTAACTTCGTCACCGACTTTAATGTCGTCCCCCAGTTCAGCGTCGCGGATTTCACCGATGAAGCGCTTAGGGGTCGTGTTTGCTTTTGCTGCATGACCTTGTTCGGGCTTGTTGCTTAAGATTTCGCGCTTGTCGTCAAAACCAAGTTGAACGGCACTGTAGCCATCGTTTTCAACGGTCTTAACTTGCATAACAACGTTTGGCGTTACGTCGATTACCGTAACTGGAACCAATTCACCGTTGTCAGCGAAAACTTGCGTCATCCCGACCTTCTTGCCTAAGATTCCTTTGGTCATGAGTACACCTCCAATTTATTTGTTTTTATTTTTGTTTAATTACAGTTTAATTTCAATGTCAACGCCACTTGGCAGATCAAGCTTCATCAGAGAGTCAACCGTCTTAGGGGTTGGGTCGATGATGTCGATCAGACGCTTGTGCGTACGCATTTCGAATTGTTCCCGAGACTTCTTGAACTTGTGTGGTGAACGAATCACCGTGTACAGAGTCCGTTCAGTTGGCAACGGAATTGGGCCTGAAACTTGAGCACCGGTCCGCTTAGCGGTGTTAACGATCTTGTCTGCAGATTCGTCAAGTACGCGGTGTTCGTAAGCCTTTAAACGAATGCGAATCTTTTGTTTTGCCATTTTATTCCCTCCTTCGTCAGATTTAAAATTTGACTAGCTCCGTGGAAATTACCGCCACGCCCTATGGCAAAGCGGCCGGGTGTGTCGCAACCTTCCACATCACAGCTTTCACTGATTGGCTGAACCCCAGGGCTTTAAAAACCCCTGTTTCTAAGCTCAAGCACTTATCCATAATACTAAAGAATTGCCGTCGTATCAAGGTTTTTTTTGAATTTATTCTTGATGATCAGATTTGTAACATTCCTGAAAAATCTTTTGACGCAAATGCGGCGCAAAAAACTCAGTCGAAATGTTTTAATTTATCGACAGCCAGTGAACGACTGAATGGCAACAGTCTGCCGAGTATTATCCCACGTCTTTTTAAGCTTGTCGAGTCTTTTCTCAAAAAAAAAGCTAAATTTTTTAGAAATCAATCTTCAATTTTGTTAATGCAAATCTGGCACGATTCAAATTCCTTTTTATTTATATAGTAGAAAAATAAAAAGGCCCGTCTGCATAACAGCAGACGAGCCTTGAAGCAAAGAACGAGATTAACTATTCCTTGCCGTTTTTCTTGATGATGTCTTCTTGCACGCTCTTTGGAACAGCAGAGTAGTGGTCGAACGTCATCGTGAAGGTACCACGACCTTGCGTAGCAGAACGCAAAGCCGTTGCGTAACCAAACATTTCTGACAGCGGAACGAAGGAGTGGATTTCTTGTGCATTGCCACGTTCTTCCATACCATCAATCGTACCACGACGAGCAGTTACTTGACCCATAACGTCACCCATGTTGTCTTGAGGAACAACAATGTCAACCTTCATGATTGGTTCAAGAATAACTGGGTTGGCCTTCTTAGCAGCGTTCTTCAATGCCAGAGAAGCAGCAACCTTAAATGCGGCTTCAGAAGAGTCGACTTCGTGGTAGCTACCATCGTAGAGCTTAGCCTTCAAGTCAACCAGTGGGTAACCGGCCAGAACACCATTTTGCATAGCTTCTTTCAGACCTTGTTCAACGGCTGGAATGTATTCACGAGGAACAACACCACCGACAATGGCATCTTCGAATTCAAAGCCGGCACCTTCTTCAAGTGGCGTAAATTCGATCCAAACGTCACCGTATTGACCTTTACCACCGGATTGACGAACGAATTTACCTTGTGCAGAGGCAGCCGTCGTAAATGCTTCACGGTAGGAAACTTGTGGCTTACCAACAGTAACTTCGGCGTGGAATTCACGACGCAGACGTTCAACGATGATGTCCAGATGCAATTCACCCATCCCGGCAATCAGCGTTTCACCAGTTTCAGGGTTGGTTTCAGCCTTAAAGGTAGGGTCTTCTTCAGCTAGCTTTTGCAGACCCTTGTCCATCTTGTCTTGGTCAGCCTTGGACTTAGGTTCAACCGAAACTTGGATAACTGGTTCTGGGAAGTCCATTGATTCCAGCTGCAGTGGGTGATCTGGGTCAGTCAAGGAGTCACCGGTAGTCGTGTTCTTCAGACCAATAGCAGCAGCAATGTCCCCAGAGAACACTTCTGGAATTTCGTGTTGTTGGTTGGAGTGCATTTGCAACAGACGACCAACACGTTCACGCTTACCCTTGGTTGCGTTCAAAACGTATGAACCTGATTGCAGAGAACCAGTGTAAACACGCAGGAACGTCAGACGACCAACAAATGGGTCAGTAGCGATCTTAAATGCCAAAGCGGCAAATGGCTTGTCGTCACCGGCAGTCAGTTCAACCTTTTCACCATTTTCATCAGTTGCTTCGAATGGCTTAACATCCAGTGGAGATGGCAGGTAGTCGATAACAGCGTCCAGCATCATTTGGATACCCTTATCCTTGTAGGCAGAACCTGCCAGAACCGGGAACAGTTCTTCAGACAGAGTAGCTTTACGGATAGCAGCCTTGATTTCTTCAACAGAAAGTTCTTCACCACCAAGGTACTTTTCCATGATGTTGTCATCAACGTCAGCCAGCGTTTCCAAAAGTGCATCGTGACGAGATTCTGCTTCGTCCTTCAAGTCAGCAGGAATTTCAACGGTATCCCAGTTCTTACCTTCAGCATCTTCATCGTAAACGTAAGCAACCATCTTAACCAGGTCGATAACACCGATGAAGTCGTCTTCCGCACCAATTGGCATTTGGATTGGAAGTGGCGTAACGTTCAGACGGTCCTTGATCGTTTGAACAGAGTAGTCAAAGTCGGCACCCATCTTGTCCATCTTGTTGGCAAAGACGATTCGTGGAACATCAAAGTCGTCAGCTTGACGCCAAACGGTTTCAGTTTGTGGTTCGACACCGGCTTGGGCATCCAAAACAGTTACAGCACCATCAAGGACACGCAGCGAACGTTCAACTTCGACAGTGAAGTCAACGTGGCCTGGGGTGTCGATGATGTTGATCCGGTAGTCTTTCC
Source organism: Limosilactobacillus mucosae (assembly GCF_046939755.1). GTDB lineage: Bacteria > Bacillota > Bacilli > Lactobacillales > Lactobacillaceae > Limosilactobacillus > Limosilactobacillus mucosae_A. The sequence continues at coordinate 36,897 of NZ_JBKZAY010000001.1, forward strand.
AAACGGCCGTAGTGGCAGCGGACGTGATCGTAATACCACGTTCCTTTTCTTCATCCATCCAGTCCATTTGGGAAGCACCATCATGGGTTTCACCAATTTTGTGAATCTTACCAGTGTAGTAAAGAATCCGTTCAGTGGCCGTGGTCTTACCAGCATCGATGTGGGCCATGATCCCAATGTTACGGGTCTTTTCAAGAGGGTATTCACGTTTGTTAGCCATCTTAAAAGTTTTCTCCTTCCAGTAAAAAAACGATTTTAAATTAATTTTAGAAAAAGGGGTGACGTTCGATTAAATATCTGCGTCACCCCTCACATCATAGCTGACAGCTAAACAGCTATCAACAGTTGATGAAGCTTACCACCGGTAGTGAGCGAAAGCACGGTTGGCTTCAGCCATGCGGTGAGTATCTTCCTTCTTCTTGATTGAAGCACCAGTGTTGTTGGATGCATCAATGATTTCGCCTGCCAGACGTTCAACCATGGTGTGTTCACCACGAAGACGAGCGTATTGAACAATCCAACGCAGACCCAGCGTTACTCGACGTTCTGGACGAACTTCGATTGGAACTTGGTAGTTAGAACCACCGATACGGCGTGCCTTAACTTCCAGAACTGGTTCAACGTTGTCCATAGCTTGTTGGAAAACTTCTACTGGATCGTTGCCAGTTTGTTCCTTGATACGGTCAAAAGCAGCGTACAGAATCTTAGTAGCAGTACCCCGCTTACCGTCGATCATCAGGTGGTTGATCAGACTAGTAACCAGCTTTGAGTTGTAAATTGGATCTGGCAATACTTCTGGCTTTACAACATGTCCTTTACGTGGCATTGATTTACCCCTCCTTTAATTATTTCTTAGGCTTCTTGGCACCGTACTTGGAACGACCTTGCATACGGCCTTCTACACCGGCAGTATCAAGAGTACCACGGATGATGTGGTAACGAACCCCAGGAAGGTCCTTTACACGACCACCACGGATCAAAACAACTGAGTGTTCTTGAAGGTTGTGGCCAACACCTGGAATGTAGGCAGTAACTTCGATCAGGTTGGACAGACGAACACGAGCGTACTTCCGCAAAGCAGAGTTAGGCTTCTTAGGCGTCATTGTGCCGACACGAGTTGCAACCCCACGCTTTTGTGGAGATGGTGCAGCGATTTCTTCCTTCTTGAAACTGTTGTAAACGTAACCCAGAGCAGGTGACTTTGACTTACCCTTGTGGCTCTTACGGCCCTTACGTACCAATTGGTTAATGGTTGGCATGTAGTTATACCCCTTTCTTATTTTAAGTCCACACATCCAGGTGATTCTTTTTTGAGTATAAAAAAATTCCCGAATGCTATTCTTTTATGTGCCTTCGCCGACGCATGTCATCTGCCCCAACGACAGACACAATCCGTTGCTAAAAAAAGCACCTTAAATACCCTATCATGCATCCCCAAAAATGTCAACGGACAGTCGATTTTTCTTTTAGTGCTAAATTCAATTTTTAGCATATAGCAATATTAGAAGGGGGAAACTTAAAATGATTGTCTTAAAACTATTGGCTGCTGTCTGGGGTGCTTGTCTGGCTTCTTTCATTAATACGATTATTTGGCGTCTGCTTAATCATACTTCACTGTTTGATCCCCAAAGGTCCTATTGTGATAATTGCCACCAGCAGTTAACCTGGTGGCAGCTGATTCCGGTCATCGGCTGGCTGATTCAAAAAGGTCGGTGTCATTTTTGTCATGCACCAGTCGACAGTTATTCAACATTTAGTGAGCTCATAAACGGCTGGCTTTGGTATGAGCTGTTTATCATTGATCCTAAAATCATAACGGCATTATTGATATTGTCAACCTGCTTGTTGGTCTGCTCAGCAACCGATTATTTTGCCCAATGGATCTGGCCAATCTGGTTAATTGGTCTGTTTAGTCTGTTTTGGCTTTTAAATCAAAAATGGCAATGGCTGCGTTTGTCGGCTGCCATTGCCATCTTAGGCGGTTTATTGATTATGAGTTTTTTGACCAGTAACGGCATCGGCATTGGCGACATTGAGTTGATCTTTGTACTGCAACTCTGCACTTCAATAAAATTTGTTGCCACTACCGTTTTAATTGCAGCCGGTCTGGGAATATTAAGCCTTAAATCCCGATATCAGGCTTTGCCTTTTGTTCCCTACTTAAGTCTTGGTATCGTTATTACTCTAATATTAACACCGAACTAGGCAAACCTTGAATCTAATCATTACAACTATTGATGATCGTCATTTTTTTCGATTCGAACCGGAAAAATCTGATCACCGATCCGGGCAAGATATTTCAGATTTTGAAACAGTAAAAGCAGCCATGAAAACGAAAGGCCGAATTCCAACAGTTCAAAAGCAGTTAAAGAAAGATAGCTGGTGGCTTTAAAAACCAACCAGTCAAGTACCATTATGCCGCCAATAATATAGGAAATCTTTAAAAAATGTCTAGACAACCTTGGCATCAGCCATCTTAACAGACCGATAATCAAAATCATAATATAAACCAGCCACATTGAGATCCGATCATGCAGGACGTGATATTGTGGATCATTTGGAAAGCAGCCGATTCCACCCAAACAAACTGCCTCAGCATACAGAAGAATTTGCAATACTTTAACGCCACGATCAGGATATTTTTTCTGTAGTTTGAAGAATAGATAATCAACTAAAGTCGCCATCAAAAGTGCTGAAAAAATCAAAGTGATATTAAACCGCCAATAAGTAGCATTCTGCTGTGTCCCTAGATAACTGAAATTATAATGCCACCAGTTACGATTTGAATTGGTCATCATTGAAAACAGCATTCCACCAATAATCATAATCATCATGGAATTGGTAATAATTGCTTCAGAAATCATCATTGCTAGATTAAGCATTCCATAGGTAATCGCCGCAACAAACAAAAAGACGAATAAGGTTGAGGTGTAGACATCAAAGCTGGCTCCTGCAAACATTTTCTCCACAAGCCAAAAAACAATCATGATCGAGATTGCCAAAATCGTTCCAAAAGCAACCAGCAGCGTAGGTAAATTACGCCATTGCAGCTCCATCGCTGGCCCGCTACGGTGTCTTTTTTGCCTGATAAAAACAGTTGCAAAAGCTACAACGCCGCTAAACGTTCCAAGATAAAGAACCGCAAAGCCAATTGACCAGTTACCAGTTAATGAAATAACCCAATGATGATTGGCCCAACTAAGGCAGAAAAAGATAGCTGCTGCCAGCAATGCCGGGATCAGATACCAGCGCATCATGATCTGGGGCAGCATTTCAACGGTACGACTTGGCCGAATCGTCAATGTCTTATTGTCAACCATCAATACTAAAGAGGTATTTTTCTCCAGCTCTAGATTTTCTACTGCTTTGGCTGGTAAATCAATTCGATATTTTTTCATAGTAAATTCCCAAAAATAATAATGAGGCCTAGTATTTGGAATTAAACCAAATACTAGGCCCCACGAATAGCACTATTTAATCAAAAAAGCTTTAGCCTACTTTTGTTTTTTCATTTCGGCTTCGATATCGCTGGTCGATTTCATTGGTGCGTCGGCAGCTACAGCAACTTCTTTTGGCTTGATGTTGCGATAGTTGCTCATACCAGTACCAGCAGGAATCAGTTTCCCGATAATAACGTTTTCCTTCAGACCAACCAGTGGATCGTTCTTGCCACGAATAGCCGCATCCGTCAAGACACGAGTCGTTTCTTGGAAGGAGGCAGCCGACAGGAAACTGTTGGTCTCCAAGGCAGCCTTGGTAATCCCTAAGATAACCGGACGTGACGTTGCTGGAATGTTACCGGCCACCAGCGTGTCACGGTTGGCATCACGGAATTGACTGATATCCATCAGTTCACCTGGCAAAAGATCAGTATCACCAGGATCCATGACGCGAACCTTACGCATCATTTGACGAATCATGATTTCAACGTGCTTGTCGAGCAGATCGATACCCTGCATCCGGTAAACCTTTTGAACTTCAGCCAACAGGTAGGTTTCCGTAGACAGCACGTCGCGAACACGGATCAGTTCCTTAGGATCAATTGAACCTTCATTCAATTGCATCCCACGGTGAATGTAGTCGCCTTCTTCAACCTTGAGCCGAGCCGTGATTGGCAGCGTATAAGTCCGCGTATCGTTTTCACCAACAATCGTAACGTCTTTGGTCCGTTCAGCTGGGTTTTCTTCGACTGATTGAACTTCACCAGTAACTTCAGAAATCGTTGCCTTACCTTTAGGATTCCGCGCTTCCACAATTTCTTGCACACGAGGAAGACCCTGCGTGATATCGTCATTGCCAGCAACCCCACCAGTGTGGAAGTTCCGCAGCGTCAATTGAGTACCTGGTTCACCGATTGATTGAGCAGCGACCGTACCGACGGCTTCACCGGCTTCAACCTTGTCACCAGTAGCAGCGTTACGACCGTAGCAGCGTTCACAGACACCGTGTTCAGTGTTGCAAGTGAAGGCTGAGCGGATCGTTACCTTCTTAACTCCGGCATCAACGATCTTTTGAGCCATCTCTTCGTCAACCAGCACGTTCTTGTCGCAGATCTTCTCACCAGTTTCTGGATCAAAGACGGACTTCATCGTGTAACGACCCAGAATCCGATCGTATAGTGGTTCGATCATTTCATTGCCTTCCGTAATTGCGGCAACATCCAGACCACGATCCGTGCCACAGTCCTTTTCACGAACGACAACGTCTTGGGCAACATCAACCAGACGACGAGTCAGGTAACCTGAGTTGGCAGTCTTAAGGGCCGTATCAGTCATACCTTTACGAGCACCGTGAGAGGACAAGAACATTTCCAGAACTGAAAGGCCTTCACGGAAGTTTGAAAGAACAGGCAGTTCCATGATTTTACCGTTAGGAGCGGCCATCAGACCACGCATCCCGGCCAGCTGAGTAAAGTTGGAGATGTTACCACGAGCACCCGAGTCAGACATCATGTTGATTGGGTTGTGGATATCCATGTGTTCAATCAGCTTGTTTTGAACTTCATCTTTGGCATCATTCCAAATGCCAATAACCCGCTCGTAGCGTTCGTCATCAGTAATCAGACCACGACGGAACTGCTTGGTAACCAAAGCAACCTGCTTGTGGGCATTTTCAATGATTGCCGGCTTTTCTTTCAAGTCGGTAATATCGGCAATCCCCACGGTAACACCAGAAATCGTGGATTCGTAGTAACCCAGATCCTTGATGCGGTCAAGGAATTGCGAAGTCTTAGTAACCTTGTACTTCTTGTAGACTTCGGCAATGATGTCAGACAAGAAGCCCTTCTTAAATGGTGGAACCAGCGGCGCGTTTTCCAGGTAGGCATGAATATCTTCACCCTTGTCCAAGAAGTACTTGTCAGGAACACCATTCAAAAGGTTGTCATTAGTTGGTTCATTGATGTAGTAGTAGTCTTCTGGCATGATGCCATTGAAGATCAGCTTACCAACACTGGTAACCATGATCTGACTGCGCTGTTCATCAGTAAACGGCTTCTTTGGCATTGAGGAAACCTGAACCCCAACCCGTGTCTGCAGGGCAACAAAGCCATCCTTGTAGGCCATGTAGGCTTCGTTGGCATCCTTGAAGATCATGCCTTCGCCTTCACGGGCCTTGTCTTCGGTCGTCATGTAGTAGTTACCGATAACCATATCTTGAGAAGGCGCCACGATTGGTTCACCGTCACGAGGCGACAGAATATGGTGAGCAGCCAGCATCAGCAGCCGGGCTTCAGCTTGCGCCTCATCAGACAGCGGAACGTGAATAGCCATTTGGTCACCGTCAAAGTCGGCATTGTAGGCAGCACAAACCAGTGGGTGCAGACGCATCGCCTTACCAGATACCAATACTGGTTCAAAAGCTTGAATACCCAAACGGTGCAGAGTAGGTGCCCGGTTAAGCAGAACTGGGTGTTCGCTGATAACGTCTTCCAAGACATCAAAGACCTTGTTATCACGCTTGTCGATCAAACGCTTAGCGGCCTTAACGTTGGTAGCCAGCCCCCGCTTGGTCAATTCATGCATGATAAATGGCTTGAACAGCTCCATTGCCATTGGTACTGGCAGCCCCATCTGGTTCATCTTCAGATTAGGACCAACATCAATAACCGAACGACCAGAGTAGTCAACACGCTTACCCAGCAGGTTTTGACGGAAACGCCCCTGCTTACCTTTCAGCAAGTGAGACAACGATTTTAGTGGACGGTTACCAGGACCAGCAACCGGACGACCACGACGACCGTTATCAATCAGTGCATCAACGGCTTCCTGCAGCATTCGCTTTTCATTTTGAACGATGATGCCAGGTGCGTTCAATTCCAGCAGCCGCTTCAGACGATTATTCCGGTTGATAACCCGCCGATACAGATCGTTCAAATCAGAAGTTGCGAAACGACCACCTTCCAGTTGTACCATTGGCCGCAAATCAGGCGGCATAACTGGAATAACGTCCATAACCATCCATTCTGGCTTGTTGCCAGACTTTAAGAAAGCTTCCAAAATGTCCAGACGGCGAACGGCGCGCGTCCGCTTTTGTCCAGTCGCTTCCTTCAAGACGGCTTTTAATTCGGTAGCTTCTTTTTCCAGGTCAACGTCAGCCAACAGTTTTTGAATGGCTTCCGCACCCATTTCAGCAGTGAAGCGGTCACCGTATTCTTCTTTCTTTTCACGGTATTCCGCTTCAGAAAGCAGCTGCTTCTTTTCCAGTGGCGTGTCACCGGCATCCAAAACAACGTAGGAAGCAAAGTAAATGACTTCTTCTAGGGCACGTGGGCTCATGTCCAAGACCAGGCCCATTCGACTAGGAATCCCCTTGAAGTACCAAATGTGAGAAACAGGGGCGGCCAGTTCGATGTGCCCCATCCGTTCGCGACGTACCTTAGAGCTGGTAACCTCAACTCCACAGCGGTCACAAACGCGGCCCTTGAAACGAATCCGCTTGTACTTACCACAAGCACATTCGTAATCCTTGGTTGGACCAAAGATTCGTTCGTCAAACAGACCGTCTTTTTCTGGCTTCAGTGTCCGGTAGTTGATCGTTTCCGGCTTTTTAACTTCCCCGTACGACCAGCTGCGGATCTTTTGTGGTGAGGCCAGACCGATCTGCATGCTTTCAAATTTATTGACGTCAATCAAAGGATGATCCTCCTTATTTCAATTCAGGCAAACTAGTCTTGTTTTGCTTCGTCTTTGACTTCTTCGTGCTTGTCGCTGCCATCGCGCGCCAGCTTGCGGATGTCGGCCACGCCTTCATCCATGTTCTTGAGTTGAACTTCTTCGTTTTGACTGTCAAGCACCTTCATATCCAAGCCAAGGGATTGCAGTTCCTTAACCAGCACGCGGAAGGATTCAGGAACACCCGGCTTTGGAATCGGGTCACCATTGATGATGGCTTCGTAGGTGTTGACACGACCAACAACGTCATCTGACTTGTAAGTCAAGATTTCTTGCAGCGTGTAGGCAGCACCATAGGCTTCCAGGGCCCAGACTTCCATTTCACCGAAACGCTGACCACCAAATTGTGCCTTACCACCCAATGGCTGTTGCGTAACCAGTGAGTAAGGTCCAATTGAACGAGCGTGAATCTTGTCGTCAACCATGTGTGCCAGCTTCAGGTAGTGCATGACACCAACGGAAACCCGTTGTTCAAATGGTTCACCCGTTCGACCATCATAAAGAATCGTCTTCCCATCAGATGGCAACCCAGCTTCTTTAACTGCTTCCCAAACGTCTTCATCGGTTGCCCCATCAAAGACTGGCGTAGCAATGTGAATGCCCAGCTTACGAGCAGCCATCCCCAGGTGCAGTTCAATAACCTGACCAATGTTCATACGAGAAGGCACACCCATTGGACTCAGCATGATATCAATTGGCGTACCATCTGGCATGTATGGCATGTCTTCTTCTGGCACCACGATCGAAACCGTACCCTTGTTACCGTGACGGCCGGCCATCTTGTCACCGACTTGGATCTTACGTTTTTGAGCAATGTAGACCCGTACCATCTTGTTGACACCAGGAGCCAGCTCATCACCGTTTTCACGCGTAAATACCTTAACGTCCTGAACGATACCGCCACCGCCGTGTGGTACCCGCAGTGATGTATCACGAACCTCACGCGACTTTTCACCGAAGATGGCATGCAGCAGACGTTCTTCAGCTGACAGCTCAGTCATTCCCTTTGGCGTAACCTTACCGACCAGAATGTCACCATCATTAACTTCAGCACCAACACGAATAACACCAGTTTCGTCAAGGTTCTTCAAAGCATCGGCACCAACGTTAGGGATCTCGCTGGTCATTTCTTCAGGCCCGAGCTTGGTTTCACGAGCTTCAGATTCATATGATTCGATGTGAATTGAAGTGTAGACGTCTTCTTTAATCAGCCGTTCATTGATGGCAATGGCATCTTCAAAGTTATACCCTTGCCAAGTCATGAAGGCAATCAATGGGTTTTGACCCAGCGCCAATTCACCTTGCTCCATTGATGGACCATCAGCCAAAACGTCATCAGCATCGATATGCTCACCGACCTTCACGATTGGACGCTGGTTGTAGTTCTTACCACCATTGGAACGACGGAATTTCATCAGCTTGTAGGTATCAAGCGTGCCATCTTCTTCACGAACCCGAATTTCACGAGCATCAACGTATTCAACCGTACCAGCCTTCTTGGCAACCAAGGCAACACCAGAGTCATGAGCAGCTTTGTATTCAATCCCGGTACCGATCAGCGGTGCGTGAGGGTTGATCAAAGGAACCGCCTGACGCTGCATGTTGGCACCCATCAACGCACGGTTGGAGTCATCGTTTTCCAAGAAAGGAATACATGCCGAGGCAACGGAAACAACCTGCTTAGGCGAGATATCCATGTAGTCGACGTTTTCAGGAGTCGTTTCAACATAGTCATCCTTATGACGGCACATGATTTGTTCATCAGCAAATGAGCCATCATCGTTAAGCTTGGTATTGGCCTGCGCAATGATGTAGTTATCTTCTTCATCGGCAGTCAGGTAGTCGATCTTGTCGGTAACCTTGTGCGTATCCCATGAAACACGGTGGTATGGCGTTTCAATAAAGCCGTATTCATTGATCCGAGCATAGGATGACAGAGAGTTGATCAGACCGATGTTAGGACCTTCAGGAGTTTCAATTGGGCACATCCGGCCGTAGTGAGTATAGTGAACGTCACGAACTTCATAGCCGGCCCGGTCACGAGTCAAACCACCAGGCCCCAAAGCAGACAGACGCCGTTTGTGGGAAAGTTCGCCCAGTGGGTTGGTTTGGTCCATGAACTGAGACAGCTGTGAAGAACCAAAGAATTCTTTAATTGAGGCAACTACTGGACGAATGTTGATCAGCTGCTGTGGCGTAACCGTATTAATGTCTTGAATCGACATCCGTTCACGAACCACTCGTTCCATCCGAGCCAAGCCGATCCGGAATTGGTTTTGCAGCAGCTCGCCTACGGAACGAATCCGCCGGTTACCCAAGTGGTCGATATCATCGGTCGTGCCAATGCCTTCTTGCAGGTTGAAGAAGTAATTGATGGACGCGATGATGTCGGCTGGTTGAATGTGCTTAAGCTCCAAAGGAATGTGACCGTTGGCAACGATTGGCACAACACGGTCAGGATCGTTCTTGGAGTAAACCAGGATCTTTTGCAGCTTAACCGGTGCCGTAACAACAGCTTCATCAGATGGCGTGTAGGTAACCATCTTGAAGTCATCGTTATCCAAGGCCGGTTCCAAATTCTTCAATACTTCTTTAGTAACTACATCGCCCTTGTTGGCCAAGATTTCACCAGTTTCAGGATCAGCCAGCGTTTCAGCCAGCGTTTGACCCAGCAGCCGGTACTTCATCATCAGTTTCTTGTTGGTCTTGTAACGACCAACTGGTGCCATATCGTAGCGCTTTGGATCAAAGAAACGAGCCGTCAGCAGATTCCGCGCTGAATCAGCCGTCTTAGGTTCACCTGGACGCAAACGTTCGTAGATATCCTTTAAGGATTCTTCAACTCGTGAGTCTTCAGGGTTCTTGTGCACGTCTTTATCAATCGTAGCAGACAGGCCTTCGCTGTTGCCGCCCAGCATATCGATGATTTCATCGTCAGAGCCAAAGCCCAGTGCCCGCACCATTTCGGTCAATGGCAGCTTCCGCGTCCGGTCAACCCGTACGTAAGAGATTCCCTTCGCATCGGTTTCGTATTCCAGCCAGGCACCACGGTTTGGGATAAAGGTAGCGCCATAGCTTGGCCGGCCGTTTTTGTCATCTTCTTCATTGTAGTAAACGCCAGGTGAGCGAACCAATTGAGAAACGATTACCCGTTCCGCACCATTGATAATAAAGGTACCTTGGTCCGTCATCAGTGGGAAGTCGCCGAAGAACACGTCTTGGGACTTGATTTCGCCAGTTTCATGGTTTGTCAAGCGCAGGGTAACGTGCAGCGGTGCAGAGTAGTTTGCATCGTGTTCCCGGGCTTCATCAACCGTATACTTAGGTTCAAGCAGTTGGTAGTCGACGAATTCCAGCGACAGTTTGCCTTGGAAGTCATCGATTGGCATGATGTCGTTAAACATTTCCCGCAGACCTTTTTCCATAAACCAGTTATAGGAATCGGTCTGGATTTCAATCAAGTTAGGCAGGTCCAGTACTTCCTTGATACGGGAGTAACTGCGACGCGTACGGTGCTTACCGTATTTTACTAAATGTCCGGCCAAACTATTCACCTCTCAAATTTGTTGGGCAAGTTCATTCAAGTTTGTAATATTACATTTTGATTACAATTCATCAAAATTCCGGCTTTTGGGCAAAAAAAATCCAAAAACAGCTGACGGCTGTCTTTGGTTTTTATAAAGAATCCCATGGACAAGAGATCACGGAACTCAAATGAACTCGCAATTACATACACCAGTTATCATACGCGTTTGCTAATTCATTGTCAATATTTAGTTTTTATTTTTCGCTGGCGGCTGCTGGAACCGTCAAGCCGCGTAAAACACAGCTCAAAATCAGCTTGATACGCTGCTCTTCAGAGATGGCATGGCCGCCAATTGGCTGAAATGACTTAAAGATTGGCGACAGATCAGCAATAAACAATTCCGCCGCTTCTTTAGGCAGCAGATCCGGCCGCAAATGTACTTCAGGAAGCTTAAAGAAATCAGCAATCGGTTCAAGGTAATCCATTGTAAACAGCATGTCTAATTTGCGCTGAGCACTTTCGGAAAGCTCTCTTTTGGCTTCTTGATATTGATCATAGACGTTGAGTGGATGATGCTTTCTCAATACTTCGGTAATTCCATACAGCCGTTCTTCTGGAGCGATCTGCTGCTTGCGCATAACCTTATTGATATCCTGACGAACCTTACCGCATAGATTGGTTAGAACTGCCAAGTATAAAACTTCCTTATCATTAAAATGATGGTACAAAGCTGGCTGAGTGATGCCGATCTGCTTGGCGATATCTCTGGTTGAGGCGCCAGAAAAGCCCTTTTGCAAAAAAAGTGTCGTAGCGGTTTTCAAAATTGCTTGGCGAGTTTTTGCCAATTGTTCTGCTCGTTTCATGTTCTATCGATTCTCCCTTATCGGTTTCCCATATTAGTTAAAAATAATTCTCACACGAAAAACCAGTTCTTGCAAGCTCGGGTTACCAATTCGCTAAAAATAAAAGTCATTAAATCTCATTTCATGAAATGATGATTCAATGACTTATAAAATTTATCTATCAGGTTATTTATCGAAACCGGCAAGCTTTTAAGGCAGGGTAATCAATTCAGGATTAGCATCCCCACGCTTATCCTTTAGCGTGATCTTGCCTTGACGCGAGCCGATTACTACTTCATCGCCAGTTTGAACCGCACCGGCCAACAGCGCCTCGCTCAATGGATCCTCAACCAGATTTTGCAATGAGCGTCGCAGTGGTCGTGCTCCATATTCAGGATTATAGCCAGCTTTAGCAATCACATCGATCGCACCAGGCGTAAAGCGGACCTTAATATCACGTTCAACCATCCGCTGCTTGACTTTGTCGGCCAAGAGCTTAACAATCTGATGCAGCTCTTTTTGATTCAAGGAGTGGAAGATGATCGTTTCATCAATCCGGTTTAGAAATTCAGGCCGGAAGTGCAGTTTCAACTGTTGCCTGATGGCGGCTGACATAGCCTGATAATCTTCTGTCATATTGGCAGCTCCAAAGCCAACCTTTTTTTCGTCCTGCAGTTGGGTTGCCCCGAGATTAGAAGTCATAATCAAGATCGTATTGCGAAAATCAACGCGCCGACCTTTTGAATCCGTCAGATAGCCATCGTCCAGCACCTGCAGCAACAGATTGAATACATCAGGGTGGGCTTTTTCGGCTTCATCGAGCAACACAACGCTATAAGGATGCTGACGAACTTTTTCCGTCAGCTGACCGCCCTCATCGTAGCCAACATAGCCGGGAGCCGCCCCAATCAAGCGACTGACGCTGTATTTTTCCATATATTCAGACATATCAACACGAATCATATTGTTTTCTGAGCCAAACATTGCTTCAGCCAATGCCTTAGCCAGTTCCGTCTTCCCGACCCCGGTTGGCCCCAGAAACATGAATGAGCCAATTGGCCGATTAGGATCCTTAAGCCCACTGCGCGCTCGACGAATTGAACGAGCAATTGCCGAAACGGCCTCGTCCTGACCGATCACGCGTTGATGCAGGACTCGTTCCAGATTGATCAGTCGGTCGCTTTCCGTCTTTTGCAGCTGGGTCAGCGGCACGCCCGTCCATTCTGCAACCACTTTGGCAATGTCTTCGCCGGTAACGTGCAGCTGATGCTGATCAGCCTGCTTTTGTCGCTGCTCTTCTTCTTGCACCAGTCGTGCCTTAATGGTCAGTTCAGTCTGCCTGAGCTGGGCCGCGCGATCAAAATCCTGCTGCTCAATCGCCCGTTCTTTTTCTTCGCCCAGTTTGCGCAGCTGAGCCTGTTCGTTTGCCAGCGGCGCGGACTGTTCTTCAGCTTCGATGCGTACCATAGCCGCTGCCTCATCCATCAAATCAATAGCCTTATCTGGCAGAAAACGGCTCGTCAAATAACGCGTTGACAGCTTAACGGCAGCTTCTAAGGCTTCATCATCGATTTTGACGTGATGATGTTCTTCATATTTGGGGCGCAGTCCTTTTAAAATCGCCAACGCATCCTCAGCAGTCGGCTCTTCAACTTGAACCGTTGCAAAGCGCCGTTCCAAAGCGGCATCAGATTCAATGTATTTTTGATACTCATCCAGCGTCGTGGCGCCAATCGTCTGCAGCTCACCACGGGCCAGTGCCGGTTTTAAGATATTCGAGGCATCGATCGCTCCTTCTGCACCGCCAGCTCCAACCAGCGTGTGCAGCTCATCGATAAAAAGAATCACATGGCCGTCATGATAGATTTCATTGATGATTTTTTTCAAGCGGTCCTCAAACTCGCCTCGATACTTAGTACCAGCAACCAGCGAGCCCATATCCAGCATCATTAATCGCTTATCAGCCAGTTCTTCAGGAACTCGACCGGCTACGATGCGTTCGGCCAGTCCTTCTGCAATTGCAGTTTTACCAACTCCTGGCTCACCAATCAGCACTGGATTGTTTTTAGTCCGCCGACTAAGAATCTGAATTACCCGCTTGATTTCACGATCACGACCAACCACGGGATCCATGCCATCACTGCGCGCAATCTGCGTCAGGTCACGAGCCAGCTTGTCCAGCGTTGGCGTTCCCTGAACCTCGCCATCGCTGCCATCATTTTCACCAGGACGTCGCCGTGGTGCCCGTCGTTGTTGATTTTCAGTGATTCCTAAGCGCCGCAGCAGGATCCGGCGTGCCTGCTTTGGATTAACGTCCAGATTGCTTAAGATTCGTGATGATAGGATTGCATCATCACTCAACAGAGCCAGCAGCAGATGCTCAGTCCCAATTTGCGGAGCCTGCAGACGCTGAGCCATTTGCTTAGCCAGCAATAAAATACTGCGCAGTTTGGGCGAATCAGGCAGATAGGTATCGCGATCAACATCCTGCATCGTGCCATAACCGGTTAAGCTTTCGATTTCTTCACGAATATCATCGCTGGTGACGTTAAACTGATTTAAGACGCGGCCTGCAATACTATTGGAAACCATGCTCAACGCCAGCAGCAGGTGCTCGGTTCCCACAGCCTGATGCTTAAAGTAGTGTGCCTGTTCTTGGGCAATCTGCAAAACGTTTTGCGCGCTTCGGGTGTATGAATTATTGTCCATTAAATCACCGTCTCTTTCTCTCTTAGCTTTCAAAACGCAGCCGGTTTAACAGTGAAGTCAAAACCCGGGCCCGCAACTGATTTTCTTTAACCCGACTATCCAGTTTCAAGGTTTGCTTGGCGACCATTACCATCATTAAATCGCCCTCTCGCCGCGTGATGACTTTTTCTTCATATAAAGTTCGAATCACATCGAAGGCATCCCGCTCACTGATTGAGTCGCCAATTGCATTGATCAGCATATCCAAGACATCGACATCATCCAATAGATTGATGCGTTCAATACGAATATAGCCGCCTCCGCCACGTTTGCTTTGAACCAGATAGCCGTTTTGCAAGGTGAAGCGAGTTTTAATTACATAATTGATTTGTGATGGTACCACATCAAAATGGTTGGCCACTTCTGAACGACGTATCTCAATCTGCTCTGAGTTGCCAAGAATTTCTTTAAGATAAGCTTCAATAATATCTGAAATACTGCGGTCTTCCAAAATTTCGCCCCCTTATTCTTCATCTGACTAATATTGACCTTCATTTTATCATATATATCTATAAAATTCCGATTTTAAAATTAAAAAAACTCACCGCTGTAAAAACAACGATGAGCTTTAATTTTAGATTGCTAAGATCAGCTTACCTTAGTCGTTATTCAATTACTTGTTGTGTACAAAGTCAACGACGTTCCGGCCAACCACTTTGTTGTCCTTAAGTTCTTGGATCATGTCGTTGATTTCTTCCAGCTTGCGGGTCTTAACGATTGGGTGAACCTTGCCTTCAGCACCAAATTGGAAACATTCAGCCAGGTCTTGACGCGTACCAACCAGCGAACCGGCAACAACGATCCCATCCAGAACCGTCTTGGCAATGTTCAGCTGCATGTCACCCTTTGGCAGAGCAACGGCAACCAGCTTGCCATCTGGACGCAGAGAGCCAACAGCTTGGTCAAAGGCAGCTGGCGTAACGGCCGTAACAACAGCGGCATGAACGCCACCAACCTTCTCTTGGATCTGTTCGTCAACGTTGCCGTCATGACGGTTGATCAAAACTTCAGCGCCTTCCTTCTTGGCAGCTTCCAGCTTGTCAGGGTTACCGTCAACGGCAACCACGTGCGCACCAAATACGTTGTGGGCAAATTGAATCCCCAGGTTACCCAGACCACCGGCACCAACGATTGATACCCATTGACCTGGCTTGACGCCGGAAACCTTCAATGCCTTGTACATCGTAACGCCGGCACAGGTCAGAGAAGTTGCTTCGACTGGGTCCAGGCCTTCTGGTACCTTAACTGCGTAGTCGGCAGGAACGATGCATTGTTCAGCCATGGCACCATCAGCAGTGTAGCCGGCGTTCAAAACATTGCGGCAAAGCGTTTCACGACCCGTCAGACAGTATTCACAGTGGCCACAGCCCTTAAAGAACCAAGCAATCGATACTCGGTCGCCAACTTTCAGGCTGGTAACGCCAGGAGCAACCTTGGATACGCGACCAACACCTTCGTGACCAATGATCGTACCAGGTTTCTTGCCAAAATCACCGGCAGCAACGTGCAGGTCGGTGTGGCAAAGACCACAGTATTCCATGTCAACTAATGCTTCACCTGGCTTCAGATCACGCAGCGTAACGTCCTTAACGTCAACGAAGCCATCACAATTTTCACGAATAACAGCAGCTTTCATAGAGCAAAATCTCCTTTGCAATCATTAGATTTCCTTTACAGCCCCTATCTTAGCAGATTCTTATCGATTTGAAAAGTGAACGTTTGCACATTTGAACTAGACCACTGGATTTAAAAATCGTTTCCCTACCGATGTAAAGGGCTTCATGATCATCTAAAGCACTTTCAAAATTATTTTTATCTTGTGCAAATTCAAACTTATCAAAAATAAGCAAAGGCTTTCATCATTTAGATAGGCTACCCTTAATTAAAATGCTAGTTTTGATTTTTTAGATAATAATTAATATAACGTTCAGTTTTATTTTTCCAAGGTTGTCTCAATCCAGTTGGCGGATTATCATAATGTTACCGCTACCAAGATATCATGGAGGAACTAATTATGGAACAAACTTTTGTCAACGGCAAGGTATTTGTCGGTACCAACGAAACTGATTTCGTCTCTGCCTTTAAAGTCAAAAACGGCTACATCAGCTGGATTGGCCAGACTGAACAAGTTGACGATCCTAAAGCAATTGATCTGCATCAGCAAACAGTCTTGCCCGGACTGATTGATTGTCATACCCATCCTAAATATATCGCGGATGCTCTTCACGGAACGGCCTGCACGCCACCCAACGTCAACAGTATTCAAGAAATGATTGCCGCCCTCAAGGCATCCCCGCAGTATGGTCAAGGTCCGGATGTTTGGATCGAGGGATGGGGCTTTGACGAAACCAAATTGGCAGAACACCGCGCGCCAACCGTTGACGATCTGGACCAGGTTACTACCGAGCAGCCGATCTTCATCTATCGTTCCGACTGTCATTCATCGGTTGGCAACTCAAAAGCCTTGGCACTGGCTGGCATCGATCAAAACACCCCAGATCCAAAAGGCGGCCATATCGAACACTTCCCAGACGGTCGTCCCAACGGCTTTATGCGTGAGGTGGCTGCCAGTCAGCTGCTGATTCGAGCCAAGTCGGCACAAAGCTACGAAAATGACGTAAAAAACATGGTCAACAGCTCCGATCACTACCTCGAAAACGGCATCGTTGCAATCGGCGAAATGATGGGGCGGCTTAACCCCTACCCTACGCTGCGTCTTTATCAGGATGCCGTCAAGCAGGGCTTTAAGCCACGAGCCTCAATCTATTATGTCTATGATGAGCTGAAGCCTGATCAAGATCTTGATCCAGTAGGCGATGACCAGCTGCGGGTAGCCGGCATCAAGATTTTCATGGATGGTAGTATCTCCGGCGAGACCGCTGACAACTCATTACCTTATCCTTCTGGCAAGCGCGGTGTCTTACTTACTGATCAGGCCAAGCTGAAAACTGCCATCAGGTTTGCCAAAAAGCACCATCTGCAGGCCGCCATTCACGCGATGGGCGATGCGGCAATTCAGCTGGTTTTGGATACGACCTGTGATCTAGATCCTTGGCTGGACGATATGCCTTCAATCCGCATTGAACACGCTTCGTTGCTCAGCGACCAGATGCTTGATCAGATTAATCACGCCAAAATGCATTACGGTCTTTCCACCCAGCCAATCTTTTTCTTTGCAGAAGATGAATCCTATCGTAGCTATCTGACGCCAAAACAGTTCAAACTGGCTTACCGCGTTAAATCAATGCTTAAATCAAAAGCTCTGACAACTTTAAGTTCTGACGCGCCATGTACTCCCTGGGCCGAGCCTGACAGTCCTTTCTATAGTATCTATGCAGCTGTAACGCGCCAAGCTGCCAATAATGACGTCGTCAACATCGAGGAAGCCATTACCGTTCCACAAGCCATCTTAGGTTATACCAAATGGGCAGCAGAAATCGGTGGCTTTACGCATAATGGAACGCTGGAAGTTGGTAAATCAGCTGACTTTGTAATTTTAAATAAAGATATCTTCAGCGTTTCAAATGATGAACTGGCAACCGTAAATGCAAACGAGACCTGGTTTAAAGGACAGCGTGTCTACCAAAAGTCATCCAAATAAGTCTGCTAATCTATTAGAATCAGCCTGGCCGTCACCAATTCATTCGATTGATGACGGTCAGTTTTTATTTATTCATAGTTAAACGATCAGATCCTGTCATTGCCAAAATAGTACTGACAGGATTTTTTTAATAAAAAAACCGATGAAAAATCATCGGCATACAAAAAGCGGAAGACGGGATTCGAACCCGCGACCCCCACCATGGCAAGGTGATGTTCTACCACTGAACTACTTCCGCAAGAAATGCACCCAGAAGGAGTCGAACCTTCAACCTTCTGATTCGTAGTCAGACACTCTATCCAATTGCGCTATGGGTGCATAATTAATATTCAATTCAAGCGGAAGACGGGATTCGAACCCGCGACCCCCACCATGGCAAGGTGATGTTCTACCACTGAACTACTTCCGCATAATGTTTATTTATGAATCGGGAATACAAGATTTGAACTTGCGACCTCTTCGTCCCGAACGAAGCGCTCTACCAAGCTGAGCTAATTCCCGATTAATGCACCCAGAAGGAGTCGAACCTTCAACCTTCTGATTCGTAGTCAGACACTCTATCCAATTGCGCTATGGGTGCATGAAATAATGGAATCAAGCGGAAGACGGGATTCGAACCCGCGACCCCCACCATGGCAAGGTGATGTTCTACCACTGAACTACTTCCGCAATTGCTGTTTAATTTTGCTGATATCGTATCAACAGTTATATATATTACTGATAAAAACGTTTAATGTCAATACTAATTTTATATTTTCGTCAATTATTCCGATGTTTATTAATTTTGCCTTTAATGAAACCACCCCAGCATATTGACTCAGGCTGACATCTGGAAGCGATTACTAAACAGCGTTATAATTAAGACAAAATTTGGAGAAAGGAGCTGAAAATTATGAAAAAATTTTCGCATCGGCAGAAATTGTTCATGATTTTAGCTGTCGCCTTAGTAGCAGTTCTCCTGCAATACGTTTTTAAGCAGGCGCTTGCTGCCCAGATTTTGGTAACCATCGTGGGGGCCGGTATCGCGCTTTCGATGCTGATTGAGATGATCCACACTCTTAAAAATGGTCGCTATGGCGTTGACCTGCTGGCAATCATTGCCGTTGTCTCTACCCTAAGCGTCAGTGAGTATTGGGCCGCCATGGTGATTTTAGTAATGCTGGTCGGTGGCGACGCTTTGGAAGACTATGCCTCTCGTAAGGCCAACTCTGAGCTTAAGGCACTGCTTGACAACTCACCGCAGTCTGCTCACCGGCTGATAAACGAGCAGATTGAAGACGTGCATGTCGACCAGGTTAAGGTTGGCGATATGATCATCGTTAAGCCTGGCGAGCTGGTACCAATTGATGGCGAGATCATTAAAGGCAATACACAAGTCAACGAATCCTCGCTGACCGGTGAATCAAAGCCAATCGATAAGCAGGTTGGCGATCAAGTAATGTCAGGTTCGCTAAACGGCGATCAGGCAATCGTCATTAAAGCCGTCAAATTAGCTCGTGACAGTCAGTATCAAAAACTGGTGGCCCTGGTTAAAGAAGCAGAGAACACCCCTGCTCACTTTGTCCGTTTGGCAGACCGCTATGCCGTTCCCTTTACTGCGGCAGCACTTGTAATTGGCGGCATTGCTTGGATTATCAGCAAAGATCCCAGCCGTTTCGCTCAAGTAATGGTTGTCGCCTCACCATGCCCGCTGATTTTAGCCGCTCCGGTTGCCATCGTTTCGGGGATGAGTCGAGCCTCACGCAGCGGGATCATCGTCAAAACTGGCAGCGTTCTGGAAAAAATGGCGCATCCAAAAACAATGGCCTTTGACAAAACTGGTACGATTACCAGCGGCCAGCTGACCGTTGACCATCTCGAGCCTGCCAAGGGAGTCGACATTAAGGAACTGTTGCACTTTGCCGCCAGCGCTGAGGAACAGTCGCCACATATCCTTGCCCGCTCAACCGTTGCCTATGCCCAAGAGCACCAGATTCCGCTTAGCTCTGCCAGTGAGCTAAAAGAGGTAGTCGGCAATGGTATCTCAGCAATCGTTGATGGTCGGCAAGTCAAGGTCGGCAAGCTACTTTTTGCTGACCCGGATACGACCCAAAAGCCGCTCTCACAGACCGCAATCTATGCTAGTGTAGATGATCAGTACTGGGGCTGTGTAATTTTCCAAGATCAGATTCGTCCTGAAGCGCCACGTACTATGGAACAGCTGCGTCAGCTAGGCGTTGAGCACCTGGTTATGCTGACTGGCGATCAAAAAGCCATTGCTCAGCATGTTGCTAAGCTGGTCGGTATCCATGAGGTGAAAGCTGACCTATTGCCCGAACAAAAGATTGCCGCTTTAAAAAACGTTCCTCTAGATCGTCGTCCTGTCGTAATGGTCGGCGATGGCGTCAATGATGCACCCGCACTGGCAACTGCCGATGTTGGGATCGCCATGGGTGCTCACGGGTCAACGGCAGCCAGTGAATCCGCCGATCTGGTAATCGTTAAAGATGACCTGCAGCGGGTTGCCATTGCCGTTACAATCTCACAAGAAACCATGCGTATCGCTCAACAGGCCGTCTTGATCGGTATCGGTATTTGTACAACCTTGATGCTGATTGCCGCGTTTGGCATCATCCCTGCCTTTATCGGGGCGATGCTGCAAGAAGTGATCGATACCGTTTCAATTCTTTGGGCTTTAAAAGCTCGTCACGGAACTTCCGATATTGATGATTAATATCAACTTAATACCAAAAACAGCGTTGTGTTGGACTATAAAGCCTTCACAACGCTGTTTTTATGATTTGATTATTCATTAGCGATTACCGAGCTGAGCTTTTGAATTGCTCCGACATCCCCAACGACTGAGATATGATCGCCATAACGAAGCGTGTCGTCGGCTTGTGGCAGTTTATTGACCTGCTCACCGCTGACGATGGCAATCACGTTGACTTGATACGTATCGCGCAGATTGAGCTCTTTTAGCGTATGATCACAAAAGTCTCTGCTTTTAACTTCGATTTCGGCCAGCGTCAGCTCATGATTCAAAATCAAATAGTTGGCAATATTTAAATGCAACTGATGAAATACCATTCGTCTTGCCATATCACGTTCCGGACGCACAACATAGTCAGCCCCGATTTTTTCCAGAACACGGGCATGATTTTCATTTTCAGCCTTGCAGATAATGTTTTTGGCACCTAATTCCTTAACAATCAAGGTTGCCATGATACTTGCCTGAATATTTCCCACTGAAATGTAGACATTGTCAAAGCTGCCCAGATCAAGCTCGCGCATCGCTTCCTCATCTTGAGCATCAGCGATAACCGCCCGCGTGACTATGTTGGCGTATTCATTAACAACGTCCTCATTCTTATCAATGGCCAAAATGTCTTGATGCGCCTCGGCCAAAGTTTCACAGACCGAACTGCCGAACTGGCCGATGCCAATTACTGCATAGTTGTTTTTATTAGCCAATCAAAACCCCTTCTTCCGGATAGCGATAGTTCTTTTGCTTTGGATGAGCATTTAAAATCGTAAACATTACGGTATAAATACCAACCCGACCGATAAACATCAATGCCATAATGATCAGTTTGCCAAATAAATTCAAATGTGGCGTGACCCCCATGCTGATACCTGTCGTTCCAAAAGCAGCCATAACTTCAAAAATAATGTCTTCCAAAGTAAAATCAGCTGGCAAATGCTGCGTCAGACACAACAATAAGATGGCCGCGGCAAGAATTGCAAAAGCAACAAAAACCAGCGTCAGCGCCCGAAAAATATTTTCTTCTTTAAAGCGTCGGCGGCCAAAAACCGTATCGCGCTGACCTTTTAAAGTGGCAATGCTCTGCAGCGTCAACAGCCCAACCGTAGTCGTTTTAATCCCACCAGCCGTTGAACCTGGCGTCCCACCAATAAACATCAAGATTACCGTTACCGCGATACCAGCTGGTGAAAGATCTCGATAGGAAAAAGTCGTCAGACCAGCTGTCCGCGGTGTGATTGCCATAAAAATGGTATTAATAAAACGGTGCTCAACCGACATGTGCGGAAACTGAGCCGCCAGATTATCTTCAGTTAAAAGATAGCTCATCAGTGATAATAGCAGAATAATCGCGCCAGTCGACAGTGCCAGTGAAGTATGCAGCGACAACCGATGCTTTTTTCGATAAAGCAATAGATCGCGCCAAACCAAAAAACCAAATGAGCCGGCAATAATCAAAACTGCCATGATAAATAAGACATAGGTATCATCAGCAAATAATGCCAGGCTGTTGTCAAACAGATCAAAACCAGCGTTACAAAAAGCTGAGATTGAATGAAAGATACTGTACCATAACCCTTTGACCAAGCCAAACCGACGACCAAAATCAGGCCACAGCAATAGCGCGCCTAAAACCTGAATAATCAGTGAAAGGCCAACGATTAGATTTACAATAGTAATCTGTGCTGGCGACTGCAGGTTCAGTGATTCTTGAGCCAACAGACGTGCTGAAAGCCTGATCTTTTGACGTGCAAACAAAAACATCATGATCGCAAACGTCATAAAACCTAGCCCACCAATCTCAATCAAAGCTGTAATTACCAGTTGACCAAATAAGGACCAATGAGTCGCCGTATCAACCAGCGTCAATCCAGTCACGCAGGTTGCACTGGTTGCGGTAAAAAATGCCGTCATAAACGATGAATCCTCGCCAGGCTTGACGGCAATCGGCAGCATCAAAAGCAGCGTACCGATCGCAATCACGATCAAGAACCCAAACGTCAAGGCTTTTGAGAATGAAAGGCGATAACGACCAAACGTGATCATTTTTATGGCTTCCTTTCCCGATTAAAACTTCTAAGAACAACTATATCAGTGATTAGATGCAAAATAAATCAAAAAAACGACTGTACCTTGCTTCGGGACAGCCGTTTGATAATAATGCGGATGAAGGGACTCGAACCCTTACATCATAAGATACAAGAACCTAAATCTTGCGCGTCTGCCAATTCCGCCACATCCGCAAGTAAAGCATAAAAAATGGAGGATACAGGGCTCGAACCTGTGACCCTCTGCTTGTAAGGCAGATGCTCTCCCAACTGAGCTAATCCTCCGTATCAGATATGAAAATCAATAATTTAATTATACATATCTGAGTAGATTCTGTCAAGGCTCCAGCTACTTTAGATTCAATTCCGTCAGCTTATCATCAACCAGCTGTAAAACCTGATCAGCTGCATGTTGGTCTTCGACAAAATCATATTTATCCCCATCGATCAACATTTTAGGACTTTGATCATAGCTGGCATACCAGTCAACATAGCGCTGATTCAGTTCGCGATAGTATTCATAAAGACTCGGATCATTTTCAATCTGTTCAAACGAACGACCACGTTTCTTGATTCGCTTCAGCATCGTTTCAAATGAGACCTGAATACTGATCAAAAGGCTTGGTGCTTTGGTATGTACCTGCTGAGGCAGTTCTTCCATCATATTACCCAAAAGCGAGGAATAGATGTCGGCTTCTGTCTGTGTCGCTCGCCCCAGATCGGCATTCAGCCGAAAAAGCAGGGCATCTTCAAAAATCGAGCGGTCCAAAACGTTCAGATCATTATCAAATGAATTCTTGATCTCGGCCAAGCGCTTATTTAAAAAGTAGATCTGCAGCAAAAAGCCATATTTCTTAGGATCTTGATAAAACAGCGGCAGGATTTCATTATCATCAACTGATTCGTAAAAAGCCTGACTGTCCAAATGATCAGCCAGCATCCGCGTTAAACTGGTTTTTCCCGCACCAATAGTTCCTGCTAGTACAATCATTGCTTTTCCCCTTTTTTCCATTTTCTAAAAAGACACGAGCTATATTGTATCATCTTTGATCCAGCATCGTGAGTAAAATGTTTTTCATTTATCAGTCAACACCATAAAGTCTCAGTCACTCAATCAACGAGTCATACTTTTTGCAAATTATTTTGCTGCTCAACACTAAATGAATTTTGACTGATCGCATTTTTACAGCCAGCCCTGTCATTAACAATGTCTATTCATTTTAAAAATAATAAAATCCCCGCCAAAACTGACGAGGATTCGATGATTATTCAGCTTCATTTTTCGATTCAGAAACGAATGACTCACTGTTGTTGCTCCGTGACAAATCAACGTCTTTAAGCGGAATCAAATGCGTCTTGTAGCGAACCTTGTAGTAGATGAATAATATCAAGAACAATGGTACGGCCATGTAGGTAATCGCAATGTTTGACCAATCCATCTTGATAAAGGCATCAATGTTTTGACCACACATTACGACGATACACAAGATCAAGGCAAAGATTGGGCCAAACGGAAACAGCGTGGCATGATACTTCAATTCGCCAACCTGATGTCCCTGCGCGACAAAGGCCCGCCGGAAGCGCAAGTGTGAAATGGCAATTCCCAGCCAGGCGATAAAGCCGCACAGACCAGATGCCCCAATCAGGTAGTTATAAGCTTCGGGACCGACAAACTGTGTCAGGTAGGCCAAGCATGAGACAACCATGGTGCCCAACAATGCATAGATTGGAATCCCACGTTTGTTGACATAGCCAAAGATCTTCCAGGCATAGCCTTCCCGCGCCTGTGAAAACAGCATCCGCGTTGAGGCATACAGGCCGGAGTTGGCCGCTGAGATTACAGCCGTTAAGATAACCGCGTTCATGACACTAGCCGCGGCTGCCATCCCTGCCCGCTTAAAGACAATCGTAAATGGGCTCATCGTAATGTTTTGCACGTTTGAATTCAACAGGTTTTTGTTGGTATATGGCAGAACACAGGCAATGACAAAGATTGCAAAAATGTAGAACAGCAAAATCCGCCAAAAAGTTGAATGAATGGCCTTGGAAACCGATTCTTCCGGCGTAGCAGCTTCACCAGCCGTAATCCCAATCAATTCAGTACCTTGGAATGAGAACCCAGCAACCAGGAACACACTCAAAATCCCTGACCAGCCGTGAACGAATGGCGCGTCCTTGTAGTGGAAATTCTTTAAGCCAACTGGTCCTTGACCGCCCATAATCCCAAAGATGATGCAGACCCCAACGATCAAGAAAATCACGACCGTTACGACCTTGATCAAAGACAGCCAATATTCCGTTTCACCGTATGAACGAACCGAAAGATAGTTGATCAGAAAAATCGCAAGCAAAACAAACGTACTAAACAGCCAGCTCGGAAAATGCGGCAGCCAATATTGAAAAACCAGCCCTGCCGTCGTTACGTCAACCGGAATTGTAATAGCCCAGTTAAACCAATAGTTCCACCCCATCGCAAAGCCCAGTGCCGGATCAACAAACTTTGTCGAGTAAGTGGCAAAAGAACCTGAAACCGGAATATAAGTGGCCATTTCACCCAGACTGGTCATCAAGAAATAAACCATGATTCCCATGATAGCGTAAGCTGCTAAAGCTCCACCTGGTCCGGCCGTTGAGATTGCCGAACCACTGGCAATAAACAGCCCCGTCCCAATCGTACCGCCAAGAGCAATCATTGATAAGTGGCGCGTTTTCAATGTCCGTTGAATATGACCTTCACTGCCTTCATGACTGTGTTCGCTCATGAAAAAATCCTCCTCAAATTTACTGGCGAGAAAGGCAAATAAAAAGAGCCGGCAAACAAGGACTTCCCCGCTTGTCGACTCAACTTAACTTCTTAATTGTTGAATCAATCATGGAAGCGCCCCGCAGAAAATTCTGCGACAGTCCGTAATTTGTTCAACTACGGCCCAACACGTAAAGTCTTCAGTCGATACGCGTTTCGGCAAGCATCCCTTTCAGCCAGGCATTGATTCTGAAGCATCCAGCCTGGTCTACTGATGAGACTCGCACCTCTTCTCTTTTACACATTATTTGATTATAACTCACTTTTGATTTTAAGCAAGTTTTAATTTTTCTACTTGATTTCCTTACCATCAGCAGTAATGTATTTTTCACCACGCGAGCTGCGCGACAAATCAGCTTCCTGCAGTGAAAGCAGGTGCGTCTTATAGCGAAACTTGTAGTAGCAAAACAGAATCAAGAAGATTGGCACTGCCATGTAGGTAATCAAGATGTTATCCCAATCCAGGTGAATGAATGCTGGAATGTTTTGACCAACAATAACAATCATACAGAAAACAAAGGCAAAAATCGGACCAAATGGGAACAGAGTAGCATGATACTTCAACTCGCTGAGCTGATGTCCCTGTGCAACAAAGGCCCGCCGGAACCGATAGTGAGCCATTGCAATTCCCAGCCAAGCGATAAAACCAGATAGCCCGGAAGCATCGATCAGGTAGTTATAGGCGTTGGCACTGACAAAATGCAACAGGTAGATTGCCAGCGAGACGGCCATCGTACCCAGCAGCGCGTAGATTGGAATCCCCCGCTTATTAACGTAGCCAAACCCTTTCCAGGCATAGCCTTCCCGCGCCTGTGAGAACAGCATCCGCGTTGAGGCATAAAGTCCTGAGTTGGCTGAGGAGATCACGGCCGTTAAGATGACAGCATTCATCACGCTGGCTGCCGCTGCCAGACCGGCCCGCTTAAAGACAATCGTAAATGGCGACATTGCCACATCTTGAACGTTGCTGCTCAAAAGGTTTTTGTCGGTATATGGCAAAATACAGGCCATGACAAAAATTGAAAGAATGTAGAACAGCAAGATCCGCCAGAAGGTTGAGTGAATGGCCTTCGGAACGGATTTTTCCGGCGTGGCAGATTCACCAGCCGTAATGCCGACCAGCTCGGTACCTTGAAATGACATCCCTGCCACTAAGAATACGGTCAGGATGCTAGGAAAACCACCAACGAACGGTGCTTTTTTGTAATGGAAGTTTTTTAAGCCGATTGGTTCTTGACCACCCATAATCCCAAAAATGATCATGAAACCAACGATCAAGAAGACAATAATCGTTACGACTTTAATGATTGACAGCCAATACTCAGTCTCACCATAGGAGCGCACTGACAAATAATTGATCAAAAAGATTACCAGCAAAACAAAGCCGCTAAAAATCCACTCGGGAAACTTCGGCCACCAGAATTGAATAATAACTCCAGAAGTAACCGCGTCAACGGCAATCGTAATCACCCAATTCAGCCAGTAGTTCCACCCCATGGCAAAACCTAATGCTGGGTCAACAAATTTAGTACAGTAAGTAGCAAACGATCCAGTCAATGGAATATAGGTTGCCATCTCACCAAGACTGGTCATTAAAAAGTAAACCATGATCCCCATCATACTATAGGCGACCAAAGCTCCACCAGGTCCAGCCGTTGAGATTGCCGAACCACTGGCAATCATCATCCCGGTACCAATCGAACCGCCTAAAGCAATCATCGACAGGTGCCGCGTCTGCAGTGTCCGTTTCATATGGCCGGAATTACCAGTTATTGTCTGACCTTCCGTACCACCATTCTTTGCCTCTCCACTCATCGTAAATGGATTCCTCCTCTATGACAATTTCGAGCGCCAGTTATACATTTCTCATGGATAAAGTATAAGGTGTGCATACTTAATATGATTAAACATTTTAGCGCAATTTCAGCAAAAAAGCCATATCAATTGGACTATCTGCCCAAATTGGCCTATCTGCGACAACGGAAAAGATTATACAATAAAATAAATATTTAAACAAGTTTGTGCATGTAATTATAAAGCTTTAACCATTTTCAAATAACCGTTTTCATTACCGACCTGACGGAATCTGAACTTTTGCAGTAAAGATCTTGAACGCAGATTATCGATTGCTACATACGCCTGCAGACGCTTAATATCACCATTTTTTGCCAGCGCTTGCAAAAAATGGCCGAGCGCCTCGCCCATAATTCCTCTTCCCCAACAATCGCGTCGCAGTAAATATCCCAACTCGATGGTGCGGGTCTGATAGTCTCCATCGTTTGCATATATTTGGAATAAGCTGATTAACCCCAGCAGCTGTCCAGTTTGATCAGTGATTAATAAAAGCTGCTGCTGACGAAGCCAGTTATTGACTGCCCAGCTACGCATCATTTGATCATCCGGCAGCTGCAGTCCGCTTAATCTGACCAGTTCACCATCGCTTAACAGATTCAAAACGGCTTGAAGATCGTCTTGGCTACCCAGCTTGATTACGAAATGAGCAGTCTTGATTGGCCAAAGCAATTGTTTGTGCATTATAATTTCACCTACCAGGATCTTTTTTAGGAGTGTTTTTAATGAAAATCATTCAAGAAAATTTAAGTACCGCAAGCTATCACACTAAAGCTGTGCTGACTGGCTATCTGCAGACGCCCGTTCCCAAGTCGCCAGTGCAGCAGTTCCGGCCGCTGATTTTTGTCCCCGGCGGCTCGATGACGCATATCCCAGTCGAACAAACTGAGAAAACCGCGCTTAGTTTTTCAGCTCACGGCTTTCAGGTTTTTGTGCTGCGCTATACCTTTACCAGCGAACATCAGCCGGTCTATCCAAATCCACTGATTGACCTGGCACTGGCCGTCGCGCTGCTCAGAAAACAAGCCGCATCATGGTATTTAAAAGCCGATCAGTTGACGGTCATGGGCTTTTCAGCTGGCGGTCAGGTTACCGCGCTGTACAATGACTACTGGCATGAAGAATGGCTCAGCCGGCGCAGTGGCATTGACAGCGATCAACTCCGTCCCAACGCTGTCATTCTCGGCTATCCTGTTATCGATCTCAACCTTGGCTTTCCAAAAGACGCCGCAACGCGTGCTAAATGGACTGATGATCCGGCCCGCTATAATGCCGCGACGCATGTCAGCGACTTAAACGCGCCGACCTTTATCTGGACGACTTTTACCGATCAGGTCGTATCAGTACAAAATACTCTCAGCTACAGTCAAGCTTTGCTGGCCCATCAGATTCCCCAAGAATTACATGTTTTTGCGCATGGCCCGCACGGAATGGATATTGCCAACGCCTTGGTTGCCCATCATGACGATGTCGATCAGCCTCACGTTGCCCACTGGGTTGAACTGGCCTGCGAGTGGATTGACGATCTGTTCAAATAAAATTACCCAGGAAATATAAAATACCCGGTGTCGACTTCAAAAGACACTGGGTATTTTGATTTAAAGTTTCGAATTAGCGGTCTTGTGCCACCGATTTTTTATATCGTTGGCAAACGTTAGGTAAAGCGTTTCAGAAATCTGCAGCCAAGCATAGGCCAACAGCATCGCTCCTACCGTATCAAACGGATAGTGAGCATACAGATAGATGCGCGAAACGGCTACCAAGAAAACGGCCATGATCAGCAGCAGCTGACAGACTACCCGTACTGCAGCATTTTTAATCAATGGTACCACGATCAAAAACAGCACCGCGGCCACCAGAAACGTCCCCATCACATGTCCACTGGGAAAACTGTAACCATGGTCGCCAGTCGGATGCTGCAGGGGGCGATCCCGCTTAGCTAGATACTTGACGATTTCATCCAAAAGTCCACCGACAATCAGCGTTAGCCAAGCCCAGAGTGCCGGCACCTTATATTTGAAGCCCCAGAGGAAGAAGGTAATGATCAGCATCCAGACAATCGCCATCTTAGGGCTGCCAAGAAACGAAACGACTACCATTATATGATAGGTTGTGTTTGGCGTATGATTAGGATTTGGCGCCAGCAGAGCCTGGAAAACCGAATCCAAAACCTGCAGGATCATTGAGTTGCTCATCACCATCCCAGCGACAATTAAAAACAATACAAAGCTTACCATGAATCGCTTCCAACGATTCGGATCTTGTCCTATCAGCATGTTAAAATTGCTCCTTTGTTGGATCTTGTCATGGCATCAGCCACAATAAATTTTATTATATCACACCCTACCTGTTTCTTAAGTGGTGTTCAGAGAATAACAGTCGATTAATCAAATCACCCAGGCCAAAACCTAACGTAATCGCACCAGCAATCACCAAAACCTGATATAGATATACCAGTGCTGCACCGTTACTGCCCAAAACAAAGCTGCGCACCATCTTATAGGCTTGTCCACCAGGAACCAGCGGCACCAGCGCGGGAACGTTAAAGATGATCATCGGCATTTTTTGCCAGCGAGCAGCTGCCATACTCAAAACACCAATCATAATGGCAGCCAACAGATTGCTTAAAGCCAGCCCCAGGTGCAGCTGATAGTAGACTGCCCAGTAAAATACCCAGCTGGCTCCACCGATTGCACCAGCACTGTGATAGGCCCGGCGTGGTATGTTCAATAGGATGCCAAAACAAATCGTTGAAAGATCAGCCAGCACAAATTCAAAGATTAATCTAGCCAAAAAGTTTTCCATGCTCCACCTCTTTCAAACGTATCGCAACACAAAAACAATTGCACAGCCAATAGCAATTGCCGTCAGCGTGGCTTCAACCGCGCGTGACGTACCACTGATCAGATCACCAGACATCAGATCACGGGCCGCATTGGTTAATGGGACTCCTGGAACCAGTGGCATGACGCAGCCAATGATAATGTCATTAATATCATTGGCCCAATGCAGCTTGACAACTCCAACGGTCAAAAGCGCAATCACTAGCGAAGCACAAAACTCATTAACGAAGCGTGCTTTGGAATGCTTCATTAAAGTCAGATAGACCTGATAGCTCACAAATGCAATCAAGGCCGCAAACAATGAATCATGGACATTACCAGTATAGACAATCGTCAGTGCCCAGCTAAGCACACCGGCTGCCACGCACTGAACAAAATCTGAAGTCTGCTGTGGCTGCTCGTCAACTTTTTGCAGTTTTGCATACAGTGTCTCAACGCTGATTTCATGCGCAGCAAACTGCCGAGAAAGACTATTGACGGCCGCGACTTTGTTAAGATTCAATTTTCGCTGATGAATATCAATTACCTGAGCGTTTGGCAGATGTTCGGCGCTGGCAACGATAGCCGTCATTGTCGTAAATGCCTCAAAATTTTGCAACTGCGCGCTCAGTGCCATTCGCCGCATCGTATCGTTGACACGTTCCATATTTGAGCCGTTTTCGATCAGTAAGCGCCCCGCTAATAGGCACGCGGTAATGGCAAGATTCTTTTTATCCTTGCTTTCCACTTTCAATCATCCATCCTTATTATTGGTGAATTTATCCAGGCATCAGCTAAAAACAACAAAAGGGTTCAATGCACCATGCATTAAACCCGAGCCTAAAATTTAATTATTTAGTCCTGTAAAGGCTCTTGATTGACGAAAATATTATGCGAAGCCTTAAAGGAAATGCTGAGCTGCTGATCATTGTCCAGACATTCAACCAAGATCGGTCCCTCAAATGGTTCGTGTTTGATTACCTTAACCTTGGCATGCAGTTGAAGACCAATCTCATTTAAATAAGTCAGCAGCTCATGATTGTCCAAGAAGCGTTCAATGACTACTGTTTCGCCATCTTCAGCATCGGCCAGCAGACGATGACTGATATTGTCAAACTTGCCATTGGCAGCCGGAATGACGCCACCATGCGGACAATACTTGGGATGATTCAAAAAGGCATCCAGAGCCGTCGCCAAACGATCGCTGGTATTATGTTCCAAGATCTCGGCTTCTGGGTGAACATCAGTCATGCTGTAGTGCAGATCATCAACCAAAAAAGTCTCCCATAGACGATGCTTTCTGACCAATTCAGCTGCATGCTTAATTCCCTCTGGCGTCAGAGCAATTCCATCATATGGCTCATGAGATACCAAGCCTTCCTCCGTCAGCTTGGTGATCATTTCCGTTACCGAACCGGCTGCGATGCCCAATCCCAGTGAAATTTCTTTATTAGAAACCTTTTTATAGCCACCGCCCAGCTCAAAAATAATCTTTAGATAATCTTCTTTCATTGGGGTCATGTTTTGTACAACTTCCTCCTAAAAATGTCAGCGGCAGTAAGTGTCGTCGAGCTTTTAACCATGCATTTTTCCATATTGAAACTAATCAGATTATAACATATCATAAAAATGTAATTTGGAATACCTAAATCTATTTTTAGCTTATTTATTTTAAGGCGGGGAGTGATTTCATGGAACGGCCCAACGTTTCCAAACAGCGTTTCTTAATCGTCACGCTGCTCAATGTTTTGATTACCGTTGTTGAGATTATTGGAGGATTGATATCCGGCAGTCTGGCACTGCTTTCAGATGCCTTTCACAACTTAGGGGATTCAATCTCGATTGTTTTAGGCTACTTTGCCCAAGCTATCTCAGGGCGGCCAGAAAATCGGCGACGTACTTATGGCTACCGGCGGGCTGAGATCCTTTCGGCAATGGCCAACAGCATCTTTTTGATCGTCGTTTCAATCGCGTTGATCATTGAAGCCATTAAGCGATTCAGCCATCCTGAACACATCAATGGTCGGATCATGCTGATCGTGGCCATTATCGGGCTGATTGCCAACCTGGTTTCCGCGCAGCTTTTACACAGCGGCAGCCATGACAGTCTGAACGTCAAGGCCACCTACCTGCACGTTTTAAGCGATGCACTATCTTCAATTGCCGTAATTTTTGGCGGCGTAATCTTAATGTTTTTCAATATCACCTGGCTTGATCCTACCCTGACGATCCTGGTCGCGCTCTACATCGCCAAGGAGGCTTTGCCAATCATCAAACAAACCTTGAGCATTCTGATGCAGTCATCGCCTGATCTGGACTATGAAGCCATCAAGCATGATCTGATACAGGTACCAGGAGTCGTGGGCGTTCACCATGTTCATGCCTGGACGATCGATGAGCACCGCATCGTCTTTTCAGCACACCTTAATTGCCATGATATGATGCTGAGCGAAGTCGAAAAAATCTATCTGCAGGTTGAAAAAATCCTAAACGACAAATATAACATCAAACACATTACTTTACAGGCCGAATGCCAACGGGGACGTGATGAGGAACTCTTTAATCCACCAGTTGATCATGACAAGCTGTGCTAATGAACTCATCCATAGCGCCTGACCGATGATTTTGAGCGGCCTGATCAATAATTTACACATTTTTTACCAAATTACTATTGCTTTATCATACCAAGCGTCTATAATTCGGTTCGACAAATAACCAAAGACAATTTTTAAGAGGTAAAAAAATGAATACTCAATCAAATCAAGCCATCCAAACCAAGATCTTTGGACACCGCGGCTACCCTGCCAAGTTTCCCGAAAATTCACTAGCCGGTTTTCGCTATGTGGTTGCCCACCAGATCGATGGCGTTGAATTTGACGTTCATCTGACTTCAGATCGCATTCCGGTTATCATGCATGATGAAACCATCGACCGCACGACAGACGGTACTGGCCGCATCGTTGACTACACGCTGGCTGAGCTGCGCCAATTCAAGCTGAGCAACGGCGAATCTATTCCAACTCTGGATGAGCTGTTGGACGTATTTGAAAATAAGGACGTCTGGATCAACCTGGAATTCAAGACCGACAACATTGCCTACCACGACATTGAAAAGATCGTTATGCCAATGGTCAACCAACACCATCTGCTGCATCCGGTTATCTACTCATCATTTAATCTGCAGACATTAAAAAACTGCATGCAGCTTGACGCAACGCAAGACTATAACTGGCTGACTGAAAATGACGTGCCCAAAGCTCAGGAATTCGTGAAAAAAGAACACCTGCATGGCATTCACCCACACCATTACCAAGCAACTACTGCCACACAGCGCGTCTGGACCGTTAATGACGATCAAGAGGCACAACAGCTGTTTGAAAAAAACGTTGCCGGTATTTTTACCAATCGCTTTGAAGACATGGTTCAATTAAGAAAGCACGTTCAAATTGCCCAATAATTTTAAATCCTCGTTTCAAAACCTGAGACGAGGATTTTTTTGACGCAAAAAAATCCGAAATGATAAACATCTCGGATTAGTATAAATTGATCTATCAGAACATCTTACCAACACAGTAGTGGATAATTACAGTAATGATCCCAACGATAATATTACGAATGATTGCTACCTTGACCAAACCATTGCCTAATTTGGAACTGATATATCCGGTCAGTGCACTGGTAAGTATCACAGCCAAAACAACCGCTTCCCATCGCCAGGCCACTGGTGCCAAAACCATTGCCAATAACGGCAGCAGTCCCCCTGCCGCCGCTGAAACCAATGATGAGAACGCGGCATGCCAAGGATTTAGATAGTGACCCAATTCAATATCATATTTAACGCGTACCATCGTCTGTAGCGGCTTTTTATTCAGCAGGTCTTTGGCAATTGCCGTCGCGGTGGCCTTGCTGACTCCTTTTTCCATGTAGTGATCGCGAACTGCGACAATCTCGTTTTCAAAATCATGCTTGAGCAGATATTCCTCATGCGTAACAGCTGATTTTTCTGTATCCTTTTGTGTCGAAACCGATGCATACTCGCCAGACGCCATTGAAAAAGCACATGCCAACAAATCTGACAGGCCGGCAATAAAAATCGTAAATTGATCTGTTGTTGCCGCTGCTACCGAAACCAGTACACCAACAACCGTCAAGATCCCGTCATTGGCTCCTAAAACACCCGCACGCAACGTATTCAGCTTTTCTTGCATCGTCTGCTTGGGCTTTTTACTTTGCTCCATTACTTATTACCCCTTTCAACGCGCGAACAGCTGACCAATCAGATACGTTACCAACATCGTCAATAAACTAGAGGCTACGTTGCGAACTACCGACTTCAAGCGATTTGAATTGCCGAGGACAGCTGCCAGGTAACCAGTAATTACCAAGGCGACCAAAACAGCAAAAATCGTAGCTAAGATCGCAATATCATGCGGGAAGCTCATTACGGCAACCATTGGTAAAATCGAGCCCAAAGGAAAGGCAATCAACGAAGCAATGGCGGCTGCATAGGGACTGGTAAATTCTTTGGGATTGAAGCCATAGCGTTCTTGAACGACCGTAACCAACGGATCTTCATCCATCAGTTCTTTAGTGGCTTGATGAGCTAATTTAGGATCTATATCTTGTGCTAAGAACTTATTTTTGACATAGTT
Organism: Limosilactobacillus mucosae; assembly: GCF_046939755.1. Classification (GTDB taxonomy): domain Bacteria; phylum Bacillota; class Bacilli; order Lactobacillales; family Lactobacillaceae; genus Limosilactobacillus; species Limosilactobacillus mucosae_A. Next base: position 71,705 of record NZ_JBKZAY010000001.1, read on the forward strand.
GAATTCACGATTATAATCTTCAGATAATCGTTCTTTTTCTTCAATCAACGCCATCTTCTGTGAATCTTTTTCAGTTGAGACCGAAACGTATTCACCCATACACATTGAGATCGTACCAGCCAAACTGCCAGAAAGCCCAGAAATCAAGATTGCATGTGGATTGCTGGTCGCAGCTGCCACCCCAATAACAATTCCGGCAACCGAAATGATCCCATCATTGGCCCCCATTACACTGGCTCGCAGCACATTGATTTTTTGTGCCAGCGACATTTTCTTTTTCATAAGCCAGTCCTCTTTCCTTATCGTAGTTTAGAATCATTATAACATAGAACTAAGAACCGACAAGCTTTTATTTTGTCAGCAAAAATTAAAAGGCAAGTCGAATGCCGCCACCAGCATTCGGCTTGCCTTTTTAGGATCGTCAAAAACATTTTTGATCAGCAGATTATTCGTAGTGAGTAACCTCATCCGTACGAATCACGAAAACTGAAGTTCCCGAATGCTTGACCATGTATGAAGCCTGTGAACCAACCGTATTGCGATTGCCGTTTTTACCGATTGAGCCAATAATCAGCAGATCCGGCTTAAATTCAGGAATCACATGATTGCAGATTCGTTCAGCTGGACGATCGCCTTGGTCAACGATCGCCGTAATTTTTTTAGGGTTCACGCCATAGTCAATCGCAGCCTGTACGTAATCGTTCAAGCGTTTGCGTAAATCATCTTCCGTACTATGAACGTAGTCACGATTTAGTACTTGGTAGACGTTGACTCGGTTAGTTTCCAAAATCGAAACGATTCCAATCTCAGACCCATCGCGCTTGGCCTTATCAACTGCATAGGAAAAAGCAGCCCGAGCGTCAGGCGCATCATCAACGCCGACGAGAATCTTTTTGAACTTCTTTGGCTTAATGTCGAACAAACTAACGACTCCTCTCTTAGATAACCGACTCCACTCGCCGGTACTGACTGGTGTTCATTTAACTTATCTATGTCTATGTTACTACATTTACCAACTTTGTAAACTCAATTTTTTAGACAAGCCTAAATATTATTTAATGAATCATAAAATATTTGCAGACTATTTAGTTTAATTAATGATTATAAGCGTTATAATAATTATGTAAACGTATTCATTTAAGGGAGGTTATTGACATGAACGACCAAGAAACGATTCAAGACTATTGTTACGATGAAGCCGCCTTTGACTATCATGACCGTGCGTATATTCCGCTGCAGGTGGCAGATGCTCCAGAACAGCCCCTGCGAATTCCAGAAATTCTAAAACCCGATCAGGAAACCGCTACGGACGTTTACTATACGATCACCGCACAAACCGGCGCCGTTCAGCTCCTACCTGGGAAGAAGACCGCTACCTGGGGCTATAACGGACCGTTGCTTGGCAAAACCGTAATCTTTAAAGATGGACAAACCGTGCATATTCACTATATCAATGACCTGCCTGAAGTAACGACCTTTCACTGGCATGGTCTGGCAATTCCTGGACCAATTGAAGATGGCGGCTGTCATGCTCCCGTCTATCCTGGGCAAACGCGCGACGTTGAATTCACAATTCATCAACCGGCTGCCTTTGTCTGGCTGCATGCTCATCCATGTCCAGCCACTGCCGAACAAGTCTGGCATGGACTAGCCGGTGGCGCCATCGTTCAAGATCAGCATGAATCTCAGCTACCCTTGCCACGTAACTATGGCGTCGATGACATTCCGGTTATTCTGCAGGATCGTCGTTTTCATGAAAATAACCAATGGGATTATCGTCAAGACTATGATCCAGATGGCATTTTAGGTCCAACGCCAATGATCAATGGAACAATCAACCCCTACTTTGACGTCACAACGCAAAAAGTAAGGCTGCGTTTCTTAAACGGTGCCAACCGACGTGAATGGCGGCTGCACTTTAGCAATGATCTGCCGTTTACCCAGATTGCCGGTGACCTTTCACTGCTCCCTAAGCCATTAAAAATGACCAAACTGATGCTGACATGTGCCGAACGAGCTGAAATCATCGTCGACTTTGGCAGCTATCGCCCTGGCGATGAGGTTGTGCTCTATTCTGACGATACGCCGCTGCTGCGCTTTAAGATTCACGAATTCCAGCCAGATTGCTCCACTCTGCCTGATGTCTTGTTTGAAACGCCTAACCCATCTGTATCACCTGAAATGCCGATTCATTACGTCACCTTAGATGGAATGGATGAAGCGGTAGCGATGAATGGCAAGAAGTTTAAGATGGATCGAATCGACTATCAGATGCCAATGCATAAGGTTCAGCTTTGGGATATTGAAAACACCAATCGCGCACCTGGCATGATTCATCCGTATCATATGCACGGAACTGGCTTTGTAACGGTAGCTCGTAATGGTCATGCCCCAAATGCAAATGAGTTGGGGCTTAAAGATACGATTGCCATCAATCCGGGCGAACATGTCCTGCTCAAAGTCTGGTTTGACGTGCCCGGCGTCTTTATGTACCACTGCCACATTCTTGAGCACGAAGACGGCGGCATGATGGCTCAATTAAAAGTTGTTGATCCCAAAAATCCCAATAAACAATATCAGCTGATGGATCATATGACACTAATGCGCGCCTTTGCCGAAGAACGCCACGTGCCATTAAATGAGCTCTGGTTGGGTGGTATGGATTCCTATCGTAAAATGGGTGAAGAAATGTAGCATATTTCCCGGGAAATTCCATTTTTCTTCTACTGATCAGTTAGCTTTGCAATTGCTGAAAATAAATAATGGTGCTAATTCAAGCCACTAAAGCTTGAATTAGCACCATTTTATTTTGGAAAAAATTAAATTTCAGTCCGTGACTGTCTGATTTTCCATCTGCTTTGACTACTTCAAGACCAAAAAGTACAGCAACACAAGCAAACCAAGAGCAATCCGATACCAGCCGAATACTTTAAAGTCATGCTTTTTGATGTAGCGCATCAAGAATTTGATAACGATAATCGATGAGACAAATGCCGTAATCAAGCCGACCATCATAATCCAAAATTCCATTGAGGTAAACGCTAGGCCAAATTTAAGCAGCTTAAACAATGCTGCCCCAAACATAACTGGAATCGCCAGGAAGAAGGTATATTCGGCAGCTACCGTTCGTGATACCCCCAAAAGCAGCGCGCCGACGATCGTAGCCCCCGAACGGCTGGTCCCAGGGAAGACCGCGGCAATCAGCTGAAAGAAGCCGATCATGACTGCCATCTTATATGAAATTTCGGCAATTGAATTGACTTTGGCTTGTTTACCTTTGTGTGCCGTTTCAATCCAAATAAAGGCCACCCCAAAAACGATTAAGGCGATTGCCACACTAATCGGGTTGTAGAAAAGCCGTTCAAAAGTATCGTTGAAAGCCACCCCGATAATCCCAGCTGGCAGACATGAGATAAAGATCTTCAGCCACATAATCATAATATCTTTATCGATATAGCGCCAGATGCCTTTTGGTGCGGCAATTCCCACGGCTTGACTGTGATGGAACGGCCAGATGCGCTTCCAGTAAATTACAACGACAGCCATGATCGCTCCTAATTGGATAACGACTTCAAACATACTGTAAAAAGATTTGGACACATCCAATTTAACGAACTGGTCCAACAGAATCATATGGCCGGTACTGCTAATTGGCAGCCATTCAGTGATCCCTTCTACAAGCCCAAAGAAAAAGGACTTGACTAGTTCAATTATCATTAAGTTAAACATCCTTTCAAAAATCGCTGTTTATAATGATAAGCTTTTTTTTCAAGATAATATAGGGTCTTTACTAAAATTTCACATTCTAAAGTCAAATGAGAAGTCAAAATGCTGGTGATCGCCAGTAAACCGATCGGCATGTCGTTCCATGACCAGACGGCGATTGCCAAACATCATCCAAAGAGCAGCAGCAGTAAAGTAAAGGAACTCAATCGCCAGTGCAATCCAATCAGCCAAACTGGTACTGCCGACGATCGTTTCATGATGCGTTAGGCAAAAGATCGCTGCATCGATAAAGAAGTGCATCAGCATTGTCAGCCATAATTGTCCCGTGTATAGGTAGACGACTGCCAGATATAGACCCAGGCCAACCGCAAAGATCGTCTGCAGAATCGTCACGTCCCATTTTTGCACGGCAGCATTTGGCAGATGCAGCAGTCCAAAGCAGAGTGCGCTCAAACCTACCGCAATCGGTACACGCTGCGTCAGATTACGGCAAGCATAAAGCATCGCGCCTAAAATTCCAAAACGGCAAAGCGTCTCTTCAGCAATTCCTGCTTCCAGAGCCGTCAAGACTAAACGCAGATTCCATTGAACGTGAAAATCAAACTGCAGCCAACCGGTTTGGAAAATATCAAATGCCAAATAAATTACATAAACAGCCAGCAGAACGCTCATTACCCACCAGCTCCAGCCAGTGCCAAACGTCGGTATCAAACCTGGCCATGACAAATGCCAGGCTCGCATCAAAACCGTTACCGAAACAAAAAATGCCAAGGCGCCCCAAAAACCTGTTCCGATAAACTCCTTAAACAGCTGCGGCTGAATAAACTTATCGGGTAAAAAGTACTGCATCATCATAACCGTTGTCATAAACAGATAGATTAAAAAGATGATGCGAGCGACCACGTTTTCCATCTGACCGCCAATCTCACTGGCAAACGGCGCAAACATGATCAGATAGTATAACAGTGTTACGGCAATTACGCCCCGTGCCGGCAGATGCAGCCGCACGATGATCTCTCTGGTGACGGTTCCCCACAGCATGATCAGCATGATTGGCTGCAGCATGGTCTGTAAAAACACATCGACAACCTGCAGCCAGTGCGGTACATGAGTAACAACCGTAATCATCAGTCCCTCCAAGGCAACCAGCGCCAAAACGAATACCAATAACCGGATTCCGCGTCCCATAATCAAGACGTTCCACCAAGCAACGGCAATCAAGAAAATTAAAGCGCCAACCAACTGGGCCTGATACCAGATGTGAAGATAGTCTCTCCCTGACATCAAAATGCCTCCTTAAATAATGAAAACAAAAATAATTACAGCTTTCATAATACCAGAGGGCAAGCAATTCATTAAGTCTGGAATCAAAAAAGGTCAGTTTATTTACCGTCAAAAAAAGCCCGCCATTTAGACGAGCTTTGCTTAATTGCTATTTTTCGGCTACGACTGGCTGGCCGTTTTTCTTGGCAACTGGATGACTGCGCCGGCGCGGACGTGGACGTGACTTATCGTTTTCGTTATTGGCAGCACCATTTTTGCTTTTGTGCTTGGGACGCGAATTAGTCCGTCGGGCGTTGTGGCGAACGTCACGCTGCAGATCGCTGCCCTGTCCTTCTTCATCGGCATTCAAAATAGTAACCATTGGAATAATAACAGGACGCCGCCCAGTCCATTCAAACAACAGCTTTTGCAATCGGCTGACGATGGTACGATTGATTGCCCGCCGATCGACATGCTGATGGTTCTTAAATGTATTCAGGATTGCCCAAAAAACTTCATGGTTGGCGGCCTTGATCAGTTCTTGAGATTCATGCATATAGACAAAGCCTCGTGAAACAATGTCTGGCCCAGCCACGATCTGGTAGTCTTTTAAATCAACGACGGCAATCGCGGTAACCACCCCTTCTTCAGAAAGCATCCGTCGTTCGCGGATCTCAGGGTTACCGACCGTATCGCCGGCATCACGGCCATCAATATAGACATCGCTGGCCGTTTCGATATGATCGGCAACGCGGCAGGTATCCTTAGTCAGGGCCAAAACGTCGCCATTAGCCAAAACGAAGCTGTGATCCATTGGCACGCCGGTTAATTCAGCCAACTTTGTATGAATCTTTTGCATCCGATATTCTCCATGGACCGGTGCAAAGAACTTTGGCTTCATCAGACGCAGCATCAGTTCTTCGTCAACCTGACCACCATGACCGGAAGTGTGAATATTGTTGACATAGCCATGAATTACCTCGGCACCGTCTTCTTCCAGCTTATTGATCAGAGCATTAACGCTGGTGGTGTTGCCCGGAATCGGATTGGAAGAAAAGACGACCGTATCGCCAGGTTGAATGGCAATCTGCCGGTGCGTACCGTTGGCAATGCGACTCAGCGCAGCCATTGGCTCACCTTGCGAACCGGTACACATGATCATAACCTTTTCTGGCGGGTAGCTGTTGATGTCATTTTGATCGATCAGGGCATCTTCTGGAATATGCAGATAGCCCAGCTCCTGTCCAGCCGCAATCGCATTCTCCATGCTGCGGCCAAACACGGCAATCTTGCGGCCCTGCTTCAAAGCAGCATCACTGGCCTCGCGAAGCCGGTAGACGTTAGAGGCAAATGAGGCGAAGATAATGCGTCCCTTAATCCGCTCAAAGATCCGGCGAATGTGAATATCAACCCAGCGTTCCGATTTGGTAAATTCAGGTCGTTCCGCGTTGGTCGAATCTGAAGTCAAAAGCAGGACGCCTTCTTCACCAAGCTTTGCCATCTGTTGAAAGTTTGGGCCTGGCAAATGACCAACCGGCGTTAAGTCGAACTTAAAGTCACCGGTTTGAACGATCGTGCCTTGTGGAGTATGAACAGCAACTCCCAAGGTATCCGGAATCGAGTGCGTCGTCCGGAAGAATGAGACCCACAGTTTTTTAAAGTGCACCGTATCAAATTCATTGATTTCATGCAATTCGGCATTCTTCAACAGGTGTTTTTCCTCCAGCTTGCCGCGAATCAAAGACATGGCAAACGGACCAGCATAGATTGGCGCATTAACTTTCTGCAAGAAAAATGGAAGTCCGCCAATGTGGTCTTCATGACCGTGCGTAATGAAGATCCCTTTAATCTTGTCTTTATTTTCAACCAGGTAGTCGTAGTTTTGAATGACGTAGTCGACCCCTAGCAGCTCATCTTCTGGGAACAAAACTCCGCAGTCAATGATGATGATCTCATCTTGGAATTGAACACAGTACATGTTCTTACCGATCTCGCCTAAGCCACCCATAGCATAAAAAGCGACTTCATTGTTTTTAATTTTTAATTTGCGCATAATACCTTTCTTTCCTTTGTGTTATTAAAATTTCGTCAATTTTCGCAATTCAGAAATCAATGCAAGTGAAAATAGCGCCGTCAAACAACTGACGTCACGTCTGAATTTGAAAATGAGCAACTCGTATTATTTATCCGTTCAAATAAAACTTAGTTTATTCTAACACATCCTAGAAGGCATTAGTAGTAAGTCGTTTTTGGAAAAATAAAAAGCACGGCTGAATACCGTGCCATGATCGGTTTAATCTTCTTGCGGCAGCTTGGCATGCTCTGATTGCATCCATTCTGCCCAAGCCTCGACTGGTTCACCATCAGCATCAAAGCGCGCCGACAGTTCATTCAAGATCTTAACATAGCAAGACTTAACCATCGAAATACTCATTGCAGCTAGTTTGGCAATGGTCAGATAGTTGTTTTCTTCCAGAATCTGATTGATCATTGCCACTGCCTCATCGTCACCGGCCAATGCATCAATAATTTCAAGATTGTCCTGCTTGTATTGGCGAACGTAGTACTTGGCAAATGTTTCTAAAGCATTGTCCTGTGCTGCATCGGTCAGCTCATTAAAGCCAAAAGTATCTTCGCTCATGGAAGTCGTCCCCTTTAAAAATAATTTGTACATTACTAGCTTAACACTTTTTACGACTTCTGCAGTTACCAACCTATTGACGGTTTCGCAGGGTTAATTTAACGTGTTCGGACCCTTGAACGACTGCAACAACTTCCTTATCTGGCACATCATCCAGTTTTCCAAGATTGATCAGCGTCGCACCAGTCATTTCATCAGTTTCAAAATCCAACAGCCGATCACCAACAAAATGCTTAAACGACTTAACCATGGTCCGATGCTCTTTTTGTTTTTTGACGGCAACCGGCAGCGTAAAGCCCTCATCCAAAAAATACTTGATACCCGCCACTTGCACTAGTGTCATCAATGTATACTTATGGCTCTTGTTTTGCTGATCCTGTTCTGAACTTATATATCCTTTGCGCTCCCAATATCTGATCTGACTGGGTGAGACGTTGGTTGCTTGCGAAAGCTCACTCATACTGATGCGCAGTTTTTCATGAACGAACATCTTGCGGAATTCTTCCGTAATGGGACTCATTTTCTGATTCCTTTCCTATTTCTTATCAATTGTAATCCTTTATATCGTAACCTAAAAACACTAATTAATATAATATTTTTGAATATCTTTATCAAGAAATTTGACAAAGATATTCAATTATCATATATTTATAATCGTTTTTAAAAAATCAGCAACTTCAAAGGGGGGCTTTATGTGTCTGCAAATACAGCAGTCGACATCAACGGCAAACCATATCACCGCAATCTTTTGGTGATGGTGATGTTGATCGGTAGCTTTTGTACGGTCTTGAATCAAACAATTTTGGCCACGGCTTTTCCAACTTTAATGAAAGCCTTTGACATTAGTACGGCAACCGTTCAATGGCTCACGACCGGTTTTATGATGGTTAATGGGATTATGATTCCCGTCTCGGCATATCTAAGCAGTAAATTTAATTCCAAATGGCTCTATATCTCAGCGATGACGATCTTTGAATTGGGAACCATCACGGCTTTTATGGCTCCTAATTTCGGCACCCTGCTTTGTGGCCGCTTGATTCAGGCAATTGGGGTCGGTATTACAATGCCCTTAATGCAAAACATCATGCTGACGATCTTTCCACCCGAAAAACGTGGAGCAGCGATGGGAATCAACGGTTTAGTAATTGCCCTAGCACCAGCCCTTGGTCCTTCGCTTTCTGGATGGGTGGTCGATAACTACTCATGGCGTGTGCTTTTCGGTATGATTATTCCCATTGTTGCCATTGTGATCTTTGCCAGTTTCTTTTTAATGCAAAATGTTATCAAAAATACTGATCCAACTTTGGACTGGCTTTCATTGCTCATTTCTACAATTGGCTTTGGCAGCGTTTTGTATGGTTTCTCATCTGTCGGCGATAAAGGCTGGACCAATGCCATCGTTTGGGGCTCCATCTTGCTCGGCGCTGTTCTGATTGCTGTTTTGGTATGGCGCCAGAATCATTTAGCGCATCCATTTCTGAACTTTAAAGTCTTTAAAACCCCTGAATTCGCGTTGGCAACACTGCTTAGTTCCGTAGTTATGATTGCCATGGTCGGTGTTGAATTGGTTCTGCCGCTTTATTTGCAGATCGTACATGGCATGTCGGCTTTCCACTCTGGATTGACGCTGCTATTCGGGGCAGTCATGATGGGGGTAATGAGTCCGATTACCGGAAGTCTTTTCGACCGTTATGGTGCTCGGCGACTGGCTATGACTGGAATGTTTGTTTTAACGGTTGGTACGCTGCCATTTGCTTTCTTAACTCGTGAGACATCGATCTTCGACGTTGTCTTTCTTTATGCTGTGCGGATGTTTGGGATTTCAATGGTAATGATGCCCGTTACGGCTTCCGGTATGAATGCCCTGCCATTTAACATGATTTCGCACGGAACCGCCGTCAACAACACGATCCGTCAAGTTGCCTCCTCAATGGGTTCAGCAATTCTGATCTCAGTATTGACTAACGTAACGAATTCGCAAAAACCAGCTGATTCTTTACTAAAAGCCTCTCCACTGCAATACAAGTCAAAGATGATCGATGCCACTTTAAATGGCTATCATGCTGCCTTTTGGATCGCAATTGCCTTTGCCGTGATCGGTCTATTGGCAACTATGCGTTTGGGCGAAGGCAATAAGATTCACGCCAAATATGATTCAGACGCTGAAAAGGAGGGCAATGCATAATGATTACCATTATAATGTTTGTTGGAGCCATTGCTTTCTTTGTTGCGATTATGTTTTCTCCTAATAAACATACACGTTTGCTTTGGGGAATGATCACCGGCTTGATTTTTGTCGGCGCCACTTTATTAATTACCGGTAACTTCCATGAACATTGGGGAATGAAGCAGGTTACGACGACTAAGACTCAAAAAATCTACTCGCCCAGTCCGCAAATGCAGCTGGCACTTTACCAGCCAGTTGGCACTTCTGGTAAAGACGATGTCTACATCTACCAGACCAAGCCACGGCAAAAAAAGCCGCAGCATACGCAAGCCAATGAGTTTACGACCAATCGTTTAGTCTGGACTGATTCAGATCAGGCTACATTAACCATTAAAGAAACTCGTTGGCGCTTTAAAAACAACTTTTATAAAGTACTGTTTGCCGGTTCCAAAATGGATGGGAATCTAGTTTCGCGGACCAATACGTTTAGATATCCAAAAACGTTTGTTAAGATTTCAGTCAAACAGGCCCAGGCGCTAAAAAAGCAGGTGCAGGCACGGAAATCCCCCACAGCTCAGGCTCAGCTGCAAAAACAAGCTGCTGCTTATGTTACTGCCAAAGTACAGGCCGCTAAGCAGCAAAATCCTAAGCTGACAGAATCTCAGGTACAAAAGATCTCTCAGCAGGCACAGCAGGAATATCAAGCTCAGTTAATCAAAAAAATGATGACCGCCAAATAAAAGCAGTCATCGCCTAATTAATATTCCAAAAGAACGTCCTAAGGGAGCCATCCATCCCATGACTGAAGTCACGGGATTTCCGGCTAGGCATAATTAAAACGACAGCGTCACATCATGTTCGATGTAATGCTGTCGTTTTTTTAATGTTGCAAAGCAGCCTAATCAACAATGTGACGTTCAAATGGCTGATCACTAATGCCTTGGGACAAAATCTTCTTGCACCATTCCTTAGCAGAAAACAGTGAGTGGTCGCGGTAGTTGCCACAGCTCTTTTCAGTCGTGCCTTGAACGTCTTCCCACTTGGTCTGGTAGGCGATTTCTTCCAGTGAGGACTTCAAGGCTTTGGCAACTTCGGTCGTGCTGTGTTCGCCCCAGGTAATCAAATGAAAGCCCGTCCGGCAACCAAATGGCGAACAGTCAATAACGCCCGTCAAGCGGTCCCGCAGCAAGCCAGCCAGTAAGTGTTCAATCGTGTGCAGACCGGCCGTTGGAATGGCATTTTCATTTGGCTGAACCAAGCGCAGATCGTAATTACTGATCTTGTCGCCTTTAGGTCCTTCTTCAACCGTAATCAACCGAACGTAAGGGGCCTTTACTTTTGTGTGGTCCAGCGTAAAACTTTCAACTTTAGCCATGAAAAATTCCTCCTAAAACTTGATTAGTCTTATTATAGAACTTTTACTTGAAACTGCATAAAATTATCGGGTCATAGCCTGGGCAAACGTTGCCGGCAATTTAATCGTAAAGTCACGACGCTTTAACGTAAATGGGTCGTCAAATGCGATATGCGAGGCACAGAGCAGCTGATGATCAAACTGTGCAGTCTGACCGCCATATAAATGATCCCCTAGCAGCGGATGGCCGAGATAACTAAAGTGAACCCGGATTTGATGCGTTCGACCAGTATGCAGCCGTACTCTTACCAACGTCCAGTCTTTGCCACGCTCTTCAACCCAATATTCGGTCTTAGCAATCTGACCGCTTGTTCTGACTTCACGCCGCGCTTGCCCCTCAACCCGAGCGATGGGTTCTTCAATCAGGCCATGGTCGTTTTCCAGGACTCCTTCAACAATCGCTTGATATTCCTTAACCATTCGATGCTGCTGAACCTGTTGACTGATCATGCTGACGGCTACCTGATGCTTAGCCACCAACAATAGGCCACTGGTAAAGCGATCCAGGCGCGTAATCAGATGCGGCCGCTGATCTGGCGAATTCTGATCCATCAAGTATCCGGTCACGCGGTTAAGCAGAGTATCATCACCAGTCGTTGGTCCTGGAATCGATGCCAGTCCAGCTGGTTTATTAACAACCAGCCAGTTGGCATCTTCAAAAACAATCTCCAGATCACCATGACTGGGCTGAACGTCTGGATTGGGAAACTCTGGCACGACTTTGATCGTCAGCGGCTGATTGGGTAAAATCTTGGTAGTTGGTCGCACCGTTCGATGATCAACCTGAAATTCGCCGGCACCATTTTTGATATCGTTAAACATCCGATGCCCCATGCCTAAAGTCTGTAGATATTTTTTAATCTTGATCGGTTCTTGACCACGATAGATCCAAGTGTTTTCCATTTTCTCCTCCAAATGAGCATACAAAAAAAGTTGAGACCGAAATCCCAACTTTCAAAAACTATAACGGTCCGTACGAGACTCGAACTCGTGATCTCATCCGTGACAGGGATGCGTCCTAACCAAAACTAGACCAACGGACCAATTCCACAACAATTGATAGTATACGAAAAGATTTGCTCAGCGTCAATAGCAGCAACCAAAATTAAGCTGTTTTAATATTGAAAAATTTTTTGCCACGTCAGATGCAATCTACTATTATTAATATTGAATTGCAAACTGGCAGACCATTTTGTTTATCAAACTGACATAATAAAAAGCGAGGATTCTGAAACATGAACTCATCCCTAGCTACACGCATTAAAAATTGGTGGCAGCATTATGCTAAGCTGTTGAAGCTGCTGTTCATTGCTTCAGTGGTTATTTTTGTAATCACGGCGCTGGGCAGCTTTTTAAAGGACGTTGACTGGCATCGTGTCGGTATTGGTCTTGCCAGTCAATCGCCCATTCACGTTTTAATGATGCTGATCGGCGGATGCATCTCAATCATGCCCATGCTTGGCTACGATTTTGCCATTACTCATTTTTTGTCCGGTCGTTTCTCTAAGCACTACATTATCAGAAGTGGCTGGATCACCAATACCCTGACCAACGTTGCCGGCTTTGGCGGACTGTTGGGCGCAACCTTAAGAGCCTATTTTTATGGCAGACATTCCAGCAAAAAGCAGGTCTTGTTTGCCATCTCTAAAATTGCCATCTTTTTGCTGTCCGGACTTTCGATTCTTTGTTGGCTGGCACTGGTAGTATTGTTTTTAGTACCAAACGGGCATCATTTTGATCGCTACATCGTCTGGCTGGTTGGCGGTGGCCTTTATTTCCCCATTGTCTTTATTTTCACGCGGCTTAAAAATTCCAGCTTTTTTAAGGATCTGACACCCAAGCTTGAATTATTCATTGTTGCGAGCTCAACTGGCGAATGGCTGCTGGTGGCACTCTTTTTCTTGATGATCGGCTGGTTATTGGGCGTTAAGATCAATTTGTTATTGATCCTGCCAATGTATGTCGTCGCCCAGCTCTTAGGCGTCATCTCCATGCTGCCTGGGGCAATCGGCTCCTTTGACATTATCATGCTGATGGAGCTGAGTATGTTGGGCGTCGATCGCTCAACAGCTCTGGTCTGGCTGGTTTTCTTCCGAGTCTTTTACTATTTGGTGCCGTTGGCGTTTGGAGCGTTGTTATTTGTATACCATTTCTGCCAGAAGATCAATCGTTTTTTCAAGGGTCTGCCCAACTTAATCTGGCATCAGAGCGCGCATGTCTTGATCACGATCTTTATGTACTTTTCCGGCATCCTCATGCTGATCGATGCCTCCTTGCCTGATTTGACTGAAAACAGCCGCTTTCTGCAGCGTTTCTATCCTTTCACTTTCTTTTTTTTGCATCAATTAAGCACCGTTTTATTTGCCATTGCGATGCTGGCATGTGCGCGCGGCGTGCAGGCCAAGCTCAAGAAGGCATATTGGCCATCCTTGATTCTACTGCTGATTGGCATGGTCAACACGCTATGGAATCTGGGAACCTGGGGACTGACCATCTATCTGCTGGTTCTGCTGTTGCTTGTCTTAACGATGCGGCATGCCCTGTATCGCGAAAAGATGGCCTATTCGCTGGGGAAGGCGTTTAGTGATGGGATTGTCTTTGTCGGTATTTTTATCCTTTATATTATTATTGGAATCGTTAATGAACCAAACTACTATCACCATCATAAGATTCCCCAGTTCTTGTTCTTCCCAGGCGAAAATCTCTGGTTCTCCGGTTTTATCGGCTTAATCTTAGGAATTTTGGTCATGCTGGCCATTCTGCGCTACTTTACCAGCGGCTACGATCCATTCAACGGCTATCATTCATTCGATGCCAAGCGCTGCCGGCAGCTGATTGAGCGCTTTGGCGGCAACGAAACCAGTCATCTGGCTTTTTTACGCGATAAAAACATCTACTATTATCAAGTCGAAAAAGAAGACCGACTCTTCTTCATGTACCGGCGCAAATACGACAAGCTGATCATCATGGGCGAACCAGTCGGCGACCAAAGCTTGCTGCATGATGCCTTGAAACAGTTCATCGTTGAAGCCGATCGTTTCGGCTATCAGCTGGTATTTTATGAGGTGGGTCAGTCGACGACCATGCTGCTGCACGAATTTGGCTTTGACTTTCTTAAAACCGGTGAGGATGGCCTGGTTAAGCTGGCTGACTTCACGCTCGCCGGTAAGCGTCAGCGTTCGCAGCGTGCCTTGATGCACAAGTTTGAGCGTGAAGGCTACACGTTCGCTGTAGTAGAACCGCCATTTAACCAAGATCTGTTAAAAGAGCTGAAGCACGTTTCCGACAGCTGGCTGGGCAAACAGGTTGAAAAAGGCTTCTCATTAGGCTTTTTTGATGAATATTACCTGCAGCAGGCCCCAATTGCCATTGTTAAAAATCAAGACCAGCAGATCGTGGCCTTTGCAACGCTGATGCCTACTGGAGGCAAACAAATCCTGACGATCGATTTAATGCGTCACGATCGCGATCTGGCACCATCAGGCATTATGGACATGATTTTTGTCAATCTATTCTTATATGGTCAAACATCCGGCTACGAATATTTTGATCTAGGAATGGCCCCATTGAGCAACGTGGGCGAATCACAGTTTAGCTTCATCGAAGAAAAAGCCGCACACTTTATTTACGAGTACGGCTATCGACTCTACGGCTTCCAGGGGCTGCGCAACTATAAGGAAAAATATGCCGATATCTGGCTGTCGCGCTACACCGTCTATCGCAAAAAGAGCTCGCTGGTTGGTTCAATGCTGGCCCTGGTCAGTGTCGTCAATCAGCGTTCAGCCCCTAATCACAGTCGACGCTTGAAACCGCAATTAATTGAAGATATTCTAAAACATTGAATAAAACAGGCCTATCCATCCCATGAATAAAGTCACGGGATTTCCGGTCTAAGTTAATTAAAGAGTCGTCTCGTAAGTTGAGACGACTCTTTTGTCATTTGAACAATCTTTAACACTAAATTAAAAAAATTAAATTTTCAGCCGTCATCACGAAACTTAATTCAGCGCGTCACGCCTGATACGTTTACGCTTACATGGTTTAGGCGGATTGTTAGAATGCACAAAAAGTTCTTGCAAGCTGTTTAAATTATAGTTATAATTTAAAACATTAGAGAATTCTAATTTAACTATCATTATTTATCGCTTGGTTTTCCCGCCAAGTTATGACTAATTGCAATCATATTGGAACTTTTTTGCAGAATTAGGATTGTCTCACTTAGTTCAGGAGGAAGATTTATGGGATTTTGGAAAACTATCACTCGAAAAGAAGACCCCAGTGTCTACCAAGATAAGGACAGTCACCTTATTCGCTCATTGCGCGTACGGGACTTTCTGGCCTTAGGGGTCGGGACGATTGTGTCCACTTCGATCTTTACTTTACCTGGTGAGGTTGCTGCCATGCACACTGGTCCAGCCGTTGCCATCTCGTTTGTGATCGCGGCTGTCGTTGCTGGCCTGGTTGCCTTTGCCTATGCTGAAATGTCAGCTGCCATGCCATTTGCTGGCTCTGCTTATTCATGGATCACTGTTGTATTTGGTGAATTCTTTGGTTGGATTGCCGGTTGGGCACTGTTGGCTGAATACTTTATCGCCTTGGCCTTTGTCGGCTCTGGTCTTTCGGCCAATCTGCGGCCACTGCTTGCCAACATTGGGATCAAGCTGCCGGCTTCGCTTTCCAATGCCTTTGGTACTAGTGGCGGGGTCGTTGACCTGATTTCTTTGATCGTGATTGCACTGGTTGCCATCCTGGTTTCCCAAGGTGTAAAGGATGCCGCCCGTGTTGAAAACGTACTGGTTACGCTGAAGGTGCTGGCAATTCTGCTGTTCATCGTCGTTGGCGCAACCGCAGTCAAGCACAGTAATTTCGTTCCATTTATTCCTAAGTACCGGATGACTTCTAACGGTGCTTTTGGTGGCTGGCAAGGTATCTACGCTGGGGTTTCGATGATTTTCCTTTCCTACATCGGCTTTGACTCCATTGCCGCCAATTCAGCCGAAGCCATCAACCCTGGTAAGACGATGCCACGCGGGATTCTGGGTTCGCTGGCAATTGCCGTTGTTTTGTTTGTTGCCGTAGCCTTGGTTCTGGTTGGGGTTCTTCCTTACCAAAAGTACGCCAACTCTGCTGAACCAGTTGGTCTGGCTCTGCGTTCTATTGGTCACCCAGTCGTTGCTTCGGTTGTCCAAATCGTTGCCGTTGTTGGGATGTTTACCGCACTGATTGGGATGACGATGGCTGGTTCTCGTTTGATCTACTCATTTGGTCGTGACGGCATGCTGCCTAAGTTCTTGGGAACGCTGGACGAAAAGAACCGGCCGAACCATGCACTTTGGACTTTGGCAATCATTGCTATCCTGATTGGCGCCATGTTCCCATTCGCATTCTTGTCACAATTAATCTCCGCTGGGACGTTGATTGCCTTTATGTTTGTTTCATTAGGGATCTATGCATTGCGCCCTCGTGAAGGCAAGGATATTCCAACGCCAGCCTTTAAGATGCCGTTCTATCCAGTAATGCCATGCTTAGCTTTCCTGGCTTCCCTGTTCGTGTTCTGGGGACTTGACATCGATGCCAAGATCTATGCCGGCGTATGGTTCCTGCTTGGTCTGGTAATCTACTTTACCTATGGTGCTCGTCATTCTTACTTAAACAAGACGAAAAAGGACTAGTTGTAAGCTTTAAAAGGGGGCGGCTGTCAAAATGACAGACAGTAACAACAAGCATCTGCTGGAAGAAGAAGCCAAAGCGTTTGCTTCTTCTGGCCGGATCAACTATTACGATATCGTTATCGATCATGGCAAGGGCGCGGTGATCACCGATGCTGACGGCAATGACTATATTGATCTTTTGGCCAGTGCCAGTTCAACCAATACCGGTCATGCCCACCCTAAAGTCGTCAAGGCAATTCAGGATCAAGCTGCCAAGTTGATCCAGTATACGCCAGCCTACTTTGCCAACACTCAAGAAGCCCGTTTGGCGCCACGTCTGGCAAAACTGGCCCCGATGAGTGGTCCGGTTGAGGTTTCATGGGGACTGTCTGGCTCTGACGCCAATGATGCCATTATCAAGTTTGCGCGGGCCTACACTGGTCGCCAGTATCTGGTAGCCTTTACTGGTGCATATCATGGTTCTACTTATGGTTCCATGTCGCTTTCCAGTATCAGTATGAACATGAGCCGTAAAATGGCACCGCTATTGCCTGGTGTCGTTAAGGTTCCTTTCCCATCACCTTGGGAACGCGAACCTAATGAAAGCGAAGAACACTTCGTTGATCGTTTCTTCCGTGAATTCATGCGGCCATTTGAAACCTACCTGCCAGCTGAAGAAACTGCGGTTATCTTGATGGAAGCCATTCAAGGCGACGGTGGGATTTGCAAGACACCGCCTGCCTTTATGAAGAAGGTCTATGATTTTGCCAAGGCACATGGCATCTTATTCGCCGTTGATGAAATCAACCAAGGCATGGGCCGCACCGGCAAATGGTGGTCAATTCAAAACTTTGACGGGATTGAACCTGATCTGATGTCAGTCGGCAAGTCACTGGCATCCGGCCTGCCTTTAAGTGCCGTTGTTGGGCGCAAAGAAATCATGGAATCGCTTGGCGCGCCAGCACATCTGTTTACGACTGCCGGTAATCCGGTTACGACGGCTGCTGCCAACGCAACGCTAGATGTTTTTGAAGAAGAGCACCTGCTGGAACGTTCAATTAAGCTGGGCCAAAAAGCCAAAGCATTCTTTGAAGCCGAAAAAGAAAAGTTCGACTTCATTGGCGATGTACGAATGTATGGTCTTGACGGTGGGATTGATATCATTGATCCGGCAACTGGTCAAGGCGATACCGATGCCACGGTTAAATTAATGTATCGCATCTTTGAACTGGGTGCGATCATCATCAGTCTGCGCGGCAACATTCTGCGTTTCCAACCGCCTTTGGTAATTACCGAAGAACAGCTTGATCAAGCTTTTGCCATGATTGATCAAGCCTTCAGTGAACTTGCTGCTGGTAAGCTGACGCTGCCGGCTAAGGCTGCTGAAATGGGTTGGTAATAATAAAAAGATCCGGAGAATTAATCTCCGGATCTTTTTTGTTAGATGTTTTCTTTAAGGTAGTCGTACAGCGTATCCTGCTTAATTGCCTTGGTATCAAGTCCTAGTGCCTCAGCAATTGCAAATGCATAGGCCCATGCGGTTGCCGGACCGCGACTAGTAACCAGGTGGCCTGCTTGATCGGTAACCGTGATGTCTTCTTTAAAATGACCGTTTGGCGCCAACGACTGCGTTTCTTTTTCAATTCCTGGATAGCATGTATAGTCATAACCGTCCAACAGACCATAACGAGCCAGAGCAATCGGTGCCGCGCACATTGCAGCACACCATTTGCCAAGCGATTGACGCTTCTGCATGATTGCCATCAACTGATCATTATCGCGTAATGTCTGCGCATTGCCATACCCGCCAGGAAAGGCCACGATATCATAATCCAGCAGCTGATCACTGATTAGCTTGTCAGCCTTAAAATCAATCTGATGAGCACCATGAATTTCAGAGCCTAAAACTCCTACGATATCGCATCGTACCCCCATGCGGCGCAAAACGTCGACCACCGTTAAGCCTTCAATTTCTTCACAGCCATCTGCAAATACTACTGCTGCCGTTTTTGTCATTTTTATCACCTCATAGTTATGATAGTCTGAATAATTCAAGTCTATTGTTGATCAAAATCATGAGCCAGCTGTGCAATTACGTGCTTCGATTCTGGAATTGGATACAGTGGATAGGAATGAAACATCCCACGTCCAATTACGGTATTGGTTTTGACGCCAGCTGCCTTTAACCGCCGCGTAAAGTGAATGGAATCCGGATACATGATCTCATGTGTGCCAATGTAAATTGTAACGTTGCGCAACTGATCCACGGGGCCGTTGAGCGGCGTCAAACGATAGTCACGCGGATCTTCTTGACCAGCCCAAAGTTTTCCTAACGCTCGCAAACCTTTTTGATCAAGCAGCCGATCCTTGGTCGCGTACTTTTTAATCAGAGGATTGCTCAGCTGCAGATCCAGCCATGGTGAAATCAACACCAAATGGCCCGGCTGTGGCAACCCCTGCTGTGCCAGATTCTCACAAAAACCAGTCGCTAGCCCCGCTCCCGACGAGTCACCCATTAAGATAATATTGCTGGCCGGTCGTTTGTCATACAGTTGTTGATAAAGATCAAGCAATTCACGATAGGCATCCTTAAAATTATGATCAGGCGCCAATGGATAATCGGGAACCACGATCTCAGCATCCGTTTTTTTAGCCAACCGATCCAAGAACTGCCAGTGCCCTTTTGACGGCCGCTGAATAAACGCGCCCCCAGCAAGATAAACAATCAGATTGCGTGCTTGCGAATGCTGATTGAGCCAAATCATTGGATAAGGCGTTGTCACCAATTCCACGGGTACGCTAAACTGAACGTCAGTCGGAATCTTCAAAGGCTTTCGATTGGCTTGTCGGCAGTTTTCAACCAATTCTTGACGTTTTTGAGAATCAGTCAAAACCTGCTTGAAGCCTGACAGCTGAATGCTCATCTCGGTTAAAGTCGCTCTTTTGGATCGCGAATGTCCGCAACGTGCCATTTCACGCAGGCTGTTGCCCAAGTTATCGGCCATCGCGGCTAAAATATGATGATCAAAATTTTTTCTATCCATAGACTGAAATTCACTTTCTTATTGTCTTTGCTTTTAATCCTATCACGAATCAGCTGCTAACTTTTATTTGATTTTGTTAAATTTTATCGGTTTCCAACTGATTTAGCTTTTGCGCAACCGTTTCCCAATCATGACGAACGATCGGCTCCAGCTTTCGCGCGTACAAAAAGGCCGCGGGATGATACATTGGAATCACCATGTAACTCTGATTGCTCATGACATAGCCTTGATGATCATTAGCTGCTCTTTGAATCGGACAGTGCAGGATCCGACCATGCAGACTACCGATTTTAGCACTTGGCCCCAACAAGCGCTGTAGACTGGTGTTTCCCAGCGGCATTAAAATCTTCGGTCTCACCTGATCCAACTCCCAGTCAAACAGACGCGCATAGGCATAAACCTCAGCCTTGGTCGGCGTTCGGTTAGGCGTTTTTTCAATGAGTTCACCCGTTTTTTTATCTTTAACCTTTTTGATTGAGTAAGGCCGTTTTCTGACCACGCTGGTAATATAAACGTCTTCTCTGGTCAGGTGAAGATATTCTTCGATCAACTTCATCAGTTCTTTGCCTGATGCGCCAACAAATGGTACACCGGTTTGAGCTTCTTCTCTGCCTGGCGCTTCGCCAATCAGCATAATTTTAGGATGTTCAGGGCCTTGCCCAGCTACAAAACCGGTTAGATGATGACCTTTTAATGAATCCTCAGCCTGTTTTAACAGTGATTGCGGATACTCAATAATCATGCTTTCAACCTCGAATATAAAAAAGATTTCTATTACCAATTATGATAACAGAAATCTTTAACATTACTAACTGGTATGACGCCACTTGGTATCGCCTAAAATCCGTGCTGCAACCAAACCTAATGGCAGGAAAACGATAATCAAAAGTGCTTTGGTAATCCACAAGGCACCAACGCTAATAGAGGTTAGCCCCATATTGTACATAGCGCGATAAAGGTAAAGTCCCGGCACCATAATCACGATTGCCGGCACCGTCAAAGAAATTCTTGGATAACCAACCCAGTCTCGCACAAATGAAGCCAGTAGTCCAGCGGTTAATGCCCCTAAGAACGCGGCCGCCCCCGCTGGCATCACCTTATAGTCAACCAGTTCGAGTCGCAACGTATTGGCAACTGCCCCGATTACACCCGCTGCAGCTGCCATTTTCGGCGTGGAATTAAACATGATTGAAAAGCCAAATACTCCACAAAAACTGGCTGGCAGGCGCAGTAAAAAGAGCATCAGCGGCGAAAGTGCCAAAGGCTCAAAGTTTTCCGGCTTAAGATGAACCATCATGGCAACCAGCCAGCCGACTAAAGTAGCTACCACGATAATCATCACGGCATAGGCCAACCTTTCCAAACCTGAGCGCATATCGAGCTTAGACAGATCCAAGCCGCTAGTAATGAATGGGAAACCAGGAATTACAAACAGCATTGCCCCAATATAGCCGGCTTCATGGCGCGGATTAAGCGAAATCCCCATATTTAAAAGCTTTAGGGCCATCACATAGATAACACAGGCCATGGCTACCGAAGTCGCAAGACAGGCAAACAGAGTCAGCTTACGATCAATCATCTTGCGCCGGATAAAATTACCGATCCCAGCACCAAAGAATGAGCAGATCATTTCGATTGGTCCACCGCCCAACAGAAAAACAAAGGCACTGCAGGCTAAAGCCGCTGCCAGGCCGACTTGCAGCGGCGAATAGTTGCCTTTCATTCGGTGAATGACGTCCAAGCGTTTGTGAATCTCGCCAACGGTCCAGTGATCACCCCGTTGGTCAAACTCTTTGACAAAACTTTCCAACGCATTCAATTTTGTCGTATTGACCCCGGTATTAGGCAATGACAAAGCCTGCGTATAGCTGTTATTGGCGTCCATACAGGTGTATTCGATTGAAACCAGACCAATGTCGGCCGAGCAGGTCATATTAAGCTTTTTAGAGACCACGTTCATCGAGTCGCGTACTCGCCAAGCTCCCGTTCCGCAAGCCAGCATCATGATTCCGATACGCCCAACAATCGTCGAACGCTCGACCAGATTGGCTTTTTGAGCTGGTGTTACATTATCGCTGCTGTAGAAGTCATGCCAGTGAATCGCCATATGTTGACGATAGTTTCCGAGATCCTCATTATTTTTTTGAGGCTGATCTTGTTCGATCGGCAGTTTTCTCATTATTCAAATCGCTCCTTAATCTGACTTTTTAAAAATCGTCAAACTTCTTACCATTATAAAACGATTAATCCCGTCTGTACGAAAAATTTATGTCAAATGCAGAAAGTCAATTCAAAAGGCCCGCCATCCAATTTCGGATACCGAGCCTGATCATTTATTCATCTTCTTTAGCAACCTGACTTAACAGCTTTACAAATTGCTGCTCTTCATCGCTAAGCACGTAGCCATTACGAATCGCCAATGATATATAAAACCATTCTGGCAACGGATCATCAATCTCTAATGGTACGATGCCATTTTCGTTTTTAGCAGCATCCCGAACCATTAGCGCAATCCCAACATTTTCTCTAACCAGTTCCTTAACCCATGAAACATCGGGGACTTTGTAGACTGCTACAGTCGGCTTGATATGCGCATAGGCAAAATAAGAACGCATTGCTGCTACGTGAACGTATTGCTTATCATAAGTAATAAAATGCTGATTGGCGAGCTCTTTAAAACTGATATGTTTTCGCTGCGCCAAAGGATTATTAGCGCTGACCATGATGCTATAAGGCCGCTTGGTTAAAAGCTGAACATAGACCTTTTCTTCATCCAGCGGTGCCACTGAGCCCAGCATGGCCACATCAATCTCACCTTTAAGCAGCTTTGACAGCAGTTCTTGTGACCCAGCCTCATGGATTCGTACTCGGCGCATGATCGAACCAGGCACTTTTTTAGCAATCTTGGCAACCAAAAGCTTACCGATAATCGGTGGCAGGCCAAAACGAATCTGCCGTTCTTGGACCAACTCAATGGAATGATGAGCCAGCGAAATCTGTTCATTGATCGTCTTGGCACTAGCCGCCAAAAGCTGACCGCTGCGCGTAATCAAGTTTTGCCGGTGCGCACGGTCAGTATAGACCAGCTGAGCGTTAAATTCTTTTTCCAATCGTTTAATTGCCTGTGTAACGGTTGGCTGTGAGACCCCAAATTCCTTGGCAACGCGCGTGTAGTTTTTATACTTGACCAATGCTTGAAAATACTGCAGATCCCGCGTATTCATCAAATCATCTCCTCAGATTGCTGCTTCAGGTCGTAGAATTCCCTTGCGCAAGCCAACAAAAATCGTCAATATCAGCAGATCCGCTGAACCGCCCAAGCTATAGTTGTTGAGCAGATATTCTTGATTGAGCTGTGCCAGATAGTCGCGGCCGGCCTGCGTCTGTGTGCCGCCCAGCTCTAAATATCTTTTTGCCTGTTGATGGGCCTCTTTGACAACACCATGACGACCAGCCCGCTTGATCAGATTGGTGTCCTCAGTCCGTGCGACGATATGCATAAACGTATCCAACAAGCGCTGCATCGTCGTCCCTTCGCTTTTTGCTAATGCCGGTACGCCAATCTTCATTACGGTTGGATAGCCGGCCTCGGCCTCACCGCGAATGCCTTTGATGCCATAGCGCAGAAATTCTTTCTCACCGGCCGTCAACTGTGCAACCGGCTTGGCATGCAGCTTTTCAATATCGTAATCACTGGCCGTCAAGCCTTTTAGCATCCGTTTAACGATCGTGGTCAGATCCAACTGGGGATGCTTGATTCGATAGGCCTCGGCACACGTTAGGACACCAAGCGAAAAAACCGCGCCCTTATGCGTATTAACGCCATTGGTTGCCTTAAACATCGTCTTTTCGGCTTCAATACCCAAAGTTCGCAGCTTTTTAAACATAAGCGTCAGATCAGTTGCTGCAAAACTCATTCCCAAATCCACGCTTTGTTCAAAATAATGATGCAAACTAAGCGCACTGTCAATAAATAAAAACACATCCATGTCAGGGTGCGGTCCAGAAGACACTGGGTCCACCAAGCCAGGCTTAGGGTTGACAGAAACCTCGTAAATCATTGCTCGCAGTGCATCGTTAACCAGCTTAGCGCTTGTCTGTTCCATAAATCATATCCTCAATTTCATAAAAAACCGCGACTGAGATTAAAGCAGCCGCGGTTTTAAAATTTCAATCAGTTCAGATTAGTCCTTAACCTGCTTGATCGTATCAATAATCGTTCCGTCACGGTATTCAACCAGCGCCACCGTCCGATCAGTGAATTGCAGTGGTTCTGGCTTGCCAACCTTGGATTCGGCCAGCTTTTGCAGGTCGTGAATGTCGTAAACCGGCAGACCCGGAACGTTGCTCAAAGCTTCTTGCAGATCCTTACGACGAGGGTTGATGGCAATCCCGTATTCAGTAACCAATACGTCAACGGATTCACCTGGCGTAACAACCGTCGTTACGTCTGGTACAACCGTGGCAATCCGGCCACGAACCAATGGAGCTGAGATAATCGTCAGCTTTGAGGTTGCAGCGTCTTGGTGACCACCAATGGCACCACGGATCACACCATCAGAACCAGTCATAACGTTAACGTTGAAGTTAGTGTCGATTTCCAGAGCGGACAAGATGGCAACGTCAAGCTGGTCAACCATGGCACCCTTGTTGTCAGGGTCAGCATACCAAGAAGCATCGATTTCTTGTTGGTTTTGGTTGTTCTTCATAGAAGCAGCCGCGCCCTTATCGAAGTCTTGAACGTCCATAACCTTCTTGACCAGGCCTTCTTCAAGCAGCTTAACCGTTGGCGAAGTAATTCCACCCAGAGCGAATGAAGCCGTGATGCCAGCATCGATCATGGATTGACGCAGGAACCGCGTAACGGCCAGGGCTGCACCACCAGAACCAGTTTGGAATGAGAAGCCATCCTTAAAGTATGGTGAGTTAACGATCACGTCGTTTACCATCGAAGCAATCTTCAATTCCTTAGGGTCCTTAGTGAAACGAGTAGCCCCAGAACCGATCTTGTCAGGGTCACCCACCTTGTCAACCTTAACAACGTAGTCAACCTGCGTCTGCTTGATTGAAGCCGGCGTGTTAGGATAGTCGACAATGTTGTCAGTCAGCAAGACGACCTTGTCAGCATATTGAGCATCCATCAAAGCGTAGCCCAGTGAGCCAAAGACTGCATCACCATTCATACCGTTTGCGTTACCCAGCGCATCTGAGTTTGGTACCCCAAGAAAAGCAACGTCGATCTTGATGTTGCCGTTTTCGATTGAACGAGCCCGGTTACCGTGCGAACGGAAGATAACAGGGTTCTTTAAGCCACCATGAGATACAAAGTCACCCAAAGAGCCACGCATCCCAGAACTGGTAATGTTGGTAATCGTACCGGCCTTGATGGCTTCAATCACTTTATCGTTCATGACACCAGTCAGTGAGGATGGTGCCAGCGTCAAGTCCTTGATCCCCAACTTCAAAATGATGTCCATGACTTGGTTGAAGACAAAGTCACCGTTACGGAAGTGGTGGTGGAAAGAAATCGTCATGCCGTCTTTAACGGTCTTTTTAACAACGTCTTCCAGTGATTCAACAACCTTGTCGTCACCAGTCGTTACGGTAACCTTAGGCGCAACCCGTTGAACTTCGGGATGGCCGATTTCAGTAGTTTCAAATGGCTTGTAGTCGAGCTGCTTCATCAGATCTTCTGGCAGTTCGCGATTTACATTATTTTTCAATGTAGTTTCCCTCCTCGTCAATCAGGTTGGATGCCTTAGCCAGGCGCATCACCCGTTCAGCACGCAGCACAACTGGACGGTCGACCATTTGACCGTTCATGGAAATAACGCCGGAACCCTTGAGTTTGGCTTCCTTAATAGCATTTTCAACGTTCTTGGCGTTTTCGATTTCCTTCTTGGTTGGTTCGTAAACCTTGTTAACCATTGGGATTTGACGTGGGTTAACCAGCGACTTGCCGTCAAAGCCAAGCTGGTGAATGTATTCAGTTTCACGGTAGAAGCCTTCCGTGTCGTTCATGTTGGTGAAGACCGTGTCAAAGGCAGCTACACCAGCCGCCCGGGCAGCATGCAGCACCATGTTGCGGGCAAATTCAAGTTCGGCACCATCTGGGTAGCGGTGCGTCTTCATGTCAGTCGTGTAGTCTTCGGCAGACAGAGCAATCCCCATCATCCGATCAGATGCCGAAGCGATTTGGTAGGCGTTGATGACACCCTTGGCGCTTTCAATAGCAGCCATCAGCATCGTCGAACCTTCCTCACGGCCAAATTCCTTTTCGGCAGCCGTAATATCAGCGTCCAGCTTCTTGATCATTTCAGCGTCTTCAGCTTTTGGCAGCCGCACAACGTCAATACCTGCCTTAACCATGGCCCGCACGTCATTAGCATAGTATGGCGTGTCTTGACCATTGACCCGGACAACCAGTTCCGCATCGCCATAGTCCTGTGTTTGCAAAGCTTCGTAAACCAGGTCACGAGCAGCATCTTTTTCAGCCATTGAAACGGCATCTTCCAAGTCGAACATGATGGAGTCGGCACCATAGATACCAGCATCCTTAACCATTGCTGGGTTGTTGCCAGGTACGAACATCATCGTCCGGCGCAAGCGTTCTTTAATTTCAGCCATGCTTACAATACCTCCCATGCAGGTTCATCAGTCGTCTTGGCAGCACGTTGCGCAGCAGCAATCGTGCGGGCCTTGATCACACAATCCAAGGCACCTTTGTCAACGGCCTTAACCTTAGCGTTTTGAATTCCCATTGCCGTCAGTGTTTCAGTGATGACCTTTTTGATCTGGGTGCCAAACTGCTTGGCAACGTCCGATTCCAAATCAATTACAATGCCATCCGTACCCTTGGACAGCATGATTTGAATATCAGATGATTCCAAGGTACCAGCTACTGCGGTTTCCTTAATTTCCATTGATGTTCATTCCTTCCTTGATCCGCTCTTGAAGTATCGCAACATGGTCTTCAACGAACTTCTGCGTCGTTGCTGGGACGAGCCCCATGATAGCATCGAGATTGTCATCCTTGATGCATTTGCGTACCTCAGTCGCGGTAATATAATTTCCATTAGTTGCCGTCTTGCGCTCGATGATCTTTAACGCAACTTTAGGCGGCAATTCCTGCTGCAAAACTTGATTATAGATTCCAGTCGTTCGTGATAACGGCTCACTGCCAACATAACGCGTCTTTATATTGAGTGCCGGTGCGATCGTGTCGCGAAAAACGCGGGCATCTAAGGTTGTCTGGTAGCGAATCGTCTGGTCGGCTGATTCCAAAAAGTAGGCTGGGAAAGTAGCATAACTGACCATATAATCGCCACCATCAACGACAATGACGTTTTTTAGATCAGCCGTGCCCGCTTTTACCAGTTCAAAGCGTTCACGGGTTTTAAACAGCGACAGATCCGTATTGACTACAAAGACATAGACCAGATCGTTTTCATTAGCAGCCTGCTCAACCAAGTAGCGATGGCCATTGGTAAAGGGGTTGGCATTCATAACGATACCAGCTACTTTTTTAGTCGCTTGTCCGTCCACTTGCGGAACAGCGGCTAAATAATCATCAACGTTCGGATCGCCGGTTTCCAAAAAAGCAGCCACATCCGAATGAGCCAGTTCCTTAAAACCGAGGTGCTGAAAGCTTGCTGAATATTTGGCCTTGGTAAAGACAAATAAATGAAAGCGATGTTCCTGAAAGAGTCGATTCGTCAAAGCACTGACAATGGCATTGAACCTAGCTCCCGGCACGGCTTCTTTGTTGCAGACGCCAATATATTTCAAGACATTGCCGGCCGCTGAACCCGTACCAACCAGCTGGCCTTGTTCGTCAAGCAGTCCCAGAGTAAAATCAATCTTGTCGACCTCAGCATCCGAAAAGTTGTGGATTCCCAATGATTCCAAAAACTGCTGCCATTTCTGCCGCGTAGCACGATCACTCAGATGCAGATCAACGATTTGATTTTCCATGGAACGACTCCTTTACTTTTGTTGGCTGGCGTAGTCTTCAACCGCTTTTGCTACGGTTGGGACAACGCGCTCATCAAAGACGCTGGGAACGATATTTTCAGCAGTTGGTTGCTCAACCACGCTGGCCAGTGCCTGAGCAACCGTTTTTTGCAGATCCATGTCAACCTTTTTCAGGCCGCTAGCCAATAAGCCTTTAAACAGTCCCGGAAAAGCCAGGATATTATTGACCTGATTAGGGTATTGACTGGATCCGGTAGCAATCACTGCTGCCCCAGCTTCCTTAGCTTTTTCGGGTGTGATTTCCTGATGCGGATTTGCCAAAGCAAAGATGATTGGCTGCTCATTCATCTGTTTGACATCATGACGATTGATCACATTACCGGTTGAAAGTCCGATAAAAGCATCCTGTCCCTTGATGGCATCATGAATATTTTGATTTTCCATGCTTTGCGGCGTTCCCAGCTTAGCGGCAAACACCCGCTGATAATCATTGGCGCGGTAGTCTTCACTGGTAATGACGCCGTGAACGTCGACCAGCGTTAAGTGTTTGATCCCGGCCGCATACAACAGGCGTGCCGTTGCCAGTCCAGAGGCCCCAACACCGTTGATTACAATCCGCAGATCGGTCAGCTTTTTGCCAACAACCTTGGCAGCATTGATCAAACCGGCTAAAACCACAATCGCACTGCCTTCTTGATCATCATGGTAGACCGGAATGTTCAACTCTTCACTCAAGGCATTCTCGATTTCAAAACAGCGTGGCGCGGCAATGTCTTCTAGGTGAATGCCGGCAAACGATAGTGAGATGTTTTTGATCGTCTTGATGATTTCTTGCGGGCTGACTTGATCAACTGCCAATGGAATTGCGTTGATGTTAGCCAGATCCTTATATAATAAGGCCTTCCCTTCAATTACCGGCAGACCGGCAGCTGGGCCGACGTTGCCAAGTCCCAGTACGGCAGTCCCATCAGTAATCAAGGCAACCAATTTGCCACTGACCGTAAACTTGTCTTTAAGTTCTGGCTTTTCAGCAATCATTCTCGATAAGACCGCAACTCCGGGCGTATAAGCCTTTTGCAGATCAGCACGATCCTCAATATCAAACTCTGACTTAATGTTCAGCATCCCAGTATGGGCTTGGTGCAGGCGAAGAATAGCATCTTCTTCTGAAGTCATCTAATCATCCCTTCAAGTTATCAAATTCTCAAACTCATCTAAATTTCAAATCTCTCGCTAGTAATTTTACACTCTCTTTTTAACTTTTTCAAATAGTTATAATATTTTTTCAAAATTAAAAAAGTTTGATATTATTAAAAGGGACTCATATCGATTTTAGAAAGAAGGCTCATTTGTATGAATGACATCACTCAACAAGGTCAACTGGCTGATATTGCCCGCGACTATTATCTTGGCCAGCTGACTATCACTCAGCTATCGGAAAAATACCAGCTGAGCCGTTATTTGATCACTAAAGCACTAAATGAGGCGCGGTCGGCCGGCATCGTTAGAATCACCATCAATTCGCCAATTGATCGCAACACTGAATTAGAAACACGTTTTGCCGAACTCTTCCCCCACACCAACACGATGATCATCAAAGACGCAGCCACCACCAATGCTGATATCGAAAACATCATTGACTTTGCTGCAGCCGAGATTCAGCGCCATATTAAAGGCAGCAAGATCGTTGGCGTCAGCTGGGGCGGAACCTTGATGAACATCATCAACCGTTTCCAAACCGATGTCCGCGATGATCTGACCTTTACTCAATTCATGGGCGACAACCTCAAGTACAGCTCAGCGATCGGTGCAACGCCATTGGTTCAGCGCGCCGCCGCCAAATATGGATCCAGCTACCTGACCATTCCCGCCCCACTGTATATTCTCAACGATACCGTCAGAGAACAGCTTAAAGGCGAGCCGGCCATCGCCAACGTTTTTGAGCAGTGCGGCAAGATGGATATGCTTTTTACCGGTATTGGTACAATTGACTCGGTCAACAGCATCCGTATCTGGCATCAAAGTATTAACGAAATTTTTGAAAACGTTAATCGCCAAGAAATCGTCGGCATGCTTTATGGTCGACCGTATAGTATTGCTGGCCAGATTTTGACGCCAAAAAGTGACAAGCTTTTCGGTGCCTCTGTAGCCGCGCTTTTAGAGGTACCTTGCCGAATCGGGGTCGTAAAGAGCAAGTTCAAAGCCCGCGCCATGCTGGGAGCCTTACGCGGCAGTCTCCTAACTGACATTATTACCAATGAAGCCGTAGCCAACCGTGTCTTACTGGAATTGGACAACAACTGATTTCTATGCGTCGTCTGCTGCAGACGGCATTTGCTATTGGACGCGTTTAACGAATCGCGCCAAAATCTCGTTAAAAGCAGTCGGTTGTTCTGCCATCACAGCGTGCCCGGCATTAGCAACGACCTGTGTCTGAGCTTTTTCATTTAAGATTTGGATTGCTTGCAGAAAATCAGGATTAAAGTAAGGCGACTTTTCACCGGCAACCGCCAAAAACGGCACTGGCATTAAAGCAACGATGTCACGCCAGTCTTGAAAGGCATGGTCAATTGCAAAATTGTAATTGGCATTCTCGTCATACGGGTGCTGTGCATTGGCCTGCCGAACAGCTGCTACCGTGGCTTCATCAATTTCAACTGCCGTAGCGCGACCCAGCGGCATTTTCATCGCTGCTGGGAATTCATCCCATGATAAATTTTTAAAACCATAATGCCATGTCTCATCATTAATCATCTTAGGGCTTTGATCAATGTCTACCAATCCATCCAACTGACCGCGCCCAAATAACGAGACATAGCCAAACATCGTTGAAGCGCCCATTGAATGCCCCACTGCCAGACAATGCTCAATCGACAGACTCTTCAGCAATTCGTAAACGTCAATCGCATGCCGCGAGATCCGCGCTCCCTTAAAGGTATGTTCAGAAGCCCCCTGATTACGGGCGTCAAACGTAACTACTCGATAGCCGTTTTGCAATAGAAATGCCTTGGTGGGCCGCCAAATCTCCTTACACATGCCCAAGCCGCTAACCAGCAGAATTGGATAGCCTGAACCCTCATCCTCATAATCCAGACGTACGTGATCTGTTGTAATAAATTTCATAATCTTTCCTTTCGATGTAAAAAAAGCGACCCAGACCGGATCGCTTTTTTGCATGTCTACCACATGCCGATAACTTTCATCCAAAGCGGTGCCACCGTCAAGAAGACTACCAAGTAAAGCAGTCCCAAGACAAAGCTCATCCGCCACCATTCACCTTGTTTGACATAGCCAGAGCTTGCCAAAATGGAAGCAGGACCGTTGGCATAGTGAGTCGTCGAGGCCATGATTGCCGAACAGAATGCCAGTGACATTGCTGCCAGCATAGCTGGAGCCCCAGCAGAAACCGCAACACCGACAAATGGCGCGTAAAGAGCCGTAACGTGCGCCGTGGCACTGGCAAACAGGTAGTGAGCATAGAAGTAGATAACCATCAGAATTGCCAACACTGCAACCCAGTTCATACCATGCAGACCACTGGCAATCGATTTTGACAGCCACTTGATCAGGCCCATTTCAGAAAGCTCGCCGGCCATGAAGACCAGAATTGAAAGCCAGATCAAAACATTCCAAGCGCCAGTTTCACTCAACAGATCCTTCGTAGTCAGCACCCCAAAGATCAGCAACAAGCAGATTGCCAAAAAGGCAACGAATGAAGCTTCAATGCCAAGGACATTGGACATCATCCACAAAATAATCGTTAAGATGAAAACACCAGCCATAACCTTTTCAGAAACCTTCATTGGTCCCATTTCGCGCAGGCTCTTGTCAGCCCATTCACGGGCATTAGGCGTTTCCTTGATCTCAGGCGGATACATCTTGTAGATGACATATGGCACCAAGATAAACAGCAGCAAACAAGGGACAACACTAGCCGTAAACCAGCCCAGCCAGGTAATGTGAATCTTCATCGTTTTAGCCAGGGCAACGATAACCAGGTTAGGTGCCAAAGCCGTCATAAACATAGCCGAAGTGATGATGTTGCTGTTAAATTCAGAGAACGTCAGAAAAGCCCCGATTTTTTTACGTGAATCGTCATTTGGCTCGGAACCAAACGTCTTGGCCAGTGATTCAACCAGCGGGTAAACGATCCCACCGGCACGAGCCGTATTGGAAGGCGTAGCTGGCGCCGTGATCAGATCAATTCCCCCAACGGCATAAGCCAGACCAAGCGTCTTTTTACCAAAGGCCTTGATCAAATACAAGGCAATTCGGTGACCCAGACCAGTCTTGATGATGCCCCGCGCCAACATAAAGGCCATGGCGATCAGCCAAGAAGAAGAGTTGCTGAAGGCCATCAAAGCATCATCCATTGGCACCAGTTTCGTCATGACTACTACCGTAAAGCCAATCAGCGTTACCGCAGCAATTGGCAGCGGCTGCGTAATGCAGGCAGCAATCGTTGCAATAAAGATCGCCATCATGTGCCAAGCGGCAACTGAAACGCCGGCTGGCCGAACTGGAGCCGTAAACCAGATCAGCAGCCCGATAATTAATGGAGCAATAAAGCCCTTATACTTAACTTTTGCTAAACCCATTGTGATATTTCCTCCAAAAAGGTTGTCTCAAAATCCTAATCTAAAGCTCAACGCCATCCAAAACTTCTTTCATCTTGGCGGCGGAGTGCTGCATTGCCGCTACCTCGCGTTTTGAAAGCGGCGTTTCAATGACATAGCGAATTCCAGTCCGGTTAACGGAAGCAGGCGTTCCCAGATACAGATCCTTGATGCCATACTGACCATTCAAAGGAGCCGATAGAGGCAAAACGATTGAACGGTTGAAGATGATGGCCTCACAAATCAAAGACAGACAGCGGGCAACGCCGTAGTAGGTAGCACCTTTGGAACGAATGATCGCGCCACCTTTTTTCTTGACCCCGGACTGCATTTCTGCAAGCTCTTCATCGCTGACATCAGCAAACTCTTTTAAAGGCTTGCCGGCAATCGTTGCTTCATCAAAGTTGGCAAACGACGTATCACCATGCTCGCCTAAAACGTCAACGCTGATTTCGCGTACCGGCACATGGCAGCGTTTGGCAAGTGCCACGCGCAGCCGAGCCGTATCAAGCGAGGTCCCCGTACCAATGACCCGGTTCTTGGGAAAACCAGAGATCCGCTGTGTCAGCGTCGTCAAAATATCAACTGGGTTGGAAGCAACGACAAAGATTCCCTTAAAGCCGCTGTTAACAATTGGGTCGATGATCGTCTTTAAAATGCCAACGTTTTTGTTGACCAGATCTAAACGACTCTCTCCTGGCTTGCGCGGAATACCCGCCGTGATGACTACAACATCGGTGTCGGCAGCATCTTCATACTTGCCGCTGCGAACCACCGTCGTACCATCAAACATGGCCAGGTCTTCCAGATCCATTGCATCGCCAGCCGCTTTTTGCGTCTTACGATCAACAATGATCAATTCATCTAAACTAACGTGTTGCAGTAAATCGTTGGCAAAAGCAGAACCAACTGCACCGTCGCCAACCAGCATAACTTTTGACATATCTGATTTTCCTCTCTACTCGTCTGAAAAAGGCTGTTTAGACACTTTTTCAAAAATTTTCTAACAAAATTCAGTATTGTACACGCTTCTTGTGATAATTTCAACAAAATAATGGCTAAGAATACGACAGGGCAAAATCCCTAACCCTGCCGTATTCAAATATTTAGACCCGCGTACGCTATTGAAGGCAGAAAATTAATGTTCGCGAGCGTAAACCGTTACTTGTTGACCGGCTTGACGACCAAAGATGATCGTTTCAGCAATTGAGTTACCGCCGACCCGGTTGTTGCCGTGCAGACCGCCGGAAACCTCACCGGCTGCGTACAGACCAGGAATCACGTCACCATTGCCGTCAAGAACCTGCGTCTTGGTGTTGATGTGAATTCCACCCATCGTGTAGTGGATGGCTGGAGCAATGTGAATGGCAAAGTAGCCTGGCTTGGACAGATCGCGATCCATTCCCGTCGTCCGGCCAAATTCTTTGTCGTCACCAGCTTGAACAGCCTGGTTCCAAGTTTCAACCGTATTCTTAAGCACCGCCGGATCCATCTTCAGGTTCTTGGCCAGGTCTTCAACCGTGTCACCATGAACAACCAAGCCAACCTTGTCGTAGAACTCAATAGCCTTGGCATGGTCACGCACGCCTTGGTCAAAAATCAAGTAGGCGCTGTGTTCTGGCAAGGCGGTAATCGTTTCGGAGACGATCTTGCGCGTGTTCAGTTCGTTGACGAAACGCTTGCCTTGGAAGTTGACCAAGATGGCCCCTTCACCACGAACGGCTTCGCCAATCAGGTAGACGTGTGGATTGTCTTGTTGAACGGTTGGGTGAACTTGAACAAAATTCATCTGCGTCAATTGAGCGCCAACCTCTTCAGCCAGCTTTAAGCCGTCACCAGTTGCCCCAGGCTGGTTGGTCGTCTTATAGTCGGCCAGATCTGGACGATAGCGCTTGATGTATTCCTTAGAGGCACCAAAGCCACCGGTTGCCAGCAGCACGGCCTTAGCATTGATCTGCTTTGGCTGACCATCAACGCTGGCTACGACCCCGGCAACTGCGCCTTGGTCGTTTTTAACCAGCTTTTCAACCTTAACCTTGTTAAAGACGGGGATGTTTTCTTTAGCAGCGACATCCAGCAGACTCTTGACCAGAAAACCACCAATTGGAGCCATTGAAGCTGGACGGTGGGTCCGCTTCTTGGACATCCCACCGGTAATCGTAACGTCTTCCAGCTTGATGCCATGATCGGCCAGCCAGTCGATTGCCAGTGGTGAGTGAACAACGAAGAAACCAAGCATGTCCTTGTCGTTGAGCTTACCGCCGTCTTTGTAGGTTTCACGGTAGAAGTCATTGATGTTGTCAATAATGCCATGCTTGAGTTGAACGTTGGTTTCAGCAGCGTTCATCCCAGAAGAGGCCCGGTTGGTGTTACCACCAAGCTGTTCTTCTTTTTCCAGCACGGCAACGTTCATCCCCAGTTCATGAGCTTGAATTGCGGCCGCCAGACCGGTACCACCAGAACCAACGATTACCGCATCATAGCTGTCTGCCAGCTGACTGACTGGCGTGGTTTGAAATTGTGCCATTTTGCAGCTCCTTTAATTAGTCTTCATAGTCATGACGATCAGCGTTAGTCATCTTCAGCGGATCCATCCATTCGTCATATTGTTCTTCAGTAACCTTGCCAGACTTCAGGGCAGCTTCTTTCAGCGTGCTGCCAGCCTTGTCAGCAGCTTGAGCAATCTTGGCACTGTCATGGTAGCCAATGTGTGGGGAAAGTGCCGTAACCGTCATCAGTGAGTTGTCCAGCAGTTCCTTCATCCGCTTTTCGTTGACCGTCAAGCCATGAATCATCTTGTCAGCAAAGCCCATCGTCGTACCCGTCAGCAGGTCGGCCGATTCCAGGAAGGCATCAATCATAACCGGCTTAAAGACGTTCATTTCAAAGTTACCCTGCGAGGAGGCAGTTGAAACGACTACATCATTGCCGAAGACCCGCAAAGCAGCCATCGTAACGGCTTCAGCTTGAGTTGGGTTAACCTTACCAGGCATGATTGAAGAGCCTGGTTCGTTAGCTGGGATGTGCAGTTCACCATAGCCGGCCCGTGGACCAGAAGCCAGGAAACGGATGTCTTGAGCGATCTTAAACATGTCGGCAGCCAGCGTCTTCAAAGCACCATGAACCACATTGAGGCCAGAGTGGTGTGACAGGCCATAGAACTTGTTGCTCTTGGCAGTCAGCTTCAGACCGTATGCTTGGCTGAGCTTTTCGGCGATCTTTTCAGGCATGCCTTCAGCAGCGTTCAGACCAGTACCAACAGCCGTCCCACCAATTGCCAGTTCTTCCAGCGTTGGTTCAAGCTGTTCGATGTACTTAAGGTCGTGTTCAAGTGCAGATACGTAGCCGGATACTTCTTGACCAAAAGTCAATGGAACGGCATCCTGCAGGTGGGTCCGGCCAACCTTAACCGTTTCCCAGTACTTGTCTTGCTTGATCTTCAATTCATCGATCAAGTGTTGTACGGCTGGCTTCAGCTTGTCCAGTGCTTCTAAGGCAACGACGTTCATAGCAGTTGGGAACGTGTCGTTTGAGCTTTGGCCCTTGTTAACATCATCGTTAGGCAGGATTTCAACGTCTGGGTTGATCTGCATTGCCTTATGAGCTACGACTTCGTTAGTGTTCATGTTGGTCTGCGTACCGGAACCGGTTTGGTAGACCTTCAATGGGAAGTCCTTGCGCAGATCTTCATCGCTCAAAGCCAGCAGTTCATCAACGGCTTTAACGATCAGGTTACCCTTTTCTTCAGAAATCGCGTTGGTTTCCATGTTAGCTTGAGCAGC
Source organism: Limosilactobacillus mucosae (assembly GCF_046939755.1). Taxonomy (GTDB): domain Bacteria; phylum Bacillota; class Bacilli; order Lactobacillales; family Lactobacillaceae; genus Limosilactobacillus; species Limosilactobacillus mucosae_A. The sequence goes on from NZ_JBKZAY010000001.1 coordinate 107,983, forward strand.
TGCCTTCTTAATGTTCAGCAGTGCACGAATAATAGCGATTGGCATGTATTGGCCAGTTGGGAAGTTGTGACGGCTCCGTTCAGTTTGAGGACCCCACAAAGCATCGGCAGGGATTTGAACTGGACCTAGAGTATCTTCTTCAGTACGAAATTCTGGCATATTAAAACCTCCAATTGAATTCAACATGCGATATAAACAAAGTGATGTAAGCGTTGTTGCTTTTTTACGATTCCAACTTTACTCTGCATAATTAGATATAGTCAAAACAAATAGAGCTTATAAGAATTCCTTATAATCCCCCATTAAAAAGCCTTTCCTAAGCTGTTTTATTCTTTTTGAAACTTTTGCACAATCTTTAATTAATTTCAAAAAAATCTAAAAATTTTTCGCTTGATTGATCAATTAGGCATTTTTAGTTTAACAGTCAATTAGCAGCAAAAAAAATACTGCTAATCAGCTCTAGAAAGCCGTTAGCAGTATCGTAGTCATATTATTCTTCAGTAATTTCAACCGTTGTCATTACAACGTCTTCTTTCGGCTTGTCAGCAGCATCACGAGCTACCCGGCTGATCTCATCAACCACGTCCATGCCGCTGACTACCTGGCCAAAGACGGTATGATGTCCATCAAGCCAAGGCGTGCCACCATTCTTTTCGTAATTGGCTACGACTTCGGCTGGCCAGCCCAGCTGCTTCATTTGACCAATCATATTATCAGGCACCTGCGTAGCACTGACGATAAAGAATTGGCTGCCGTTGGTATTAGGGCCGGCATTGGCCATTGACAGCGCCCCATTGAAGTTAAAAAGCTCACGACTGAATTCATCTTCAAACGGTGCGCCAAAGCTGCTTTGACCGCCAGCCCCAGTCCCGGTTGGATCACCGCCTTGAATCATAAATTCTGGAATCACCCGGTGGAACGTTACTCCGTCATAGTAGCCTTGCTTGGCCAACGTAATGAAATTCTCAACCGTCTTGGGCGCCTGATCTGGAAACAGCTGAATGGTTACGTCACCATGGTTGGTCTTGATGGTTGCTTTAGGTCCCTTGGCATCTGCCAGATTCAATTGTGGATAGGTCATGTTTTCCTCCTGCTAATATAGAAAATCGTATTATACCTAATTCTATCATTATTTTAGATTAACACGATCTAATATTGATCAACGTTTTTACCACGATGAAAAATGATGATCGCTTCTTGATGAGAATCAGACGCCTGACTAGCCGCAGAACTCAGAATTCCCCGCCTTGCTCCGATTTTTTGATGTAAGTCAGCCCGCTGAATAATGTTATACCAGCCCAGAAATTCTCGACCGCTACCTATATCACTATCGTTGCCAATCAAATCAAAAACCGCCCGATTCCCATCGAGCGGTCTTATCATTAATGCAAAGATATTTAGTCGTTATTTGGCAACCTCAATCAGCTTTTCGCCATGCTTGATGTCGCCTTCTGCAACGTGTTCAACCTTGGCATAGCTGGCCGTGTTGGTTACGACGACCATTACCGTAGTATCATAGCCCGCTGCTTCAACGGCCTTGAGGTCAACCGTTCCCAGCTTGTCACCGCGCTTAACGGTTTGGCCCTGCTCAACCGCGCTGGTAAAATGTTCGCCCTTCAGGTTAACCGTGTCCAAACCAACGTGAATCAGAATTTCGGCCCCATCATCAGATGTAATGCCATATGCGTGCTTAGTAGCATAGGCAACGGTAATCTTACCATCAACCGGTGAGTAGATGGTGCCATCGCTTGGTACGACAGCCGCGCCATCACCCATCATCTTTTGTGAAAAGACCTCATCTTTAACCTTGGACAGATCTTCCACCTTGCCGTCAACTGGACTCAGCACGTCTTCACTCTTAACGGCACCAGCAGGCTCAGCAGCCGTTGCCTCAGCCTGAACCTCAACAGCCTTAGCTTCAGCATCAGCATCAGCCTCAGTAACTGGATCAACCAGGTTATGGTGCGCCTTGCCATAGAAGAACGTGACACAGAATGCAATGGCAAAGCTGACCAGCTCACAAAGAATGTAAAGCGGAATCGACTTGGCATTAATTGAAAGGAAGCCAATGAAACCAGCCGAACCGAGCGATACGGCAATAACGTGGAACATACCAGCCAATGCACTGGCAACACACGAACCAATCAAAGCACAGAAGAATGGGAACTTCAATTTCAGGTTAACCCCGAAGATTGCCGGCTCAGTAATCCCCAACAAGGCCGAAACCGCAGCTGAACTGGAAAGCCCCTTCATCTTCTTGTTCTTGGTCAGGAAGTAGACCGCCGTCGTCGCAGCCCCTTGTGCAACGTTAGCCATCGAGGCAACGACAAAGATAAAGTCGCCATAGCCAGTACCTGACTTAAAGGCTGAAATCAATTGCGTTTCGATGGCTGGGAAGCTTTGGTGCAGCCCCGTCAAAACAATTGGTGAGTAGAAGGCACCAAAGATACCGGTTCCGACCCAGCCAAGCGTGTTGTAGATCCAAACAATCGCAGCCGTGATCCAGTCGGAAAGATCCCGCATAACTGGACCCACGATGGTAAACGTCAGAAAACCAGTCAGCAGAATCGACAGCAGTGGCGTAAACGTGAAGTCAACCGCACTTGGCAATTTCTTATGGAACCACTTTTCAAAGATCGACAGCAGCCAAACTGCAGCCAATGCCGGAATAACTTGTCCCGTGTACGGCTGCATTGAAACGTGCAGTCCAAAGACGTTCCAGAAATGACCTGCCTGCAGCAGCGGCGAGGTCATCATCATACCAACAACCGCACCCAGGAATGGGTTAGCACCAAACCGCTTAGCACCAGAAATCCCAACCAGAATTGGCAGGAACGTAAATGGTGCTGCCGACATTACATTGACCATTGACTCAATGCCCTTGAGCGAAGGGTACATCTGAATGACTGACTTGGGCCCAAACAGACCAGGTGAAGCCAGCACGTTGTCCAAAGCCATCAAAAGACCGCCGGCAACCAAAGCTGGAATCAACGGTACGAAGATGTCAGACAACAGCTTGATGAACGCCATCACTGGATTCGTCTTTTGGTTCTTAGCTGCGACCTGTTTCAGATCATCGGTTGACATTTCCTTTAAACCGGTAATCTTAACCATTTCATCATAGACATTGTTGACATCACCAGGGCCGATGATGATCTGGTATTGACCATTCGTTTCGAACGTTCCTTTGATGTCAGCATCATTATCCAACATTTTTTGATTGATCTTGGAATCATCCTTGACCACCAAACGAAGCCGCGTGGCACAGTGTGCAGCAGCCACGATATTATCTTTGCCCACCGCTTTGACAACGGTTTGGGCGACTCGTTTATGATCCATAATTGCTCTCCCCAGATAAATAATTGCATTGCTAACCAAATAAAATAAATAAACGTTAAAATCTGTAAGCGCTTTTACTGTTACTTATCATACCTTTTTTTTGCAGAATGTCAATCGTTTAACATTTATTTTTACTAATAAAATGACAATGGGTTGACATATAATCCCGCTTTAAAGGCATTTTAACCCTTTATTAAGGTTAAAATTTTTTAACCATTCTCGAATCATTCTCGTGTCCCAACTCGCAATACACAGGCACCGTCAATATCGCCGCGCTTGACCCGCCGCAGCGCCTCATCGGCTTGGGTCAATGGATATTCGGTAATGCTGGGGCAGATATCTAAACGATCAGCCAGCGTCAAAAATTCTTCACCATCACGCCGCGTATTGCTCTCAACGCTGGTCAGTATTTTTTCATGGAAGAGATGCTCCTGGTAGGTCATTTGCGGCACATCGCTCATATGAATGCCTGCCAAAGCCAGCGTCCCCCCTGGCACCAGATTTTCCAGTGCATTGGGAATCATCTGGCCAGCTGGTGCAAACATGATTGCCGAATCAAGCGGTACCGGCGCCTGATCATAGGCACCCTGCGCGGAGGCACATCCCAGCTGGCGAGCGAATTGCTGCGCGTCTTTTCCTCTTGTAAAGACGTGAACCTCAATTCCTTGTTTAATCGCAATCTGCGCCGTGATATGAGCTGAACCGCCGAAACCATACAGCCCCAAGCGACCACCAGCCGGCACGTTGGCACGTCGATAGGCTCGATAGCCAATAATACCGGCACAGAGCAACGGGGCCGCCGTCAGATCATCAAAACGCTCGGGAATTCGATAGGCAAATCCTTCTGGTACCGTGACATATTCAGCGTAGCCGCCATCATGATCCCAGCCGGTATAAACTGAATGAGGACAAAGATTTTCACGCCCCGAACGACAAAAGCGGCAGACTCCGCAAGCATGCCGAAACCAGGGAATCCCGATGCGTTCACCAAGCTTAAACCGCTGCGTAGCTTCCCCAAATGCCACGACTTGACCAACAATTTCATGGCCGGGCGTCACATTGGGCTGATGGACTGGCAGATCGCCTTCACTGACATGCAGATCAGTATGACAGACACCACAAGCCAACACTTTAACCAGAACCTCACCGCGTTTGGGCTTTGGTACTGGTTTTAAAACAAACTCAAGTGGTGATTTTTCGCCATCAATTGGGCCAGGTTCAACGACTGACCAAGCATGCATCATTGTTGGAAGCTTTTCTTTTTTCTCCATGTTGCCACCTCGCTTGCTAAAAAACTATACTAAGACTACAAGTAAATGATAACGCTAATTCAAATTGACATTACAGGAGGTTTTATCATGATTGACGTAAAGCAAACCAATGAACTGACACCCCAAGAGCTGGTTACGATCTTTAAAGAGCGGACGCGCGTATTTGTCGTTGAACAGACCTGTTACTATCAAGAAGTCGATGATGAAGACTACCAATGCTTTCACGTCCGAATTCTAAACGATCAGACCAATGAACTGATGGCCTACGCGCGCATCATGCCCAAAAAGGACTATGTGACGTTTGGCCGCGTGCTGGTCGTTGAAAAATTCCGTAAGCAGGGACTGGGCAACCAATTGCTCAAGGCCGTCTTAGACTATATCTCAACCCATTTTCCTGATCTCAATGTTGAGATTGAAGCGCAGGCCTATCTAACCAAGTTTTATGGCAGCTTTGGCTTTAAGCAGACGTCTGAGGTCTATTTATTGGACAACATTCCGCACTGCAAGATGAAACTAGCCGCGACCGTTGATTGATAAACGTTTGACATCAAAGCAGCGACTCCTTAAAATTAGAATATAAAACAGCGCTTTCAAATTGACAGAGGGGTTGAAATTATGGAATGGACTCGCGAGCAACGCTACTTACCTTATGAAAAGCACAGCGCCTTGGAATTGCTAAAGCTGCAGACCCAAGCTGCAAATTCGCCTTATCAGATGCATTATCACATCCGGCCAAGTTCTGGGCTGCTGAATGATCCGAACGGCTTTTCTTATTACAACAACGAATGGCACGTTTTTTTTCAGTCGTTCCCATTTGGTGCCGCTCATGGTCTGAAGTCATGGATGCATATGACTTCACCGGACCTGGTACATTGGCAGAATCACGGTCTGGCTCTGGCCCCGGATACTGAATATGACAGCCACGGCGCTTATTCTGGCTCAGCACGCGTAATTGACGATCAGCTTTTCTTAATGTACACCGGCAATCATCGGGATGCTGACTGGCACAGAACGCCTTATCAGCTGGGAGCCTGGATGGACAAGCAGAATCACGTAACCAAGCTGCCCCAGCCGTTGTTTGTCAATCCCAAGCATATCAGCGAGCATTTTAGGGACCCACAGCTTTTGAAACATAACGGCAGATACTACGCCATCATTGGCGCGCAGGAAAAGGCAACTCAAGAAGGGCATATTGATTTATGGGCCAGCGATGAGCTTACGACTGGCTGGCAAGAAGTCGGTTATGTTGATTGTATGTCAGATTCAATGGGCTATATGTGCGAATGTCCCAATCTGATCGACGTTGACGGCCATCCCGTTTTGATTTTTTGTCCGCAAGGCTTGGATAAAAAGGTGGCCGATTATGAAAACATCTACCCAAACATGTATCTGATCGGTGACGATTTCGATTATGAAAAGGCCAAACTGATCAACAGCTCACGGATTCCAGTTAACCTGGATGATGGCTTTGACGTCTATGCCACGCAGGCCTTCAACGCACCAGATGGACAAGCGTATGCCATCAGCTGGGTAGGCTTGCCGGATCTTTCATACCCAACCGATGATGAAAACTGGGCCAACTGCCTGAGTCAGGTCAAGGAACTGCACTATTGTAACGGTCGCCTGATTCAAACCCCTGTTGTGGCAATGAAAGAGTTGCGCGGTCAGGCTGAATCGTTCAATGGCAATGTCAGTCATATCAAGACTGGTCGGCAGTTCGAAATGGCAGTCGATATTGCTGCCGATCAAGCCGGGACACTCTTTTTAGCAGCTTCCCAGGATCTTTCTGCCGGTTTACAGGTGCGTTTTGACACACAGACTGGTAAACTAAGCGTAGATCGCAGTCATGCCGGCCAACCCGTCGCTCCTGACTTTGGTACGGTAAGAAGCGTAAAGCTGCCAGCCGACCAGCCTTTAAAGCTTGACGTTTTTATCGATCATTCGTTAGCCGAGATCTTCGTCAATGATGGCGAGCACGTCTTGACTCTGCGCTTCTTTAATGATCCTTGTCAGGTCTGGGCAGGCTTTAATGAGCGGATCAATGCTCATGGAACGGTATGGCAGCTGAAAAACATGTGAAGGAAGTTTTGTCAGTGATGCTCAATCAGCCTCTGGATGTTTTTGACTTAAAAAAAATCCAGGTCAACGCCACGAAAGCCGAACTGGAAACCGATGGCAAGCTGCAGCGCCGCCAAGTCCCGGTCGCCAAGCTCGGTGAATACGTCCCCGTTCAGCGCGATCCGATCAATTTGATCAAGCTGACCGAAGCTAAGATGATCCCTGAGCTGCTGCCCTTGCGTCATCAGCGCATGGCTGTCAGCCGCTTTGCTTTTTTTCGCGGTACCGCGGAATTAATGGAACAAGACCTTAAGCAGCAGTATCAAAGCGGTATCTCAATCATTATCAATGGTGATGCTCATTTAGGAAACTATGGCTTCTATGCCTCGCCAGAACGCAAATTGCTGTTTGATCTCAATGATTTTGATGAATCTCGGATCGGCAATTGGGAAAGCGACTTAAAGCGCCTTTTGGTCAGCACCTATTTGGTTGGCCTGCAGAATAATTTTGAGCCAGATCGGCTGCAGACACTCTTAAGCAGCATGTGCAAGGTTTATCGGCGCGGCGTCAAGCATGCCGAGACGCTTACTCTTTTGCAGCGCTTTTATTTTTCATATGAGATTCATGATATGATTCAAACGCTGAACTCGCTGGAGGATAACGATCGTGCCGAAATGAGCCGCATCGTCGACCGAATTCTCAAAAAGAGCCATAAGAACAACTCAGAAATGGTCATTAAAAAATTTACGACGCTCAATCCGCGTGGTCATCTGATCTTCCGTGAGAACCCACCCCGCGCCCGCCACGTCAGCGACCACACGTTCAAACAGATTCAGGCTGCCTTTAACAGCTATCGCAATTATGTCAGAGAAGACATTCGCGTTTTGCTGGCCAGCTATCATCTTTCTGACGTGATTCGCTACAGCGTCGGCGTCGGCAGCTTTGGCACGCGCTGCTTTTTACTGCTGCTGACTGGAATAGACGGCAGTCACCTGGTCCTGCAGATGAAAGAGGCCTTGCCGCTACGCTATAATCTGCTGGCCATGCCGGTTGCCGAATCGATCAAAAGCAGTCTGAATGCCGGGCGGCGAATCGTTACGGCACAAAAGGTTCTGCAGTCGGCTTCCGATCCCTTCCTTGGCAGTACGCATTTTGATGGTCGCGGCTACTACCTGCGCCAATTTCGGGATATGAAGGAATCAATCGACGCGACCCGCCTGGATTTTGAAAGTCTGAGCGTTTATGCCGAGATCTGCAGTTTTCTGCTGGCCATGGCGCATTTCCAAAGTCCCACCGCACCTCGCATCGCCGGCTATCTGCGCAAGCAAAAACAGCTGGATGCTGGCTTGGCCAACTGGGCAGTTCAATATTCCAAGCAAGTCGATCAAGACTACCAACGCTTTTTAACTTATTTAAATCAATAGCCATTATAAAAACACCTCGCCTGGCGAACTGCCAAGCGGGGTGTTTTTAGCTTCAAGAATCGTTAAGCAACTGGTTTGGTAGGCTTCTTAATTCGACGCCGCACCAAGAAATACATGGCAATCAGAATCAGCAGTGCGACCAATGCCCCGCTGCAGCGCTTAAAATCAGCGTTAAACAGCGCATCACCGCCAAATGCATACAAAAACGAGGTTGGCAGCATTCCACCAGCAATCATCAGCAGAAAATGCCCGCGATCAAGCTTCATTCTAACTCCGGCATAATCAACCAAAATACTGGGAATTACCGGAATCATATAGCCAATCGTCAGACCGATCAAAGGATGATGCTGGTCGGTCAGTGCCGTCAGCAGACGACTGGTCTTGATTTTTTTCGAAACGTCGACATGCTTGATCAGCCCAACGACCAGACAGCTGCCAAAGACGTTGCCGACCCAGTTCATCGCAAAACCGATCCATGGTCCATAGCATAAGCCAGCCAAAATGCAGAGCAGCGAATTGGACATTCCCGGAATCGCGTTTAAAAGACCAATCACGATGGTTAACAACACGATATCAGCCGCCCCATGCGAACGAATCAGCTTCATCAGCTGATGCCGGTGTGCCACGGTTGGGTCAATCACCAGCATTAATTCATGGCGGAAATCCCAGGCCAATAAAATCAGACCTAAAAACGCCAAAATCCCACCAATAATCAAAATTACTCTGCGTTTTTTCATTGCAATCTCCCTCAGACTAAGACGACCCCTGTCCAACTGATCAGCCAGGCAGGGGTCGCGCAATAGGTGTGTATATAGTATACGGATTTATTGTATGAAACTTTACCGCCAAGTGCAACTAAATTCATCAATTCACTGACGGTCAGCATTCCATCCAATTCAGCCTTTAGTCACTTCAGCAGGACTTTTTAAGTATTATTACTCGTCTGGCCAATAATCAGTCAATTTCACCAGTAGCCTGGCAAAGCCTTAGTCCCACCAGGTATTGATGTTTTGGAGATCCAGCTGTAGCCGAGCCCACTGCCGATTTAAGAGATGATGAGCGGCTGTTTTTAACTGAGCTGCCGTGACATTGCAATCACTCGTCAAACCGCGCTTGGCAAATTGATGCGCGCTGGCTTTTAGATAGACCGCGTATGGTTCGATCAGCGCTGGGGAAATCTGCAGCTTTTTTACTAAAACTCCTGCCATCATTGCAGTGGCCTGCTGATAACGCTGTTTTTCCAAATACCCGTCCAGCTTGTCAGCCATTTCCTCAATCCATTGGTTAAGCGGATCGTCTGGCGTTAGATCTTCTAGAAACCTTAGATTAAACGACCAATCCCACCAAGGATGCTCGCCCACAAACCAGCGGCGCGCCGTTTGATCTTGAACCAGTGGCGCCAGGCTCTGGTACAGTCGCTTGGTCTGCAAATGGCCAAACTCATTTGCCGGCCGATTCTGTCGGTCTGCAATCACTGGTGCCGCATGGGTTTTGGCAATCAGCTCCCATTGACACTGACCATCATTAAGCTGTTTGAGACTAAGATAGCTATCAAGCGGCACAGTTATTTTTTGCCATTGATCAAATGAATTTACCAGGCCCATATTTTTCCTCACTGATTAATCTTTTTCGTTTTCCAAGCGGTGCAGCGCATCATCCATAGCCGCCTTTTGCTCAGCGGTAACTTCGGGGAAGGAAAGATCCAACTTGCCCAGACGCTTGGTCAAGATATCCGAGACGACCAGCCGCGAGTACCACTTGCTATCGCTAGGAATTACGTACCACGGATTCTTTTTGGTAGCCGTTTCGTTGATGGCTTTTTCATAAGCCAGCTGGTATTCATCCCAATATTGACGCTCCTTGATGTCTGAAGCCGAGAATTTCCAGTTCTTTTCCGGCATGGTGATGCGCCGTTCAAACCGCTTCTTCTGCTCACCTTTTGAAACGTGCAGGAAGAACTTCAAAACCACATAGCCGTTGCGCGTCAAATATTTCTCAAACTGGCGAATATCTTCATAACGGCCATCCCAAAACCGATCATTGACATCATCAATCGTTAGGACGTTTGGCAAGCTGGCATTGAGAATTAACTCAGGATGCACCCGTGAAACTAAAACGTCTTCATAGTAGGAACGATTCAAAACGCCAATTGCCCCGCGTTCAGGAAGTTTCTGGTGGATTCGCCACAAATAGTCGTGACTCAGATCAGTCTTGCTGGGCTGCTTGAAGTTATTGACCGTAAACCCAACCGGATCAATTCCAGAAAAGATGTGGGCAATCATACTGTCTTTACCGGCGGCATCCAGTGCTTGAAAGACCAAAACGACGCCATAGCGTGATCTAGAATACATCTTCTTTTGAAATTTCTTCAATTTTTTTAGATTGGCTTCGATCTGGCCCTTCACGTTTTCAACCATGGCCATGTCGTCATCGTTATAGCCGTCGATTTTGGTTGGGGCCGCTTCAATATCAAAGTCCTTGCCAACAAATTTATACTGTTTGGTATCCATTGCAAAAACTCCCTTCAAAACATCATTAAAAACCATTATACCGCATTGGACGATAACAATTCCGTCAATCAATCGAGTCAGGATGCATTCTTAGCCAATTGTGCAAAAGTCATCCTCAAAGAGTACCGTTGCGGCAGTGCTTAGGTTTGAGAATGAGTGAAAACCTGGCTTATAATTATGTCAGCATTACCAGAGGAGGATTTTTAAATGACCGTGCAAGCAACTCTAGATTGGCAACATGAGATTCACCATGCCATTATTGCCGCATTGCCCAACCGCGACTATGAGCTGATTGCCTTTAATCAGGCCAAGGCGACCGAAAGCATCTATGCCAACGTTTTGCATGGCCAGCGCTTATTTTATCTGCGTTTTTCCTGGCATGAAAACGAACGCTCGCGCCGCTTTGCCGATGCTTCTTTTGATTTGCGCCGGTTCGGCAGTCATCGCGAGCTGGTTGCAGATCTCAGGAAAAACTTCCAGCAGCCGCGCTTTGGCAGTATCAAGCTTGGGTATTGGCATTTCGTCTGGCTGGCCATGCTGGAAAAACTGGGCCAGACTGGCAATGAGCCGCTCCGTTTTGATAACGATGGCGTTTTGATCAACCATCAGCTATTCAGCAATCCGTCGGCCCTGCATCGCTTGCGGGCATTGATCGACTTCGGTTTGGCACTCGCGGTTCATGAAAATGCCTACCTTGCCATCAGCAAAGACGGCCTCAACCTGCTCAATCATTACTGGGACGTTGCCAACTTTTCTGACAGCCGCCAGTGGGACGATAATCCGCGGATCATGACTATTGATGAACTAACCTGGCAGCTAAACAACATCAAACCCCCTGCTCGGCGTGCCAAACGCCATTAAATATCATCGCGCCTTCTCAAGCTTGCGAGGGCGCTTTTTTATGAATCCGCTTGATTGAACTGATGAACCGATCCTTCATTTTGCCAAGTCAGATAAAGCGATTGATCAACAGGATGCTTCAGCAGCAGCTCCACGCCAAAAATCGGCTTATTGGTACCTTTTTGTAAAAACTCATGCGCAGATTCTGGCATAACCTGGCAAGGACCAAGATAGACGAACTGCGCTTGATCCTGTTCATCCGAGTTTTTAACGAACAGATGCAGACTGGCGCTGGGATTCAACAGCTTTTCGGCATCGCGGCTGGCCAGCGTGCGATTAGTCTTGGAATAAAAGGAAAGCTGCGTCCGGCTGCGAAACTGATTGTTAAAGTCAACCGCGGCTCGTGCGTGTGGGTGATGGTAGGTCACAAATAAAATTCCCGTCTCGCCCATAAAATAATAGCCGCCGATTCCATTCGGCACCATGTAGTGTGCGTTGTTCAAAAGCTTAACGGCATCCATACGAGTATAGCGCTGGTTGAGCGTCAGCGGCTTTTTTTGGTCATATTTTGAGGCCTGTAGTCGGCCAGTTTCAATAGCATCATTCCAAAACAGCCTGAACTCAGCGTCCGCCAGGTATCTTTGAATCTGGGGATGCAGCTGGATCTTCTGACCAGTCGTGATAATCAAAGGCTGATTGCCATAGCGAATCCGGCTGCCAATCTTGCCTTTAGTCAGATAATACTCCAACGTCAAGACTCGTTTGACCGATGCTAAAGTCGCGTCATCAACCCAACAGCCATTCTGACGCAGCTGCTCGCTAAAATCAGCGACCGTAATCGTTGACTGCTTGGTTAGGGCAGCCAATAAAATCAGTTCGTGCTGACGCTTGCCATTGGCCAACTCCTCAGTCAGAAACTGTAAAACCGATTCAGTTTGGGGCTTGAGCCTGACTGTTTCTCCCATTTTTTGAAGGAAGCACGGATAAGTCTTAAACTTTTCAGCAAAGATGCTTTCGTCAAGGATTCCTGCTCTTTGAAAATCAGCCATTAAAGGTGTTCTTCCCAGCCGCTGTTTAAGTTGGTTAAACTCGCTTTTGAGCAGACTCATCCCAGTCAGCTGGGCTTTTTCAACTGAAGTCAAGATGCGCTCATAGGCCAGACGGGTAAACGAGATCGTTGAAATTCCCAGCGTGGGCTCGGCACTCAACGTTTGAATTGCCCGACTGCGCTGATGAGAATGGTCATCAGTCAATGCCTGGGGAATCAAATAGTTGTGCTGGTAGTTGCCGATAAAATCAATAACCGTCAAAAACTGCTTACCCGGCGCTTTACGCAGTCCGCGTCCCAACTGTTGCAGAAAAACGATTGCCGACTGCGTATCACGCAGCATGAGCACTTGATTGACGCAGGGAATATCAATCCCTTCATTAAAGACATCAACCGTGATCAGATACACCAGCTCACCGGCCTGCAGTCTGGCAACCGCCTGCTCTCTTCTGGCTGCCGAATCCTGTCCCGTCAAGGCCTGCGCTGGATACCCTCTTTGCGTCAAAAGCGCGGCCAGTTCCTGGGCCTCCTTGGTTCGCGAGCAAAAAATCAAACCATGCAAGACATCCCCGTCATGCCCATAATACTCAGCCACTTTAATTATCCAATCCACTCGTTCAGGCTGAAGCAAGTGTTTAAGCGGCGTTTTTTCGCTAACGGTCTGTCCTTGCCAGACATAGTCACTGACACCGACAAATTGGAATGGACACAGCATTCGTTCGCTTAACGCCTCTTGAAGCCGAATCTCGTAGGCCAGTTGATAGTTAAACAAGGCATAGACGTTGAAATCATCGGTTCGATCCGGAGTAGCCGTCAGTCCCAGCAAAAAGCGCGGCTGCAGCCAGTTGATGATCTTTTGATAGCTGGCCGCGCCGGCATGATGAACCTCGTCAATAATCACATAATCAAAATCAGCAGGTTCAATCTGATCCAAGTGCCTTGCCAGCGTCTGTACCGTAGCAAACACGTATCGCGCGGTGCCAGGCTTTTGTTGACTGGTAAAAAAACCATAGTCCTGATTCTGACCGCCAATGATCTTTTGAAAGCTGGCCCGCGCCTTTAAAAGCAGCTGCTCACGATGGGCAACCACCAGCACGCGGTTGGGCTTGGCACTTTGAACGGCAAACGCGGCTAGGTACGTTTTCCCCGTCCCAGTTGCTGATATCACCAAAGCCCGCTTTTCACCAGCCTGGCGCAGCGTTTCGATTCGTTCACAGGCTGCTTTTTGCATAGCGTTAGGCGTAATCAGAGCAGATCGCCTCGTTTGCAATGCTGGTCTTAAGCCTGGTGCCTGCCAGTCTTTTCGATATGCCGTCAGCCATGCCGCGGTCAATTGAGCAGCCGATTGCCACTGATCGCCAAACTCAGCTGCAAACTGCTGCACAATGGCTCCTTGATGCTTAGAATTGACTTTAAGGCACCACTCGGCATTTTTTAAGAGCGCGTCCATCGTTAGGTTGGCACTGCCGATAATCAAAGTCTCATAGTCTTGATGGTCAAACCAGTAGCCTTTTTGGTGAAAGCCAGTCTCCTTCGTCAGGCGTACCGTCAAATTGGGAATCTTCATCAGTTCGGCAAAGACCTTGGGAGCATTGAACTGCAGATAGGTTCCCGTTAAAAGCTCGCCACCAATGCCTTTTTGCGCTAGATCCATCATGATCGACTTGATTGGCACTAAAACAGCCGGTGTAATAAAGGCAACTGCCATCTTAAAACGCGTACAGGTGCGCAACTCATTTTTTATTTCACTAAAGATCGTATTGCCTTGTCGATTGGTTAGAATTTCCGGTCCCAGTGAGCCAGCCGGCAGACTGCTGTCGATAAAGCCATTTTGTAAGTCAGCTCGCAGCTGATTATCCATCCACGTCATAAAACACTCCTTAAGCTAGCAATGTTGATCATGATATCTACTTTAGGGTAATTCAAAATCTGTGACAAAGCTTTTGCCTATAATCATGGCAGAACCGCTTCAAAATTCATGAATTCTTCAATTTGAGGTGTTAAACTATTTTAGTCTTTACAAAAGTTTTTATATTTTAAATAAAAAAATCATGGAAGGAAATTGTAATGAACCAGCGACCAGCACGAAAAACTCAGTTTAAACCCAATCGAAGGCGCCGTCTTTTTAAATGGCTGACGATCATCTTAATATTCCTTGCCTTAGGATGTACGGCTGGTTTGCTGATTCCTGGTCTGAACCGCTCCCGCAACGCCAGCGTTAAATTATCCTCACCCTTAAAAATCGTTCAAAAGGTCGTCTCTAATGGTTCCTCATCGACTGACAGCAACACCCAGCTTCAAGAAGCCTGGAAACCAACTCTGCAGCAGGCGGACGGGCACGTGGCCATTGCCGTCTACTCGAATCAAACCAAAAAGACCTACACGGCATCCAATGCTGCTAATCATTCATATCACATGGCCAGCACGGTCAAGGTCTCAATTTTAGTTGGCCTCTTGATGAAACAGGGTACACTGAACAGCAGCGAGCAGGCTAATGCCCAGGCAATGATTGAAAACAGCAGCAATACCGCTGCTTCAGCCTTGTTTGTTGAGCTGGGCGAAAAAAACGGCCTGCAGGAAACTTTTGACAAACTGGGAATGACTGACTCTACAGCACATGAAGAATGGGGACTTTCAACCACTACTCCCAGCGATCAGCTTAAACTGCTCAACGCCATTTTCTACTCATCCAACCTCCTGAGCACCAGTCAGCAGTCATACGTGCGCAATCTGATGCAAAACGTAGAAAGCGACCAACAGTGGGGAATTTCAGCCGGCAGCACCAACTTCTACCTTAAAAACGGCTGGCTGGATGAGGACGATGGCTGGATCATCAACAGCATCGGCTATATTCCAGGTAACAATGGCGCCAGCGACAGCTATACGATTGCCGTCTATACTGATGACAATTCTTCAATGCAAAATGGTGAAAACACGATCGAAAAGCTGGCCAAATCAACCAGCAAAATCTTAAATAAATAGGTTCAGCTTAGAATCGGTTTTACTGATTCAATGAAAGTTCAATGAAAGCGCTGATCCAGGCTTTGAGCAGTCTGAATCAGCGCTTTTACTTTAGCTTCAGGGCAACCTGTGGCATATCGTTGGGCGTTAGCGTACTTTCTTTCAGCGTTCCCTTTATCTTAACCGTCTTTTTGCTAAGCTTAGTGTCTTTAGGCAGCCACAGCGTCGTTGTTTTAGCCGCTCGTGCCGTCTTTTGACCCGCTTTGATTAGCGTACCTTTTTTGATCGTTTGTGGTGCAAAACGACCCAGCACGCGATTATAGAGGTTGTTGGTCTGTTGGAACTGATTGTTGAAGTCGCCAGGAACGTTTAAGACTACCGTTACCAGGCGACGATTGTTAAACGTTCCGGTGCTGACAAAGCAGTTGCCGGCTGAATCAGTCGTCCCGGTCTTTAAGCCATCAATTTCGCCATCCGCTCGATCCAATGCCGCCCCCTTGATCATCAGATTGATGTTTTGCATATGATAGGTCTGCGAATCGCTGACTGGGAAGTCTTCTTGGGCTGTCTTGGTAATATTGACGACATCTGGATAATGATTCAAAAGCCAGCTGGCAATCTTAGCCAGATCAACCGCGGAAATTTGATTTTCAGCGTTTTTAGAAACGTTTTTTAAGCGCAGCGTACCCAGATCGCCATTTGAGAGTCCGATCATGTTATAGATCCTGGCATCGGTCACACCAGCTTCTTTGGCCACCTGCTGCATCTTTGCGTTGAACTTGGCCACGCTGCCGGCATCAGCTAAGGCTAGCGCTTCGGCACTGCCATCAGCCGAAACCAGCATCATTGAATCAACCAATGACTTAATCGTATAGCTTTCACCTTCATTCAGCGGAACGTTGGAAAAACGCCAGTCATTGGCCATGACCGCCACTGGATGCGAGATCGTTACCTTTTGATCCCAGCTTAGCTTATGGGCTTGAATATCTTTTTCAATGACGGCCAGTGTGAGAATCTTAATGGTGGAAGCAACCGGATAACGTTTTCGTGCGTTTTTTTGATATAGCACCTGTCCCGTTTTGGCATCCATGGCAATCGCTGCCTTGGCATCAACGTCTTGACTCGTCCCAACGTTTTGTCCTGACTGGTGGCCGTTGCTGTCTGATGAGCTGTTTTGAGCAGCTATCGTTGATTCTTCAGTGGCCTCACCGTCAGCTGCTGCCAGTGAGGTTAAGCCCAATAGGCTCAGGTTTAAACTGAGTAGCATCAAAATCAGGATCTGCAGCCGTTTCTTCCAGCTATGTCTATTCATCTTTGTATCAATCCTTATAATGAGTTCTTTCTTACACTGTCTTTTCTATCTTACCGCAAACCATTGTTGATTTTTAAGACCAAAATAAAAATCTCTTCAACCATTTCAGTTAAAGAGATTTAATGGAAACTAGAGATTCTTATATGGTAGCATCGTTTACCCACACATGCTCTCTAATGTTTATTGTTTGCATAATGATTCAAATTTTCCTATGCTAAAATCGTGAAGGTTAAATAACAATTAATATGAACGACTGACGCTTAAAACGTATTTTTAATCAATTGTTCTAAGCAGATTATTATCAAGAAGACAAGGTGATTCAATGCAGCTAAAGATTACCCAATCCGCCCAGCAATGGCTGATTAAGCAACTGGATCTTAAGCCGGGAGCTGGCGTGCGCTTTTTTACGCCTACTGGTGGCAGCAATGGGCATGTCAATTATGGTCCCAAGCAATCTTATCAACGCGAGGATCAGCCCAAGCAGCCGGTTTTGCAAAACATCGTTGACGAGATCAACTATCATATCGATGACCAGGACAGCTGGTTCTTTTCTGGTAAAACTACTATTATTGACTATGATAAGCAAAACGGTCTGACATTCAGCTTCTACAATGCCAATGGCGATCAGATCGATGCCAATACTGCCGCCTCAAAAGGCAATACGCGCTTTGAAGGACTGTGGGATTAGAAAAAGCAGATGGCTTTGACCATCTGCTTTTTCTAATCTATTTTTCAACTGCTTTGGCAACTGCCTCATTGACTGCAGTCTGCTCATTTTCAATCAATGCGACTCGACTGGCAATCACTTTCTCATCCATTTGAATTTCTCGCTTCAGCATCGGATCGCTTTCTTTGGGTTCAAAGAACTGCTTAAACTCATTCAAACGCTCAGACGTCTTAAAGATTCGTGCAATTACGGTAATGTAGGTTGGAAATTCCATGTCACCGCCAACCGTTTTTTCCAACCATGGCCATTCCTGCTGAATCCAGTCCCAAGCTGCCTGCTGACCATGATCGTTAGCCAGTACGCCTCTAAACCAAGCCCGCAGATCCTGCGGCTTGATGGTATCGGCATCTTCAAAGCACTCAATCAGCTGTGCGATCAGCTTGGAATCTTCAGTCTTGGTCAAGGCAGCACAGAGATCCTGTTTGAAGCCAGCATCCGCCGTATCGCGATAGCTCTGCAACAGCCGGTCAAACAGTGACTGGCTGCCATAGTTTTTAACCTCACTGGCCAAGACCAGCCCACGAACGTCAGCTGGCAAGGTTGCCAATTGGTCGTGATGCTTTTCAAACAGCTCATGAGCAGCTTGAACGGCGGCTTGGTTTTGAGCATACAAAGCTGCACTCAAGACAATCGGCCGCGTCAGCTGATCATCGTTGCTCTCACCGGTTTTAGAAATCCATCCCAAACGCTCAGTCTGCTTGGCACTGAGTTGGTCAAACAATTGCTGCAGATGTTTTTGCTCAACAGTATCCGGCTGGACGAAGTTTTTCAAGCTGTTGGCCACATGATAGAGCATTTCATTGACGATACCGGATTGACTGTCCTTAAAGCGGTTCAGTAATGGAACGATCTGGGCATAGGAAAGCTGGCGACCTTCAGCCAGTAACCGCAGATCCTGTAGCAGCTGCAGCTGATCGATTGCCCCCAGTTCATCGAGATGATCCAAGATATCATTTAACAGTGTTTCATCATATTTAACGATAACGTGTGAATTATCCCCAACGTTAACCCGAAATGGCTTGCCGTTTTGGGCCCGCAGCTGCTGGTAGTCGCCCAGATCCAGGCTTTGTTCGCTAAAGATGGCTGGTGCCTGATCGTAGTTAGCATTTAAAGGAATCTGCCACAACCGGCCCTTATCTTGACCATCACCAATAAAGAACTGACGTTGACTAAGCCGCAACTTGCCATCTTCAATCTTGGCCTCAACCACAGGATAGCCCGGATGTTCCAGCCATGACTCCATGATCTGGCCAACGTTCATTCCTGAAGCCTCGCCTAATGCCTGCCAAAGATCAGCTCCCGTGGCATTGCCATATTGATGGGCAGCAAAGTAGTTCTTCAAGCCTCTGCGCATCGCTTCATCGCCCAGCAGTGCCCGTACCATCACCAGCATCCGCGCGCCTTTGGCATAGACGATTGCTCCATCAAACAGAGTGTCGATCTCCGCGGGGTTATCAACGGCAACGTGAACCGACTGCACGCCATCCGTAGCATCCCGCTGCAGCGCCATTGGAACCTCCGAAGTCTGAAACATCTCCCAAACGTTCCATTCCGGCTCCAGGGCATCGACGGCCACGTATTCCATCATGTTGGCAAATGACTCATTCAGCCAAAGGTCATCCCACCACTTCATCGTAACCAAATCGCCAAACCATTGATGTGCCAGCTCATGCGTGATAACCGTAGCAATCAGTCGCTTTTGATTGAGTGTCGTGTTGTCCGGATCCAAAAGCATGTAGGCCTCACGATAGGTAACCAGACCCCAGTTTTCCATCGCGCCGGCCGAAAAGTCTGGCAGGGCCAATTGATATGAATGCGGCAGCGGATATGGCGTCTGGTAAAAGTCTTCATAAAACTCAATCGCGCGTTTGGCAATATCCAATGAGAAATCAAGCTCTTTGGGTTGGTGGGCCTTAGTGGAAAAGACACCAATCTCAACGCCGCTCTTGGTTTTGGCAAACTTGCTCTGCAACTCGCCAAACGCAAAGGCAACCAGATAAGTCGACATCTTGACGGTTTCTTGGAAGTAGTGCACGCCATTTTCAACATGATCTTCTGGCATATTGGCAATGATGGTTTCACCTGGCTGTTCATCATACTTGATGGCTAACGAAAACGTCGCCTTGGCTTCTGGCTCATCAATACCAGGAAAAGCCTGCCGCGCTGCCGTGGTTTCAAACTGCGTGCCAACCAGCTGCTTTTTTTGACCAGCGACTGTGTAATATGATGGATAGATTCCCATCATCGTGTCGGTCAATTTGGCATCATAAACGATTTTCAATTCTACGTCACCGGGATGCGGCAGTTCTATTTTGATGGCCTCTTGACGGTCGCTAAAGCTAAACGGCACGGCTTGTCCATCAGCCTGGACGCTGGTAACGTCTAAGAACTTTTGATGCAGCGCAATCTTAGAATCCACGGCATTGCCCTTGATCGTCGTAACCCCCTTAAAATTTTTGGCGGCGCGGTCAATATCCAGGTAGATGTCATAGTGGTCAGGTTGAAATTTTTCATAAAAACGCGTTGAGTCTGCCATTTTCTTTCCTCATTTCGTTAATTTTATTGAATATTATAACGCCAATTGCTAAAAAGATTAAAACAGAGCGCCTGGTAGGCATTTAATTCTTAGGATTTTCTAATTTTGCGTGGTATTCTTGGTCAGAATCGGTATAATGGTAGCTAGTTATTTTTAAGGAGTTTTTATGCAGTTTTCCATAACTAATTAAATATCCATCTGATTATGGTCAGCTGCTGAAACGTCTTGATTAAGCTTAACGATAATGATGAGCGTTTCATAATTTGAAGCGCTCTTTTATTTTTGGAGGACACAGCATGAGTGAGAAAAACCACGTCGCGCCAAAATTAAAACGCACGATGACGGCGGGACAAATGGAAATGATCTCTTTAGGCGGCGCGATTGGCGTTGGACTGTTTATGGGATCAAAATCAACCATCAAATGGACCGGGCCTTCCGTACTTTTAGCCTATGCCTTTGTCGGTCTGATTCTGTATATCGTAATGCGGGCTTTGGGTGAGATGATCTACGTCAATCCCAGCACAGGATCGTTTGCTGATTATGCCACGCATTACGTGCACCCAATGGCCGGCTACATGGCAGAATGGGCCAACGTTTTTGAATATATCGTAGTCGGGATGTCAGAAGTCATTGCCTCAACCGAATATCTCAAGTACTGGTGGCCGCATACTCAAACATGGGCTGCCGGTCTGATCATCATCATCTTTTTAGCGCTTGCCAACCTGGCCAGCGCTAAAGCATATGGTACCTTGGAATTTTGGTTTGCCATGATCAAGGTCGTAACGATTATTTTAATGATAATTCTAGGCTTTTTGGTGATCCTGCTGGGATTTGGCAATGGCGGTCACCCCATTGGCTTTAGCAATCTTTGGACCCATGGCGGCTTTTTCACCGGTGGTTTCAAGGGCTTTATGTTCTCAATGTCGATCATCGTGGGCTCTTATGAAGGAATCGAGCTGCTGGGAATTTCGGCTGGTGAGGTTGCCAACCCGCAAAAAGCCGTGGTCAAGTCGGTTAAATCGGTGCTGTTTAGAATTCTGATCTTTTACGTCGGCGCGATCTTCGTCATTGTTACGATCTACCCGTGGAATCAATTGGACAGCGTCGGCTCGCCATTCGTTGAGACGTTTGCCAAAGTTGGCATTACTGCAGCGGCTTCGATTATCAACTTTGTGGTTTTGACGGCCGCTTTATCTGGTGCCAACTCAGGAATCTACAGCTCTAGCCGGATGCTTTTCCGCTTGGCACATGAAGGCAATGCTCCACGCCTGTTTGGAAGACTTTCCAAGCACGTGGTTCCCGATGCAGCAATTCTGGGAATTTCTGGCGGAATTCTGATTGGCTTTGTTTTAGACATCCTCGCTGAATATTTCAGCAAGTCAACTGCTGATCTTTTCGTCGTCGTCTTCAGTTCATCCGTTTTGCCGGGGATGATTCCTTGGTTTGTGATATTGCTGGCTGAACTGCGATTCCGGCAGCACAATCCTGAACTGATGCAGGATCATCCGTTTAAACTGCCGCTTTATCCATTTTCAAACTACTTTGCGTTTGCAATGCTGATCATGATCGTTATCTTCATGTTTATCAACCCTGACACGCGCGTCTCAGTAATCGTTGGCGCGGGCGTTTTAGTTTTGGCCGCTATCGTCTATCTTTGCCGCAATGGTCTGAATGGCAAAGAACAAACTGCTAAATAATCAAAAAGCCAAGCTGGTGGATACACTCCATGCTTGGCTTTTTATAGTTAGCTTATTGACTGGCGATGCGAAAAGACCTGCAGCGGCATCATCTGTAGGAAGGTTGCCAAAATAATCAGGCAGCTGGCCAAGATATTGATTGGGCCAAACTGAGTGTGCAAAAGCACCACTGCCAGAATCGTTGCCACCAACGGTTCAAATGCTCCCAGCATCCCCGTCGTACTTGGATCAACGTACTGCACGCTGGCCAGATACAGGGTATAGGCCAAAAGCGTGCCACCAATGATGATCCAGCCAATTAAAGCCACGTCTAACGGTCTCAGTACTGGTATTGGCATGATAAAATACAGCGGAATAAAACAAACACCGCAGATCAACATCGACCAGGCCGTGACATTAAGCGTGCCATAGCGGGCAAACAGTCGACCAGGCGCCATCGTACTGATTGCATTGGCCAAAGCAGCCAAAAGCGCCCAAAAGCATGCTTGCGGCGACAGCGCCAGATGATTCAGATTGCCGTTGGTCACCAATAAAAACGTCCCGAGCAAGGCCACGATGATCGATATCACATCGATTCGGCGTGGCAGTGCTTTCTGAGCAGCCGCCGTATAGACAATAATGATGACTGGTGCCAAGTATTGAATCACCGTGGCCGTGGGGGCATTGCTGTATTTAACAGCCGCAAAATAAGTCAGCTGCGACATGCCCATCCCAAAAAAGGCAAATAAAATCAGCTGCAGCACATCATGACGATTGCTAAACAATGCCTTGGTCGATGATCTTCCAGTAACCTTGGCTAAGATCAGCAGCAGCGTGCCAGCGCCTAAGAGCCGTAACCCGACCAGCCAAAATTCACTGACCGTCGTCTCGCCAAACAGATACTGTACGGCAACGCCAGACGTCCCCCAAAAGGATGCTCCAGTCGTAGCCAGCAAAATGCCCTTGGTTCTTTTTCTCAAATCTTTTCCTCCCTAATCCTAGGTGTACTGGACAAGGATAAGCGTTTCTTAAGTAAAGCACAACCATCATAAAAAAATAAAACGCTTGCCTAAATAAAAAAATCCCCACTTCATTTTTGAAGTAGGGAATAGATCTTCACCAATACGATTTGACAAAGAACCATAAAAATTATCCGATTGATGACTGCGAGACTTCCAGCCAGTCATAACTAAAAACGTTTGGCTAATAAGACTTTGGTACTCAGCCACGGGCCACCCCACCAGCCCCTAACACCGCATTTTTTTACCATAACGTTATGAAAGCCCAGATTTTCCAAGACCTTTTGATACTCATCAACATGTTCAATGTCGATAATAGCAAGCGTTCCATCGGCCTTTAAAACGCGGGTAGCCTCTTGAATGGCCCGCGCTCGATTAATTGCCGGCTTGACGTTATGGATCGACAGACTGGCAAATACACAGTCAAACTGATGATCATCAAATGGCAAATTGATCATATCGGCTGTCTGCACCTCGGCTAAGTCAGCCAACTCAGCCGCTTGCAGGTTGGCTTGAGCCCGCT
This sequence comes from Limosilactobacillus mucosae, assembly GCF_046939755.1. GTDB lineage: Bacteria > Bacillota > Bacilli > Lactobacillales > Lactobacillaceae > Limosilactobacillus > Limosilactobacillus mucosae_A. Next base: position 131,227 of record NZ_JBKZAY010000001.1, read on the forward strand.
TAAGCGAATTATTGGACTGATCGGATTTTTTCCATAGATCAATGCCAATCACGCGTCCCGGTACTTCTAAGTGCTGCGCAATTCTAATCAAGGCTGCTCCTTGCCCACAGCCCAGATCCAATACTTGCGCAGTCGGCTTGAGGTGTAGATTCCGAATCGTCTCATCAATAATCTGATACTTGCCATTTAGTGAAGCATTCAAATACATTCCCAAACAGATCAAGACCAGTAAGGCCGCCAACCAATACAGCCATTGATGATCAGTGATTGCCGAGACAATCAAAAAGACTGCCACGATCAGCATAATCAATGGTCCCATTGGCGCGTCAATTGCACGTATTTTCATGAATTCCTCCTATGCCTGCATCCACTTGGAGACGGCCATGCTTAAGGCAACACCCAGTCCTAGTGGCAATAGGGCCGAAAAGTTCAAGTGGCAAACCTCAAACAGCATAAACATCGCCATCAGCGGGGCTTGTTGCGTAGCCGCCAGGAAAAAGGCCGCGCCTAAAACGGCAAACTGCATCAAAGACTCACCAGGGATTACTTGAATAAAAATCATCCCCAGCAGCACGCCTAAAGAAGAACCCATCGCAATCGATGGCGTCAGCGTCCCGCCATAGCCACCGCCGCTAATCGTTGCCAAAGTCACCAGTCCTTTGGCAAAAAAGCCGAACAGCAGTAAAGCAATGGCCGAATGAGAAACACTGGTCACATTGATTGCCATCTGGGCCACGCCTCGGCCATTACCCATGATTTCTGGGAAAAACCAAGCCACGGCACCAGTCAGCGCACCTACCAGCGGCATCGTGACAAAAATCCGCCGATCTTTGACACGCATTGCACTGGCGCGGCCAATCAAGCGTTTGTAATAAGTGCCCAAAAAGCCCATCAGCGGTGCCACAATCACCACAAAAGGAATCAAGCGCAGTGAAAATTGACGCGATGCCACCAGATAGTATGGCTGCCAGCCTTTGACGATCGCACCGACCATCGTTGCAATTGAAGCCATGGTCAGACTGACGATGGCCGCTTTTTTATCAATCTTTTGATAGAGGATCTCCAGACAAAACATCGCTCCCGTAATTGGGGCAATGTAGACACCAGCAAACCCAGCCCCGGCTGCCGCGGCAATCAGCAGGCGGCGGTCTTCTGGCGCCAGCTTAAGCCAGCCAATCCGATCACCTAATCGGATCCATGACTGAGCCCACATTGCGCCAGCTTCTCTTGGGGCCAGTTCCCGACCGATGGATCCCCCAGTACCGACATAGAATACTTGGGCCGTAACATGCATGATCGTGGCCCCCATTGGCATTTTTTCACCATCAACGGCCTTGCCCAGCTTAACTGGTCGATAGTGCAGCTGCATGAAGTACCAGATGACTGATACGATCAGAGCCCCAATAATCGGTCCCAGCAGCCGGTTTAATGGCGTGGCTGAAAATGCGACCGGAATCGCGTTGGTTTCGGTAAAATGAAAAAATACTCTTTCCGTTGCGTCCAAAACAATGCTTAACAAACCGGAACTGGCTCCGGCAATAATTCCCATGACAATCGTTGCAATTGCCAGCGCGCGACTGTCACTTGACTTCTCTGTTCTCAATTCTCTCTTCCTATCCTAATCCGCTACAAAAACCAAATTATCATTCGTCGATGCCTGCTCATCATAATGATAGCCAAGATCAAACTGCTTTACGACCGCCAGATCATCAGCCTGATGCTCAGCCAGATAGCGCACCAGATTACCCCGCGCAATCTTGGCCCGAGTAGCTTGAGTCTTGAAACGGCCGTGCTCTGCTTTGACAAACGTACAACTGACCAATTGGCGCTTACCTTTAACATAAGGAATGACTGCTTTGGCATATTCCTTTGATGCCAGATTCAAAACCAGCTTATCTTGTGCATAAAGCTCATCGGCCAGCCGACTGCCCCAAAACTCATACAGATTCCTGGTACCCGCAACCTGCGCTCGATCACCCATGCCTAAGCGATAAGAAACGATCCCGTCAAACGGCCTCAATAAGCCATAAAAGCCCGACAGGATGCGCAAGTGGTCTTGAACGTAGCCAAGCGCCGCCTCATCAAAAACGCCTGGTGCCATCCGCTGATACTGCAGGCCGGTAAATGCCAGCAGCGCCGGGGTCAGTTGATGGTAAAGATCCATCTGCTGCACCCATTGATAGTTGGGAATGGCAATTTTTTCGCTGCAGTCCCACCAAAGATGATGGAGCTGATCGTAGCTTAGACTGCGCAGATAATTTAAAATCGTTTCCGTTTGCGGCAAGAACTGCGGTAAGCCTTGAATCGGCAATGAATCCGGATCAGCTTTCATAGTTCGAGCCGGAGCAATGATAATTTTCATAAAAAACTCCTTTTATCGACCCATCTATTTTAGCATGTTCCTAAATAGGCACCACTAACTAATCAAGCAATAGTTGTCATAGTTTAGATAATCAGCTAAGATTAGAAGAAATTTTAGATCACGGAGGAATTATCTATGATTGCACAACCGCAGCGGACCGGGGTTACCGTTGGCTATCAAGGCGTACCGGGATCATTTTCTTCCCAAGCCATGCATCAGTGGTTTGGCCAAGTCGAAAGTCGAAATTACCCTAAGTTTGAAGACGTTTTTTTGGCCCTTAAAAAAGGTGAAATCGATTATGGCGTCGTCCCCATGGAAAATTCCTCAACTGGCGCCATTAATGACAACTACGATCTGATCAACAAGTATCATTTTTTCATTGTTGGCGAGCAGTCCATCTACATCGCCCAAAATCTGCTGGGCGTTAAGGGAGCCCAACTTGCTGACATCAAGGAAGTCTATTCGCATCCCCAGGGACTGTTGCAGACCAGCCAGTTTTTAGCCGCGCACCAGATTCAAGGAAAAGAATGCCTCAATACGGCACTGGCAGCTAAAATGGCCGCTGAAAAGCAGGATCCGGCAGTCGGCGCGATTGCCTCAACTGAAGCGGCTGAATTATATAATCTGGACGTTTTGGCACCCAGCATTGAAAACGATAAGTCCAACCACACGCGCTTTATCATTTTTGGCCGGGAACCTGAAGTCTTACCGGATGCTGATCGGATTTCATTAATCTTTACCTTGAAAAACGAGGTTGGCACGCTCTATGAAGTTATGCGCGTCATTAAGGAACATGATATCAACATGGTCCGCATCGAATCGCGGCCATTGCTGGGCAACCCTTGGGAATATTATTTCTACGTTGACTTGGATGGCAACCTGGCTGACCAACACATTGCCGAAGCTTTAGCTGAACTGAAAAACTACACGACTTCACTGCGTCTGCTTGGTAATTACCATCGTCAAGAAAATTAATCCCGCAAGCGCAAATTAAAAAGGCACACTGTTCAAGAACAAGCTTGACAGCGTGCCTTTAATATTTTCTTTAAGCTGCCGCTTTTCAATAAAGATTGACTAGCGCAGGATCTCAATCAGGTTCTTATTGGCAGCTTGTTTAGCCGGCAAGATCCCAAAGATGATTCCGACTGAAGCTGAGACCCCAAATGCCAGCAGGAACGAATTCAAAGTCACGACGGCATGAATGTGGTAAGGCATGAAATTGCTGATTATGCCCGCCAGCAGCCAGCCAATGACAAAGCCCAGCAAGCCGCCGCCAACCGTTAAGACGATGGCTTCCAACAAGAACTGGGCCATCACGTTTTGCGGCGCGGCCCCAACTGCCAGCCGAATTCCGATTTCTTGCGTTCGTTCAGAAACCGAAATGTACATCATGTTCATGACCCCAATCCCAGCGATAAACAGTGAGATCCCCGCAATCGCACTGATAAAAGCCGTCAAGCCGGTAATCATTTTGTTGACCTTGGTTAGTTCCGCGCCGGCATCGACTGCCATGTAGGTACCGTCATGTGCACTGGTTCCCTTCTTTTCCATGTACTTCTTGATTTTTTTGGTAACCTTGCCGGCATTAGCGCCTTGATAAAAGGTCAGCTTAATGCCATAACCGGTTGTCGCCGTAGTACCGGAATAAAACAGCCTGGTGCCGCCAATGAGATCCGCGCCATATTTATTGTCACCATAAGTATTGGCCTGCGAACGATACACGCCGACTACCCGATAATCGGTATCGCCAATCGAAACTGAGGTGCCGACTGCGTTTTGAACCGTGTGATACTGCTTTTTAGCTAACGACTCTTTCATCAGAATAACTGGTTCTTCAGTCAAAAGCTCATTGGTCGTAAGATTGCGGCCCGCTATAATGGAAATTTTGCTGGTTGGCCGCTTAAACAGCGAAATCGTTACGTTATTGATTCGTCGATTGCCAACCAATGGCGAAACGGAGGCATTATTGGTTTCATGAGAGATTGCAGCTTTTTTCACCTTGGCGCCAAACCGTTCTTGAATCGCGTTTAAGTCAGTTTCATTAAAACCGGTCGCTGCTGATTGCGAATCGTTGGGCGTAAAGTAAAGATAGGTATACTGCTCACCATTTTGGGAAGTATTAAACTCGTCGCTGAGCCTTTTTTTAACCCCATTTCCCAGTGCCAGAATCGTAATTACGGCCGCGATCCCGATCGTAATCCCAATCGTCGTCAGAAAACTGCGCTTGGGATTGGCTTTTAGTGATTGGAGGGCACTACGTAAGAGTTCGGCATTTCTCAATTTGCTCCCACCTTTCGATCGTCGACAATCTGACCATCAATAATCTTGACGACGCGCTCGCACTGCTCGGCAACCCGTGGATCATGCGTCACCATAATGATGGTTGTATGCTGAGTCTGGTTGAGCTGCTTAAACAGATTCATAATTTCCTGACTGGTTTTCGTGTCTAAAGCCCCCGTAGGCTCGTCGGCAATCAAGAAATCAGGATTGGCAATGATGGCTCGTGCGATTGAGACCCGTTGCTGCTGACCGCCCGAAAGCTCAGTGGGCAGCTTGTCGTCATAACCGCCCAGACCAACACGTTCCAAGACCCGCGCCGCCGTCTTTTTAGCCTGCCGCCGACCTACTCCCGCGTACAGCAGCGGCAGGATTACATTTTCGGCAATGCTGATGTCGCGAATCAGCTTAAAGTTTTGAAAGACAAATCCCACATGCCGATTGCGCAGCTTAGCAAAATCTGCCCGCGTATAGTCATGAATCGCCTGTTCATTGTAAAAATAGTTTCCTTCAAAATCATCATCCAAAAAACCGATAATATTAATCAAGGTCGACTTGCCAGACCCTGATTCCCCGATAATGGCTAACAGTTCACCGGCATCAACCTGTAGATTGATATCATGCAGCACGTGAAAACGAGTTGCACCCTGGCCATAGTATTTGTTGACGTGTTCCAGTCTAATCATTGCCATCAGCGTTCACCTTGGTTCCGTTATGCAGCTTGCGATCCGGGTTGGTGATGATCTGCTGACCAGCCTTGACGCCGCTTTTGACTTCAAAGTATTCGTTGACCCGCTTGCCTTCAACGGCAACTGCCTTGGCTTTACCATTTTTAACAATGTAGACTTGGCCGTTTCTAACGCTGGACTTTGGAATCCGCAGCTGATTTTGTGCAACTGAGGCCTTGACCGTCTGCCCATCCATAAAGTCTTTGCTGCTCAAATCGGCATCGACCTCGTAGCTGGCATCATTGCTTTGCGAGTTCGTCGTCGGTACCGTTGCCAGGTAGCTGATCGTCGTGTCGGCCTGCTTGCCGGTTGCCAGTGCCCGCACGTGAATCTCCTGACCGGTTTTAAGCTTGCTGTAGTTATATTCCGATACCTTGGTCTTAAGCTTCAGATCATTAGAATAGATCGTGATTACCGGTGCGTCCTGTTTGGTGTCGTCAACCGTGACCGTGCCATCAAACGGTGCCGTTAAAGTCTGAGTAACCTTTTGGCTCAGCGTATTGACCTTGTTTTGAGCTGCCGTAACATCGCTTTGCGCATCAGCCAGACTGGCTTGCGCCTGGGCAACGCTGCTGGCCGAGCCGGCAGTCGTGCCATCATCGCTTTGCGCCGTTGCATCCTTTTGCGCGGCACTGACATTATTTTGCTGAGCCGTTACGTTGCGTTGCGCCTTAGCCAGTTCCTGTTTGGCATCGGTCAGTTCTTCATTGGCACTTTCACTGTAGGTCGTTACCAAAGGATCACCCTCACTGACTTTTTGACCATTGGCAACCCCGATCGACTGCACCTTGCCTGATGGCAGACTCAAGACCTGCTGCTGTTGAGCTACAACGGTCCCGGTCAGCGTCAAAGGCGTCGTTTTAGCAACCTTGGCAACGACATAGCGTGAAGACTGCGCGGCCTTATGCTGCTTGATCTGATTGATAATCCCCATCCCAATCAGCAAAAGCAAAACGATTGCCGTGCCGATTGTTGTCTTACGGTGATTTTTTACCCAATGTTTTATTTTTTGCATAATCTTCCCCAATTTCTCCGTTTCAAAAATCCCAAATACGACAGATGCTTCAATTGCGATTGTCATCTTAGTTAGTTACTCAAGTAATTAACTAGATAATACCAGATTATTTACAAAAGGCAATCCTTATTTTCAGATAATTTTATTATTCCCCTGTTAAAGCTATTAGATTGGTGCTTTAATGGATATTGAAATAAAACAACTCTGTCTGGGGTGCCATTGATTTGGCTGAGAAATACCCACATAACCTGATCTAGTTAGTACTAGCGGAGGGAGACAGCTTAATTTTGGCATAAGCATAAATACGCGCTTTTGATAATGAATTAGGCACTCTTTCTCGATTCCGGGAAGGAGTTTTTTTATTGGTTGATGATGCTAAAGTTCTTTAGGAGGAATTCATGAAAAAGCGTACTTATAAATTGGTTTTGACGGCTATTTTATCTGCATTGGCCGTTTGTGGCGGCAGCATCTTCTCGTTTCCAATCGGTTTTGCCAAATGTGCACCCACACAAAGTCTGATCAATATCGTATCAGGCGTTGTCTTAGGGCCGGAATGGGCAGTCGTGCAGGCACTATTGACCTCAACCGTTCGTAATCTTTTGGGAACCGGCACCATTTTGGCCTATCCTGGCAGTATCTTTGGCGCCTGGCTCAGTGGTTGGCTGTTCAAGCGCTTTGGCAAAATTTGGCTGGCAGCGATTGGAGAATTGATCGGCACGGGACTGATTGGCGCACTAACCGCCTATCCGATTGCAGCTGCCTTAATGGGTGCCAAGGGATCACTTTTCTTGTTCGTACCTAGCTTTGCGATCAGTGCCATTGTCGGCGGCTTGTTAGCCTGGGTCATCTTAAAAGCCGCCTGGCAACCAATCCGACACTTCGCTAAGATTGAGTAGTTTTTATCAGGCAGTTGGTTGGCTTTTTTAGATTGATTCTTATATAATTCAGTTATCAAGTTACAATCGTTTTCTCGTCAAGGAGGAATCATTAATGGAAAAGACATTTACCTTAGCTGAATTAAAGCAATTCAATGGCCAAAATGGTCAGCCGGCCTATGTTGCCGTTAAGGGCACGGTCTATGACGTAACTGAGGTATCAGCATGGCAAGGCGGCAAGCACCATGGCGTTACAGCAGGCACTGATGCTACCGCGGCCATTGCCCATGCTCCTCATGGCGAAAGCGTCTTGGGCAAGCTGACGGTAGTCGGTAAGCTGGCTGACTAGCTGCCGAGATTCATCGACATCATCTAAACGCAAAAACAGTCATGGCACTTAGCCGTGACTGTTTTTTGATTGAAGCGCTTGCTTGATTCGATTATGATGGTAATAAACATTCAAGAGGTGACACAAATGACTAAGGGTTCTGCAATCGCCTACCAAGAACTGCTTGCCGAGCTGCAAAAATTGGATATCAAATACGAAATGGTGGATCATCCCGCAGCTACGACCACTGAAGAAGCCGACGCCTATATCGCTGATAAAATCGGTGTCTGCACCAAGTCAATGTTTCTAAAGGATAAGCATAAAAACTTCTACCTGGTAATCATGGACGATGCCAAACGTATGGACTTTAAGGAGTTTCAAGAACTGACCGGCGCTAAACGCATCTCAATGGCTCACGACAATGAGATTGAAGAGCAGCTGGGTCTTGAGGCTGGGATCGTCTCGCCATTTGGTATTATGAACAACTCGGCTCACAACATTCAGATCTACTTTGATCAAGATATGCTGGCTGAAAACATTCCATTGACGTTTCATCCCAACATTAACACGCATACTATTTTTCTTTCAGCGGCTGATCTGATGAAGTTTATCAAAGCTCAAGGATTCGACTATCAAATTATTGACCTTTAAGACTCAAAGCGTCTATTCAAAAAATGAATGGACGCTTTTTTATGCCTTCGCGCTATTCAGCAACGCGATTGCCCAGTTCCCAAAATGCTAGGGCCGAGGCTGCCGCGACGTTTAAAGAATCGACTCCTGGGGCCATGGGAATCTTGATCGTAAAATCACTTTGTTCGATCGTTGACTCCTTTAGTCCCGGACCTTCCGAACCCATGATAATCGCCAGACGGTCCGCCGCTGCCAACTTAGGATCATCAATGCTGACGGTATTATGCCGCAATGCCATGGCTGCCGTCTGATATCCGGCCTGATGAAGCAGCTCGATACCGCCATTCTGCCAGGTTTTGGCATCAATATAGGTCCAAGGCACTTGAAAAACGGTGCCCATCGCCACGCGCGAAGAACGACGATAAAAAGGATCTGCCGAGTCGCTGGTCACGATGACGCCATTAATCCCCAAAGCCGCCGCCGACCGGAAAATCGCACCAATGTTAGCTGGGTTGACCACACTCTCAAGGACGGCAATACGGGGATGCTCAGTCGGCATGGTCGCCAAAAAGTCAGCCAGCTCCAAACGCTTAACGCGATGCATCGCCGCCAGCGCCCCACGCAAAAGGTTATAACCCGGCAGCTGGCGAAGCAGTTGGCTATTGGCAACGTAAATTGGCGTTTGACCTAAGCCGCTGGTCTGATTAGCCGCCATTTCACGATCCAGATCTGCTAAGTCGCGATCCAAGGCTTTCTCTTCTACCAATAGCGAGGCCGGTCGATAGCCAGCGCGCATGGCCCGTTCGATTACCTTGGGACTTTCCGCGATAAAAAGGCCAGGGTTGGGCTCCAGGGCATGAAACAGCTGGGCTTCATTCAATCTTACGTATGGGTCCAAATCCGAGCCATTCAGATCATCGAGAAAAATTAAGTTATGCATGTTTTTTACCTGTCCTTAAAAATCTAAAACTATTTTAGCATAACTAACCAATGCCCTTTAGTTAGGCAGTCGTGCTAAAGTTAATCGAAAAGCCCGACAACGTTCGCACTTGTTTCAAAATTTCCAGCTATAATTGCTGATTAAATCAATTGGAACGAGCAACAATATGAAAAACATCTTCAAAAACAATCGCGCGGCCGGCTTGATTATCCTAACGATTGGCCTGTTGCTGACTGGTCAAATGATTACTGGACATGGGATCGTCGGTGCCGACAGCGTTTTTCACTATAACCGTTTTTATGAGACCTACTCACAGCTGAAACATTTAAACTTCAGCTGGTTTCAGTCAATCTATGGCTTTAACCAGAGCGGTCGGATCGTCAATGTCGTTTATGGCCCGCTGTTTGCCTATCTAAACGGTAGCCTGCTGCTGTTGGTACGCAGCTGGTATCAATATCAGATCGTCTCCAGCATCATTATCTACCTAATCGGTGGCTTTGGCATGTACCGGCTGTTAAAACGCCTCCGTATCCGCCCCATCATCGCGGCAATGATGGCCAGCTTCTATCTGACGGTAGGCTGGATGCCGCGCTGGCAGATTGGGAACAATACCACTGCCCTGGGAGCAATGCTGATGCCTTGCCTGCTGGTGATCACGTTTGACATGATCACGGATGCCAACCGTCCCATTCGCTGGAAAAAGCTAGCTCTATTGATGAGTCTGACTATCGAGATCCATTTGCTGAGCGCGCTTTTATTCATGCTGGTGCTGATTCCGGCCTGGCTGTACGCTTTAAAAATCGCCAACGATAAAACGCAAATGCTGCTTGATACCGTTAAGGCGGTCTTGACAGCCATCGTTTTAACGGCCAACACCCTGGTTCCACTGATTTATCTGAGCCTCACCAACCACTTGGCCATGCCTGCTGATTTTGACGTTATAAAGAATACGCTGCGCCTTGACTCATTAAACAACACGCATACTACGATTACCGTCTTTTTACTGGGCATCTTGATTCTGCAGATGATGTTGGCGATCTTGAACTGGCGTCATGACCGTTTGAATCTGATCGTTACACTGCTGGGCGCCATCTTTTTGGGAATGAGCTCGCGATTCTTCTGCTGGTCAATCATCGTCAGCCATTTTCCCATCATCAGCCGCCTGCTGCAGTTTCCCGTTCGCTTGACGATGCTGGCCTATCCGTTGCTCATCGTTGGCTTGGCAAGATCTTTTGAAACGATCAGCAACCTACCAGGTAAAAATCGCTTCTTTAACCAGCGCCGGCTAAGCGTTGGCGTTTTAAGCGTCATCTGGCTGGTCTGCTTGGCTCAGGCTGGACTGTTCATCAATCAGAAAGCACGGATTGGCTTTATGCCACGCGTTTTAAGCAGCAAAACCACATCAATCGGCAAAAACAACAATCAAAATGACCAGCGAAACGTCTTAAAAGCCATGCATGCCAGCGACTACCAAACATTTTTGAAACAGCTGCAAAAACGCGTCCCTGACTACCTGGCCACTACCAAGGCCAATGTCAACGCTATGCAGGTCGCCTACAGCTATGGCGCTTCAGTCGTTGATCAAAAATCAGCGATCAAGATCCAAGCCGTCAGTCATGGCCGCTTAAAGCTGACTTGGCAGGCTGATGGCGGTGAAAAGATTCAACTGCCAATCGTCACTTACCATCAGTCGCGACTGATCGTCAATGGCAAAAATATGACTCATTTTAAGCGTTCCTTGGTTGGCTCGCCGACGATCGCTCAAAAGTCAGGGCATAACACTGCCTATTTAAGCTACGCCGCGCCATTATGGCTCAATGCCTTAATCATTATTTCATTGCTGAGCTGGCCGGCTTGGGCGCTCAGGATGGTTTTTAATCATCGCTATCCCCAAACCAATGATCATTTCGTTTCAAAAGACGAGCTGGCCGTAAGATCTTATCCATAATCTTGGAATTGTTCTGCCCACTGCTGTCTAAAAAGTCAACAGAAAAAGCCCCATGACCACGTTTCAGTGAATCACCGGGCTTTTGTTTTGAGTGAGATTGGTTGGCAGAAATGCCGTTATATCAACTTTTCTCTTTAATCAATCCCTATTCCCATTCAATTGTCGAAGGCGGTTTACTCGTGACATCGTAAAGAATCCGGTTAACGTGATCAACCTCATTTACGATGCGAACCGAAATCTTTTGCAAGACATCCCATGGAATCTTGGCAAAGTCAGCCGTCATTCCATCGATACTGGTTACGGCTCGGATACCAACCGCGTAGTCGTAGGTCCGACCGTCACCCATCACGCCGACGGAACGAATGCCAGGCAGAACCGTAAAGTATTGCCAGATTTCTTCATCCAGACCGGCCTTCTTGATTTCTTCACGCAGAATCGCGTCACTTTCGCGTACGATTTCCAGCTTTTCAGGCGTAATTTCGCCCAATACCCGGATCCCCAGACCAGGACCTGGGAATGGCTGACGCCAAACCAGATCATGAGGAATGCCAAGCTTTTCACCCAGTTCACGAGTCTCATCCTTAAACAGACTGCGCAATGGCTCGATCAGCTTAAAGCCGAGCTTCTTTGGCAGGCCACCGACATTATGGTGTGACTTGATCGTTTGTGCCGTGTCGGTACCGGATTCGATAACGTCAGTGTAGAGCGTACCTTGCGCCAGATATTCAGCATCCTTCATCTTCTTGGCTTCTTCATTGAAGACTTCCACGAATTCCTTGCCAATGATCTTACGCTTTTGCTCTGGATCGGAAACGCCCTTCAGTTTGCCTAAGAAACGATCGGCAGCATCAACCTTGACGATCTTAACGCCCAGGTCGCGGCTCAAGGCATTCATTACCTCATCAGCCTCGTTTTTGCGCAGCAGGCCGTGATCAACAAAGATGCAGGTTAATTGATCGCCAATTGCCTTGTGGATCAAAACAGCCGTTACACTGGAGTCAACCCCACCAGAAAGGCCAAGGATAACCTTTTTGTCGCCGACTTCTTTACGAATGCTTTCAACCTGCATGTCAATAAAGTCGTCCATTGACCAGTTCGCCTTTGCACCACAAACGTCAAAGGCAAATTTCTTCAAGATGTCCAGACCATATTGACTGTTGCGGACCTCAGCGTGGAACTGAATGCCGTAAAGCTTCTTTTCGTCGTTGGCGATGGCTGAGATTGGGCAGTTTTTACTGGTAGCTACGACCTTAAAGCCTTCTGGCGCCTCAACGACGCGATCGCCATGGCTCATCCAGACGTACTGCTTCTTTGGCAGGCCTTTAAACATTACCGCGTCGTCATCGATAACTTCAATATCAGCTCGACCATATTCAGAATCATCGGCTGGTTCAACTTTACCGCCCAGATCGTAAGACATCAGCTGCATGCCGTAGCAGATCCCCAAAATTGGAATGCCCAGCTTGTAGATTTCTGGATCGACCTTAAAGGCGTCCTTTGCATAGACACTGTTGGGACCCCCAGAGAAAATGATGCCTTTGGGATGCATCTCTTTGATTTCTTCAGCGCTCAGCTTGTGGGAGAGCAATTCGGAATAGATGCCAAAATCGCGAATCCGGCGCGTAATCAGCTGGTTGTACTGACTACCGAAGTCGAGCACGAGGATCTTGTCGAATGCATCAAGATTGACGTTAGCCACTTAGTTTCCACTCCTTTTGTAAAAGATCATTGTTATTAAATCTAAAGGCTATTTTACGGGTAAAACCGAACAAGGTCAATCCTCAAGATGATTTTATACCGTATATTGCTTAACATATTTCACTAAACTAGCATTCTCATACCACATTTACGGACAATTCATTCAAAATCAACCGGTTCAGAACAAAGCAACCGCTTAATATCCGAACTGACAATCGCTAACCAAGACTTAGCAGACGCAAACCGACTAAGATCAAGCAGGTTATTTCTTAAGGTTTATTTTAATAATTCTTCAGTTTTATTTCTTAAGTTAAAACCTATTTTGCGTTAACATTAATTATTATCAGCAATCCGTTTTATAGAATTGAGGAATGATGGAAATGGAAATCTACGGTCCGTGCGCCGACAATCTGCCGCTGATTCTAAACGACGTGCTCGAGCGGATCAAACAGTTAAGCAACACCCAGGTTGCCAACGGTCATCCCAAGCTGTATGAGCACTTGATTGGTCGGGTTAAGGCCAACGACAGCATGACTGAAAAATGCCAGCGCAAAGGCTACCCAGTAACGCCCAAGTCAGCCCTGCGCAAATGTCGCGACGCGGTCGGCATTCGCGTAGTCTGCAACTTCATCGACGATGTCTACCGCTGCATCGATCTTTTACGTGATGCTGACTGGTGCACCATCGTCAAGGAAAAAGACTATATTGCCAATGCCAAACCAAACGGCTACCGCAGCTATCATCTGATTTTAGACGTCGTGACACCATATCAGGATATTGATGGACAGACGCCTGGTCATTATTTTGTCGAAATTCAGCTGCGCACGATCGCAATGGATTCCTGGGCCAGTCTGGAACACGAAATGAAATATAAGCATAACATTGACAATCCAGAACGTATCGGCAAAGAACTGCGCCGCTGTGCCGATCAGCTGGCGGCCTGCGATGTCCAGATGCAGACGATCCGTCAACTTATCCACGAAAATGATTAGGGGGATTTTTCTATGAAAATTCTGCTTGCTGAAGATGAAAAACAGCTTTCCCGCGTACTGGTCATGGCAATGAGGAGTGTCGGCTATGACGTCGATCCGGTTTTCACCGGTCAAGAAGCAATTGAGCATGCTCAGGCCAATGCTTATGACGTCATGATTTTTGATATTATGATGCCCGTCAAAACCGGTTTGGAGGCCCTTAAAGAGATCCGTGCAACCGGCGACCGAACCTATGTCATTATGCTGACTGCCATGGCCGAAATCGATGATAAAGTAACCGGTCTTGATGCCGGAGCCGACGACTATTTAACCAAGCCGTTCTCACTTAAGGAACTGCTGGCGCGGCTGCGCTCGCTGGAACGCAGGACTGAAGAATATGACAGCGACGTACTGGCATTTGGCGATCTTAAAGTTGATCAGGCCGAACAGCGCTTAGCAAGTCACAACTCAATGAGTCTTTCAGGCAAGGAAACTCGTCTGCTCAGTTATTTCATCTTGAATGCCGATAAAGAGCTCTCCACGCAACAGCTGCTGAACCAGGCGTGGGATCGTGATGAAAACGCCGATGCCGAAGACGTATGGATCTACATCTCATATCTAAGGCAAAAACTGCAGGCAGTAGGATCAAGCACCACTATTGATGGTCAAAAAGGAGGTCCTTATCAGTTAAGCCAACCAGCTTAAAGGGGGTACGCCAATGATTCAAAGACTCCGCAACAAATTTATTGCTATTTCTACGGCGGCCTTGGTAGTCGTTTTGATTACGATTATTGGCAGCATGGTTTCAGTTTCCAGCATCCATGCCCATCGCGAAACGAATGATATTTTGACCCTGCTTTCTCAGCATAATGGTCAGCTTTCTACCAAAAATGCCAATGCCGCGGCGAAAAAACGGTTGGGCTCGCGGTTCAATCGCGAGGAAATGTTTCAGTACCGCTATTTTAGTGCCAACATCAGCAAAGATGGCAAGAATATTAAGATTGACAATTCTCATATCCTGACGGTCTCGCCAGATGCAATTGCCGATCTGGCGGAAACCGTTCAGCAGCGTGGACGATCGCGCGGCGTAATCCGTTATCAAGGTACCAGCTATGCCTATAAGATGGCCAAAAAGAAAAATGGTCAGATTGGCATCGTCTTTTTGGACCAGTCGATGATTTTCAAAAACACGCATGATCTGATACTTTCAGGCACCATCTTAGGCATCGTAAGTTTAATTTTGTTTGAATTCGTGCTGATCATGTCATCAAAGCGGGCCATCAAGCCGGTCATCGAAGCCGAGCAGCGGCAAAAAGAATTTATCACCAATGCCGGTCATGAATTGAAGACGCCACTTTCAATCATTTCGGCCAATACTGAATTAGAAGAGATGATGAATGGCGAAAGCGAATGGACCCAGAGCAACAAGCAGCAGATTCAGCGGCTCACGCACCTGATCAATTTGATGATCTCATTAGCCAAGCTGGATGAGCGCCCCGAACTGCAGCTGCAGGAAATCGATCCAGCGACTGAAGTACAAAAAGTCATCAACAACTTTAAGGCCGTTATCGCTCAGTCCAATCACCAGCTTAAATATCAGCTGCAGCCTGGTCTTAAAATTAAAGCTGATCCTAATTATTACTATGAGCTGATCAGCATTCTATTGGATAATGCCAATAAATACTGTGATCCCAATGGTACGATCTTCGTTAACGTCAGTGCTGACAAGCATGGCAAAAACGTGCTGCTGAAAGTCGGCAACAGCTATGCCGAGGGTCAAAACGTTGACTACAATAAGTTCTTTGAGCGGTTCTACCGCAATGACACCTCGCATAACAATGAAAAAAAATCTGGTTTTGGAATTGGTCTTTCAATCGCCCAAAACCTGGTCAAAAACTTCAAAGGCAGCCTAAGTGTTGATTGGAAAGACGGCAATATCTATTTTACCGTCAGCTTCAAAAGTCTCAGGCAGTCCACTCGCAGTACGTCAAAACAGCTAAATAAAACACAGTAGATTACTACGACTTTGATAGATAACTAGTCACGGTACCGCGATCAAAACAATAGCGCCCCAACAAGCCTGCTTGCTGGAGCGCTTTTTTAATCGGATCAAAATTGCTTTTTATTGTAAATTCAGCTGGCAATTGTCAAAAATCGGCGCGGCTTACCTTAACCATCTTACTATTGCCAAACTACCAAAGCCATTGCTGTTCCTTGCCATCAAGCTTTGTCAGCCAGTCACAAGCCAACTATCCAATGCTGCTGACAGATTGTCTTCACCGTCTCGCCATTATGGTTTGGATAGCGTTCTTTAGTCCTCACGCAGATAAATCTGATCAATATGATGATTTTCGGCCTTATGCAGAATCACATCAGCCCGATTACGCGTTGGCAAGATGTAATCGCGCAGATTAGGCAGATCAACCGTATCCCACACTTCCCGCGCCATCGCAAAGGCTTGTTGACGATTGCCCTTGGTATAAGGATAGTAGTAGTTGCTTGGATCTTGAAAAGCCGTGTCCAAAAGCATGCCGAACCGTTCTAGGTACCATTGTTCAATCAATTCCGGCTCGGCATCAATATAAATCGCGAAATCAAAAAAGTCGCTGACGTAGATCCGCTGAGTGGTTGGCAGCTGTAAGACGTTAATTCCCTCAACGATTAAGACGTCTGGCTTTTCAATTACCTGGTACTCGTCAGGAATAATATCATAGATACTATGCGAATAGATTGGCGCCTGCACGTAATCCTTACCAGCATTGACGTCATTTAAAAAAGTCAACAGCTTTTCCATATCGTAGCTTTCCGGAAATCCCTTGCGCGCCATGATCCCCCGCTTTTCCAACTCTGAATTGGGGTAGATGAAGCCATCAGTGGTAATCAACTCAACCTGTTTATCTGGCATCAAACGTTTCAGCAAAATCTGCAGCAATCGCGCGGAAGTACTCTTGCCGACTGCCACTGAACCAGCGATTCCAATAATATAAGGTATTCGCCGCATGGGTTTACGCAAAAAGGTCATCTTCTGCAGCTGCATCTGCAAGTAGTTTTGATACTGCAGCTGGATCAGCTTAATTAAAGGCAAGTAGACCTCGCGTACATCTGTCAGCGAAATCTGGTCATTGAGCGACTTAATATCATCAAGGTTTTCCTGGGTTAAGAAAGTTTTGCCATATGGAAAAAAACTATGCCAGGTTTCACGATCAAAACGATCATAATTCAGCCATTCATCCATCTTTTTGAATCCTTTTTTATCAAATTTCCTTTAATTTTATCACAACCGACAATCTTAGGTGAAAACGTTCGCAAATACAAAATTAATCGTAATCTTTTCTCGCGTGCCGTGATGTTGACTAATCTTATAGTACGACATCAATCAGTTGCTGCTAAAAGATTCCTACTCAAAAAGCCCAGCCATTTAAACGACTGAGCTTTTTTGGTTATTTAGTCGGGAACTTCAGCGTAACGCCCTTTAATTCAGGTGCATCGGTCGTGTATTGATCCAGCGTTGATTGGTCATTATTTTGACTCTTCAGGCTGGTTTTGCTCTTCTTTTGCGCCTGTTTAAGCTGTTTCAAGCCATTCTTCAGCGTGTATGAGTAGTTCTTCTTATTGACCGTCTTAAAGCCTTTCAGTTTGTAGAAACGCAGCAGGTCGCCATTGACGACTTTATCCGACAGACCGAGATCCGTCGTGACATACTTTTGAATCTTGGCAAACTCAGCTTTCTGGGCCTTGGTTGGCGACTTGATCTCTTTGCCGCTGCTGGTGTAGTAGTAGTCCCCATTGTACTTAGTGTACTTATTGGTTACCCAGTCGCCATTTCTAAACGGCACGATCTGGTTGCGGTTCTTAGAAAGCAGATCCTGGCCAAACTGAACGTATTTATTGGAACTGATGCCCAAAAGATCCTCGATGGTTGGCAAGACGTCAATCTCGCCACCATAAGTATGGTTGACGCCACCCTTTAAGCCTTCCATGTTGATCATGAACGGTACTTTCTGGAACATTGCCAGGTCATAATTATCAACTGACTTCTTCCCAAGAATCTGAGCAATGGCCGCCTTATGGTTGTTGGAGATACCATAATGGTCACCATATAAAACCAGCATCGTATTCTTGCGCAGACCAGTTGAATCCAGGTAGTTGAGCAGTTCGCCGACCGATTCATCCAGGTAGCGAGCTGTTTGGACATAATGATCAACCGTACTGTCACCGGTATTCCATGACTTGATTGAAGTGTTCTTTTTGTCAATGATGTAAGGATAGTGGTTTGAGACCGTAATCAGCTTAGCATAGAATGGCTGTGGCAGCTGTTCCAGATAGTACGCGGATTCTTTTAAGAACAGCTTGTCTTTGACCCCATAACCCATGTCTTCATCCTTAACCTTTGGCAGATAGTCCTTGCTAAAGAAGTACTGGTAGCCAAAGCTCTTGTAGGCATTGTCACGGTTCCAGAAACTAGGCACGTCACCATGGAATGAAGCCGTACTGTAGCCCAGCTTTTGTTCCAACAGAGCTGGAGCTGACTGGAACGTGTTGGTAGTCCCATCAGTAACCATGGCCGAACCTTCTGGCAGACCATACAACGAGTTTTCCAGCATTAATTCCGCATCGGCCGTCTTCCCTTGACCAACCTGGTTAAAGAAGTTGTCAAACGAAATCGTATCACTGGCATGATAAAGCTTGTTTAAGTTAGGCGTAACCTCTTCGCCTTTCCACTTGTAGTCAATCATAAACTGCTGGAAGCTTTCCAAGTGAATGATAATGATGTTCTTGCCTTTTGCCTGACCATAATATTCAATATTTGGCGAAGCATAGTTTTTCTTTAAGAACTTCAAGACTGGCTTAATGTCGTTGCTGTTGGCCTTCGCCTTAACCGCACTGTTGTGGGTGGTCTTGATACCATCATAGATCGTATAAGCTTGCAGTCCCAAGTATTTGACGATGTAGTTGTTGTCAAAAGTCCGCGTCAAAAGCTGAGGACGATCCTTTTCCGCCATGGCCAGATTAGCACCAAACAGCACGAAGCCAATCATCGTGATCGTCATTGCATAGCGAACCTTAAAGTAGCGCATGTCAATTCGAATAAAATGCGCAGCCAGCAGAACGATCAAGATGATCACATCAGCATAAACCAAAAAGTCGGTTGGCTTGATGATGCCCATAAGACTCTTGCCCAGGTTGTTTGATGCCGCTCCAGAACCTTTGATGATGTTAAAGGTAATAAAATCGGAAAATTCTCGGTAATAGAGAATATTGGCAAACAGCCAGGTCGAAAGCAGAAAATTAATCAGGATCATCAGCCAGTATGAAAGCCGACCGCGGAAATAAAGCGCGATGCCTAAAAAGACCAGAGCCCCAGGCAAGGTGTTAAACGCCAGCAAAAACTGCTGCATACCGTCGGAAATCCCCAAGTTGAACTTGGTTTTATAAGCCCAGTAACTCTTAATCGCAAACAAGAGCACCGTGAGAAGAAAGAAGCCCAGCTTGGCGTTCAAGCCACGTCTTACCTTCTGCAACGCTGTTTTCATAATCTTTCCTCCATCAAAAAATATCAACATTAGGTATCATACAATAAAAGATCCCTAGTCGTTACGATTATTCAACGTTTTTTAACAAATGTTTGTAATTTTTTTGCGACATGGCTTAATCTACAGTCATCAACTCGGCTTACTGGCGCTTCAAGCACGTGTAGCATCATCAATTTTGAAGATTTTATGACAAATGGTCAATCAGCCCATATTCGCGGCTCGGCACAGCTTCAAATAACTGACTGGCTCGGCCAACGCTGACGATTGTCAAAGCATGCATCGCGCGCGAACAGATCGTGTAGAGCAACTGACGCTCACCGTCGCCATGATACTTCTGGTCGTTGGCATCCCAGACGATCACTGCGTCAAACTCAAGCCCTTTTGCCAGATATGAAGGTACGACCAACACGCCATCAACCAATCGCTGATTTTCGGTACGAATCAAGGTTGCCTTGATGCCTTGCTTAATCAACAGCTGATGAATCTGCTCACTGTCAGCCAAGGTCTTGCCGATAATGGCAACCGCGTCATGTTGTTTTTGATAGTCGCTTAGTACTGCTGTGACCTGAGAAACGGCACTGTTTAGATCTTTCAGCTGGAAGATTGTCGGCCGTTCTCCCTGGCGTTCAAAGGCCTCGATTTTTTCGCCATCTTTGAGAAGATGCTTGGTAAAGTCGGTAATCTGCTTGGTCGAGCGATATGACTTGGTTAATTGAACTACCTTTGTCTTTTCTGGATCAAACATCGTGCCCAGCTGCCGCAGCAATTGCCGACTGTTGGCGCCCGTAAAAATTGCCTGGTTAAGGTCTCCTAGCAGCGTAAAGCGGGCATTGGGGAAGCTGAACTTGAGATAAGCCAGCTGGAAAGCGTCATAGTCTTGAACCTCATCGACAAAGACATAACGAATATCACGTTCACCGCGCTTGCCCGTTAGCAGATCATACAGGTAAAGATAGATTGAGATCCCAGCAGCACTGATTTGTCGCTGTTTTAGATTCTGTGTGGTCTTTTCGATAAATGCCGCCCACTGCTGCTCGGTCAAATCAAACTTCTGCAGATCAACCATCTTTGGCAGGGCCTTTAAAAACAGCAGATACTGGGCATTGATATTGATCCACATGTTATGGCGAATTGCCCGGTGAATCGGTGCAAACTCCTTTAAAACAATCTGCTTAGCGTAGAAGTTGTATTCCTGCTTGTCTGATTCAAACTCGCGCGGCCGATTATTCATCATTGCGTCCATCTGCTCTTTGCTAAGGCTTTGAACAGCTGCTTCTGCCCATTTTGAGCGCATGGCCCCACCAACTCGGCTTTTCAGCTGATGATCCAGCGCATCTTTGGTCGCATCCAGACGATTGCCCAGGTTATAGTTGCGATTGAATGAATAATAGATTGTCTTGATTTGTTCCTTGGTAAAAAACGGCTTGCCATGAAACATCAGATTCCGAAAGCGCAGTCCCCGCTGACCAAGCGCCTTGGCATAGGCCCCAACTGCTTTAAAGCTGCTTAGGCTCGTCAATAGGCGATTGATGTTTTGATCAACGGCCGCCTGACTGCTTTCAAAACGCTGCTGCAGCGTCTGAACGTGCAGTCTTGGCACCCGCCGATTAACGTATTGGAAGTAGGTCATTTGAACCATATTGTGCTCGCCCAGTTCCGGCAGTACTTGGTCAATATAGTCGTTGAACAGTTGGTTGGGACTGAACAAAACCACCTGACTGGCCGTCAGATTACCGCGATAGCGATACAGCAGCCACGCCACGCGCTGCAGTACGGCGGCTGTTTTACCTGAACCCGCGGCCCCTTGAACAAACAGCAACTCATCTTTAGCATCCCGAATGATTTCGTTTTGCTTTTTTTGAATCGTCGTTACGATGCTCTTCATTTTGGTGCTGGAATGGGTTCCTAAAGCACTCAGCAACATCTGATCAGTAACTGCCTCATCCGTGTCATAAAGCGTGACGATCGTGCCATCCTCAATCTGGAACTGGCGCTTGAGTCTGACATCGACTTCCTGCTTGCCAACGGGGGTTTCATAAGTGACCGGTCCCAGCTTGCCATCGTAGTAGATTGAGGAAATCGGCGCCCGCCAATCATATACCAGAAAGTGGTCCGGACGATCAGAGAACGAGGCCAGACCAATATAAATAGTTTCAGGTTTTTGCGCGCCTTTTTCCAAAAAATCAATGCGGGCAAAGTAAGGTTTGGCTTCCAAGCGTTTCAGCGTACTCAAACGATCGGCGGCATGCTGCCAGCTGTTTTCTCGTTCATCAAGCATCTGCTGCTGGGCGCGAACCGACATGGCCGTATCCATCATTCCCGAATAAGTCGTGGTATTCATGTGGATATCATTGAACTGCTTGCTCAGGCCCTTCACATCCCGTTTGGCGTTTTCAATCGTGCCGCTGGCTTTTTCCTCAGCCTTGCGAACTTCTTTAACGACATGCTCCAAATGATGCTGTTCGTATTGTTGGATTGATTCTGTCAAACTTGAACATCCTTCCTGTCTTGAAAATCTAATCTTAGAATTATAACATTTTTTGCACCATGATTCCGTTATTAAGGCTCGCCAGCATAAGGTTTGCTTAACTTAAAGCCACTGGTCTGGTCTAAGGAAGCAGAAAATACTAAAATGATCTCAAAAAGCTGATTTGAAGGTGGAAGCAATGACGCAGCTCTTATATGCTTTGACGCATATTCCTCAAGTTGTCCTCCCTTTATTCAATTCGCTGGGCAGCTGGACCTATGTCATATTATTTGGCCTGATTTTTATGGAGACTGGGTTGGTCGTTTTTCCTTGGCTGCCAGGACAGTCGCTGATTTTTGTCACGGCTTCATTTGCTGCTTTGCACGGTGCCGAGGTCAAAATGAGCATTTTAGTACCCGGCTTTTTCATTGCGGCCGTACTGGGCGACACGCTTAACTATCTGATCGGTACTCGTTTGATCAAATGGCCATGGTTAAAGCGGCGGTTGGCTGGTCCCACTATGGAAAAGGCCCAGCTCTTTTTTAGCAAGTACGGTTTGCGTGCAATCATCTTTGGGCGTTTCGTCCCATTAATCCGCACCTTTGTCCCATTGATTTCCGGAATTGCTAAATACCGTTTCGATCGGTTTATGCTAGGAAACGTTTTGGGGGTAGCCATCTGGGTCGTCTCGGGCGCGCTAGCCGGTTATTATCTTGGCAGCATTCCATTCGTGCAGGCCCATTTTTCAACACTGCTGCTGGGGCTGGTCATCTGCGGATCTTTACCCGCCATCTTTTTCAATCTCATCAAGCGGATCCGTCGGCATATTATTGAACGCAACCTCTAACGCAATTTCGTACAATTTACCATGGAATAATGGTAAACTGAATACTAAACAACGTACAGAATAATGGAGGTTTTTCCCTTGGCAGTAAATGTTTATTTCGTTCGGCACGGTCAGACCTACTTGAACCTGTTCCACAAATATCAAGGCTGGTCGGACGCACCACTGACCCAAAAAGGTATTGAGGACGGCAAGCGTGTGGGCAAGGCCTTAGCCAAGATTGACTTTGACTATCTTTTCTGCAGCGATATGCGGCGGACGGTTAAAACCGCGGAACTGCTGGCGGCCAGTCACCCTACCAAGATCGTTCATCCAGAACCAGATTCATCCTTCCGCGAAGTTTTTTTCGGCTTTTTCGAAGGCGAGGATACGGCTACGGCTTCCATGAACATTGGGCTTTGCCGTTCCTATGACGAGCTGGTCAGCAAGTATTCCGTTGAAAAGGCGCGTGATATCACCAAAGCAGCTGACCCATTCCATCTGGCCGAAAATGATGCTGAATTCTGGCAGCGCATGGACAAGGGCTTAGACCGGCTGCGCAACCTTCCTGATGGCAGCACTGCAGTCGTTGTTTCCCATGGTGCTGCCATCCGTTCAATCGTCAGCCGCTATGCTAAAGACAAGAGCCTCGCCAACGATGCCCCTGTAAACGGCAGCATCACCAAACTTTCCTTGACCCCAGATCAAACCGAGATCGTCTTTTACAACCAACTAAGCTTGCCTGAATAAAACCTTGCTAAAAGGGGGAACTTTCTGTTAATGGACACTAATATACAAAGTGCTGAACCAGTAATTATCATTGGCCTTAACACGGACCAGGAAGACTATGAATATTCCATGGAAGAATTGGCAGCCCTGGCCGAAGCCAACCAAATGGAAGTCATTGATCGTTTGGACCAAGCCTTGGATCGGCCTAATCCAGCAACCTACTTTGGTTCTGGCAAGGTCGAAGAATTACGTCATCTGGCCGAGGCTGAAGAAGTTGCCACGGTGATTGCCAACGATGAACTGACGCCAAGTCAACTGCAGAACCTGGCTGATCAAACCGGTGTGCGTATTTTGGATCGCACTGCCTTAATTTTGGAAATCTTTGCCAAGCGCGCGCAAAGCCGTGAAGCCAAGATCCAAGTCGAGATTGCCCAGCTTCAGTACCAATTGCCGCGGCTGCAGACGGCTGCCAACCAGCGACTTGACCAGCAGACTGGTGGCGGATCCGGTTTTACCAACCGTGGTGCCGGTGAAACCAAGCTGGAAATGAATCGGCGGACTATTAACCATAAAATCAGTCATTTGCGGGCTGAACTCAAAGAAATCGCCAAATCTGAGGACGTCAAACGGGCTAAGCGGGAAAAAAGCGATACGCCAACGGCTGCCTTGGTCGGCTATACCAATGCCGGCAAATCGACTATTATGAATCAGCTGGTCAGTCGTTTCGGTGTTTCTGAAGAAAAGCAGGTTTTTGAAAAGAACATGCTTTTTGCCACTCTGGATACCAGCGTACGTCAATTAACGCTGCCGGATCAAAAACGCTTTTTGCTCAGTGATACGGTTGGTTTTGTCAGCAAACTGCCTACCCATCTGATCGAAGCCTTTAAATCAACCTTGGCAGAAGCTGCCAGTGCTGATCTTTTAATTCAGGTAATTGATTATTCCGACCCTAATTATGAGGCCATGATGCGCACGACCGAAAAGACGCTCAAACAGATTGGTATTGAAAACATCCCAATGCTGTATGTCTTTAATAAAGCTGATCAGACCGAGTTTGAATATCCAGTCATGGAAGGCGACAACCGGATTATTATCTCAGCCAAGGATGATGAATCCATTCAGCTCTTGGTCCAGGCCTTGCGTCGTCATCTTTTCAAAGACTACGTGCAGACTGAGCTGCTGATTCCATTTGCCGATGGACGAGCGGTTTCCTACATCAATGAAAACTGCAACATTTTAGAGACTGAATATCTTAACAATGGCACACGACTCAAAGTTGAGATGTCACCGCAGGATTTTGCCCGTTTCGAACGCTACGTTATTAAAAATTAAAAAAATCTGACATCGACTGTATCGATGTCAGATTTTTTGATTGAAGCGTTTAGTTTAAACCATCGCGTTCCAATTGATTCGAAAGATTGTGCATTGACTGCTTAACAAAATCAATAACGTCTTGCTGCGGAACCTCATAGTTATTTTGCCGCCACCAATAAAAGGCCCCCAGAATCGAACCACTTAAAATATAGGCCAGCATTTCTGGGTTCTTTGAGTTTCTCAAAGCCGTAACGATCGTGTCTTGATTTTCAGCAACGTGACGCTGCTGCAGCAGAATCTCGCTGACAATCTTCATAATCTCGCCATACAAAGAGCTTTGCGAGCTGCTGTCAGCCAGATTGCGGAAGAGTTCCCGATTGTCGCTGACATAATTGATCAAGATCTCAATGAATTCATCCTCGTTGCGATCCGACTGCTCAATCAAAATATTCAAACGCGTACTGATTGTCTGTTCCAGCAGATCATATTTATCATGAAAATAACGATAAAAGCTGCTGCGGTGCAACAATGCCTCATTACAGATTTGATCGATTGTTAAATGTCCAAACTGATGGGTCTTTAACAAGTTTTCCAGAGCGTTTTGGAAATCTCGAACTGTTCGATTCATTTTCATTAAAATCGGCCTTTCTATTTTAAGATTATACTTAGATTATAAAACGTTTCTTTATGATACAAAATATCTTTCTTAGTATTATAGTCTTTTTAAAAGACAGATCAATTAATATGTTTGCTTAGTTTGTCTTATTTTTGGTATTTTTAATCACAAACTAGCGGAATATGGTACAATCTTTTTATGAAAACGTTTGCTTTTAAGAGGTGGATTTAATTATGGAAATTAAAGAAAGCAATTTTGGCACTTTTGAAGGACAAGAAGTCAAAAAATACACGCTGGTCAATGATCAAGACATGCAGGTCAGTGTTTTAAACTATGCCGGTCTGCTACAGGAAATCTCTGTCCCAGGCAAGGATGGCAAGCGCGTTAATCTGGTTCTGAGCGCAGCCGACATTGAGCACTTTACCGACAATGGTATGTGCAACAACCGCGTGATTGGCCGAGTTGCCGGACGTCTGGCCAAGGGCAATTTTACGATCGATGGTCAGGAATATCACGTTGATACCAATGAAAACGACAATACGCTTCATGGTGGTCCTAACGGTTTGGGAAACCAGTTCTTTGAAGCCAAAACCGTTACGACGCCAAATACCGTTAAAGTCGTCTTAACCAAGACCATGACGCCTGAAATCGACTCTTTCCCAGGTAATGAGAAGTTTACGGTTACCTATTCACTGAGCAATGACAACCGCGTCGTCATCGATCTGGACGGCGAAACGGATGCCAACACGCTATTCAATCCAACCGTTCACACCTACTTCAACCTTGGCGATTCTGACGTGGCAACCATTGAAGATCAAGTATTACAAGTTAACTCCAAGTTCCACTTAGACGTTGACGATGAAAAAATCCCAACTGGCAAAAAGCTCGTAAATGCCGGCACGCCATTTGATTTCCAGACTCCTCGCCGTTTGGGCGACGCGCTTAACGAAATGAAGAGTACTAAGGAAGGCGGCTTTGATGACATCTGGCAGGTTGAACCAAGCACAACTGTCAACCACGAACCAGTTGCCACACTGTCTGACCCTGCCAGCGGCCGCAAGATGAAGCTGTACTCCGATCGCAACGGTCTGGTGATGTACACAGCCAATGGAATGGACAAGTCGCTCCAATTCAACCGCCCAAGTGCCTCATGGTGTGCGCTGGCAATGGAAGCTCAAACGCTTTCTGACACGCCTCACCATCCCGAATTTGGCGACATTACCCTGCGTCCTGGCAAGCCAGCTCATCACCGCATCGTTTACGCAATCGAATTTTAGTTAAAAACCGACAGCCAGCAAGACAGACTGTCGGTTTTGCTATAGAATAGGGTCTAGATAAGGAGTGATCGATTAATGAGAATCAATATCTTGCAGCACACCCCCAACGAAGGCCCCGGCGTGATCAGTGAATGGGCGCACCAGCGCGGCCACGAGATCTACGTTTATCATCCGGCCCAGTTCAACAAGCTGCCCACGGCTGATGAAACCGATATGCTGGTCATCTTAGGCGGGCCCATGAGTCCTAATGATAATCTGCCTTGGATTATAAAGGAGCGGCAATTGATCAAAGAACTGTTAGCCCAAGACAAGCCAATGTTTGGGGCCTGCTTTGGCGGACAGCAGCTGGCCATGACTTTGGGCGCCACGGTGAAGGATTCACCCGTAAAAGAAGTCGGTTGGGCGCCAGTATATAAAAAAAGCGACGTAATTCCTGACCTGCCTGAAACCTTAACTGTTCTGCATTGGCATCAGCAGATGTTTACTATTCCCAAAGGCGGTCAGCTACTCTTTTCTTCAGATGGCTTACGTGAGCAGGGCTTTGTCTATGGCCATCGTGTCGTTGGTCTGCAGTTTCACTTTGAGCCGCTAGCCGATAACGTACGCGAGATCGTGGTCAATGACGGCGACTACGCGGCAGGTTCGATTCTAAATCAGACACCAGCTGAGATCATGGCTCATCCGGTGCCTAAAGAAAATGCCGCGACCATGTTTAAGATCTTGGACTGGATCAACGAATAGCCCACTGCCTACCTTATCAAAATCATCAATGCATCAAAAAAGCTGTTGGTTAGCATGACTAATCAACAGTTTTTGATTTTAGCGTTTTTCTCGATCGCGATAGGCAACGTTGGCAACCAAGCCATACTGACCATCCATTAAGATCGTTGAGCCATTGCGCCCGGCAATCTTATGCGGTCCTCCCGTCACAAACAGGTTGGCTAAATAGAGCTCGTATTGCTCGTGGGCAGTGTGAATATCCGTCAAACCAACTTTGGCAATATGACCAACTGCCAGCTTTTCCATTTGGTTCAAGCCCATGTAAATCTCAATTCGCCGCAGATGCTTATCATGGTAGAGTTCAAAATAAGGCGGCGTCTGTTGCGAGTCAAGCGCATAGACCGGTTCGCCCGCTGCAGTTTCAGCTACGATCTGACTGTCGCTTAAGCCATCATAATCCGCGGTAAAAAATCCGTCATCCAGCAGTTCTTGCACGACACGCTGCAAATTGCGCTGCTCATGATCATCAACCTCTACCTGGGCTGGAATAATATCTTGATTGGTGAAGTAGCCATTTGGCGCATTGTTGATGGCGTGAGCATTACGCTTTGGCTTGGCATCGTCAGCAGTGGGAACGACCCCGGTAATCTTTGAAAGCCAAGGCGACAAAAAGTCAAACCTTGAGTTGCGGTCCAAGTAGTAGTAAACCGCGTTGATGTACAGACAATAGGTAATCACAATCACGGCCAGGCAGTATAGCAGGCCCCGCACCCATGCATGGTTGATCAACAGGCGCGTGGTAACGTAGATTAGGTACAGATCACCCAAAAAGGCAATGATAATGTAGATTCGATTCTTCAGCTTGGCATTGATATTAAAATATCCCAGCCAATGGTTGATCATGTCTAAAAAACTAAGCACTGTCGCGATCCCCCTTATTGATTGGCGTCAGTCGTGGTTGTCGTCGTGCCAGTCGTCGAATTGGTACCAGTCGAATTATCAGTTGTCGTACCGGTAGTCTGACTGGTGGTATTGGTTGACGAGCTGGTAGTACCAGCGCCAGCAGTCGTACCATTATCCGTATTATTGTCGGTTGTTTTAGCTGATGAGGTCTTGGTCGTTGACTCCTCATCAACGCTGCTGGTCTGATGAATGCTTTGTACATCAGAATCGCTTTCACTGCTTGGTTTTTTGCGATCACTGCTATGACTGCTGTCTTGGTCATCTTTTTGGCTAGTACTCTGACTAGTTGATGAGGTGCTGACAATCTTAGCCCCTTCACTGGTATTGGTGGTTTTGTTGACCACCACGTTGGTAGCACCTAACGCCAAAACCAATGAAACCAGCGCAAATGGCGTCACAAACGGTGGTGTTTTCATTACTTCTCTCTCCTTTTGTCGTCTGCTCTCTATCTTAGCGCAAAAATTGCCAGTGAGAGTTTGCGAAAAAAATAAGAATTGATGAATTTAATGCGAAGACAGCTGACGACACTGAGCACATAATCCATACAGCTCAAAACTATGTCCCGTAATCTCGGCGCCGGGCAGCTGCTGAGTCAAAAAGTCCCAATCAATCGTTGGCAGCTGAATCTCTTGCACCCGACCGCAGCGCTGACAGATAAAGTGATGATGATGCGATTCGTCACAGCGATACTTAACCACCATGCCGCCAGACTGCGAACTTAATTCAACCAGGCCGATTTCTTGAAACTCTTCCAGATTGCGATAGACCGTGTTATGGCTGGCACCAGGAAACGCCTGGCGCATATGCCTGTCAATCTCCGTAACACTGACATAGCGATCCGGATAGGCAACCAGCAAATCAATCAGCGTTTTTCGCTGCTTAGTGACACGCAGATGATTTTTCTGCAGGATTGCCATGGCTTGTGCTTTAGGATCCGTCATTTTTTCATCCGTCCTTTTTGAAATTATGATTTTAGCACATTTATTTTCAAATGTATCGGCTAAGCAACTGATCCAGTTTTTGCTGCGTCACTGACCAATCATCATTGACAAGCTCAATTGCCTGGCCTTTCAACTCTTGTGGCAGCGACAGATCACGCTGATATTCGCAACTGTTGATTCGCGACTCAATCGCAGCTGGATGATCGCCTCTGGTATGCAGGCGCTCAAAAAGTTGTTGCGGATGACTGACCGTCAAAAAGATTACGACGGCTTGATCGCCCAACTTGGCTCGGTATGTCAGCGCTCCTTTGGTGTCTAAAACAATCACGTCAAATTGATGATGCCGCCAGCCGTTTTCCAGGCCCTCAATTGAAGAGCCATACAGATGATGATCATATTCAACTACTTCCAATAAATGCCGCTTTTTCATTGAGGAGCGCGTCTCAAAATAATAGTCGATGCCATCTTTTTCATTGGCCCGCGGCAAGCGTGTCGTATGCGTAATTACCTTGGCCATATCGTATTTTTTCCTTAAATAGTCGGCCACCGTCGTTTTACCGGTTCCCGCCGCGCCAGTAATTACAAAAACCTTATGCTGTTGATCCATCATGCCTGCGTTAAATGAGCATTAACCTGATCCAACAATTCTTTAAGGTTGTCATAGGTTAAACGCTGGCGAGCATCTTGATAGTTGAACCAGCCGGCATTCTTGATTTCTTCAGCCTGCAGATGCAGATCCTCATTTTTGGGCAGCGCGGCTGTATAAAGCGTCATTTGCTTACGATTGCCATTAGGCAGGTCATATTCAGTATAGACAGAAAAGCTGGTATCAATTGGCAGAACCAGACTGGTTTCTTCCTTGATTTCACGCTGTGCCGTTTCTAAAAGCGTTTCATCACCTTCAACGTGTCCTTTAGGAAAGCCCCAGAAATTGCCTTCGTTTGTACTTTGCAACAATAAATATTCGATTTCTTGGGCGTTTTTCCGATAAACAACGGCTCCTGCGGTCTTTTCAATCGCCATTTATAGCTCCTCCTTAATGTTCTTCTAATTGACTTTTAATGATTATAACATTATGATTATTAATGTCATTATGGCTTATTCTGTTCGGTAAATCCAATGATTATTTCGCAATTATTGCTCATTATCTTTGCCTATGATAAGCTATCACTTAAATTTATTAAGCTATTGGATATTATAACAAAGGTGGTTAAGGTCGGATGAGTTTAAATCTTTTTCGAAAAGAAAGCCTCTCACGCTACCTCAAAGCCGATAACAAATTCGTCAAGTCGCTGTCGGCTGGCGATTTGATGGCCATGGGGATTGGTGCGGTTATTGGGACGGGGATCTTTATTTTACCTGGGACCGTGGCAGCCAACGACGCGGGGCCTGGCGTCTCACTGTCGTTTTTGGCGGCAGCGGTCGTCTGTGCTTTAGCGGGAATGTGTTACGCTGAGTTTTCTTCTGCCATGCCGGTTGCCGGCAGCGCCTATTCTTATGGTAACGTGGTCTACGGTGAATTCATCGGCTGGATCATGGGCTGGGCACTGGTTTTGGAATATATGCTGGCGGTCGCTTCAGTCTCTACCGGTTGGGCAGCCTACTTTAATTCACTGCTGGCCAGCTGTGGAATCAACATTCCTAAGGCGCTGTCCGGTCCATTTGATCCTGTGCATGGCACCTACGTCAATATAGTCGCAATTATTATCGTTTTGCTGATTACTTGGATGCTTTCATTTGGGATGACTTCATCAGTACGCGTCAATAACATTGCCATTGCGATCAAGATTGCAATTATCGTTGCCTTCATCGTGGTTGGCGCCTTCTTCATCAAGAAAGCCAACTACCAGCCATTCCTTCCATATGGCATGCATGGGGTCTTCAAAGGAGCCACGACAGTCTTCTTTGCCTTCTTGGGCTTTGACTGTATCTCAAGCTCGGCTGCCGAAGTTAAAAATCCACAAAAGAACATGCCAATTGGAATCATCGGCACACTGTTAGTCGCGGCCGTACTCTATATGGGCGTTTCAATCGTCTTGACGGGGATGGTTAAATACACCAAACTTGACGTTGCCAATCCAGTTGCCTTTGCACTGCAAGCCGTTCACCAAGACTGGCTGGCTGCCCTGCTTTCAATTGGTGCTTTGATTGGGATGGCCACCATGATGTTTACCATGATTTACTCTTCATCCCGTTTAATCTACTCCATCAGTCGTGACGGTCTTTTACCATCATTTTTGCATAAACTGGATGCCAAGACTAGCACGCCAAAGATCTCACTTTGGATTGTGGCCGCAATTATCGCCGTCATGGGTGGGCTGGTTTCTCTGGATCGCTTGACTGATCTGGTTAATATTGGTACGCTGTTGGCATTTACGCTGGTTTCATTTGGAATCATCCCACTGCGCAAGCGTAAGGACATCGGTAATCAAGGCGGTTTCCGCGTTCCCTGGTTCCCTGTCTTGCCAATCATTTCTGGCTGTGCCTGCCTGTTTATGATGTCGTTTCTTTCCCTTGATACTTGGATTGGAGCCGGTATCTGGTTCTTGATCGGTCTGGTACTATACTTTGGCTATGGCTATCGTCACAGCAAGTTGGCTACTGAAGAATAATCATCAATCAAAAAGCTGATCGAAAACTTTCGATCAGCTTTTTAGTTACTTTTTAAACATCTTAAATTCCAAAAACAGATCATTATAGATACCAATATCTTTTAGTGGCAAGTCATGATAAACCTGCAGATGCTTCATCGTCTGTTTTGGCGGATAGAAAGCCTGATTGCTGGTAACGCTCTTTGGCAAATACTTTTTGGCGGCCTTGTTTGGCGTTGCGTAGCCGATATATTCAGCATTTTGCGCGGCATTCTTGGGATCCAGCATAAAATTCAAGAAAGCATAGGCTGCTTTTTTGTTTTTAGCTGTTTTAGGAATCACCATGTTGTCAAACCAGATATTGCTGCCTTCGCTCGGTACAATGTAATGCAGATGTGAATTGGCATCAATCATCTCACTGGCTTCACCGGAATAGGTAATGCCAACCGCCGCTTCGTTTTGTTCCATGTACATCTTCATTTCATCAGCAATCACAGCCTTGATGTTAGGCGTCAGCTGATCAAGCTTGTCAGCGGCTTCTCTTAATTCCCTATTATTAGTCGTGTTAACGGAATGATGCTGAGTAATCAGTGCAACTGCCATAGCATCACGGGCACTGTCGATCATCATGATGTTGTTCTTGAGCTTTGGTGACCAGAGCTGGCGCCAATGCGAGACATCTTTGCGACTTACTTTTTGATCATTATAAACAATCCCCAACGTCCCCCAGAAATATGGAATTGAATAGCGATTATGCCGGTCGAACGACAGGTTTAAAAACTGCGGATCGATATATTTAAGGTTCGGCAACTTACGATGATCGATCGGCTCTAACAGATGTTCTTTTTTCATCCGCTGAATGGTGTATTCACTTGGAACGGCAATATCATAGTGCGTACCACCCTGGCGAATCTTGGTCAGCATCGCCTCATTGCTGTCAAAGGTCTCATAATCGACATGATAGCCGGTCTCATGCTCGAACTTGGTAATCAGCTGGGGATCAATGTAGTCGCCCCAGTTATAGATCGTCAAGGTTTTATTGCCGCCATCGTTTGCTTTTTGGTTTAGCAGCTTATTGCACCCAAACAGCGCGCCGCACAGCAGCAGGATGCCAATGGCAAAGCTGAGCAGTTTTTTCATTGGACATCACCTTCTTTAACCGTTACGATCTGATTTTTGCGGCTGCTGCCATGCTTGCTGATAAAGTAGTAGCCGATTACCAGCGCCAATGATACCAAGAACATCAAAGTCGAAAGCGCGTTGATCTCCAAGTCAATGCCTTGTCGCGCCCTGGAATAGATTTCAACTGACAGCGTCGAAAAACCATTGCCAGTTACAAAAAAAGTTACCGCAAAGTCGTCCAGTGAGTAGGTAAAGGCCATAAAGTATCCCGACATGATCCCTGGAGCAATCGCCGGCAGCATTACTCGCGTCAATGACTGCCATGGACTGGCCCCTAGATCCGCGGCTGCATCCAGCAGCGTTGGCGACAACTCATCGATTTTAGGTAATACCATCAAAACCACAATCGGAATCGAAAAAGCAATATGGCTGAGCAAAACGGACCAAAAACCAAGCTTCATGCCAATCACCGTAAACAGAATCAAGAAACTGGCCCCAATAATAACGTCTGGTGAAACCATTAAAACATTATTAAACGAAAGCAGGGTGTTCCGCATGGCATTCTTGGTTCGCTTAATCGCCAGCGCCCCCATCGTTCCGATAATCGTCGCCAAAAGCGCTGACAGCAAGGCAACGATCAGCGTATTGATCACAATGGTAATCATTCGCGTATCTTCAAACAGCGTCTGATAGTGCGTCCATGAAAAGCCTTGATACTTTTCCATCGTTTTGCCGGAACTGAATGAAAAGCCAACCAGATAAAGAATCGGCAAATATAAAACAATAAAAACGATTACTAAATAGATCGCGCCCCAGTTGATTTTATGTTTCATTTAGCACGACCTCCCTTTTTCTTTTGCCGATCACCAGTTGCAAACATTACGATGAACATGGCAATGATCAATACCACACCAATCGTTGAACCCATGCCCCAGTTCTGCGTTGTCAAGAAATGCTCTTCAATTGCCGTCCCTAGAGTAATTACACGATTGCCGCCAATCAGACGCGTAATCATGAACAAGGAAAGCGATGGAATAAAGACTGCCTGTACCCCGGCCTTAACCCCAGGCATCGTCAATGGCAGCTCAACGTGCATAAACGTCTGCCAAGAGCTGGCGCCCAGGTCACGACTGGCATTGATCAACGAAGAATCGATCTCGGCCAGTGAGTTAAAGATTGGCAGAATCATAAACGGGATCTCAATGTAGGCCGCGACAAAAATAAAGCTGGCATCAGTAAACAGAATCTGGTGGCTGCCCAGACCGACAAACCGCAAAAACTGATTGATCGAACCGTTTTGACTAAACAGTCCGATAAAGGCATAGGTCTTCAAAAGCAGGTTGATCCAAGTTGGCAAAATGACCAGCAGCAGCCAAAACTGACGATTCGGCAACCGGTTGATCACATACGCTGCCGGATAGCTGATCAAAAGCGTGATCAGCGTGATCAAAAACGCGTACCAGACCGAATTGAACGTCATCCTTAAATAAACATTGGAAGTCAGGTAGCTCTGATAGTTGCCAAACGTGAACTGGCCGTTGATGTTAAAAAAGGATTGATAAAGAATCAAGACCAACGGCGCCACGACAAACAGTACAATCCACAATGCATAGGGAACGACAAACCAGATTTTTTGCTGTTTCAACGTTCATCCTCCTCATCATCACCTTCATAGCTGTCCAACCGTGCATCAAAGGCCGCTTCGGTTTCATGATAGCGCATGATGTGGATGTCTTCGGGATCAAACGTGATGCCGACTTTTTCACCCACTTTCGTTTTATGAATCGAATTGATCTTCCATTCGTGTCCTTCCTCGTCATGAACCATGATCTGATAGTCAACTCCCCGGAACAGCTGCGTATCGACCGTTGCAACCAATTTTCCTTGATCAACGGTCGTAATGTCCAGATCTTCAGGACGCAAGACGGCTTCTACCTTTTCATTCGGCTTCATACCGGCATCAACGCATTCGAAATCATGACCATTGATATTGACCAAAAAGTCTTTCTTCATGATACCTGGGACAATATTGCTCTCGCCAATAAAATCAGCCACAAAATGATTCAACGGTTCGTCGTAGATATCAACCGGCGTGCCGCTCTGCTGAATCATACCATCATTGATAATGAAGATCTGGTCACTCATTGCCAGTGCTTCACCTTGGTCATGCGTGACAAAGATAAAAGTGATTCCCAAACGACGCTGCAAAGCCCGCAGTTCAGCCTGCATCTCCACCCGCAGCTTATGGTCAAGGGCAGAGAGCGCCTCATCCAAAAGCAACACTTTCGGACGATTGACGATCGCACGGGCAATTGCAACCCGTTGCCGCTGACCACCAGACATTTCCGTGATTTCACGTTCGCCATAGCCGTCCAGCTGCACCATATGCAAAGCATCTTGTACCCGCTTGGCAATCTCTTCTTTGGGGATCCGCTTGATTTTCAAGCCAAACGCTACGTTTTCAGCAACGTTCATATGTGGAAAAAGCGCATAGTCTTGAAAGACCGTGTTTACTTGTCGTTGATTAGCAGGAATATCATTGATTCGCTGGCCGTCAAAAATAACGTCGCCACTGGTAGCATCGTCAAAACCAGCAATAATTCGCAGGATCGTAGTCTTTCCTGATCCTGAAGGGCCTAGCAGCGTGTAGAACTTACCGGCCTCAATCGTAAAGTTGATGTCGCGCAGCACAAGGTTATCATCATACTGCTTACTGACATGCCGAAATTCAATTACTTGATTGGTCACGATGTTCTCCTTTTCATCTTTTATTTCCGCGAATTTTTCACGATTACAGCAAACTCAATTATACGCCGAAAGATACTTATCTGTCGCCTTTCAGAGCAAATTAATTCGATTAGGTTTCACGTGGAACATGCTGGTTTGGCAAATCATCCACTGACTGATTATTTTAATGTTGATTTATGTTTTTAAAAGTTTTTATTATTTTTATAACTTTGCATTCAAGATGAGTTATCCTATAAAAGCTGATTATAAATGAGTGATTTTTCGGTAAGAACTTTATTTTAGGGAGAGAAAAAATTGAACACGCAAAAGAGGCTGGGAAAAAAGTCTCAAAACTTAAAAATCGCTAAAAACCACGTTACTGAAAACGTTGATTTCTAGCGATTTTTCATATTACTATTTTCTAAAATTTATCTGAAAATATAGTTTCTTCCCAACCTCTTTACTTTGAATATTCAGTTTAAAAAGGCTGGAATTAGATAAATTGAATCCCGCCATCGATTTGAACGGCTTGACCAGTCATGTAGTCGGACTTGGTCGATGCCAGCCAGGATACATAGTTGGCCACGTCAGCCGGCGTTTCAACCCGGCCCAGCGTGATGGAGCCAGAGTACTTCTTAAGGTAGTCGCCCTTGTTGCCGCCCCATGCTTCAACCATCTTTTCATCGATGTAGTCCCACATGTCAGTGCCAACGATGCCTGGGCAGTAGGCGTTGACCGTAATGTGCTCACGACCAAGTTCCTTGGCGGCAGCCTGCGTCAAGCCCCGAATGGCAAACTTGGATGCGGAGTAGGCGCCAAGCATGTCAAAGGCAATGTGGCCGGCAATACTGGAGGCATTGATGATCTTGCGGATCTTGTCGCCATCGTCCTGCTTGCGGAATTGAGCAGCGGCTGCCTGCATCCCAAACAGTACTGAGTAGACGTTGATGTGGAAAATCTCGTCCATGTCAGCCTCGGTTTCATCCTTGAGCAGCTTGATCTGGGCAATTCCGGCATTGTTTACGTACGTGTCCAAACGGCCAAAGTTGTCAACGGCAGCCTTAACGAAACGTTCGTGACTCTCTTTTTTGGATGCGTCACCGGCTACGGATACGACTTTGCCTTCGTACCCTTGAGCGTTCAATTCTTCAACAGCTTTCTTACCGGCTTCTTCATTGCGGTTGGCGATTACGACATAATAGCCATCCTTAAGCAGCTGGTCTGTAATGCCGCGGCCAATCCCACGGTCTCCACCAGTAACGACAGCAACACGCTTTTCTTCAGACATATCATTACCTCCAAAATACAAACCAAATATGTGATAGGTTCATCTTATCACTAAAGAAAGCGCTTGATCAATTAATTTGTATAAAATGTCACAAATAATTGTCTTTGTCGATGTCATGTATTTCCTTGTTTTTTTAACTTGCAAAAATAAAAACCAAGCGTTTGCAACTATCGTTAATGAACTTCTGCACATAAATTACGAAATTAATCCCAATCAAATATAATTTAAAAAATTACATCGGCGTTGGGAATCCGTGGTATTTCTGGCCGTCATCATTACCATGTCGATCTGACATACTTGCAAAATTCCGACCATCCAAGTTAGCGATTATTCAGCTAGTGTCAAATAATTGCTGAGCCACATCCCAGAAAACGTGAGAATGTTATAAAATATTCACTAATTAATAAGCATCAGCGCTTAGCGTAATTTGGGGAGGTTCTGCCAATGAAAAACAATCAATTTGCCATGATGAGTCTGCCTTTTGAACAGCAATGCCATGAGCTCCAGACTATCCAGCTTCTAAAAGATAACGAGAGCAGCACGCTTAAGCCCAACCAAATGTGGCAGACGCTGCTAGACAGAATCAACTGCAGCTGCATTTCTGAACCGGCATTAAAGCGTTGGCGCCAAGACATTTTGGCAACGCCTGAGCTGAATTTGGATGACTGGCTGGCAAGCGCTCAGCCACTCAATGACCAGGTTTTCTATCTTGTCGGCCTGCAGCTGTTAGAATTTGAGCCAGCAATTGATTTTGCGATTACTGATCCATTAGCTGGGATGGATCAAATGCAGCTTTTACATCATCATTTTGAACAATGGACTACCGCAGACGTGATTGCTGCTTTTTATGATCTTTTAAATACGCATACCAAAAATGGCCAGACACTCTTGGATGCACTCACGGCTCAGGGCTTGCTGAAATGGGCTCAAGCGCTGCCCGCTGACCAAAAGCCGCTCTTTTTTAACGGCAAAGCGCTCGCCGTTTTTGATCCGCACGAGTTCATCTATGAGGTTGTCTATATTGAAACCGACGTTGATACTGATTTCGATGATCAAGCCGATTTGGTAAAAGTTGAAATCATGCGACCCGCTGAATCTAATCAAGGCTTGAAGGTGCCTGCCGTCTTTACCGCCAGCCCCTATAATCAGGGAACCAATGATGAATGGGGCGTAAAAGCAACCCATAACGTTAATCAAACTTTGAGCCATAAAGAACCAGGCCAAGCATCCCCTGTTGAACCATCTTTTAATAATCATCCGCATCATCAACCGATTAAAGGATCTTCAAAAGCTACTGAAACCTTTAGTCAGACGCCGGCCTACACGTTAAACGACTATCTGGCGCCCCGCGGCTTTGCTTCCGTCTATTGTGCCGGAATTGGGACCAGAGATTCTGATGGTCTGCAGACATGTGGCTCGCCTGAACAGGTTGAATCAATGCAGGCCGTGGTTGAATGGCTGCATGGCGATCGCACGGCTTTTTCCGATCGTACCAGCGGATTGGCTGTCAAAGCCGATTGGTGCAATGGCAATGTAGCCATGACAGGCCGCTCCTACTTAGGAACGCTTTCGACTGCCGTTGCAACGACTGGCGTGAAGGGACTCAAAGCCATTATCAGTGAGGCCGCCATTTCCAGTTGGTATGACTATTATCGTGAAAATGGTCTGGTCAGAGCTGCGGGTGGTTTTCAAGGCGAGGATGCCGATACGCTGGCAGCTGAATGCTTTAGCCGTACCAAGCGACCTGGCGACTATCGGCGGGTTGAGAAAATCAATAACCGCTATCTGGCCCAGATGAATCTGGCAATGGATCGAAAAACCGGTAATTACAATGATTTTTGGGATCGCCGCAATTATCGCAAACGGATCGATCAAATCAAAGCCAGCGTTATGATGGTCCATGGGCTCAATGACGACAACGTTAAGCCAAGCAACGTCAAAGCTCTTTATGACGATTTGAAGAAAAATGCAGCCAACAGCAAGCTGATCCTGCATCAAGGCCAGCACATCTATATCAATGCCTTTCGCTCGCTGGACTTTACCGACATGGTGAATCTCTGGCTTTCCAACAAGCTTTGGAAAATCGACAATCATGCCGATGATCTGCTGCCGGCCGTATTGGTTCAAGACAATGCCACACCAGAAACCTGGACGGCCTATCAAAATTGGGATGAAGATCACAGTGCCAAATTCTATCTCAATGCTCACCAAAAGCTGAGTGAAAAAGAGCCATTGGTAACGCCAACTCGCGACTTTACCGATTATCAATGGCAGACAGAGATCTACCAGGATTGGTGCGCTCATCCCGCTCATTGGAAAAAGGCTCTGCTAAGCGAGAAGAATCGCTTCAGTCTCAGCTATCTGACCGCGCCGTTGACTGATGACTATCTGTTGCGCGGCACGCCAACCGTAAGACTAAGAGCGGCTTGTGACAATGATCATGGCCTGCTCTCTGTCTTTTTGATCGACCAGGGATCGGCCAAGCGTCTGGCTGAGAATCCCGTCTTATTGAGCCGTAATGGGCTTTCGCTGGGCTATCACTGGAAATATGATGATCTGCGCGAATTCAAGCTGCAAAATGAGTCAACACCTTATAAGGTAATCGCTTATGGCCATATTAATCTGCAAAATCCCCACGATTCCGCCGTCACTGAGCCACTCTACCCGAATGAATTCGTGGATCTCACTTTATCGCTGCAGCCCGTTTTCCATCGACTGCTAAGGGGGCATCAATTGCGGCTGGTGATCTGCGGTACCGACTATGAAATGACGCTGCGTGGCAACGAAAAAATCAATTATCAAATCATGACTGAAAATTCGGCACTGTTTTTGCCTGATTTTGAAAAATTATGATAGATTTTCTGTCACATTTGCCAAAGTGGCAGTGTTTTTGGTTTACGTTATCTAATAAAAAACGTAAAATAGTCTTTAAACTATTAATTTAGCGTTTATATCTGAGAGAATGGGAGTTGACGATTTTGAAACAAGGTACAACGATTTTAACCCTTGATAACGGTTATCATTTATGGACCAACACGCAAGGTGAAGGTGACATTCATCTGCTGGCGCTGCATGGTGGCCCTGGCGGCAATCATGAATACTGGGAAGATGCTGCCGATCAATTAAAGAAGCAGGGACTTAACGTTCAAGTTCACATGTATGACCAATTAGGCTCTTTGTATTCTGATCAGCCAGACTATTCTGATCCTAAGATTGCCGACAAATACCTGACTTATGAGTACTTTTTGGATGAAGTCGAAGAAGTACGGCAAAAGCTAGGGATTGATAATTTCTACTTGATTGGCCAAAGCTGGGGCGGACTGCTGGTTCAAGAATATGCCGTTAAATACGGTCAACACTTGAAGGGCGCCATCATCTCCTCAATGGTTGACGAAATCGACGAATATGTTGCCCATGTCAACAAGGTTCGCGAAGACGTCTTGCCCGCTGAAGAAGTTGCCTTCATGAAGGAATGCGAAAAGAACAACGACTATGACAACGATCGCTACCAAGCCGACGTGCAGGTCCTTAACGAAAACTTCGTCGACCGCAAGCAGCCATCCAAGCTTTACCACGTCAAGGATCTTGGCGGTACAGCTGTCTACAACGTCTTCCAGGGTGATAACGAGTTTGTGATTACCGGCAAGCTCAAAGACTGGCACTTCCGCGACCAATTAAAGAACATCAAGGTACCAACCTTGCTGACGTTCGGGGAACACGAAACCATGCCTTTGGATACTGCCAAGACTATGGAAAAAGAAATTCCAAATGCCAAACTGGTTACCACGCCAAATGGGGGTCATCACCATATGATTGACAACCCTGACGTCTACTACAAGCACTTGGCTGACTTTATTCGTGAAGTCGAATCTGACACTTTCAATAAATAATCAAAATGCTCTGCCTAAAGATTTAAGCAGAGCGTTTTTTGACTATGGTCGTTTTTGCGCAAAATCATTTTCCGGCTGTTTATTCGTCTTGTTTTTTTCGGGATGACTGGCCAGATACTGATTGCCCCAACTATGAATTGCTTTTAAGATCGGATCCATGCTTTGTCTAAGACTGGTCAAGCTGTATTCAACGTGTGGCGGTACTTCGGGAAAGACCTGCCTTTGTACGATTCCATCAGCCGTCATCTCATGAAGACTTTGTGTTAGCATCTTTTGACTGATACCAACAACGTTGCGCTGCAGCTCACTATATCTTTCGCTTGAATGCATCAGTAGTTCTCGCATAATCAGAATCTTCCACTGACTATTCAACAGTGAAAGAGTGGTCGCGACTGGACAGCTGCCATCTTGAGCTAATTTTTTCGTCAAATTTAATTCCTCCTTTATTTAAAGGATTTCACAATTCCTACCAATTGGTGCGTAGCGAACTTAAAAGTTGGTACTTACTAAAAGTAAGATTTAGTCTTATTATAATCTACAATGATATAAGAAAACAGCTTTTAGAACCAGGAGGACAAAAAAATGGAAATCACAATTTTTGGTAAAGGTAACATGGGACAAGCAATCGGTAAAAACTTTGCCGATGCTGGCAATGACGTTCAATACTATGGCTCAAAAGACACTGCTGAACGCCTCGGCGACATCGTAATTATGGCCGTTCCATATCCAGCATTGGTAGCACTTGCCAAGCAGTACCAAACCAAGCTGGCTGGTAAAATCGTTGTTGACATCACTAACCCATTGAATTTTGAAACTTTTGACGAACTGGTAGTGCCAGCTGACAGCTCAGCAGCGCAACAACTGCAGAAACTGCTGCCGGCAAGTACGGTACTGAAGGCTTTCAACACTACTTTCGCAGCTACGCTTCAAAGCGGCAAAATTGGTGATCTGCCAACAACGGTTTTGGTCGCTGGCGACGATGAAGATGCCAAGGAAACCTTTAAGGCAGCCTTAGCAGACAGTGCTTTGCGGGTATTGGATGCTGGTAAGCTCAAGCGGGCTCGTGAGCTGGAATCACTTGGCTTTTTGCAGCTGACTCTGGCAGCCAGTGAAAAAATCGGCTGGGACGGCGGTTTCGGCATCGTTGGCGTTAACTAATAGAACTTTTATAATAGAGCTTCTCTCGCGTTACCTTGGCAAAGCCAGGTAGCGCATTTTTCAATAT
This sequence comes from Limosilactobacillus mucosae, assembly GCF_046939755.1. Lineage (GTDB taxonomy): Bacteria > Bacillota > Bacilli > Lactobacillales > Lactobacillaceae > Limosilactobacillus > Limosilactobacillus mucosae_A. Next base: position 173,226 of record NZ_JBKZAY010000001.1, read on the forward strand.
TTTCATAAAGAGATTTGCGGTACAATTAAGGCGTTGAGGTATGGTCCACATACAGGAGGATTTTATTTTTTATGATTAAAAACTACATTTTCGACATTGATGGTACCCTGATCAATACGATTGACATGTATATGCCGGCAATGATTGAAATTTTAGAGAAGTACGGCTTTCATACAGATCCTGCCGAGGTAGAACAGAAAAAGCATGATTTATTTGGCATTACCGGTTTGGATGCTTTAAAGATTGCTGGCGTCGCCGATGAAAAAATGCGTCGCCAAATGCAGCAGGAATGGTTCAAACTGGCTTATCAAAGAGAAGATCGCGTTAAAGTGTTTGAAGGAATTCCAGAAACGCTTCTGGAACTATCCCAACGTCCCGACACTCAGATAGCAATTGCCACTTCCAAATTGCGTGACGAGTATGACAATCATTTTGCCAATCTATTTACTTTTGCCAACTTGTTTGACATTGTTATCACCTCAAATGATACCGATCGCCATAAACCAGATCCAGATCCTGTTTTAGCTGCTTTAAGCCAAATGCACGGCGACCCAGAAACCGCCGTCTACGTTGGTGACACAGTCAATGATGAAAAAGCCGCGCATGCCGCTGGAGTTAAGTTTGCCGCAGCATTATATGGTGCCGCCACTCCTGAAAAGATTATGGACGGTGACTTTTTGCTTCACCAGCCTGCTGATCTGTTAAATATATAATCATGATAACTGCACTGTTTTCGACACAAGCCAAAACAGTGCTTTTTCTTTCAGATATCTAGGAATCGCTTCTATCAATACCAAAGGCAGCCAGACTCTGCATCAACTTGCAAAAGACTGGCTGCCTAATGATTTTAGTGATATATTTTCAATTTAACTTAACGATGATCAATTCATTCCAAGGCGCGTCTTAACCATCTTTTCCACTTCATCAGCCGTGTAGCACAGATTGATGGCGTCGTTGGCCCACTTGGCACATTCCTTGGTGTCCAGATTCTTCATCATGCTCCGCGTCCGCAGAATCGAGCTGGCACTCATGGAATACTCATCCAGTCCCATGCCCAGCAATAATGGCATAGCCAGCTGATCACCAGCCATTTCGCCACACATCGCCGCCTTGGTGTTGTTGGCGTGAGCGGCGTCAATCACGTGCTTGATCAGCCGCAAAAAGGCCGGATTAAGTGGCTGATACAGATAGGATACCGCGTCGTTGCCTCGGTCAGCCGCAAAGCAGTACTGAATCAGATCGTTGGTCCCGATACTGAAGAAGTCGACTTCCTTAGCCAATTGATCGGCATACAAAGCCGCTAATGGCACTTCAATCATCATCCCGATCTTAACATTGTCGCCCAGGCCAGGGTGATCCTTTTGCAGCTCATCCTTGCATTCCTGATAGATTGCCTTGGCCTGGCGCAGTTCGGCTAGGGTCGCAATCATTGGGAACATGATCTCAACCGGACCAAATTCTGAGGCCCGAATCAAGGCGCGTAACTGCGTCTTGAAGATGTCAGGCCGGTGCAGGCAGATTCGAATGGCCCGATAGCCCAAGAATGGGTTCATCTCTTCAGGCAGCGGCAGGTAGTTCAGCGGCTTGTCGCCCCCAATGTCCAGCGTCCGCACGACAACCGGCTTGCCTTGCATGCCCACGACTGCTTTTTTGTAGGCTTCAAACTGTTCGTCTTCGGTTGGGAGATGATCACTGCTCATATACAGGAACTCGGACCTAAACAGACCGACTCCATCGGCACCCTGCTTAACGGCATCCGCCACGTCATCGGGAGTCCCAATGTTGGCCGCGATCTCAAAGTGCTTGCCGTCTTTTGAAACGGATGGGGCGTCCACTAATTTGGCCCATTCGGCACGCTCTTTTTCAAATGCCGTGGCCTTCTTTTGGTACTCATCGATCTCAGCCTGGCTTGGATTAACGATGATGTCGCCATGCAGGCCATCCACGATGACCATATCACCACTCTTGATCGCGCTCGTGACGTCTTCGGCACCAACCACAGCCGGAATCCGCAATGTCCGCGCCATGATGGCCGCGTGACTGGTCCGGCCGCCCAGATCGGTTGCCAATCCCTTGACGAACTTGGCATCCATCTGCGAGGTATCGGATGGCGTAATCTCCTTGGCAATGATTACGACCGGTTCGCTGATAGAGGCAATGTCTGGCAGCTGCTTGCCCAGCAGATGACTCAGGGCCCGCTTGGCAACGTCTTTAACGTCAGCGGCCCGTTCCTGCATGTACTTGTTGTCAGTCATAGCGGCCAGGACGTTGGCAAAATTGGTCGTCACGTCCGTCATGGCTTCTTCGGCGGAAACGTGCTGACTTTCAATTTCATCTTTGATCTGACTCTTCATTTCTGGGTCGGACAGAATGGCGATGTGCGCGTCAAAGACTTCCAGTTCTTCATCGCTCAAACGGTTCTTGGCGTTCTGCTTGATGGCAGCCAATTCCGAGATTGACTGATCAAAAGCATCCTCAATCCGCTGATATTCTGCAGCCGGATTGTCAATCTCCTTTTTTTCAAAACTTAAATCAGGTTCCGCAAGCGTGTATGCTTTAGCAATTCCAATACCGTCACTGGCGGCAATTCCTTTAACAGTACATAACATATCGATTTCTCCATTCAATCAATTTCTAGATAGTAAAAAGCGATGGATTTACACATCTCGTGTGCCATCCATCGCTTTTCATGCAAAAGAGAGTGAACCTGGGCAATGTCAGCCCAAGAAGTGTTTAGATGTAATTAGCTCCAGATGCAGTTGATCTCGTCTTTAAATTCTTGTGCCGCTGCGTGTGGATCCTTGGCTTGAGTAATCGCACGACCCGCGATGAAAGTGTATACGTCAACTCCATTGAAAAGCTTCAAGACATCTGGCTTAACACCACCAGTTACGGAAACCTTAAAGCCCATATCAATCAATTTCTTGACTTCATTCAGATCATGTTCACCCCAGGTTTGACCGGCAAACTTGGCATCACGACTTTGATGATAGACAACTTGATGAATACCATTGTCCAACCACTCTTGAGCCTGTTCTTCAGTCCAGTTTCCATACAGCTCAACTTGAACTTCAATTTCTTTTTGTGCATTAGCCATCGTTGGCGTCGTTGCGGCACAGATACAGGTCATCCAGTCTGCACCAGCTTCTTTGCAGACATGACCGACATGCCCGCCCGCATCTGCTGTCTTACAGTCCGCGAGCAGAATCTTGTCAGGGGCAAGAGCTCGAAGTGACTTAACTGCTTTCATCCCTTCTTGATAAATCAGCAACGTACCTGCTTCTACAACATCTACAACATCCACAACTTGACGCGCTACATTGATAGCAGTTGGCAAATCATCAGTATCTAATGCTACTTGCAATTTTGGCATTGACATATCTTAAGACTCCTTTTAACCGTTGATTACTTGTTAAGGAACTTCTTTTCCAGATCAGAAGCCTTGACCTTTTCTTCGACCTCTTGTTGTGACATAACATTTTTGATTCCAATGACCTCGCCACCACGATCTGTAACATCCTTAAACATCTTTACAAACGGCAAAGACGTGAATACAACATCGTAGTTGCGAGCAGTTCCCTTTGCCTCAGAAACAGAGGTGTGGTCGCACTGAGTAATGTTAAACCCCATCTTCTCCAATGTTTTCTTAGCAGTACGCATCAGCATCAAACTAGTACCAGAACCATTTGCACACGCAGTCAAAACTTTCATAATTTTCCTCCTCAAGCAGTCAAGCTTGTAATCATTCAGCTAATCTTTAGTATTATTATTTTTAATTATTCAGCATCGCTCTTACCATGTAGCTTCTTCCATGCTTCATAGTCCTTCGTAACCAAGAAGTATCCTTCTGGGTCTGCACGATATTGAAGCTGAGGAATGATGATCAAGATCAAAGCAACCACCGCAATACCTACGTAGCCAAGGTACTTCATAATTACTGTAAAGAATGGCCATACCGTTGCCCAGTCGAACATACCAAGGTATCCACCGTAAGAAGCCATTCCGACCCAGGTTGCAATAAAAGCTGAACCGGCAACTTGAATCAGTCCACTAATAAATGGACAGATCATCGCATACTTGTACCCGCCACGGTTGTTGCAGTAGACCCCGATTGCAGCGTTGTCAAAGAACAGAGGTATGAATCCAGCTACCACGATCGTTGGCGAATGCATAATCAGCAGCAATCCAATCATTAAGAATTGTCCAAGCGCACCAAACATAAAACCAATAGTAGCAGCATTTGGTGAACCAAAACCAAGTACAGCAGCTACGTCGATACCTGGAACCGAACCTGGCAGCCAACGGTCTGAAATCCCGGTAAATGATTCCGTTAATTCGTTAACGAAAGTCCGAACCCCAAGCTGCAGAATAGCAAGATAAACAGCAAACATCAGTGAAGTCTGCAGAATGTAGAAGAAGAAACTTTGCCCTTTTTCCATAAATCCTGCGTGAATCAAGTAGGTTGGTCCTAAAACCACCAAGATAATTCCAAAGAAGAAAAGCATCAAAATTGAAGTTGAAACCATATTGTCGTTGAACATCGAGAGGAATCCAGGGAGTTCGATGTCTTCCAAACGCTTTGCTTCAACTTTTTTACCCTTCTTAGCTGCTCGTTTGGACAGCCATTCAGATAATTTTGCAAAGAAGAAAATCCCAAACATTTGTTGGTGAGCAATTGCAAAGTCAGCACCATCCGTTAATTCTTGGGTAATCCCAACAGTCAAGTTCGAACCAACTGCCCAGTACAGCCCCAGAACGATACTCATTACAATCAGGATCGGCAGCCGCCCCATGTGAGGGAAACAGAAGAGGAACAACCAGAATGCCGTCGCAGCTTGTTGCACTTGGACATTACCAGTTGTAAAAACCGAACGCAACTTCGTATATTTTTGGAAACGAACCAGCAAGATATTAATAATGTAGGCAAACAACAATAGGAGCATCGTGTCGGCAAAAGAGCGACCGAATCGTTTCATGATCCCAACGGTTACGGCGTTTTGACCGAAGTAAGGGTCGATAACCATTGCGTGAAGGTGAAAACGATCTTTTAAGCCAACAATGATTGGTCGAAATGATTGAACCAAACCATTAGAACCCGCTACCAAGATGAAGTATCCGACCGTGGCCTTCAAAAAGCCGGAAATAACTTCATACCACTTCTTCTTTTCCAAAAGATAACCAACCAGGACGATCAGACCGATCATAAACGCTGGCTGTTGGAGGATATTTTGGGCGAAGTAAGTCCAAATCGCCATCAGGAACTTTAATACAGCATCCATACCTGCTCACCTCACATGTTGTGCTTTGCCATGACTTCATGGTAATCATCCATGTTCTTGACTTTCTTTAAGTCTTCCACCATTCCATCTTCCATCAGCATGTCTGCCAATTTGGAAATATTTTTAACATGGGTATCATGGTCCTTGGCCGCCAGCATAAAGAACAGGCGAGCATCTTTTTCGGGGTTGCCTTCTTCAAACGAAACGGTATTCGGCATGATCGTAAAACCAATTCCCGTTCCTAAGACGCCACTGTTTTCTGCTGAAGAGTGTGGCATTGCAACGCCAGGTACGATTACAATGTATGGACCATACTTCTTAACGTCTGCAATCACTTGGTCAATATATTCATCCGTTACCAAGTTATTCTTCTTCATGATCTCACCACTGATACGAATCGCTTCTTCCCAGTTTTGGGGATGCTTATCAGTGATGTTAATCAACCCATTTTCCAAAAAATAACGAAGCATTTTTATTCCTCCTCAACCCACCCTTACAATGGGCTAATTAATTCTTCTACTAGATTTTGAAGTCATTCATCCACTCTTTAGCTAAAATGAATTTAGAGCAGTTCTGGGAATGGCAGATCTGGACTGTTCTTGAACGCATCATGGAAGCCACGGTCGTACATGTATTCAAACTTGTCCTTGTCTTGTGGATAGTTGAACTCACCACCGACCTGAAGAATATATGGCTTGAACTTGTATTGCAGACGGTACTTCTTGCGATCCCAAAGTGCAATGATGTCTTTAGGATCCGTAAAGAAGTTTGACCAGATATCCCAGTGCATTGGAATTACGACTTTAGTGTTAAGATCTTCAGCCATCCGCAGTACTTGAGAGTCATCCAGCTTATCAGTAATACCGCGAGGATTTTCACCATAAGCACAAAAGGCAACGTCAATCTTGTTTTCGTTACCATGCTTTACAAAAGTGTTGGAGAAGTGAGAATCACCAGCATCATACAGGTTGCCACCAGAAGTTTCAAACAGGTAGTTAACGGCGATTTTGCTCATATCTTTAGGCATCGTACCTGCCAACTTAACGTTAGGATCGTCTTCTGTAACAAGTTCAGTTCGGTCAAATGATTCCAATGCTTTGATCGTCACAGCCCCAACCTTAACCTCATCACCAGGTTTAACTACAATGGTCTTTTCTTCAGGAATGCCCCAGCTCAGCCATTCATCAACCACGCCTTGTGGTCCGATAAATTTAGCGTTTGGACAATTCTTGTTGACACAGGCTGCCGTGTAGATATCCAGGTGGTCGTGGTGCGTGTGCGTTACGCAAAGTGCATCGACATCCTTAACAGAAAATGGATCGATTACGTAAGGACGGTTACGTAAGTTTGGCTGCTGTGCTTCAACACCGGCCATCCGCATCATTTGATGGCCTTTACGCATCTTGCCATCGCCATGAGTATGCTTGCCAGTACCATTCCACATATCTACGACAATATTCGTGCCTTCATGCGTCTTAAGCCAGAAACCCATGCATCCTAACCACCAAGTTGCAAATGATCCTTCTGGCACTTGTTTGTCGGCAATCGTTTCGTTAAGGTAGGATCCCCATTCAGGGAAGTTATCTTTAGCGAATGCTTCTGGAGTTACATCATTAACGTTCTTTACTGAAGCCATAATTAAATTCCTCCTTGGAAAAGCTAAAGTTATAATTTCTTTACTCTTTTATCCTAAAACTCATATAAAGCGTTTACAATCATGTTATAAGTTAATTTCTTATTTTTTATGTTATTTTTCTTTTATATTAGATAAAAATCGCATATATTCAAACAACAACTTCCTTTTTAGCAAAAATAAGCCATAATAGAAACACTTTATATGTTATAATCACGTTAAGATACGATTTTATATCATAGGATGCTGATAAAAATGAAAAATTCAACCAAAAATATTCAAGAACGGCAAGAAAAAATCCTCTCTTTTCTTTGCGAAAAAAAAGAAATGTCGATTAGTGAACTCAGCCAAGCATTAAATGTCTCAGAGATGACCATTCGTCGTGACTGCTCCACCCTTTCTCTTCGGGGACAAATAAATCAAAAGAAGGGCATTATCACGTATATCGAGCCTAAATCAAAAGATAACCAAAGCTCACTTGAACGAATCAATGCTAGTCTCGGAAGCGAGGCCGCCAAATTTGTTAAAGATGGTGAGATCGTGTTTATGAATTCAAGTTCAACAGCTTTGAAGTCATTGCCCAAGCTGTTGCAAAAAAAGATCTATATTATGACTAACAATCTTCATGCTGCTGATTACATTTCAGAAAACGACAAAGCTACTTTGCTAATGAGTGGTGGCGATATCGTTAATGATCATTTAATTATGAGTGGCGATATCGCAAAACAATCATTTTCCAGTATGAGATCTGACTGGGGAATTATTGGCTGCGCCGGGCTTAGTCTAGAACATGGTATCTCGACGCCATATCTTAGAGAAGCTGCCATCAACAAAACCATCATTAAAAATTCTCGAAGATTGATTCTGGTTGCCAACTACAGTAAATTCAACAGTTTTTCCAACTTTACCATTGGGAATATTAAAGATATCGATGTGTTGATTACCGACACGTTTGCTTCTGGAGAGCTTATTTCGGCTATTCGTCAAGAAGGAATTCAAGTTATTCAAGTTCCCCAGTTATAACAACCCTAGCAAAAAAAGATGAAATCCTAGAAAGGGGTTTCATCTTTTTTATAATAGCACTAATTTTAAATATATTTTCGATATTTTAGTAAATTTATATTAATTTAAAATACATTTTTAGTTATAAAGTATTATTATTCACGCTTGGCATGGTCCTTAGAATGCGCATTGTTTTGACCGTAGTAGGCATTGGCACCATGCTTACGGTAGTAGTGCTTGTCTAATAGGTACTGTGGCAGTTCCAGATTTTGACGCGTCAATTGCATGGCGTGATAGTCTTCTTCAGCTACCACTTCCAGCACCTTGGCATTGTAGACGGCCTTGTCTGGCGTTGGGCCCCAGGCAAATGGGCCGTGTTGCGAAACCAATGCGGCCGGCGTTGCTTCATAGTCCAAGCCGCGTTCTTCAAACGTCCGCACGATCGTCTTGCCCGTGTTGCCCTCATAGTCTTCTTCGATTTCTTCTTTAGTCAGGGCATCAGCAGCTGGCACATCGGTATAGAAAGTGTCCGCGTGTGTCGTGTTTAAGGCTGGAACATCCATATTAGCTGCTGCAAACGAAACAGCCCATGGTGAATGCGTGTGGACGATTCCACCAATCTTTGGAAAATGATTGTACAGATAAGTGTGCGTCGGCGTGTCAGAAGATGGGTTCATGTCCCCTTCTACGACCTCGCCTTTTAAGTTGACGACGACCATATCTTCCGGCTTCAGTTCATCGTATGGCACTCCGGATGGCTTGATAACGTACAGGCCCTTTTCACGATCGATCCCCGAAACGTTGCCCCACGTAAACGAAACCAGTCCCAGCTTAGGCAGCTGCATGTTGGCTTCATAGACTTCCTGTTTTAATTCTTCGAGCATGTTAGATATCCTCACTTTTTATTTAATTACTTCTTCTTGTTGAATTCCTACTTTATTAAACAAAGCATCAAAGTAAGCTTTAGCAGCTTTAATCTCTGAAATCGGATCCGCATCTTGATTATCGCCGGTCCACATCTCAATCGTGTAGCTACCGTTGTATTGAAGCCGTACCAGGGTTCTTAACAAGCCTTCAAAATCAACGCAGCCTTCACCAAACGGCACGTTTTTAAATTGTCCTTTATAGTTTGGCGTAACCGCACGCGTATCCTTTAAATGGACTGCCGCGATATTATCAATGTAGTTTTCCAGCTGCGAAGGAACGTCATTTTCAGGCCAGGCACTTAGATTGCCGAGATCCGGATAGGCCTGTAGCCAGGGACTGTGCACCTGTGTTTTACAGTGCTCGATTTTGGTCAAAGAATTGATAAAGGGATCATCCATCGTTTCAATTGAGAGCATAACCATCTTTTCAGCCGCCATGTGAACGCATTGAGCAAGATTTTCAATATATAGTTCACGTGAAAGCATTGTTTTATTTTCATAAAAAACATCATACCCGGCCATTTGAATATTATGAATTCCGAGGTCCACGGCAAGATCAATCGCTTTTTGCATCATTTCGAGCGACCGCTTGCGAACTGCCGGATCCTTTGAACCTAGCGGATAGCGACGATGCCCTGAAAGCATCAATGTGTTGATTCGACTGTGCGTTTTCCACATTGCATTGCGAAATTCTTCTCGCTGCGCAGCCGTCCAATCCAGCCGTGCCAATCGCTCATCACTCTCATCAATTGAGAATTCTAAAAAGTTAAAGCCCAACTCGTGGGTCAGATTAAACTTTTCTTCCCAAGACAGATCTTGAGGCAGAGCTTTTTCATAAATTCCCAAAGCATTAATTGTCATAAAAATGTCCCTCCCTCGAGGAATTATGTTACATTTTCATATTAATGAAAGAGATTCACTTATTCAATCAAGTTTTATGTTATTTTTGTTGTTTTTTAGTTAATTAGGCGATTTGGAACATTTTTAAATCAGCTGTTTTAACATAAAAAAGCGACTATTAACTAGCCGCTTTCTATGAATTGATTGAGATTCCACTTAATTTAAAGTATGAAACACATAAACGATTAATCAATAGTAATTTTTGTTAATTTCACTGATTATTTGTTAATTTCGCTCAAACAACGTATCAATATTATTTTTTGCTAGGTCCGCCTACCCATTCTCAGCTATTAAAGTAAGCGTTTACAGAAAGTACTTGCATGATATAATGTATATATAAATCATGCTATGAAAGAAGGCTGATTAAAATGGTCGCCAATAAACCCACTATTAAAGACGTTGCTCGTCAAGCTGGGGTTTCAATTGCGACGGTTTCACGAGTGATGGCCAAAAAAGCCAATACCTATACTCCTCAGACTGCTCAACGCGTCTGGGATGCCGCTGCCAAGCTGGGCTATCAGAAAAATAGCGCGGCGGCTGAACTGGCAACGCGCTCCAGTGACAAGATTGCCGTAATCGTCAGCAATCCGCCAACCAATTTTTCGACTGGAATCCTGGATGGCATGCAACAGACCGCCTTGGCCCATGATCGTCATATTATTATCTTTTATGCCGGCAACCATAGTCCCCAACTGCTCCATCAAGCAATTAAAGATGCTACAGCTGGTCCGCGCGCTGGTATTCTGCTAATCGGCAGCGTAATTGATCCGCAAAGTCTTAAACTGCTGCAGGACTCACAGCTGCCAGTCAGGCTGGTCTCAAACTACTCGTATGAATTGCCTCTGCAGTTTATCAGTTCTGATAATACTGAATTGGCGGTTCAAAGCGTTGAATACTTAATTAAAAAAGGCCACCGTCGCATTGGTCTTTTTGGCATTGATCATTCACATACTGGTCTCCAACGTCGCGCCGGCTATCAAAAAGCCATGTATGAACACCATCTGCCAATTGAACAGGATTGGATTCGATATGGTGACTACAGCTACGAGTCCGGCCAGACCATCATGCAGCAATGGCCAGACCTTAAACTGAGCGCGGTAGTGGCTGCCAGTGACCTGGTCGCAATGGGAATCATGCGTCAAGCCGCGCAAATGGGGATCAAGATTCCGCAAGATCTTTCTATCGTAAGCATTGATGGTACTTTTCTTTGCGAGATTACAGATCCGCAGCTGACCAGTGTTACCCAGGACTTTTATCAAATCGGCGTTAACAGCGTCTTAGACCTGCTTGGTAACGCTCCTTCCGAACTGGTGCCATTCAAGCTGGTCGAGCGCGGCAGCGTAGCAGAATTGCCAAAATAAAATCGGATTCGCCAATTGACGAACCCGATTTTTTTAGTCTTCCTTTTTGCCGAATAAGGCTGCTAGCTTTGCTGCCATGTCTGGATCGAGATTATCTGCCAGTGTGCTTTCGGTTTCTGCTTTTTCTTCTTTTTTGACGCTTGTCATCTGCTCAAGCTCATCAGCAACCGCCTGCTCACCCAAGCGAATCGGATTGATGTCCAATCGTCCACCAGCTGCATCAGCATGGCCACCACCTTGATAATAGGTTTCCGCAAATTTTGCCACGTCAATTTTGCCATTGCTGCGTAAAGAAACACTCTTAGGACTAATTACCAGCGCGGCATCTAAAGCTGGCTGCTGTGTCAGTAATTCATGCGCGATTTCCGATTTATAGTCGCTGGCATAGACGATTCCAAATTGATGACCATCTGCCGTTACCTCAACCACGTCTTTTAAGTGCGACTTCAAGTACTTAGCACGTCGATCATTTAAGGTTTGAATCAACAGGTCATTGTCTTGCCGATACGACGTCCAGCCCTTGTCAAAAACGCTTTGAACAAATTTTTCGGAATACTCAAGTGGATAAAACCAAAACAACTGATTAAAGTCATCGGCTGCTTGGCGCTCTTCTTCGCTAATGTCAGGATCATTTTGCCAATCCCACGTATCATAGGCACGAATCAGTTCCACCAGTTCCGCTAACTGCTGCTGGCGCTCTTGGCTTAACTTTTCAAAGCTCGGCAACGTTTTAAGCCAATCCCATACCAAACTGGTTGCGCTGGGATTGATTTTGGCATCAGCTGGCTTGATCGTATTGGCCGCAAACTTTTGCCGCAATGCCGCTTCAGTTTCATGGTGGTCAAAAACCAACCAGTGATTGGCAAACTGCTGATTGAGCTCCTGCATCGTATGCTCACTGTCTGGCGTCATATCCATAATCCAGACATCCGTTGTCGTGGCAGTTGCGGGACTTTTGAACCAGTAGTCCAGCTCACTGTCGATTCTGCCGGCGCCGATACTGGTCAGATCAAACTCGGCATCGGGAAACATAACGTCTTGGACCGTCTTGACCAATACTGGCGCCCCAAAGCCGTCCAGATCGTTATGCGAAAAAATTTTAATATTGCGCTTAGCCATAACTAACTTCCTTTATGATTTTGTCTTTATTATAACCGATTCAGCAGTCAAATAAGCGCTTCGCCAACAAAACCGAACCGCTTTTTGATTTCAGCATCCCTTTAGCTGAATTTGACAGCCATTGCTTAGCCATAAATCCAAATAAGTCCAGGCTTGTCAACTGACATGTCCGCTTGGCTTTGCTAAGATGGAAGCAGTCAATCTTTAGAAAAGAGGAATTTTGTTATGGTCTATGATTATCGTCATGAATTAATCGAACTTTTAAACCATACCACCGGTGATCCGGAGAGCCTGCTGCAGACTCAGCGCAGTCTTACGATCATCGTCGACCTGCTTAACCAGCTGCAGCCGGTTAAAAAGCCGACGTCCAATGAAAAACAGTCTGCTAAGTCAGGCTATCAGATTCGGCGTAACGTCACTACCCCAAAGATCTCATTAGGCCAGCTGATCAATCAGACCGCGACCCCGACGTCAAAGTCTCCAGAAAAGTCTGAAAAGCCGCGAATTAATAAGCAGCCAGAGCGGTCAACGGCTAAAGCAGCTGCCAACCAGGCTTATTTAAGAGACGTCCCCGTTAACGCTAAAAACGAAGCGCCAATTGAGACAGCAACGGCACCTGAACTGTCTGAAGTTGAACTACTCGCCCGCGACAACTGTTATCCAGTCCACCGACTGCTAAGCGGCGCGGAAATCAATCACCGTTTCTATTCGGAAAGCATTCTACACAAGCTGCCGTTTCCAATCAGTGATGGCGATATTGTGCAGCTGGACCGCCAACGCTTGATTCATGGCAAACTCCCCGCCATCAACCGCGTTACTAACGATCATCTGGCAATCAGCACCACCCCAACCAAAGTCATTGAATACGCCACTTTGGAACCAGTTGCCGGCTCAGACGTCCTGCAGATCAAAAAAACGCTCAAGGGTAATTCGATCCTGGACGAGTCACATGCCAATACCATCGTGATCGATCCTTATAAATATGCTAGCCGCAATCTCAAGCCTGGCATGATCATCGACTTTGCCTACTATGATCATGGCAATGGCATGCGTGACGCTAAGGCCGGTGAGATTCGCTGGATCCACAGCGAGCAAGAATTTGATACGACCAAAGCGCCTCGTAAGCTGCAGCAGCCAAAAAAGGTTAAAAAGACGCGCCACGAATACAGCGACAAGCTTGACTACGACTTAAATCAAAAGCGGGTCTTAGTGGTAACGGGGGCTCGGGACCGCGTTCAGGATCTTAAAGCCGTTGTTGCCAAGCACCATGGCGTCTTCTACAGTCTGGATGCCTCAATGGAAGAAAACGTCTCCAGCAGCAAGATCAAGCGGGCTGTTAAAGATGCCGATCTGGTTGTCGTCTGCATCGACCGTATCCATCATCGCATCAGTCAGCTGACCACGCACCATGCCAAGCGCAACGATCGACCATTTGCGATTGCCAGCACCACTAGCAATACTGCCGTTGAACGCGCCATTTTCCGAGCCCTCAATGGCAACAACGCCTATGAAAGCAGCGGTCAGGACATGGCAAAATACGTCAGCGCCGATTAATCAGCAACTATTTATTTTTAAAACCAAAAAGGATGCGCCAAAACCTGACGCATCCTTTTTTATTCGCTTTTATCGCTCTATTCATTGTCCAGCTTTGCGGATACATCTTCAAAACGGTCTTTGATGTATTTAGCAGAAGCGGCCAGCTTTTCCTTTTCTTCATCGGTCAGATCAAGCTGCAGCTGACGAACCAGTCCTTGCTGGCCAATGATGGCAGGGTAGCCAACATAAGTGCCGTATTCTTCGCGGAAGTTGGAGACTGGCAGTTCAGCGTGCGCATCATTTAAGACAGCCGTAACCAGACGCAGAGCCGCGGCCGCAATCCCAAAGTTGGTGTGCTTCTTACCATGGAAGACCGTGTATCCACCAGCCCGAACTTCTTCAGCCAGCTGATCCAGGTCAACGTCGTCACGATTCTTAGCCAGTTCGGTTACTGGATGACCCATAACCCGAACCTGTGACCAGGCGGAGAATTGTGAATTACCATGTTCACCCAGGTTGTAGCCGGATACTGAACGTGGATCAACGTCAAACTTTTGACCAACGACTTTCTTCATTCGTGAAGTATCCAGCAGCGTCCCCGTGCCAAATACCTGGGTCTTTGGCAGACCAGTGTACTTTTGGAACAGTGCTGCAACTACGTCACAAGGATTACTGATTGAGACCAGGACGCCATGGAACCCGACTTCTTTCAATTTAGTGCCGACTTCTTTAGCAGCCTTACTGGTAACCTTCAATTCAACAAAACGGTCATGCTTAGCATCATCATTTTGCACACCAATGCTGCCGACCGCGATTACGACGACATCGGCATCAGCCAAGGCTTGATAGTCGTTGCGCACCACCGTGGTATGAGTTGGCAGGTTGGCCGCCGCGTCTTCAAAATCGGTTGCATCCGAATTCAGCTTTAGTTCGTTGGTATCAATCAATACCAGCGTATCCGCCGTCCCAGCTATCAGCATATTGTTAGCCAGCGTTGAACCAACATTCCCTGAACCAATAACACCAACTTTTCGCGTCATAATTACGCACGACCTTTCTTTCTCATCTTTTTTTAATCTTTTAATTTATGACTAAGAATTTAACATTTTTAGATTCAAAGTCAACACATTTTCAAAAAACTAAATTAAAATAAGGCTTTAACCTTTTAAATGACCGCAAAATCGTTGCTTTAATTTAAAAAAA
>NZ_JBKZAY010000002.1:0-174901 GCF_046939755.1 Limosilactobacillus mucosae
TTTATTATTCAGTTAACAGTGCTTGGGAAGTTGATCGCTGCAAGTGGCGATACCAATGATCACCTATCATAATCTGGCCCGCGTCATCAAATCCTAAGCGACGATACAGCCGCTCTGCTTTCGGGTTGGCGACATCGACGTTTAAGCCGATCGTTTCGTATTCCAAAGCGGCTGCATGTTTAATAATCGCATCAATCAGAGCCGTTGCAATCCCCATCCCGCGATAATCAGCATCAACTGCCAGTGAATCCAGATAAAACTCGTTGGCAAATGACTCCGGATCCGCGAAGAAATCAACATCGCGAATTGATGGAATTGGGGCCGCGGCTTCTTGATATACTCGGTTGACCGCAGTTTCGTTGTTGTCTGGATAGCCAAACGCCATCCCCACGACTCGACCATCGACTTCTGCGACAAACGTGGTTGCCACATAGCCAAGCAAGGCCCGGTCGCGGTAAGCATTATAAATCATCCTCTGGGGGTCTTCGTCGGGAACCGACTCAAATTCCTCCAGTTCCATTTCATCATAAATCAAAGACATTAACGGTACTATCTGGCCGGCGTCTTCAGGCTCGGCCTTGCGAATCGTATAAATAAATATCCCTCCAAATTCGTTTGATGCAAGCTCATTATATGGGAAAAGCCAACTTTTTGGCAAGAAAAGATGAGAAATTTATTAAAAACATAATCGTCACATATCAAAATGAGTGTTAAAATAGCAAAAAGCCGTAACCCGACACCTTGGATTACGACCTTTGAATGGTTTATTTAATTAAGCTTATTTCTTCTTAGCGTCCTTTTCGTCAGCTGGTACCTCGTTGTTTAAGTCGGTCCGCACTACCAAAACGTCAACGGGAGCATTCCGCTTAACAAAGGATGTAACTGAACCAACCATTGCCCGCTGCAGACGAGTCAGCCCACAAGCACCCATCATGATCAGATCGTTTTTGTGATCGCGTGGGAAGTCAAAGGAGATAACCGTCTTTGGGTTGCCCAGACGGATGTGAATGTCAATGTTGTCAAAGCCTTGCTTTTGCTTTGCGTTGTCATACAGTTCATCCAGATAGTCCTTTGACTTGTCAACCAGCTGGTAAGCGATACTGCTGTCTGACATACCGGCAAAGTTGTAAGCCATTGCCCGCGTGTCGATAACATTGAGGATATCAATGTGTGCATCGTTACGCTTTGCAACTGCAATTGCCTTGTTCAGTGCCCGTTCTGCCTGCTTGGAACCATCAACAGGGACGAGAATGTTTTGATATTCTTGATTCATAGTTATGACCTCCAATTCACACGACTTAATTGTTATCCCTATTGTACCATAATGACAGCGGAATCATTTGATTTTTATGGGCGAAAAAGCAATAATTAGTTAAATTATTTTGACAATAAACCATTTACATTGTATTTTTTCACAATTTAAAGACATTATTTTGTGATTAGTTAAAAGGAGTGGATTTCATTGGACAAGATCGATCGTCAAATTATCAACATGCTGCAGGAAAACGCCCGTGTCTCATTAAAGGAGCTTTCAGCAGCCTGCTACATCTCTTCACCAGCTATTGCCGCTCGAATCAACAAGCTGGAAAAGTCCGGCATCATCACCGGTTTTCACACCAGCGTAAATCTGGAAAAACTGGATTATCACGTTAAGGCCTTCGTTCAGCTGCAATTGGAACCACGCCAAAAGAAGGAATTTTATCCTTATATTGCTCAGGTTCCCAATGTTATTGAATGCAATTGCGTCACCGGTGATTTTTCCGAGGTTATGGAAGTCGTTTTCCCTTCCACTTCAGACCTTGATAACTTTATCAACGAAATCCAGCAGCGCTTTGGCAAAACCAGTACTCAGATCGTCTTTTCAACCAGCGTCGATCATCGAGGCGTTAAATTGCCGCAGCCAGAAGAAATTAAAAACTAAAAAAAACGCTTGCGGTCATGATCGCAGGCGTTTTTTGAGTCAATAATGCAAATCCTGTAAATTCCTATTAAAGCATTTTTTCAATCTGATCCAGACGTTCTTCAAATAAGGCAAACGCACGCTCCAAATATTGACTGTCAGTAACGTCAACTCCCGCATGTTTTAACAGTGTTACGGGATCATCACTGCCGCCAGCCCGCAGCAGATCCAGGTAACGCTGCAGAGCTCCCGGCTCATGCTGCCAGACTGCCTCAGAAAGCGCCGTTGATACTGCCCAGGAAGTTGCATACTGATAGACATAGTAGTTCATGTAAAAATGCGGTACATAAGCCCAGCTCTGCGTTCGCGTGCCAGTTTCTTCAACTGCTGGACCATAGTATTTATTAACCAGCTCACCGCTTAATTGATCCAAATAGTCGGCCGTCAGCGTCTGGCCATTTTGCTCTGCTTTGTAGGCCGCGTCTTCAAATTCAGCAAATTGCGTCTGCCGATAAATCGTACCGATGAAGCCGGTAATATATTGTTCCAGAATAAAGATCAGCTTTTTAGGATCATCCCGGTATTTTTCCAACAGATAGTCGGTTAAGATGTTTTCATTAAACGTTGATGCCACTTCTGCCAAAAAGATCGGTGCATCAGCATATTCCGATGGTTGTGCCTGCTGAGCAAACCAACTGTGCATGGCATGACCGGATTCATGCGCCAAAACAAACGTGCTGTAAAGCTTATCAGTCCAATTAAGTAAAATGAATGGATTTGCCGTATAGACACCTACTTGATAGCCACCAGAGCGCTTGCCTAGATTTTCAGCCGCGTCGATCCAGCGATGGTCAAATTCGTTTTTTAAGCCCTTCAGATACTCTGGCCCCATTACCTGCAATGCTTCCCACGTCAACTGCTTGCCTTGCTCAAAAGTCGTCTTCAGCATGTCCTCACCAGCCAACGGTACATTTACATCATATTTGTACATCTTGTCCAGACCAAGAACCCGCTTCTTCAGCTCATACCAACGATAAACCAGATCAAGATGCCGATTGACAGTCGCCACCAGCGTATCGTAGACGCTTTCTGGAATATTGTTGGCTCCTAAAGCGGCCGCGCGTGCACTTGGATAATGGCGAATCTTAGCCAGTGCGCTTTCCGTGCCGATAAAGCTGTTCAGTGTTTGAGCAAAGGTATTGCGCAGCTCATGGTACGGTTTTTCATATGCCAAAACGGCTTCCTTGCGCACGGAACGATTTTGCGACTCATTGAACTGGCTGCGATTACCATGTGTCAGTTCAACCAACTGCCCCTTTTCATCATGAACCTTGCCAAATTTCAGATCCGCGTCATTAAGCGTATTGTAGATTTCTTCAGCACTGTCCAGCGACTTGTTCAAATGGCCCAGCAGCGTTTCTTCGGCCTTGGAGAGCACATGTCTTTTCTGCCGCCGCAACTTGGTCATCTCATATTGATACTCGGTAAGTCCCGGCTCACTTTCCATCAGCTTGGCAAAGTCCTCATCGTCAATAGCCGTCAATTCTGGCTGAATAAAGGCTAATTCAGCTTCGATTGCAGTTGCAGCATTGACGACTTGACCATAGAGCGTTACCGCCGCTGAATCCGTCGTGTCACTGTCTCGTCGCAGCATACCATAGACAAATTCGCGTTCCAGCTCTTCGTCAATCGTTTTGTTTTCGTTTAGATTTCTTAAAAAGGTCTGACCATCACTGGCAAAGCGACCAGCCGTTTTGGCAAGCTCAGCAGCTTTCTGTTGCGTTTTGGCAAGAGCTTGCTTCATTGCCTCATCTGATTCATACAACAGCGTCAGATCCCATTTAAGTGCTTTAGGTACTTCGTTGCGTTTAAGCTGTTTTTCCATTGTTTTCCGTCCTTTCTTTAATCTAACTTACTTAATTATACAAAAAAGCATCGCCGGATTTCTCAGCGATGCTTTATTTTTAGCCTTGATAGTTATCCAAATATTGATTGTATTTTTCGTGATCCAACGATTTTTCAGATTGACCAATGACTAACGTTGCAATCGTATTACCGACCACGTTGACCACCGTCCGGCCCATGTCGACAAACCGGTCAATCCCGGCAATAAACGTCAACCCGGCAACCGGTACGCCAATCGTTGATACCGAAGCCAGCAAGACAACAAACGAAGCCCCTGGCACCCCGGCCATCCCTTTAGAAGTAATCATCAAGACAACCAACAGCGTAATCTGGTGGGCAATCGTCAGATGAATGCCATAAGCCTGAGCCAAGAACAACGCAGCCAAAGCCTGGTAGATTGCCGAACCATCCAGATTAAACGTATAACCGGTTGGAATTACAAACGAGGCAATCCCTTTATCAACACCCATCTTCTGCGTTTTAGCCATCAGCCGCGGCAAAGTTGCTTCAGAGCTGGCCGTTGAAAACGCAAGGATGATTTCTTCCGTTATTACATGCATCGTTTTCCAATAGCGCAGATGGAAAATTTTGGCAACAATTCCCAAAACGACAACCACAAAAACGATCATCGTTACGTAAGCAATCACCACAAATAGCCCCAATGGCAGCAATGCTTTCAGCCCCATTTCGGCAATCGTCATTCCAATCAAGCCAAAGACCCCAATTGGCGAGAACTTCATTACCCAGTTCGTTACCTTGAACATGGTTTCCGAAACGGCATTCATAAAATCAATAATGATTTTGCCTTTTTCGCCTAATGAAGCCACGCCCATTCCAAAGAAGACTGAGAAGAAGATTACCGGCAGCATGTCACCATCTGCAATCGACTTAAAGATATTGGTTGGCACGATTGCAATCAGCAAATCCCAAAAGCCACTGTGCTTGGATGCAGATTTAGCCGTGGTCAGATATTGAGAGATATCTGATGCATGCAATTCGTGAATGTTGATATAGGTCCCGGGATGCAGAATGTTACCGGCAACCATCCCCAACAGCAGCGCGATCGTTGTCAAAACCTCAAAGTAGATCAAAGTCTTAACCCCGATTCGGCCAAGTTTCTTAATGTCGCCGATATTGGCAATCCCTACCGTCAAACATGAGATTACGATCGGCATTACGATCATCTGGATCAGTCGCAGAAAGATCGTACCCAGACTCTGCATTACCTTGATGGCGCCAGTATTTTGATAGGTCATAGCCCCAACAATAATCCCTAAAACAAGTCCGATCATAATCTGCCAACCGAGCGATAATCGGCCAAAGCGATAACGTTTCATATGATGTTCCATCCTTCCGCTTATTTGGATTGTATTAACGATGCATTCATAAGTTTATGGTTGAATAACCGGCCGCGTTCAAATTATTTCCAAATTAATGGGCCACACCAGAATCAGTTCCAGCAAAGCCCACTCTATCTGGTACGAATTATTAAAAACATGCGGTCGCAAAAGTACGTAAAAATTTTGGTTTTTGTATCGTTATTTCACTCACAAATTAAGTTCAGCTGTATCCGAAAGCTTATTTTACACTGTTATTTATAAAAAGTGAACAATTATTTTTATATTAAACTGATTTGTTCGGTAACAAGTTGTGTAGCATCCGGATTTCCCATTTATTGTAAACGATTTCTCAGAGTGGAATTTTAATAATTTCCGAAAATAATCAAGTCTTAAATTAATAAGGTTCGCCAAATTTTTTATCCACGGTATAAAAGCCGTCATGACGCCTTGGAAACGTTTTGATCATCTCTTAACAATATTTTTAACTAAATTTTTTACTATTTTTTATTGATTTAATCTTTGAAAGCGCTTAATATAATCCCAGAGAGTTTTAAGTAAATGTCTTTTCAAGGAGGAAGGCTAGATTATGAATGAGGCGAGTTCTAAGTCACAATCGATGGCTTCTCGGATCGCATATTCATTTGGTGCTTTCGGGCACGATATGTTCTATGGGATGCTGTCGACTTACTTTATGATGTTTGTTACTGGTCACCTGTTCAACAGCAACAGTGGTGGCCAAGCAGCCCACATGGTTTCTTTCATTACGATTACCATTATGGTGCTGCGGATCGTTGAATTGGTCATTGACCCATTTATCGGTAACGTTATCGACAAGACCGATACTAAGTGGGGTCACTTTAAGCCATGGGTCGTTGCCGGTGGGATCGTTTCTGCCGTTGCAATTTCCCTGCTGTTCACTAATCTGTGGGGTCTGACCTACAAGAATCCAGTTTTGTACCTCGTCGTATTTGCAATTTTATATATTACGATGGATATTTTCTATTCCTTTAACGACGTGGCTTTCTGGTCAATGATTCCTGCTATTTCATTTGACTCGGCAGAACGTGAAAAGACGGCTACCTTCGCCCGGGTTGGTTCAACGCTTGGCGGCCAGCTGGTCGGTGTGGTTGTTATGCCAATCGTCTTGGCATTTTCCATCAGCTCGAATGGCGGTTCCGGTGACAGTCGCGGTTGGTTCGCATTTGCCGCTATCGTAGCTGCAATCTCAGCAATCACGGCCTGCGGGGTTGGTGTTTTCACGCACGAGAAGAAGAATGAACTGCGTGAAAACAAAGAAAACACTACTTTCAAGAAGGTCTTTGGCGTTCTGCTTCATAATGACCAATTAATGGCAATTGCTGTTACCTACCTGGTTTACACGACTGGGGTTCAGATCGTTAATTCTTTCCAACTTTACTACTTCACCTACATTCTGGGGCGGGCAAGCACCTACACGCTGTATGCACTGATCAACGGTGTTATCGGTGCCGTTACGGTTGCTCTGTTCCCTGCGCTGGCTAAGAAGTTCAGTCGGATGAAGGTCTTCTATTACTCAATTTTGGTTCTGCTGATTGGTTTGGCAATCTTTGCCTTTGCTGGTCAATCTCTGCCAATGGTTATTCTTGGTGGTGCCATTTACATGTTGCCACAGCCACTGATCTTTATGGTTGTTTTGATGATCATTACTGACTCGGTTGAATACGGTCAATTGAAGCTTGGTCACCGTGACGAAGCCGTTACGCTTTCCGTTCGTCCACTGCTGGACAAGTTCGGTGGTGCCGTTGCCGGTGGTGTCGTTGGGATGACGGCTACGGCTGCCGGTATGATCTCTGGTGCTACGGCATCCGACATTACGGCTCACGGTGCGGGAATCTTCAAACTCATGATGTTCGCCGTTCCTGCAATTCTGATTCTTTTAGGTGTTCTGTGCTTCAAGAGCAAGGTTAAGCTGGATGAGAAGATGCACGCTCAAATCGTTGACGAACTGGAACAATCCTGGCACCAACACCTGGAAGGCAATGACAGCGTTCGTGAAGAACTGGCTGAAGATGCCAACCTGGCCAAAGATCTGGTTATCGACTTCAAAGCTCCAGTCAGCGGTAATTTGATGCCACTGTCTCAAGTCGGCTCTAAGCCATTTGCTGATGGTACTATGGGCTTAGGAATTGCCATTAAGCCATCTGATGGCCAAGTCTTTGCTCCATTCTCAGGAACCGTTGTTGCTGACTTCCCAACCACTCGTCACGCAATTGGTCTGGAAACCGATAATGGCGTTCCGGTCTTGATTCACGTCGGTGTTGATACGGTTCAAATGCGTGGGACCGGCTTTATCAGCTATGTTACCAAAGGCCAGCATGTTGCCAGCGGAGAAAAGCTGATGGAATTCTGGGCACCTGCAATTAAAAAAGCAGGACATGATGATACGGTCATGATTGCCTTTACCAAGTCCGAAAAATCGCCTAAGTATACCTTGACTTATGTCAAACAAGATGGCGAAGTCAAAGTAGGCGACACCATTATGCAAATCGAAGTCAAGAAAGACTAATTAGACTAATTGAATGATCAAAAAGTCGGTTGGCCTTAAAAAAGCTCGGCTGCAGCAGTCGGGCTTTTTGTTTGTCATTTATTCATGGAGGAATTTAATATGAGTATCCAAGTTAATGCCAACAATCAACTATTTCACCTGCAGACCAAGCACACCAGCTATATTTTTCATGTCATTGAGGATGGCTCGTTAGGTCAGCTTTATTATGGTCCAAAGATTCCCTTCAAAGACGACTACGCCAACCTCAACACGCGTGAAGAACATGACTGTACCAACACGCGGACTGATGAAGACGTTGAGTTTCAAGCTGAACTGTTAAAACAGGAATATGCCGGACTGGGTAAGGGCGACTACCGCTATCCTGCTTTTCAGATCACGTATCCAAACGGCTCACGGACCTCGGAATTCCAATACCGCGACTATGAGATCAAAGATGGCAAAGCACGGCTGAATGGCCTTCCCTCAACCTTTGCCGATGACAGCAATGATTCTCAGACGCTGACCGTTAATTTGGCAGATGGCGATTTAGAGCTGCAGCTGCACTACACCGTTTTTGCTGATGAAGACGTAATTGTCCGCAGTGCAACGTTTATCAACCATGGCAAAACTGTCTTCTTAAATCGCGCCTTGAGTGCCCAACTCGATTTGCCGGATGCGGATTACGACTTCATTCAGTTTGCCGGCTCCTGGTCACGGGAACGGCACCTGCACCGTAATCGCCTGCGTCCCGGCACGCAAAGCATTTCGAGTCTGCGGACGGCTTCCAGTCATCAGGAAAATCCATTCTTTATGCTGGCCCGGCCACACACTGACAATAACCAAGGGGCTGTTTTCGGCTTTAACTTTGTCTACTCAGGCAACTTTTTGGATTCGATCGAAGTTGACCAATTTGATACCACGCGCGTTTTGATTGGCATCAACCCTGATGAATTCGGCTGGAAGCTTAATGAAGGCGACTCTTTCCAAACTCCAGAAGCCATCTTCAGCTATACCGACAATGGCTTCAACGCGCTTTCTCAGCAGTTGGGCGTCTTTTATGCCCAGCACTTGATTAACCCTCGTTTTGCCCACCAGGAACGGCCAATTCTGATCAACAACTGGGAAGCCACATTCATGGACTTTACCGAAGACAAATTAATGCCAATCGTTAAGCGTGCTAAGGAACTGGGAATTGAAATGTTCGTGCTTGACGATGGTTGGTTTGGACATCGCGATGACGACCGCTCCAGCTTGGGTGATTGGTTCGTTGACGAAAAGAAGTTCAATCATGGCATTGCCGGATTTGCCAAGCGCGTTCACGATCTCGACATGAAGTTTGGACTCTGGTTTGAACCGGAAATGATCTCAATTGACAGCAAGCTCTATCAGACTCACCCAGAATGGATGATCAAGACGCCGGGCCGCGGTCAGACGCCGGGCCGTCACCAATTCGTCTTGGACATGAGCCGCAAGGAAGTCGTTGACTATCTGTTTGAGTTGATGAGCCACATCATTCAAGATGCCAAGCTGGACTACATCAAATGGGACATGAATCGTAATATCACCGAAATGTACGGGGCCAACCTGCCTTTCGATCAGCAGTTGGAATTCTCGCATCGCTATATCTTAGGCGTATACGACCTCTATGACCGTTTGACCAAAGCCTTCCCGAATGTCTTGTTTGAATCCTGTGCCTCTGGTGGCGGCCGGTTTGATCTGGGCATGATGTACTACGCGCCGCAAGCCTGGTGCAGCGATGACACTGATGCTATTGAACGCATCAAGATCCAAGATGGCACCTCCTATGGCTACACGCCTTCAATGTGGGGCGCCCACGTTTCAGCCGTACCAAATGATCAAGTCGGCCGGTTGACCTCAATCGATACGCGGGCAAAGGTAGCTTACTTTGGCGCGTTTGGTTACGAGTTGGACGTTACTAAGCTCAGCGATAAAGAGCAGGCTACTATCAAGCAGCAGGTAGCTTTTTATAAGCAATATCGCAAGCTTTTCCAGTTTGGAACATTCTATCGTCTAGAAACGCCAGACACCAACGAAAACGTCTATGGCTGGGAAACCGTCAGTCCGGATAAAAAGACGGCTATCGGCATGCGCTATCAAATCCTTAACGGTGCCAACCCTGCCTACATCCGCTATTACTTTAAAGGCTTGGATCCAGAACGTCGCTACACGGTCAATGATGGTTCAGAAGTCTTCTCCGGTGCCGAATTGATGAATGCCGGCTATTTCGTGCCACGCGTCATGAACCGCCTGCAATCGCCAAAGGTACCATCTGATTTCCACGCTGACATGTTTATCGTTAAAGCCGTTGACTAATAGCATCAACAATAAATAAACCGTACTGACAGCTGCCGGTACGGTTTTTATTTATGTATGTTACTTATCATCTGCTTCAAATAGACTGCGATAATCACCATAGCCATCTGCTTCAAGCTGATCAAACGGAATAAAGCGCAGGGCGGCCGAATTGATACAGTAGCGCAGACCACCGCGATCTAGTGGCCCATCGCAAAAAACATGTCCCAGATGCGAATCAGCCTGCAGACTGCGCACCTCTGTTCTTTCCATACCAAACGACTGATCGCGCTTTTCTTTCAGCTTGGCAATTGGTTTGGTAAATGCTGGCCAGCCACAGCCCGAATCAAACTTGTCCAGTGAAGAAAACAGCGGCTCGCCACTGACAATGTCAACATAGATGCCTTTTTCAAAAAATTGATCATATTTGCCGGTAAACGGCGGTTCAGTAGCGGCCTCTTGTGTAACGCGGTACTGCATTTCAGTCAGCTTGTTTTTGTCAGTCATCTCAATCCCTCATTTCATACTTGTCAAACGATTGATTGCTTATCATTCAGCGTTTTGATTTTGGTCATTGTATCATTTGGCATCGTTTTGGCGTAAAAATATGCCTACGCTATCAAAAAAGCGACCTGAATTTCTCAGATCGCTCTATTATTAAGTTTATTAAGCGCCAAATACCTTAAACCGCTTTTCAGCAGACATGACGTCTTTTTCGCCGGCTGGTGCCTCAACGGATCCAAAAGGCATTTCAGCCCGCAACTGCCAAGTCTCTGGAATATCAAACGCCTTGGCAATCGCTTCATCAATCAGCGGATTATAGTGCTGTAGTGACGCCCCTAGTCCTTGAACGGCCAAGGCTTCCCAAACTGCCTGCTGAGCTCCGCCAATTGCCTGTTCCGCCCAACCTGCAAAGTTAGCGGCATATGCTGGAAAATCATTCTCCAACTGTTTAACGGTTGCGGTCTCAGTAAAGTATAGAATCGTACCATAAGCCTTAAAACTGTTAACCTTGGCTTGCGTCTTAGCAAATGCTTCATCATCTTTTACAACTTTGCGCAACTCAGCCAATACGATATCCCAAACCCGGTCGGAATCTTGACCAAAAGTAATTACCGCACGCACCGTTTGACTGTTAAATGCGGATGGCGACAGCTCGATCGTTTTTTCGATCAGATCAACTAGCGTCTGCTTGTCTTCTTTAACGTTTTTGCCTAATGCATAAATGGAGCGGCGCTTTTCTTGAAGTTGAGTAAATTGATTTGTCATAGTCGTTCCTCTTTTTCTGATGATTTGTTGTTTGTATTATATCTTGTTACTTACTTTTTGTAAATGGTTTTAGCTTATAAAAAGTAAGTTTTTAAAATAAAACTCCCACCAGCCAAAATGGCCCAGCAGGAGTCAGCAATTATTAATGTGTAACTTAGGATTTTTTGATCATTTTTCGGTACTTTGTCGCAAAACCAACTTGGTACCGACTACTACGCGCTGCGGAGCCAGATCTGGGTTCTGCAGGCGGCGACCCAGCAGTTCAAGTCCCATCGCCGCCATTTGATCGGTCGGAACGTGAATCGAGGTCAGGGTTGGATAAGTGTAATGAGTAATTGACGTGTCATCAAAACTGATCAGCGCCATTTCATGTGGCACGTCGATCTGCTTTTCATGTAGAGCACGCAAAGCACCGACTGCCATAGCATCATTGGCAATCAAAACGGCTTGGGGACGATCAGCGAGCTGCAAAAGGCGCTGCATCTGGTCAAAGCCGCTCTTTTCTGAGTAATCGCCCATCATAAACCATTCTGAGCGGTAAAGATTTTTAGTTTTTAAAGTCTGAGCAAAAGTTTCGCGTCGTGAATCGTTGACTGGCTTTTGATCAGTCGTTTTTTCCTGACCAGCAATCATGCCGATTTTGGTATATCGATCGGCCAAAAAGTCAGCAGCCTGCTTAATGCCGCCATCAAAATCCGGCAAAACCGAATCACAGCCATTGGCCAGTTCATCATAGTCAATCACAACGATTGGCTTGTTGAAACGCTGCAGCTGGTCGATCTGTTTTTGACTGTACTTGCCGATTGCTACAATACCGCTGACATCATTAGGAATCTGTTCCAAATGCGTGTCGAAAACCGTTGCCGTCGTATACCCAACCTGCTGAGCTTCTTTTTCAACCCCCAGGCGAATATTCATATAGTAAAGATCATCCAGTTCCCGCGCTGGTGAATACCACTGAATAACGGCAATCTTATGGCCGGTAGCAGCATTGCGCCGATGTTTTTTAGTATAGGACAGCTCTTCGGCAATCGTCAGAATCTTGCGCCGTGTCTCTTCACCAACTGACAGCTGAGGGTCATTGTTTAAAACTCTCGATACTGTTGCCAGTGAAACCCCCGCACGATCTGCAATGTCCTTTAACGTTACTGCCATTTAAAAACCATCCCTTCCTTGGTCAAAATTGGTTACAGTTGTTCAACGAACCGCTGCCAGCCAGCTTGACCTTGGGCATCGCGCTTAAAGACACCGGCATCAGCCAAGACATCGCCAAAGACTTGAGCAACTTCTTGTTCCAAAATCTCTTCAACGTTTTCAGCATTGATATCATCATGCCGTGCCTGAACTTCTTTAGCCCATGGCAGATGACTGTCGGCAATCTTGTTTGGTTCATTGAGCCAGTACTTCTTGACTTCTTCCAATTCACTCTTCAAACGAGCTGGCAGAATGGCCCGGCCCATGACTTCAATCAGGCCGATGTTTTCCTTTTTAATGTGCCAGAGCTTTTCATGTGGGTGGAAGATGCCCAGTGGGTACTCTTTACTAGTATTATTGTCTCGCAAAACCAAGTCAAGCACAAATTCATCGCCATTGCGGTGCATGATCGGCGTTACGGTGTGGTGCCGCGTTTCGCCATCAAAGGCCTTCAATGAAAGTTCTGAGTCGTCATAGTGATCCCAGACGTCAATAATATGCGTTCCCAGTTGAATCAAAGCCTGGTCGTTGGTACTGGTCAAACGCAGATCACTCATTGGCCAGTCAACAATGCCGGCCTTGACGTCTGGATAGTCTTTAAATTCCAGTTCTTGTTTAATTGGCGCCTTCATCATTGGGAAGGTGTGCCGACCGCCTTGATAATGCTCATGGGCCAGCATGGAGCCGCCAACGATTGGCAGATCTGCGTTGCTGCCGACAAAGTAGTGAGGCAGCTGTTTTTCAATTTCAATCAGGTTGATTAACGTCTGTTGATTAATCTCCATTGGTTCATGTTTGGCATCCAAGAAAATGCAGTGTTCATGGAAGTAAGCATATGGTGAGTATTGGAAGCCCCATTGCTTGCCGCCAATCGTCATCCGAATGATTCGATGGTTGCTGCGGGCTGCATGTCCCAGACGTCCCAAGTAGCCTTCATTTTCCATGCAAAGCGCACATTGTGGATACTTCTTTTGCGTATCATGAGCAGCGGCGGCAATTGCTTTAGGATCTTTTTCGGGCTTAGAAAGATTGATTGTAATCTCTAGTTCGTTGCCATCATTGACTTTTTTAGTAAACTCAATATTTTTCTTAATTGCGGATACCTTAACATAGTCATTACTGGTACACAGATCATAAAACCAATCCGTTGCCTGTTCAGGAGCCTGTTCATGCTTTTGCCAGAACGTATCATTGACCCGCGATGGCGTTGGTGTCAGCAGATCATACAGCTGATCATTTAAGATTTCACGCGCTGTCTGACCGTCCTCAATCTTGCCACGCTGAACTGCCAATTCTACCAACTGGCTAGCTAAAGGCGTGTCTGGCTGTGCTTTAACATCTTCATCACCAACCAGCGCCCGAATCTTGTTCATCACATAAATCTTATCCATTGGTTGAAAAGCACCACTGGCAATTGCTTTTTCTGCAAATTCTTCAATGAGTTCCATGTCACAAACCTCTTTCTCAAAACCTGACCTAAATATTAGATTTTGTGTGGGCCATCAACGATTTCAGCATCATAGAAGCTGGCATCATAGCCGATCGTTTCCCGGTAGACCTTGCCAACGTTTTCCTTAAATGCATCAGCTTGGTCCTTCTTAACGATTGCGATGGCACTGCCGGCAAAACCGCCGCCGACCATCCGAGCACCAAGGCAGCCTGGCTGTTCCCAAGCCGTTTCTGCCAGCGTGTCCAGTTCCTTGCCAGTTACTTCATAATCAAAGTGCAATGAAACGTGGGAAGCATTGATCAGACGGCCCAGCTTTTCAAGGTCGCCTGCCTTCATAGCTTCGATTGCCCGCAGCGTCCGTTGGTTTTCAGCAACTGCATGACGGGCCCGGCGAATCAAAACGTCATCATTAATCAAATAGGAGTATTCATCAAACGTGTTTTCGTCCAGTTCGCCCAGCTTCTCGATGTTCAGCTTTTGGTTCAAGCGCTTAACTGCTTCTTCACATTGTTCAACACGTTCGTTATACTTGGAGCCAGCCAGCGAGTGCTTCTTGTTGGTACTCATGATCACGATTTCGTAGTCACCCAGCTTCAATGGCAGGTATTGGTATTCCAAAGTGCTGCAGTCCAAGAAGATGGCGTTGTCTTTCTTACCCATCCCAACGGCAAATTGATCCATGATTCCGGAGTTTAAGCCGACAAAATCGTTTTCCGTTTTTTGACCGAGCTTAACCAGCGAAATTTCATCAATATCCAAGTTGAATTCATCTTTCAGCAGATTGCCCATCAAAAGCTCAATGGAAGCTGATGAAGAAAGCCCCGCGCCGTATGGCAGATTACCGTGTACCAGCAGATTGAAGCCATGGTCGATCTGGTAGCCAGCCTGCTTTAAGTAGACCAGCATCCCCTTAAAGTAGTTGGTCCAAGTCTTGTCAGCGTCCGTTTCTGGCTTTTCGTCATTGATGCTGAATTCAACGACCGTGCTGCCTTCCATGTTGGCTGAATAGAGCTGAACCTTGTCATCATCACGCGGACCATAGACGCCAAACGTACCCAGACTGATGGCACATGGGAAAACGTGTCCGCCATTGTAATCAGTATGTTCGCCAATTACATTGATTCGACCTGGTGAGAAGAAGACATCCTTAGCTTCACCCTTAAAAACATCTTGATATTCTTTTAGTAATTGTTGCTTATCCATCTCTAGCTACCTCCATAAACGGTTAGTAAACTTTTACTAAATATTAGCTTACGCCCCCCGTTCCGATTTGTCAATAAGCGCTTACATTATTATTTTCGAGGGATTTGTATACTTTTTAACAATCCTTATTTAGCAACAGTTTGCGCCATTTTTTATGTTAAAATAAATTTTACTTAACAAAAGAATCTGAGAAAGGATGCCCGTCCATGAAAGAAATTCTCCCAGATCAATTAAAAGCACAGACTCTGCTGCTCGGCCGCTGGACCACTAAACAGCTGCATGGAAAAAGGGTCTTATATACAACCAATCTTGGCAGCCTGATCAAGTTTCATCTTCAAAACAGTCCATTTTTAGAGATTGAGGTTCTAGATAATGGCAATCCGCAAATGCCGCCACAATATTGGGCTGTACGAGTTAATCATGGAAATTGGCAGCGCTGGTCGACCCGTGATGCTTTTTTTGAACTGCAGGTACCCAACAATGCTGAAATTGAGATCATCACGGCTGGTAATACCGACCTTGATGATGTCTGGCTTGGCAATCAAGGTCTAGCCATTGCTTCGGTCACAATTGCCGATCAAGCCGTCATTACCCCGCCTAAGTCGCAAAAACGCGTAACGGTCATTGGGGATTCAATCACGGCCGGCTGTTGGGTGAACGGCAAACGTCCCAGTAGCGACTATCGCCCAGAAAGCTGCTATATTGGACTTGTCAGTGATGCCTTGAGAATCGATGTCGAGCGGATCGCCTATTCAGCAGGCGGCGTTTTAAGATCCGCGGTGGGTAATGTTCCCCCAGCAGCCCAGTTTTTGAGTCGTCTGGACGCCCAAACGCCATGGCAGCCCAGCATCATGCCCGAACTGGTTTTAATCAATCTGGGCGTCAATGATCGGCATTTTGCCAGCCAACAGTTTCAAAAAGCCTACCTGGCATTTGTCAAACAGGTACAAAGCACTTATCCAAACGTTCCGCTGGCCTTAATGGTGCCTTTTGCTCAGACCTATGCTGATATCATTGAAGAAACCGCGTTGGAATGTCATACTAAATTCATTCCTACCAAAAACTGGTGTCAGTCATTTACCGATGGCTTGCATCCCGACCTAAAAGGCTCTTTGCAGATTGCCCAGCATTTAACGCCAGTTTTGGCAACGCTGTTGAACAAAAATCAGCAATAACAGCTAGTTATTTCGGCACAACCTGCCAAGTCAAACAAAGGAGCGATTTTCATGCCAATTCCCACTCGTCGGCTGCCAATCAGCGGCGGCTACAATTATCGTGATCTTGGCGGCTATCCCACTCTTGACGGTCATACCATCAAGTGGCGCCGGCTGTTGCGTTCTGGCAGTCTGCACCGCCTAACCAGTCAGGATCTGCAATACTTTTCTGATCTGAAGCTGGCTAAAGATATTGATCTACGCTCGCCGCGAGAAACCAAAAAAGAGCCTGACCAAGTTCCAGACGTTGCCGAATATATCGCTAACCCTATTTTTTCAACCGACGAAACCAGAGTTTCACAGCCAATCTCATCTTTTAGCGATGAATTGAATGCTGATCCGACACGTGGCCGCCAGCACATGCGCACTGTCTATCATGAAATGATCGCTGAGCCTGGTCCACAACAGGCCTACCGCGAATTTTTCCAACAGCTGCTAAGCGCACCGGCTGATCGCCCCGTGCTGTTTCACTGTACTGCCGGCAAGGATCGGACCGGTATTGGCGCCTATCTGCTGTTAAATGCCTTAGAAGTGCAGCCTGATGTCATCATCAAAGACTACCTGCTGACCAATGAGCTCGTTAAAGACGTTCAACAAGACATCAAGCAGAAACTGACTGCTGGTCATTTTTCGTCAAACTACATCCAAAATTCGCTTGATATGGCCAGTGTTAAGCGTGAATACCTACAGACGGCCCAGGATGCCATTCAAAAAATCAGCGGCTCCGTTGCCCAGTATCTTAAAGAAGTCATGCAGCTTTCTGACTCTGATCTACAAGCATTGCGTCATAAGTACCGTGACTAATGGTATAATAAACCAAAAGCAAGCGTTTTCTGGAATCTAACGCTGATGGAGGTGTCTATATGGAGACAAGAATCTTCTTTAATCCCGGCGACTCGATTGCCAATATTCATGACTACAACGAAGCCGTACGCAAGGGACAGATTTTTAAAAAAGAACGCAAAATCGACGACCTGGTTATCGCCAAAGGTCCTGATGATGAAGAATATGCCATCTTTTATGCCAAGGACGCCTTGCCGGCTGACCATGCCAAAGCCCAGCCTTATGACGTCAAAGAGCATCTTTAGTCAAAAAAACGCCGAGTCAGCAAGCTGATTCGACGTTTTTTATTGAATAATCATGATTAATAATAAGCTGCCCCGCTGCTTAGCAAGGTCTCTCGCCATTATTTAAGGTCATGTCAAGATATTGTTGACTGCAACAGCTTAGCGGCCGCCAACAATCTGAGCGGCCTGTTGTTCTAAGCGCAGCACCAATTCATCAGCATCAGCCTTAAAGTCTTCAATAAAACTGTTACGAACCGGTGAGGCCAAGCCAACTTTTTCGCCCATGATATCGGTCACCACTAGATCTTCACCTGCCCAGGCAACGTCGTCATAATGACCTTCCAAGGCTTCATCCATAAATTCCTGCAAAGTATCACGCACAGCATCCTTAATGACGTCATCCATTTCCAAATGCTGGCCATGAACTTGATACTGTGCAATCTTCATTGCAACTTCTTCCATGTTTTCTGGAATTTGAATACTCATAAAAATCCCCTCGGTTTCTAGTGCTTGCGACGGCTTTTCTGCCGGCGATTCCGAAATGAAATGCCAACTGGCGGGTGCTTTTTGCCCTTAGCGGTTTTAGCAGCTGGCGTTGGGGAAGCTGTTCTTTTTTCGGCAACGCGCTTGGCCATCTCATTATTCTGTTCACGAGCATCATAGTCACGCCATGGATGCATGATCGTCCCGATAAAACTGGTCAAAAGCGTCCGATGGTTTGCCATCCATTTTTGCGCATTTTCACGATCATTGATGTCAACACCCTCCGCCTGAGCCAATGACAATACCAACTGCGTCAAGCGATCCTTGCGATCAAGCGAGGCCAGTGCTTCTTGGGCTGGCTGCATATGCAACAGCGTCCGTTTGGCGATTGTATATTGATCATCATTAAGATCACCTTGTTGATGCAGATAGTCAAAAAAGGCATCAAACAAAGCCACGATCTTGACGATTTGGTATGGCCTGATATGTGGATCCAAAGGCATTGTCATCCCCAGCACTTGCTGCAGAGCTTCAAAAGTCCAGCCATCAGGCCATTGATGTGCTTCTTGATTCATCAAAGTCAAAAATTCATCAATCAGATACTGCTCATCAGTTTCATCAAGACCTTCGATATTTTTTAATACGGCGGCTTTAGGAGCCACGGCAACCATCGTTTTTTGCCAGGCCAGGTAGCTTTCTGGCGTCCATTCTTGGGGTGCTTTTTCAGCAGTTGGTTGATCGGTAGCTGCTTTCCAGTTTGCCTGCATGGTCTTGCGATGCTCATCCATTACCTGAGCCAGCTCTTTAGCATGATCGACTTTTAAAAACTTTTGATAGGCCTTTAAAACCGGGATGGTCGAAATCACCTGGCGATATGGTGCCTGCCCATCCTGATAGAGTTCGTGATCCAAAACGGCTGCCAATGCCGCACCAGTCCAGTGACAATCATCCAGCTGATGGCGAGCTGCCATTAATTGGTTGACTTGCTGCAAAATCTTTTGTGCATGTTCCTGCTGATTTTTTGACAACCGATCAAACGCCGCGTCGACTAAAAATGCTTGTACGTGGGCTTGATTCTGTTGATACTCCATTAAAACTTTCACTGCTATATAAAATGTAGAATAACATAGAAAATATATTATGATTTTCTATGTTATTAGAAAGAATATAGTTTTCCTTTCTTAATTTTATTTACTATCGTCTGCATTAGTATTCCCATATCCTAACTAGAGGGTAATGACATTGACTAACTCTTATAGCTTGCGGGTGTAGCCCACCCATTGATTCTTTACAGTAATGCAAGCAAGTTCATTACTGCATTTTTATCTCTATCCATAACAGCACCGCATGCATAACAAATATATTCGTTATGCTTAGTGTGATGTTTGATGTTGCCATTAAGACCGATTTTATCTTTACCTGTCTTAACAAACCCACATCGAGAACACCGTTGAGTGCTTGGATAAAACTTATCGGCTAACAATAAATGCTTGTTATACCATTCGCATTTATAAGTTAAAACCTGTCTGAAATAACCAAATAACGACCGCTGTAATCCTTTAGATGCAACATGGCTCATCTGCATTTGCTTTACATCCAAATCTTCAATAACGATCTGATCATAATCATTAACCAACTTGGTAGTAAAGTTTTGAATAATATCATGTTGGATATTAGCAACCCGCCGATAATTACGCTGCAACTTGGCTCTCGTCTTAACGTAATTATTACTTTGAGCAGCTAATTTACCGTTGACACTTCTTTTGCGAGCTAATAACCGTTGATAGTGCTTGATACGCTTGTATAAATTATTTAGATTATGCGGTAAAGTGCTAATCTGCCCGTCAGTATAATTAAAATGCCCTACATTGACATCAACTGCCGTCTTTTTAGCGGTGTCAGCTTTTGCTTCTGTCTTTATTTCAAAGGGTAAACTAGCCCAATACTTACCGTTTTCGCGGTAAACTGAAACGACTTTTAATTCACCATCTAAAGATTTAGCACCTTTAAACCGAATGTCGTACCATTCCTTAACACCATGCGGCTTATCTAAGCGCAACCTGCCATCAACAATCTTCGCCCGATCGGTTTTAAATCCTTGTCTTGGTGCTTTCTTTGATTTGAACTTGGGCTTGCCCCAATCTGGTTGAGCCTTATTAAAGAAGTTCTTCCAAGTCTTGCCAAGATCAGAAATTGTAAGCTGTAGGCACCGAGCAGATAGCTGATATTGCCAGTCGGCTTTATTGGCGACCAGTTCATCACGAACCTTGCGCTCATTCGGACGCAACTTTTTGTCTTCTAGAATCAACGAAGCATCGTACATGTCATTCCAAAGCGCCAAGCCTTGATTCCAACAGTAGCGTCGATAATCGCAAAGCTGATCAATCACCTTTTGCATCGTTTTGTTCGGATACAGCCTGACCATTTGCGTTCGGATCACCTGGTTCATCACCTTTCAAAGATTTATCGTTTTGAATTTTAATCTTATACTTTCGCAGACCAGATAAACGACCAGAAAAAACATGTACGATACTGACCACATCATCAATTATTTCTTGGGTGGGGCTAGTTTCCACGTTATTCAGCACCACAATTTTCGTGTTGTGCATTTTACATAATCGTTCAAACCATTCATAACCAAAGCGAACAAATCTGTCTTTATATGTAATATAGATTGTGTCAATTTTGTTCTGCATTACTTTTTCTAGCAGTTCGTTCCACCTTTTACGGTTATAGTCAATTCCACTGCCGATCTCAGTGATTACGTCATCTAAAATAACGCCCCTGGCATTAACGTATTGTCTAATAAAGCTAATTTGATTTTTTAAATCATCTTTTTGGCTATTATTAGACACTCTAGCGTAAGCAACAATTAGACGCTTGTTTTGTAATGATTGACCAGTATATTCCAAGTACTGTTCTTCTGTATAGTATCTTCGATTAGTGGGTGTTCGATAAGCTTTTAGAATCCCTTTTTTATCCCATATCTGTAAGGTTCTAACCGTAACGCCCAATCGTTCAGCCATTTCTTTTGGTTTCATCATCGTCATAACAATAACCACCTACATTTTTTCTTTCTATGGTTACATCATAACGTATAATTCTATTTTATTCTATATTTTGTATAACAGTTGATCATCTCCTGTTGCTTCAACTTGAATTTCAATAACTATCATAACATAATTACTTAGTACACACGTTCGCTCACTATTCATAAAATTGGAGGAATTTAAATGCCATCCAAAAAAATCAAAGTCCCTGACTTCTATTATCAAGAAATGACGGCAGCCGGCTACCGGCAAATCGAAGACCAGATTGAGGATCTTAAGAAACAACGACCTGAAAAGATTGCACGGCTTAAAGCTGCTCGAGCTTTAGGCGATCTTTCCGAAAACACCGAATACAGCACCGCCAAACGTGATCTAAGGCATTTAGAAAGCCGATTGCGCTATCTGAACAAACAACTGACCTATGCCAAAATCATCACCCCGCAAGATACCGGAAAAGTCGGCATGGGGTCCACGGTTGCGCTGCAGTATGACGACGCTGAAACAGAGACCTATACGCTGGTTGGCCGTCAAGAAGCCGATATTCTGCAGGGCAAACTGGCATTTGACTCGCCATTAGGCAAAGCAATTACTGGGCTCAGCGCGGGAGATTCTGCTTTGGTTGCCGCGCCGCAGGGAGAATATCAGGTTAAGGTCGTTTCTGTCAAGGTAAATCAAGATGAAGTCGATTAAGTCAAACCAGTCAGATTGATCAAATCCAAAAATTCTTCAATCGATATAAAGGTTTAAATGATGGCCTCAATTGGACTGGTCGCTTGATCAATTTGCATTCTTGCAGCTTGCGAATTAATTTTGATATCGTTATACTAAATGACGTTGCAGGTTGGTAGCACAAGATATTGTGGGTTTTCCACAGATATCGTCACTTATCCACAACATCTTGTGGATAAGTGGAAAATTGAGTCTGAATTGTCCGCTCAGATTCAATCTGCCTAACTTACACCATCTGATTTCTACTCTGTTTCAAAAGACCCCCGGCTTGTCCAACCAGGGGTCTTTTTTACAATGCTTTTTGATAGGCGGCCTCAGTTTTAGGGTCAAAAGCCACCAGGATGACTTCTTGAATCCAATGGCTGCCGATCAGAAATTCACGAATCGTTTTAATTGCGATGGCTGCCGCCTGCTCAACGGGAAACGCATAGACGCCCGTACTGATTGACGGAAAGGCGACCGTTTGACAATGATAGTGCTCAGCCAACTGCAGACTATTGCGGTATGAGTTCCTCAATAAATCAGCCTCACCATGTTCACCGCCATGCCAAATCGGACCAGGCGTATGGATGATGTATTTAGCCGGCAGATGAAAGCCAGGCGTGATCCGAGCCTCACCCGTTGGACAGCCATGAAACTTTTCGCAAGCTGCATAGAGAGCTGGTCCGGCCGCCCGATGAATAGCGCCATCAACGCCCCCGCCGCCCATCAGCGTGGTATTGGCCGCATTAACGATGGCATCAACCTGATATTTGGTAATGTCGCCACGTTCCACTTTAATCGTCTTAGCCATTTTATCCCGCCTTTCCAAACTGCTACCAGATATTGACCCGCTTTTCTGGAGCCAGGTACATGCCATCGCCTTCCTGAACGCTAAAGGCTTGGTAGAACTCAGCTTGATTTTGCGCCTGGACGTTGGCGCGCAGCTTATTGGGCGAATGAACGTCAATTGAAAGCAGCAGCTGCATGTATTGATCGGTTGCCTTCATCCGCCAGATCCGGGCCCAGTTAATGAAAAACTGCCGTGCATCAAAGTCAGCTTCTTCTTTAGCAGCGGCTAAAGCACAGCTCAAGCCGCCCGCGTCAGCAATGTTTTCTGAAACGGTCAGCTTGCCGTTTACCTTTTGCCCGGCAAACGGCAGCCCATCAAACTCAGCAATCATTTTTTGCGCCAACTGCTTAAAGTGCTTCAAGTCAGCTTCAGTCCACCAATTATTCAGATTGCCATATTCGTCGAACAAAGCCCCGTTATTATCAAAGGCATGGGAGATCTCATGTGCGATTACCGCGCCGATTCCGCCATAGTTTTCACTGCTGGTCTGCTTTAGGCTGTAGAATGGCGTCTGCAGAATAGCGGCTGGGAAAACGATAATGTTCTTAAACGGGTGATAGTATGCATTGACCGTAGCCGCGCTCATTTCCCAACGCAGACGATCCACCGGCTGATTCCAGCGACTAAACATTTCCTTAGCGGCCGTTTTGCCCAATTGAATCATATTTTCTAAAAGCGTGGTCTGCTCGTCAACCTTTAATTGATCATAAAGCGCTGGAATCTGATCTGGATAACCAACTTGAATTCCTAACCGATCCAGCTTAAGAATCGCTTTGGCACGCGTTTTTTCACCAAGCCAGTCGTTTTGGGCCAGCCGCTGCTGATAGATTTTCACCATTTGTTCAACCATATGATGTACGTCGGCCTTGGCTTGTGGTCCAAAATAAGATTTGCCGTAATAGTCGCCAACTACTTGATCAAACGTGCCCCGCGCCAGACGATAGGCAAACTTACGCTGGTCAGCAGGTTGCTTGGCACCAGAAAGTGCTCGGCTAAAGCGGCCGCTGATTTCACGCAGCTCATCAGTCAAAAGCCCAGCCATTGAACTGATTGCATTAATCAAAAGCCAGCTCTTGAACCATTCAAAGTGACCTGTCAAGATCTCATCGAGTGCAGCCAAATATCGCGGCTCCATTACGATAACCTGTTCTGGCTTAGCGCCAATCAAATCCTTAACCACCGCGGCCAGGTTCAATTGACTGGTGTGACCAGCAAACTCCGCCAGCGATTGTGGATTGTACATCTTGCTGTAGTCAGCTGATTCTTCCGCACTCTTGACATGGGGAACCAGCAACGCATCAAACTGCTTGGTTTCTTCAATCATCTTTTGAGCCGTTGCTGCTTCATAGCCCAATTTATCCAGCAACGTGGTCATCATCGCTGTCCATAGCTGCATTAATTGTGGGCCTTGAGGATTTTTAGGATCATAGTAGTTCTT
Organism: Limosilactobacillus mucosae; assembly: GCF_046939755.1. Classification (GTDB taxonomy): domain Bacteria; phylum Bacillota; class Bacilli; order Lactobacillales; family Lactobacillaceae; genus Limosilactobacillus; species Limosilactobacillus mucosae_A. The sequence goes on from NZ_JBKZAY010000002.1 coordinate 23,912, forward strand.
TTCTGGCAAAATCAAGCTGGGAGCTCCAGCAAACAAAGCATAGACCTGCGCATTTTTCATATCGGCATCAATATCAAAAGCCACGGGAGAAGCCACACCATTAAGTATCAACTCGGCCCAGTGAGCTTGATAGTCAGCATAGCTCTGCAGATTTTCAATTGGCTGCAGAGCCTTTTTTAATGGGGCCGTACCTTCCTGCTCGCGTCGCTTAAAATTCTTGGCTAAGCCATACAGCTTGATCATCTCGTTAAAGCGAGCATCTGAGCTGGTTTTTTGTTTGTTCAAAAACGCATCGAAATCATCCATCAGCGTTTTATCAATATCATCAACCAAACTGTTAAACCCGCCAGTTGCTGGCCGATCTGCAGGAATCTTGGCCGTTTCTAGCCATTCGCCATTAACGGCTTCATAAAGATCATCTTTGGCCTTTACTAAATCAATCGTCATCATATCACTCCATCCATCGTTTTTATGAAAACAATCATAACAATTTTTAAGTTCCACGTGAAACAAAATCACCAGGCAATATTTTGACTATTCAAACGGGGCCAGCAGCGTATTGCGGGCCGTTGGCGAGAACCACTCGGCATGCAACGCCAGTAGATCTTTTACCTGTTCATAGTCATCTAATTGCCATCTTCCCTTAACCATGCCAGCCTGTTGCAGTGCCCGCGCCATTTCGATGTCAGACGCCTGCAGCATCTCTCTAAACAAGCCACCTTCATTGGGATCCCAATCATCATGAAGCATTGCTGCGGCATGCTGGAAAGTCTGATCATGTCTCATCGCTGCCATCAGATAGCTTGGTGAAAGCAATGGATACTCGTTCATCTTTAAATTCCTCCAATCTTAACGGAACGCATCATTGGACTCTTCACCGATAACTCGCTCTCTGTGCTCAGCAGCCATAAAACGTTGCGATAGCCATGGATTTCAAGCTCGCTTTCGCCCCAGCCATCCGTTAGAATCACGATTGTTGCCTGCTGTCGACTGACGTGCTGCTTTTGAAGCCAGTCAAAAATAGCTTGAAAACAAGTCCCGCCACCGCCAGTCCGATGGTATGACACGTTTTTTCCAGGCTGCAGACGGGTTGCATGATCACTGTGTACTCTGGCATCAAAAGGAATGATTTCAACTTGAGAATTCAGCTGAACGGTTAAATACTGCAACTCCGTTAATACACCCGCAATTTCTTGATCACTCATTGAGCCAGAATTATCAACGAATGCATAGATATCAGCATTTAGGCGATCAATCTGCCCTGGCAGCTCCATTCTTAGCGGCTGACGACGATTAAACCTGGCACGCGTATCCTGTTTGCCACTTGGGATTCTGCCCAGCAGCCGCATTAAAAGCTGACGCCAATTTAACGGTTCAGGATTGCTCAAATGCTCAAGTTCTTCTTGAATCTCGCCCGGTAAAAGACCACGATTTTTTTGACTAAGACTTTTCCAGGCTTTAGACAGCAGCGACTTTAAACGTGCCTTCTGCAGATCTGGATTGGCAAGCGACTGATCGGTTTGCCATCCTTGATGACTGGCCGCGGCTTTTTGCGCTTTACCGGCCTTTTCTCGACTGTGTTGTTGGTCATTTTGCTCATCGTCATCCAGTTTTCCCCAAGCTTTTTCGATTCGTCCCTGCTCGGCCGGCGTCAAATGTGTCAAGATTCGCAGATAGTACCTGGAGTCTCGATGTGCTGCCAGAGGTCGCTGCAGCAGTTTTTCCAAATCGGCCAAAGTCATGGTTCCCTGTGGCGGCGTCTTTAGGTATTGATTCACGGCAATATCCGTTGCTAAGGCCACCTTGCGAGGATGCGTACTGCTGACATATCGTAATGGGTGTTGCCAGATTGCATGCAAAACCTCATGCTGCAATCTGACATTTAATTGATCCGTAGACAGTTCACTGAGCTGTTGATCGTTATATTCCAAGACCAGCTGATTGTCCTGCCAAGCCAGACCAACTGGCGCATCCAGATTCTGATTCTTAGTGCGGGGCATCTCCAACAGCACCTCGCCACTCAAGCGCTGCGTTGTCAGCAGATGAACAACGGCCTTGGTCAGTCGTTGCTTAGCGGCTTCATTTAAATCAGTCATTTAATCACCAGCTTCAACGGTAATTTTCTCCAACAGACGATACAGCTGTTCAGCATCGCCGCCTGGGTTTTCATTAGCTGCCTGATAAAGTTCCTTAATCTGATCAACTGCTGCCTCTTGCTCACCGAGTTCTTGAACCACGGCAAAACGACCGTCCGGACTGAGCGCGTACAGACAGTTCTTAAATTGAGCCGGATATTGGGTGATTGGATACTTGGTCAGTTCTTTGATCCACTGTCTGACCGCCGTCAAACGATCGACTTCAGCAACAAACTGCAGCTGCGTTGAATGATCGATCAAATCAGCAACCGATAGCTGCTGACCATGCTGTGCAACAAATTTGGCAAAAGCAGTCCCGACTTCCGATCCCAGATCACCACTAAACAGATCAGCAGACAGCTTTGCCTGCGTTTCTTCATCCAATTGTTCCAGCTGCCGTAAGTTGCCAGAAACCCGTGCCCAGGATCGCGGTGTTGGATAAAGGTCTTTTTCATGATCAGCTGGTGCCAAAAGATTTGGGTGCAGGCGAATATATTTAGCTACCAGTTCATGAATGCGTGGCTGCCCATCTGGCTGAAGCTGTTGAGCCCATAAAAGCCAGTCATCAACTGCAGCTTTCATGACCAGGCGTACGGTCCGATCGCGAATGGCGGCATCCCCAGCGGTTACGCCATAGTCGCTGTCAGCAAAATTTTCCATCGTACTGTCCGGATTTTCGGCAATGACGATATGTACCTGATCTGGCAGCTTCAATGAGTTGACCTGCCGCTGCAGAACCAGATTCATCAATTCACTTTGCACGGCCTGCGTACCGCGATTAAACTCATCCAAAAACCAGATAATTGGCTGGTTAGGGTGTGCTTCAGCCTGTTTGACGATTGCCACCAACGTTTCTGAATAACCAAACTGAACATTAGCCAGCGTGCCATAATGCTGGGTGGTTACAAACGAACGATCCGTCAACGGTGGCACTGGAATCGCCAGATCTCCTTTTTCCGATAGACTGACAACCGTCGTATAAAGCTTGGCCCCCATTGACGCGGCAATCTCTTTAACCAGCGCCGACTTGCCAATTCCAGCTTCGCCAACGATACTGGGTACATTACCAGCCTTGATAACCAATGGTACCGCAATCTTCATTTGTTGATAGCTAAGCGACATTCAAATCATCTCCAACCATGCGTTAAATCATCTGCATCACGACGTTTCATCTTTGAGACATATGGATTGCCGGCCACGATAAAGCGGTAGTTTTTCAAGGCATCCTTTCCTTGCGCATTAACGCCAATTCGCGGTCCAGCAATGATTTTTTCGGGAATCCGACGTCTAGCGCTTAAGTCAATCTGCAGCGCGGCATGCTCCATCGGCTGACCATCCATTGACCGCGACTGCACGCCAAGCGCCTGCATCAGCTTGCCTGGTCCATTGGTTAGATTGAAACCATCCTGACCACGATTCTCAATCATCTGCTCAATGCCTAATGCCGGCTCTAGCGCGCGAATCAAGATACCCTGCGGCTCTTCTTGGTCCTGAACTACAATGTCAACACAGTAATGCGAGCGAATCTGATAAATATAAAGATTGCCAGGCATGCCGTAAAGCGACTCTGAATAGTCAGTTCGCCGTCCCCCAAAAGCATGCGATGCTGAATCCTGCTCACCTATATAGGCCTCGGTTTCAACGATCCAACCGCCAACATCGCCTTTGCGACCATGGAAAACCAAAAGCCGTCCTAGGAGGTCCTTAGCGATCTGTGGGGTTGGGCGCGTCGTAAAAAATTTTTGATATTCTGAAAGCATTCGAAACCATCCTTTTTAAAAGTGCTTTAATGGTCTTATGATTTATTTTTCTAAGAGGTGACCAACATTGAAACTAAAACTTGACCGCATTTATGATAAGCCAACTGATTTGAACGGCTGGCGCATCTTGATTGATCGGCGCTGGCCCCGCGGTATTTCTAAAACTAACGCCCACTTGGATGAATGGGCTAAAGAAGCCGCCCCAAGTGAAGAACTGCGCAAATGGTTCAATCACGATCCTGCTAGATTTGCCGAATTCAAGGAACGCTACTTAAAGGAACTAGCCGGCAATCCTGCTTATTTAGAATTATTGGCAAGCATCAAAAAACATCTGCAGACCGAAAACGTGATTCTGCTTTATGGCGCAAAAGATCGGCAGCATAACCAAGGAATTATCTTAGCCGAGCTTATCAAGCAAAAGCTGAATTTATAAATATTTTAACGCTATTAAAAAAAAAGACGCAATCGTTGCCGTCACGATTGCGCCCTGTCTTATGACTGCTGATCCAGAATCATCAGTCCCTTGGCTAGCGTTGCTGAATCAGCATCAACTGAAAGGAATCGTCCCAGTGGTACCTCGCTGTGACGATCCTTGAATGCCATCGGTTCACTTTTAACGATCATGACCATCAAGCCATTTTCTGTCAGCATCAACTGACCGATCTGCCGAAATTTTCCTTTGGTATGTTTCCCTGTCCGCCATGTATGCAGCCGGATCTGGCCATTAGCATCATAGTGCAGCTGATAGCCGCCATTGCCATCATCTTCAACTGGCAGCCCCGTATAGCGACTGACCGGATATTGATCTTTTTTGCTCATCAAAATTCCTCTACTTTTCTGGCTGTGGACGCTGACTGGTCAGTTCCGCCAAACGCTTGGTCAAATGATACAATTCACCGGACTGCAGCGCCTGAGCCCAGGTTCCTTCTTCAACATCTTCCCAGTCAACGATTAACGAGATCATCGCGCCAATCAAGCTGACATCATCTGACTTTAAGACTTGCGCAACGGTTGCTTCATCTACGCGCGGCTTAATTCGATTGACTTTTAAAGACTTGCGGTAATAGGGATCATATTCTGCACTGGCGCGAAACTTACGCGTGAATTCAAGCATCGGTTTGTCATACAGCGGGTAGCCAACCCGCACGATGCCATCTTCTGGATTGCTGATAGTCCAGCCGATTTTACGATCGATCATGCTTTTGAAATATGGCAGGTAGACATTTAAATCCATAGGCTCACCTTCTTTTATTTGAGTATGTTTAGTGTACCGCTTTTAGGTTGGTTCAATAAAGTGGTAGGCTAAAAGAAAACAAATCTTGGAGGTAATTTTTATGGAAAAACCAATCGTTACCGCAGCTCAGATGAAACGCTGCGACAGCTATACCATCAATCATATCGGCATTCCTTCATTGGTTTTAATGGAACGAGCTGCCCTTGCCGTTCGCGATGAAATTCTCAATGCTTTGCCGATCTATTTAAGTCATGTCGTCGTCGTCGCCGGCAGTGGCAATAACGGCGGCGATGGTCTGGCAGTCGCCCGTTTACTGAAGATTGCTGGTGCTAAAGTAACGATTCTTAACGTTGGCAATCCCGACCACGCTTCCCAAGAACACCAGGTTCAAGCCCGCATCTGCCAATACTATCGCATCCCTCAAACCAGTGACTTGAGCATTTTAGATGACGCCTCACTGGTCGTGGATGCAATTTTTGGCATTGGTATTGATCGGCCGGTTGCTGGACACTACGTCGACGTTATCAAAGCCATGAATGCCGCTCAGGCTTTTCGAGTCGCCGTTGACATGCCTTCTGGAATCAATACTGATACTGGCACGATTATGGGAATTGCCGTCAAAGCTGATTTAACTGTTACGTTTGCCTTTAACAAAATCGGGCTCACCCAAAACGAGGGTCCTCAGTATGCCGGTCGCGTAGTCATTGCTGACGATATGGGAACTTATTGGATTGATGAGCATGAGCTGGCTAACAATCAAGATTAGTTTTAATTGAAATAGATGCCCCTTAACCGTGCTTATTTCCCCAATAAAAAACGATTCGTCGTTTTGACGAATCGTTTTTATTAGTTAGGCACGCGACTTGTAGCTGCCATCCATCGTGTTGACGATGATTTGGTCACCGTTCTTGATGAAGGATGGCACGTTGACAACCAGACCAGTGCTCATCGTAGCAGGCTTGCCACCACCATCGATCGTAGCACCCTTAATCATTGGTTCAGTTTGGGCAACAGTCAGAACAACCGTCGTTGGCAGTTCAATACCAACCAGTTCGCTGCCAACAAAGTCCATTTGCACTTGCATGTTTTCAACCAAGTACTTCTTTTCTTCAGTCAGCTGTTCATCACTGATTTCGTATTGTTCGTAAGTTTCCATGTCCATGAAGACCGCCGTGTTGCCCTCATCGTACAGGTATTGAGCATTCTTCTTGTCCACGTTGACTTGTTCAACCTTTTCAGAAGGACGCATCGTCGTGTGCACAATGGAGCCAGTCCGAACGTCTTGGATGTCCATTTGCATCAACGTGTTACCCTTGCCTGGCTTGTGGTGGTTGATTTGCAAAACTTTCAACAGCTTGCCGTCACGTTCAAAAACCATGCCCTTTTTCAAATCAATCGTTTGAATCATTGTACTAAGTACTCCTTTTATTAATTACTGAACTTGATCACGTTTACCGTGAGCTTTTGATCGTTCAAATTTTCGCGATCGAGGCGTCGTTCATCGCCTTTTATCGTGTGCTCGCCATTGCACTGTCGCAATTTTAGCATCCACCTTTTACTATATCATGTAATCAGTTGATTTGCTTTGGCAAACCCACTTATTTATTTACTTTTTTTGATCAACCATATTAGCAGCCGGAATTCTGATCAGCGTATGCGTATCAGCCAGCTTGCCGCAGCGAATGCCCATCCCATTTAAGACCGTATTGCGATATTTGATCGTCATTACAGCAACGAAAGCATGACCCGTCTTTGAGTCATAGGCCTTTAGCTTTTTCATATTCCAAGGATAGCCAACTGCCTGACCAGTAACCAGGCGATCACTGTCAACGATCGTGGTTCCCCGTGCGTCAGTCGTCATCTTGGCATTATCCGTCCAGTAGGTGTAGGAAACGATCGGCCGCGTGCCGCCCTGGGCATGCTTGGCAATCACATAGTAGTAATCGTTGTCTTGACTGTTCAGCTGTAGCGCCTCATATTCAGTCGTTATCTTAACGGCTTGGGTATCGTCATATGAAACGCGCCGGAAAAACGATAAATATGCCATTCCGCCCAACCAGCCAATCGCCAAGACGACCAGCACTACGTAACGTACAAACAATTTTTTGTCAAAACGATGCTTCGTCTTGGCAATCAGCATCAGTTGCTTGACGCGGATGTAGTGAGTAACCCAGATCATAAAAACAATGGCCGCGATCCAAAGCAGCCATCCCAACCAGTTCCAATTCATAATTTTTTGCTCCTAAATCAATGACCGTATTCGTGCGTCAGACAACAAAAAAATCTATACATAAATTGTAACACATTGCGGCAATTGTTCCTTATTTCTCATGCCGTTATTAATAAAATAAGTTACAATAGAAGTATAAATAAAAACGCTTTCACCTGTAAAAGTGGTGATGTGGCTAGTATAGTTAACATTTGATTAGTTATTGTCTCTTTATATTTTTGCAATTATCCATGATGTGTTTGCATTCCGATTTCTAAGGGGGTAATGATTATGGAAATGGACGGATACAAAAAGCGTTTTGACTGGGCCAGTCTGCTTTTGGGAATTGTACTGGTGGTATTGGGCTGCGTTTCAATCATGCACCCAGACAAATCGCTGCATCTGCTCTGCATCTTAGTTGGCGTGGGCTTGCTGCTATTGGGAATCTACGAGCTATGGGCCCGCAGTAAGATGCAGGAGTGGCTCGGCTATCGTTCCGGTTGGCTGCTCGGTACCGGTATTTTAGACATTATCTTGGGGATCGTCTTTTTGGTATATCAAAACTTTGGTACGACCGTGATCGCCGTAGTCTTCGCACTTTGGTTCATTATCAGCTCAGCTAACGAACTGACGATTGCAGGGTTCTTCCGTCAGTTAAACGTAGGCTACTACTGGCTTTTGTTTATCCTCGACATTCTGGGACTGATTATCGGCGTAGTTTTGCTCTTCTCGCCGATGCTTTCAGCAATCACCATGGTTTGGCTGATTTCTTTCTACTTGATCGTGATTGGAATCGTAAAGATTATTCAAGCCTTCTAGCATCTACGAAAAGAAAAGTTTACAATAAATATTGTAATATCGTACGTATGCAGCCATCGTTATTATGAATGATGACCAGGAAGGGAGAAAGTTTTAATGAGCGAACCAGTCAACAGTCTTGCAGCAGAAATCATCGAATTTGAACGGGTCCACGCAATGACTGACAACCAGGTTGCATTTGGCAGTCAATTGTCAGTTGAGCGCGTGCATGATATCAAGTCACAAAGCGATATTGCTACTGATGAGGAAGCCAGTCTCTTGCGGCGCTTCATGCAGGCCAAGCATTAACAAAGAAAAAACGCGTCTTAACAGGCGCGTTTTTTCTTTGCATTATATTTCTATCCAATTGTTCATTGACCAGCCGTAAAACGCCAAAATTAGGCAATTACACCCCGGTTTTCGTTTACTGGTCTTCTGGATAGTGAAAAGCCACCGCTAACGGTGCCGGTGCCAGCTTAGCCTCTGGATTCTTGATGCGTTCCATCAGTGTACCGATCAGCAGGTCTGCCAATTCGGTGATTGGCTGCTGAATCGTTGGTAATTCCGGCGCCAGCTGACAAATCATCTTGGAGCCATCATACCCTGTAACATGGAAGTCCTCATTGATGCGTTTACCGGCCCGTACCGCCAGACGCATGATCTTTAAGGCATCGACATCATTGGTTGCCATCACGCCATCATATTCCCCAGGAAATGTCGTTTCAAGATTCGTTTTCTTGGCATCTAGCGGCACATACTCGATTTGGTGTGCGGAAAAACAGTCAATCGCACCCTGGACTCGATTAATCGTTGGCGAGACTGAGGTATCCTCATCAATCAGAATTGCCGGATGCCTGACGTTTTTAGCAATCAGGTACTCAGCAGCCATCTTTCCGCCACGATAGCTGTCAGCCGACACGATTGGAATATTGTCGGCCAGATAGCGGTCAAACGATACGATTGGAGCCTTAATCCGTTGATATTCCTCAATTCCAAGATTATGCGATCCTGAAATAATGCCATCGACCTGATTAGCCATCAGCATCGCCAAATAGTCATGCTCAATATCTGGATTTTGGGCTGATGAGGCAATAATCGTCTTATAGCCCTTGGCAAATAGACGATATTCCAGATCATTTACTAATTCCGCGTAGAACGGGTTAATAATGTTAGGGAAGATCAAGCCGATAAATTTAGATGGCTTACCCTGCATCGCTCGCGCCAGAGCATTGGGCTGATAGTTCAGCTCACGCATTGCCGCATGTACTTTGTTAATGGTTTTTTCGCTTAGCGATCCATAGTTATTGATGACGCGGGAAACCGTCGTGACTGAGACGCCAGCCAGCTTAGCAACGTCTTTTAGTTTAGCTACCATATTCTTGACCTCGTTGAAATGATTGTCACACTATTATAGACCAATTTACGACAATTCGTCATTTTTAAAATAAAAAATCGCATCAGCTTTAAGCTCATGCGATTTTTGTGAACTATTCGGCAGATCAGTTGAAACAGACCTTTAATTAATTTTGTTCCATGACCTTTTCGCCATTAGCCGTAATCGTAAACGTCTTGTTGGCTGCGTCGGCTTCCAAGACTGCTACGTTTTGGCCTTCCTTATCCTTACGAGTGATCGTAATCGTCGTTTCGGTTGGCGTTTGAATGTCAATTGAGCCATCCAGATCAAAGGCAGCAAATTCATTGCGCCAGCTCAGCATCTTCAGCAGGTTGGCAACGACTGGACGCTGAACTTCCTTAGCCACTTCTTCTTTAGTGTAGTAGTGACGGTTGATGTTCCGGCCTTCCTTAGTCTTTTCCAACAGTTCCAGGTCATTGGAGCCAGCCAACAGACCAACGTAGTAAACCATTGGGATACCAGGGGCGAATACTTGGAAGGCACGTGCCAGCAAGTATGCACGGTCGTTATCACCCAATGCGGAGTAGTACGTTGAGTTGATCTGGTAGATGTCCAGGTTGTTGTAGGCAGCTGAAGAGTACTTACGCTTAACGTTGGCACCAACTTTGTACAATTCGTTGGAAGCATAGTCGATTTCTTCATCAGTCAAGATATCGCGTGCGTCAACGACCCCAATTCCATCATGCGTGTCCAACGTCGTGAACTGCTTCATTGGACTCATCTTCAGCCATTTAGCCAGACGGTTGGTCTTGCCAGAGTACAGCGTGTACAGCGTCGTCATTGGCAGAGCAAAGTCATATACAAAGTAGCCGTGTTGAGAGATCTTTTCAGGAATCGTGTAATGTTCATGGATTTCTGGCAGAATTTCTGCGTTGTAAGGAGCCAGAATCTCACGCACTTCATTTAACAGATCCCAGATTTCTGGTTCAACGAAGAAGTCATTAGTACCAATCTTCTTAACAGCGTAGGCAAAGGCGTCCAGACGAATCAGGTCAGCGCCATGCTTAACCATGTCAGTCAGCGTTTGCTTGAAGAATTCTTGGGCTACCTTGCTCTTAACGTTGATGTCGATTTGTTCTTCACCAAACGTGTTCCACAGATGCTCAACGGAACCATCATCAAACTTGATCTCTTGCATCGGGGCCTTGTCCTTACGCTTGTAGATCAAGTCAACATCTTCTTTAGTAGGACGGTCGGGACCAGCAGCTGCCCAGAACTTTTCCCAACGAATGAAGAAGTCGTTGTACTTGGAGTCATCATGATTCTTCTTGAAGTCTTGGTACATAACCGACTTCTTGGAAATATGGTTGATCATGAAGTCAAACATCAGGTAGTATTCTTCACCCAATGCTTCAACGTCGTCCCAGTTACCAAAAGCCGGATCAACAACCGTGTAGTCGTAAGGTGCAAAGCCGCGGTCACCAGTTGATGGGAAGAACGGCAGCAGGTGAACGCCACCGATTGCCGAACCGATGTATTCGTTCAAGACTTCATGAGTTTCCTTGATGTTTTTAGCCAGCGAGTCAGAATAGGTGATCAGCATGGCTTTGTTCTTAATTGGCATGTTTAATCCTCCAAAAATGTAAATTAGTTTTTCTTAACTTGGCGACGAGTAGCAATAAAGATAACCAAGGCAATAACCAACAGTCCAAATCCATATGGTACGAACGGTGCAGCCAGGCTCAAACCAGTTTGCGGCTGTCCCATCATGTGGTTGGTCCATTCAGCAATCGTTGGTGAGAAGAAGGCCCCAAAGTTAAAACCGATCAGAACCATTGAAGTGATCAATGGTTGCCGATTAGCAGGCGCAAGATCAGGCAGCAGGTTAAAAATCAAAGGAGAGACCAGCTGTAATGGGAACCCAATCAAAAGCAGACCAATAACCAGCATCACGAAACTGCGGTGACTGGCACCATAGGCAAACAGGAAGTTCGAGATTGCCATCAGAATCAGACCAAAGTAAACCGTCCCAAATCCCATAACCTTCTTAATCGAGCCGTAGAACAAACCACCCAGCGTTGCTCCAATCAGCATCAGTGACAAGAAGTTGGAAGATCCAGTGTAGCTGGCACCCTTAATGGCTACTGCTATCCCAGAGAAACGGTTTTCCATGCCGACATAGTCAACAACTAGCAGGAAGGCAAACAAGATGAGCAGATAGACGACTGGACTGATTTTGCCATTACCTTCGCCTTCAATAGCTTCTTTCAATTCTGCTTCTTGTACTTCTTCCTTTTTCTCAGCTGCCTCTACCTTGCTGTCGTCCGGAACACGAGCAGCAAAGAACAGCAGAACCAAGAAGGCCAGTGCGTAGACCAGAAATGACTGCCGCCAGCCAAATGAGCTCAAAAGCAGGCCGGCAATAAACAGGGTCGTGGCCTGGCCGATCTGTTCGGCAGCTGCCCGCCAACCCAACATTTGAGCTCGCTCATTACCCTCATACCAAACTGAGATCATCGAAATGGCCTGCGAGTTATAGAGACCATAACCAGCCCCCAAGACTAATCGCGATGCCAAGACGATGCCATAGTTGCTGACAAACATCGGCACCAGCCCAGCCAAACCAACAATGAAGACCCCCAGCATGATGATCTTCTTGTCAGAAATGTGGAACCAAGACTGCAGCAGCGGTGAAAGTACCACAAAGATCATAACGGCAAAAGATGGTGTCGTAACCAGGTATTCAGACTGCGTTTGCGTAATGTGCAAAGCTGCCTTCAACTGTGGCAACGATCCCTGAATCGCGTACGCACTGGTCACCATGAAAGAAACCGACAGGAAAGCCAGTTTCGTCACAATCGACTTTTTGTTGTCCATGTTGTTTTCCCCTAAAAGTTATATTTAACGTTCTCAACAGACATTTTGATAAACGTTTATCAATTTCATCAAAACTTATTTTAACTTGTTTTAGTTTCTTTTGTCAATCGTTTATCAAAAAGATTCGAATCGCTTTCGCGGCTCTCAAATCTTATTTTCATACTTTTAATAGTCAAAAAGTGATTCTTTGTTTAAGAGTGTGATCAGTGAAGAAATTTCTCAAGCATAAAAGTCTATTAATTTATAGTAGATTTTAGTCGCTTTCATTGAAAAATCAATTGACGTAACCCGTTGTGAATGCTACTTTTTAATTAGCTGCTATTCTTAACGAATTATTAAAAAATATAATTTCTAAATATATAGCCGACTTAACCACTGATCAGCTAGTTTTTTAAGGAGTATGCCCACGTATGAAAAATCCAATCATCAACGAAACGCATCAGCATTATAAGATGTACAAGAGCGGCCGACAATGGGTCTTTGCCAGCATCGCCGCTTTAACCATGCTGACGGCGGCCGGCTCAGTTGCCCATGCCGATCAGACTGATCAAACCACTCATCAGATTACAGTCTCTGGTAGTGCTAATGGCTCAGATGCCAGTCAAGATTCTGACAGCAGTGCCGCAACTGACAGCTCGGCAACCAGCCAGATCAGCGATGCCGCATCCAATGCCAGCCAAGCCAGTGCAGAAAGTACTGCAAGTGCTCAAACGGCTTCTGAACGCACTGCTGCGGCTACCAGTGCCGTTGCCAGCACCGCTATTCAAGCCAGCTCAGCCGCTGAATCAACCACGGCGGCCGTATCTAGCACCATTGCTGCCAGTTCCAGCAATGAGATTCAAATCGCTGCTGCCAGTCAAGCCAGCGATTCTGCATCCAGTGCCAGCCAAGCAGCCACAGCAACTACGACTTTAGCGGCTGCCAGTGCCGACGAGGCCAGCAATCAGGTTGACTTGAGCTCCCTTTACTTCAGCAGCAATGCTAAGTCGCAAGCCTTCATCGAAAGCGTTGCGCAAGGTGCCATCAACGGCTGGACCAAGTATGGCGTCCTGCCTTCGGTTACCGTTGCCCAGGCTATTTTAGAAAGCGGCTGGGGACAATCTGCACTTTCCACTCAAGCTCACAACCTGTTTGGAATCAAGGGCAGCTACAATGGTCAGTACGTTACGATGCAGACGCGGGAAGTCTACAATGGTCAAAGCTATTACATCTATGATAACTTCCGTAAGTATGCCAATAACTCTGAATCCGTTGAAGATCATGGCAACTTTCTTTACAGCAACAGCCGCTACGCCAACCTGTTGGGCGATCAGTCCTATGCTAGCGTAGCACGCAAGCTGCAGGCAGATGGCTATGCTACCGACCCATCATATGCCTCATCTTTGATCAAGCTGGTCGAAATGTACAATCTGACTCAGCTTGATAACATTGCCTTTTCTGGCAAGCAGCCCGTTATCAACAACAAGAATGACTATAACTACTCTAACAGCGGCAATGCCGACAGCTCCAACGGCTACTACACCGTTCAAAGCGGCGACACGCTGTCTGGAATTGCCTTGAAGTTCTCCACGACTTCCAGTAAGCTGGCACAATTGAACAGCATTTCCAACCCGAACCTGATTTATGTTGGACAGCGTCTGTTGGTTAACCAAAACAGCAGCTCAGACTCCAGCTCTTCCAGTCAGTCCAGTTCTGCTGCAACGAATACGGATGCATCAGCTGCCAGCTACACTGTTAAATCAGGCGACACGCTGTCTACCATTGCCAGCCAACATAATACGACGGTTAACCAGATTGTTTCGCTTAACCAGTTGAGCAATCCAAATCTGATCTACGTTGGTCAAGTCTTGAAGCTTAAAGACAGCCAGACAACCAATTCGTCATCGGCAACATCGTCATCAACCGCTGCAACGACTGCTGGTACATATACCGTTAAAGCTGGTGATACGCTGTCTGCCATTGCATCTCGCTACAGTACTTCCAGCAGCACGCTGGCTTCACTGAACTCACTGAGCAATCCAAACCTGATTTATGTCGGTCAAGTACTTAAAGTCAGCTCAAATGCCTCGACCAGCAGTTCAACCAGTTCTTCTGCAAACAACACTGTAACGACTGCCTCTTCCTACACGGTTAAGGCTGGTGATACGCTGTCTGCCATCGCTGCCAAATACGGTACCACCTATCAGGCACTGGCATCAGCCAACAGCATCAGTAACCCAAATGACATTTATGTGGGTCAGGTAATCAAGGTCAGCGCGACTGTAACCGCCGCCAGCTCTCAGACTGTTTCTTCAACCAGCAGCGGCAGCTACACGGTCAAGTCCGGCGACACGCTTTACGGCATCGCTTTGGCTAATGGCTTGAACTGGCGGACATTGGCCAAGCAAAACGGCATCAGCGATCCAAACGTCATTTTCGTTGGCCAGAAGCTGAGACTGTAATTCATCGCATTTACCCTTAACAGCCAGTCGGATTCATCTCCGACTGGCTGTTTTATCAAAATCATTTTAGCGCTTGACACACCGTTTCGCGCTGCTTGAAATTTAAATGGCAACGACCTATTATTGAAAGCATAACGTTTAGTACATCGTTACCAAGAAAGTAAGTGGTGTTGTGATCAATTACCGTTCAATGGAAATCGAAGACTTGGATGAAATCAGCCGTTTGTTTAAACTCTTAGGCCATCCAAAACGGCTGCAGCTGCTCTATCTGCTGATTCAGCATTCAATGAGCGTCTCAGAAATCAGCAAAGCCTTAAGCTGGGAACAGTCAGCCGTTTCTCATCAACTGCAGCTGCTGCGCAAATATGGACTGGTTAAGCAGATCCGGCATGGCAAGACCATCATCTATCATTTACAGGACCCTAAAGTCATGACCTTGATTGCCGATGTCGTTAGCCATGCCGAAAAAATCGTTAAATCATCATAAAAAAACGCACTGGAAAAAAACCAGTGCGTTTTTTAGTCTTCAGTCATGTGCTCTTTGATCAAACGATTGATCGCCTGAGCATCCTCATTATTTTTGCTGATGGTCAAAAGCGTATCATTACCGGCAAGCGTACCAACGACTTCCGGAAGCTGCGCGTTATCAAACAGACCCGCCAGCACGGTTGCATAATTGGAGTTCAATGTCGTTTGAATAACATTGATGAATTGAACGTTGGTAACCTTCTCAACGTTGTGACTAATGCCATCAAACAGCCGCTGATATTCATCCGCATGGGTATGCAGAATTGAATAGTAGGTATGTCCATGCTGATCACTAACCTTGACAATGTTCAAAGCGTGAATATCTCGAGAAATCGTGGCTTGGGTAGCATCAATGCCATGCTCAGCCAACATTGCCAACAAATCATGCTGCGTGTTGATCCGTTGCTGAGTTACCAGTTCTTGAATCAATTGACGTCTTTCTTTACGATCCATTGTACCCCTCCAACATGCATAATAATTCACTGCTTTTATAATACTATGAATTGAAAGCACTTAAAAGCCAGTCTGCCGTTTTTATTCGGCTTTTTTCAGATAACGGAATATTATGCAATCAATCAGCCGCCAAAGCCTTGATTGGATTTAATCTAGCAGCACGCCGAGCTGGCAATAAGGCGGCCAGAAAAGCAATCAGCAAGGCGCTAACCAAAGCAAATACGACATTGCCCAGTGAAATTTGAACGATATCGTACTTGATCAAGTGGTACAGCTCAT
This sequence comes from Limosilactobacillus mucosae, assembly GCF_046939755.1. GTDB lineage: Bacteria > Bacillota > Bacilli > Lactobacillales > Lactobacillaceae > Limosilactobacillus > Limosilactobacillus mucosae_A. The sequence continues at coordinate 39,980 of NZ_JBKZAY010000002.1, forward strand.
GATTCAAGATCAGCTGCGCACCATATGCCAAGACCAAAGCCAAAATTGCCGCAAAAAAGCCGATAAACAGCGATTCAGCGGTAAACAGTCGTCTGATATCCACCTTGCGTTCCCCTAGCGCCCGCAACACACCGATCTCCTTGGTTCGTTCTGAAACCGACATGTACATGGTTACGATAATCATTAAAGCCGACACCAATAAGGAGATACCAGCAATCGCTGCCAGAACGATCGTTGCCAGCTGAACGTAAGTGTTGACCGTCTTGAGCATCGAACCAACTGTAATCGCGCCTAAAATTCGCTTATTGGTCTTCGCATCCCGCAGATTATTGATCTTAGCAGCCGTCTTATCAACCTGGTCCAGTGACTTCACACTGACGGCAGCATAGTTTGGCTGCGTTGACGCATTGCTTTCGCTAAGCATGCTTTTGATTGTCTGATAGCTCATCGCCGTGGTGGCCGAAACTCCCGAAGCAAAGCCGACTACCTTCACTGCACGCGTTGACTGCGTTGGCTGACCGTCAGCATTGACCCAGTTAAACGTAATCGTCACGGTTTGATTCAACAAACGCTGATAATGTTTTGCACCCGCCAGCTGAATTGCCTGCTGCTTATTTAAAACAATCTGGTTGGCATGCGGTACGTGACCTTTTTTGATTGAGTTCGTGGTATAGGCTTTGCTCCAGCTGTTAAGATTGGTACCGCTTTGCACCTTGTCTTGATAGTTTATTTTATAAGCAGCAATCGAGTACCCTGGCTGAACTTTTGCAACTCCAGCAATGTTTTTCAAGCGGTTCAAATCCTGAGCCCCTAAAAACATTGCCTGCGGATTGGCTGCCATATTCTGCATCGAGGCCTGCAGCTGATCCTGGTTCAGCTTTTTGCCGTTGGTGTTGCGCAGGACCGTAATAACCTGTGGATTAGCCAGCGAATTGATCTGATTTTCAATGTAGCCGTTGACACCATTACCCAAGCCACTGAACAGCAGCACGGCAAATAAACCGATCGCCGTTCCCAGCATAATTAGCGAGTTGCGCCAAAAGTTATATTTAAAATGCTTAAAAGCAGTCTTAAAGCTAGCCAATGCCGGTAAAGGACGCGATTTCAGCCGCGTAGGATCCTTTGGCAGCGTATAGGCCGGCCGCAAGCGTTGATCACCATCGATAACGCCGTCTGCCAGATGAACGATTCGTGTCCCGTGGTTGGCAACGTCTTGAGAGTGGGTCACCGCAATGACGAGCTTACCATCTTTGGCGATACCATCCAGCAGTTCCAGAACTTCTTGCGTATTTTGACGATCCAAGGCCCCAGTTGGTTCATCAGCAATAATGACTTGTGGATCACTGGCTAAGGCTCTGGCAATCGCAACCCGCTGTTTTTGCCCACCGGAAAGCTGATGTGGATACTTACGCAGCTGGCCTTTTAACCCAACCTGTTCCAATAAAGACACAGCGCGTTTTTTTCGCTCTTCTGCTGATAGATCCGTCATATCCAAAGAAATCAGCACGTTTTCCAAAACCGTCAGATGCGTGATCAAATTATAGGCTTGATAAATATAGCCAATCGTCGCCCGCCGGTAGTTATCCATCTGTTTTTCCTGCCGATGATCCAATTTTTGACCATCAACAATGACTTCACCATCAAATTCACGATCCAAGCCGCCAATGATGTTCATCAGCGTCGATTTGCCGCCCCCCGATTCCCCAAGGATTGAGACAAATTCTCCCCGTTCAAATTCAAGATCGATTCCTTTCAGAACCGGAAACTCTTCTTTTCCCAGGAAATATGACTTATGGATATCATGAAGCTCCAAATATGCCATAAAAAACTCCTTACACTTTATTATCTTCAAAAGCTGTTTCTCAAATTGTAAAAGATCCAGTTTATTCGGGCAATTATTCTTATCAGCCCTTAAAATCAAAAACGCATTACTCCAGTTGTTGACCGGCATAATGCGTTTTAGCATAAAATTAGCAGTTATCTAAGCATTCAGCAGCTGCTCAGTCATCTTGCCATCCATAATCTGATAGATGCGATCGGCAAAATCCTTTAACCGCAAATCGTGCGTGACAACGACCACTGCCTTGTCATACTGCTTTGCCATTTCCTTCATCAAGCGCCCTACGACCTTGACTCGCTCGCTGTCTAAAGCAGCTGTTGGTTCATCAGCCAGGATAATTGCTGGATCGGTATACAGCGCACGGGCAATGGCGACTCGCTGATTCTGTCCTCCCGAAAGCTCATCGGGGTATTTATTGACTAGCTGATCGATGCCCAGTTCCTGCAACAATTTTTCCAGCCGATCCGAACTGAGGTTTCCTCTATGAACGCGATCAACCAAGGCAAACTGATCCGCAACGCTCAGATAGGAAAGCAGATTGTAAGACTGAAGTACAAAACCGATTTGATTTAAGCGAATCTCATCCCGCTGCTTTTCGGAAAATTGACTGATATCTTGGCCATCAATCAGTACCTGGCCGCTGGTTGGTCGCTGCAGACCACCGGCAATCGTCAGAAAAGTACTCTTGCCTGATCCAGAGGGCCCTAAAACCAAGCTTAGTTCGCCACTGTGTGCTTTGAAGCTGACGTCTGAAAGCACCTGAACCTTACTGATGCCAGTCCCATAGTCTTTGTTAATATTTTTTAATTCAATTGCCGTCATCCTGCTCACCTCTATCTCATTGCATCTAATGGGTCAATTCGACTGATCATGCGGACCGGCAGCAATGAGCCGGCAACGCCCAAAACGACCAATGCCAGACTCAGGATCCCAGTCAGCGGCCAGTTGATCAGCATTGGTACCGAGCTTGGCATAACTGCCTTGGAAACAATCATCAGCAGCAAGGCGCCAAGCGTGCCGCTGACCATCAGAACCACGGCCTGATCAATCGTTGCCCCGATCAGGTAAGCTGCTGGGATGCCCTGTGCTCTTAGGACTGCATAGTTGGGAATCTTTTGCATCGTCAAAATATATAAGAAAACGGTGATAACAATCAACGAGATCACCATCAAAAAGGCGATCATAAACTCAAATGTCATGTTCTGCGCTGCATAGCCTGGCAATTTGTCAATAAAGGTACTGATTGAGTATTGCTTGAGATTTTTGTTTTTGACCGTTTGCTGCTGATCAGAAAAAATTCCGCTAGCCGCGAACTGATCCCCCGTTCCTTTAAGGGTCTGCCAGATTGACAGGTTGCCGTAGACTACTGAAGCAATATTCAGTTTGGCATCTTTAGCAAAACCCACAACGCGATATTTTTGCGTACTGCCGTTAAGCGTGATCTGATCGCCCAACCGATAGCCTTTGCTCTTTAATCCTTCATCAAGCACAACCTGATTTTTGTCATGCGGCTTGTGACCGCGGCTGAGCTTCAGTTTCTTTTGGTAGATGAACTGCGAGCTGTCTAGACCAACAAACTGAATCGTCTGCTTGGCGGTCGTTCCCTTGGCTCTTTCAATCACTGCCGGCGTCTGCCCGACTAATGCCTGGTGATCGTTTAGCTTAGGCAGATCCGGCTTGGCGATCAGCGACTGACTCAGATTGATATTGGAATTCTTGTTTAAAACCACGCTCTTGGCGTCCCACGAATCGATCGCAGCCGTATTTTCATTGGCCAGCCCCAGCATCATGCCCATCAGCATAAACATCAAGTAGCCGATCAAGACAATCATGCCAATAATCAGACCATATCTTAACTTCTCATGACGAATTTCCTTAACGGCCAGAAACATTTTTATCACCTTCGTTTTCTAATAAGCGCTGCAGAGCCTGCAACAAGCGCTGTAAAATCATTGTCTGTTCATCAGGAAAATTCAGGCACTCCTTGATTGCCGCATGATTGATCGTCATGATGGTCCACTGCAAGGCCGGGACTTTCGAAACTGGATGCATCGGCAGCATTCCTTCGTTACACCGCAAATGAAGCTTGATCAGATCATAATAGCGGCTGCCATGGACCTTTTGCACGAATTCACGCGTCCGTTCAAAATAGTCCTGGGCACTCATCAACTGGTGCGGCGTGGTTGCCACGTTTTGGTGAATATCCTGCATTGCCTTGGCGTACAGATACTGATAAGCATCTTTTAAGTCGGCAAAATACTTATAGAATGCGCCACGAGCAATTTCGGCCTCTTTAACGATCCGCGCTACCTGTGCCGTTGCCAGTGAATGCTCACTAAACTCATGCAACAGGGCCTGCTCAATTTTTTGCCGTTTTTCATGATTCAAATTTTCAAAAGTACTGGTCGGCATCTGAATTCCCCTCCTAATTAAGTGACACCGTGTCAACTACCATGCGATCATACCGCGATAGTGACACCATGTCAACTTTAGATAATAAAAAAACAGCCGCCATTTTGACGACTGCTTTGAATATTTTATCTAAGTGAGTTAGGCTTCTTCGCCACCAACTTTGACAACGGCTTTGGAAACCTTGCCCAACTTGCCGCTGACAAAGTCTTCAACTTCATTAAATTCCAGTTCGTGAGAGAACAGTGGCAATGGATCAACCTTGCCGCTAGCCAGCAGTGCAATTGAGTCTTCAAACGTGTATGGGTTGATGAAGGCACCTTGAATCGTCAACTGCTTCTTGAAGACATCGTAAGTGTTAACAGAGAACTTAGCGTCAGGGTTACCAACACCAAACATCAGCACTTGAGCGCCCTTCGCAGCGGCTGCCAGACATTGTTCTTGAGTCTGTGGCAGACCAACGGCTTCAACGACAATGTCAAACGCATCGGCTGGAATTTCTTCCTTAGTCGTATTGATCGTCTTAACGCCAAAGTGTTCACGGTTGTTAGCCAGCTTTTCGTCAGAGCGGCCAGCCAGCGTTACTTCATGAATCCCGCGTGCCTTCAGAATCTGTGCAAACAGCTGACCTTCAAAGCCATCACCCAGAACCAGTGCTTTTTGGTATGGGTGCGTAGTCAGCAAGTCAACACCATGCATTGCACAAGAAATTGGTTCAACAACGGCAGCTGCCTTTAATGAAACGTTGTCAGGAACTTGGTAGACAACCTTGGCAGGAGCAGTAAAGTATTCCTCAAAGCCACCGTCACGGGTAACCCCAACGGCATCCAAGTGTTCACACAGTTCTGGCCGTGAAGTGCGGCAGTACTTACATTGACCACAGTAGATGTTAGGGTCAACGGTCACGCGGTCACCAACCTTAACATTAGTAACGGCAGCCCCAACCTTGGCTACGACACCAGAGTTTTCATGACCCAATACGATTGGTGGAACCGCTGAAGCAGAGCCAGGCAGACCAGCGTACAGAGCCTTGTCAGTACCACAGATGCCAGCGTAGGCCGTGTGAATCAAAACTTCATCTGGCTTGATTTCAGGAACGTCATATTCTTGAACGGCAAGATCTTTAATTCCTTGTAATACAAGTGCCTTCATCGATTTATACCTCTTTCTTTGTGAAAACATTAATTTAAATTTTGTCAATAGTATAATCCAAATCTCAAACGTATGTCAACCGGTTATCATTCATTTTGATAATCGTTTGACATTAAGCAATCGTTTAACTATACGATAACGCTTGATTTTCAGTAGTTAACTTTTTTGAAGTTTTCGCGACAAAAAATCGTAAGCGTTTCAATATTAAGCATATCAAGACTGCTATCATTTGATTGTCAATGTAAAATTGCTGTAAAATACCGTTAGACAGGCATTCTTCCATTGCAGGACTTTAATTTTTATGTTAGCCTAACAAAGGTGTTTTATTGCATTAAACGTTTTTTATTGGGTAATGCAAATCTTTAATTAAGAAAGGTGGGTTTACCGTGGATAACAACACGAATGACCAACGCCGCAAGCACAAACTGATTGAGTATGCTAACGGCAAATCACTTGAAGAAATCAACGGCACCGTTGAAGTTCCAAAAGGTAAAGGTTTCTGGAAGACGCTTTTAGCTTATTCTGGACCTGGCGCATTAGTGGCTGTCGGCTATATGGATCCCGGCAACTGGTCTACTTCGATCACTGGTGGTCAGGCATTCGGTTATACCTTAATGACGACCATCCTGATTTCAAGTTTGATTGCGATGCTGCTTCAATACATGGCTGCCAAACTTGGGATCGTGAGTGAAATGGACTTGGCGCAAGCCATTCGAGCTCGTACAGGGAAGGCGCTCGGTATTGTCTTATGGATTATGACCGAGCTTGCAATTATGGCAACCGATATTGCCGAAGTTATTGGGGCGGCCATCGCCTTAAATCTTTTATTCCATATTTCATTGATTCCAGCAGTCTTCATCACGGTATTGGACGTCTTAGTTCTGCTGCTGTTGACTAAAATCGGTTTCCGCAAGATCGAAGCAATTGTTGTCTGCCTGATTTTAGTTATCTTGTTTGTCTTTGTATATGAGGTTGCCTTGTCAAACCCTAACTGGGGCGCTGCTTTTGCGGGACTGCTCCCTTCGTCTGCTGCCGTTGCTACCAGTCCTGAACGCCTGGGAATCACTCCTTTGTCGGGTTCATTAGGGATCATTGGGGCAACCGTTATGCCTCATAACCTCTACTTGCATTCAGCTATTTCGCAAACTCGTAAGATTGACCACACTGATGCTGAAGACATCAAGCAGACGATCCGCTTTACGGCATGGGACTCCAACATCCAATTATCAGCCGCTTTCTTAGTTAACTGTTTGCTTTTGATTATGGGGGTTGCCGTATTTAAATCTGGTACGGTTAAGGATACTTCTTTCTTTGGTCTGTATGAAGCTTTAAGCAATACTTCAATGCTGAGTAATCCAATTCTGATCTCAGTAGCCAAATCCGGACTGCTGTCTACGTTGTTTGCAGTTGCGCTGCTGGCTTCTGGGCAAAATTCCACGATCACTGGTACCTTGACTGGGCAGGTTATCATGGAAGGTTTCGTTCACATGAAGATGCCATTATGGGCACGGCGCCTGGTAACGCGTCTGATCTCTGTCGTTCCAGTACTGCTATGTGTTGCTATGACTGCTAAAGACAATGCAATTCAGCAACACGCGGCATTAAACATGCTGATGGAAAACTCACAGGTCTTCTTGGCCTTTGCTTTGCCATTCTCAATGCTGCCATTGCTTTTGATGACTGACAGCAAGGATGAAATGGGTGAGTTCAAAAATTCCGGCTGGGTTAAAGTCTGCGGTTGGCTGTCGGTCGTTTCGCTGACGTTCTTAAACCTTTACAACCTGCCAAGTACTTTTGAAGGCTTTGGCATCTGGAAAAAGAGCACGTCTGATCTGCTGGCCTGGATTACCATCATCGTTATCCTCCTGCTGTTGGCTTGGACAATTTACGATATGTATAAGGGCAACAAGCGTTTAGTCGCTGAAGGCATTCATCATCCTTGGGAATCCAAAGATGATCAAAAGCCAGCTAGTCAAGATTAATAAAATAAATATTTTAATTTATCAATAAAAAACCGTTTGAACGCTTTGCTTCGAACGGTTTTTAGTATTTTTGGTGTATAATATCCTGTGTTTAGGCATCAGCCGCGTTATGCTGACTGCGCGGCCAAAATAATTTTGAGGTGAATATTTTGGACAACCACGATAATAAAGAAAAGCGGCGCCCAAGCCGAGTTGAACTATACGATCAACCAAACAAGCGCCCAGAAAAAAAGACGCATTTCTTCTTTGATAAAAAAGCTGATCGCACGGCTAAAAAAGAAGCTGCGCCAACGTTTAAATTAGATAAGCAAGCCAAGCGCTCATCGCAAAGCAATTCCGATCTGAGTATTAATGCTCAGCCAACTACTAATGGTACGCGCTCTGGCATGAACTCCCAGCCAATCAGCAATGACACTCGTTCCCGTCGCAGCCAGGATCGACTGGGCTCGCGCAATGGTCAGGCAACTGCCGCTAAAATGACCAGCTTAGGCGCTAAATCAGGCAAAAACAAGCAACCAAAAAACAAAAAGCCTGGTCATCGTCCCTTTAAAATTGCTTTGGGAATCCTTTTAGCAGTCTTGATCGTCATGGTCATCGTCTTTGCCGTCAAGCAGCAGGATCCCGTAACCGACAATTCTAGCGATACGACGGTCTCCACGTCTTCTAAGAAAAAATCCAGCAGCTCAAAGAAGTCCAGCAGCCACAAAAAGAAGCATTCTTCTTCCAGCTCATCTTATGAAGCCAACTACGACAACAATGATCAGGATTCGTATTACGTACCAAGTACTACGACGAATTCATCATCTGCTCCAGCGGCCAGCTCATCCAGTCAAACAACTGCCAACAACAGTAATCAGACGACCGGCAATGGCAACAACAGCTATCAGGGCAACAACAGCTATCAAGGCGGCGGCAACTATGGTAACTCTGGCAATAGTGGCAATAGCAACGGCAACAGCAGTTCAACCAATACCAATACGTCTTCAGAATCCGTCAGCGGCAATACCGGTGGGCCAACTCAATCCGGGGCCGCGCAATAGCCAAGATTTTCAAAACGGTCTTGACACGGTCCTGCCTGGTGCATATAATTCAAACTAATGACAAAGGACATGCCTGATGCGGCTGGTTATTCAGGGAGTCGGTACCTTGGCTGGAAGTACCGTTAACCAAGCACATCAGCGTACCACCTTTTTGAATTGTCACTGGCCGAAATAAGGTCAGTCGGGTCGTGCCCGTTACCACACTTAAGAGGCGACGCCATTAGTGCGCCGTAAATTAGGGTGGAACCACGCTGATTATGTTATCAACCAACGTCCCTTTGATTGTTTTTAGCAATCAAAGGGACGTTTTTTATTACCACAAAGGAGAGATTTTACATGGCTCAAGTTGCTGTTATGAACGTCGATGGCTCAGTCAACAAGATTGACCGCGACTCAAAAGAAAGTTTGGACGCCCTGCGTCAACTGTCCGCTCTGATGCTGAAGGCGGCTCTGCAAAAGGAATTTACCGGTATTCGTCTTGGTGCCGACGTTGCTGAAGAAGACGGCTTTTATGTTGACTCTGACAAAGACGAACAGCAGGTTTCTGCTGACGAACTGCCTCAACTGGAAGCTGCCATCAAGGCAATTGCCAAGTCAGAAGCCAAGGTTGAGTTTAAAGAAGTCAGCGTTGAAGAAGCCCTGGCCAGCGTCAAGGACGACCAATTCTCAACCGAACTGATCAACGAAAATGCTAAGGACGGCAAGGTTGCCATGTACGATCTGGATGGCGTACTGGCAGTTGCCAATGGACCGGTTCTGGTATATGCCAACCTGGTTAAGAACTACAAGCTGCTCAGCGTGGCTGGCGCCTACTGGAAGGGTATGTCTTCCAACCCAATGCTGCAGCGGATCTACGGAACGGTCTTCTACAAAAAAGACGATCTGGAAGCTGATCTGAAGGCCCGTCAAGAAGCCAAGGAACGCGACCACCGTGTCATTGGGAACCAGCTGGACTTGTTCTTCGTTGATCCTAAGGTTGGTGCCGGTCTGCCATACTGGATGCCTAAAGGGGCAACGATTCGTCGGACGATCGAACGCTACATCATTGACAAGGAATTGGCTGACGGCTATGAGCACGTCTACACGCCAGTCTTGATGAACCTGGATGCCTACAAGACTTCCGGTCACTGGGCTCACTACCGCGAAGACATGTTCCCGCCAATGGACATGGGTGATGGCGAAATGCTTGAACTGCGGCCAATGAACTGCCCAAGTCACATTCAGGTCTACAAGCACCACATCCGCTCATATCGTGAACTGCCACTGCGGATTGCCGAACTGGGTATGATGCACCGTTACGAAAAGTCTGGCGCACTTTCCGGTCTGCAGCGAGTTCGGGAAATGACGCTGAACGATGGCCACACATTCGTTGCTCTGGAACAGATCCAAGACGAATTTGCCAAGATTCTGAAACTGATCATGGACGTCTACAAAGACTTTGACATTACCGACTACACTTTCCGTCTGTCATACCGTGACCCTAAGAACACGGAAAAGTACTTTGCCAACGATGAAATGTGGGAACGTTCGCAATCCATGCTGAAGGCTGCCATGGACTCACTGGGTCTAGATTACTACGAAGCTGAAGGTGAAGCTGCCTTCTACGGTCCAAAGCTGGACATTCAAACCAAGACGGCCCTGGGCAACGAAGAAACGATGTCCACGATTCAGCTGGACTTTATGCTGCCTGAAAAGTTTGATCTGCACTACGTCGGCGAAGATGGCAAGCAGCACCGGCCAGTTATGATTCACCGTGGGGTTGTCGGCACGATGGAACGTTTCGTAGCCTACCTGACGGAAATCTACAAGGGTGCCTTCCCAACCTGGCTGTCACCTGAACAAGTCGTAATCATCCCAGTTTCCGATGAAAAGCATGGTGCCTATGCCGATGAACTGGCTAAGAAGTTAAAAGCCGCTCAGATTCGGGCCAAGGTTGATCACCGCAACGAAAAGATGGGCTACAAGATTCGGGAAGCCCAAACGCAAAAAGTTCCATACACGCTGGTTGTCGGTGAAGATGAAATGGCCAACAACTCAGTTTCCGTTCGTAAGTACGGTGAAAAAGATCAAAACAGCATGACGGTAGATACCTTCATGGATGAAATTCTGCACGACATTGCTACCTACTCACGTGAAGACTAATCAAAAAAGCTGTCTGGCATCTGCCAAACAGCTTTTTATTATCTTCTCAGCCTCATTAAGCGCTTTTTTACGCCTTTTAGAAGCTAAGATAGATCTTTCATCATTTTAGGGACAAACGCGTTATAATAGGGGAAATTTCAAAAAGCAGTCCTGATCAAATTCTGATCAGGGCTGTTTTTTACTGCAGCGAATCCCAAGCCGTCAGTTGAACCGGCGGCTGCTTAGTCAGCTGCAGCAGTTCTGGGCTAAGGTAGCGCTTGTTGATCACGGCTTCATAGGTGTAGTCTTCAAACCATTTTTGTGTCATGACGAAATAGCCTTTTTCGCCATTTTCCTCGCCCCATGAATTCTCAATCTTCCAGCGATCAATCTGACCGTCAACCTCATTAAAACCAGTCAGCGTCATGGCATGAGAAACGCAGGCTTGTCTGGTTTCCAGCCGTTCTTTTTTGTTCATAACGTAATCAATGCCCAAAAGCGCTTCTGTTTTGTACAGCTCAGCATCCATAATTCCCCGCTTGCGATCCATCTGCTGTAAGACGTCATTGCCGACCCATATGGTTTCTCCTGCTTTCAGCTGCTTGACTACACTTTCCTGCAGTTTTTCAAACGGTACGTTGACAAATTGCAGCGGGATTCCGCCAACGACATTCTCCTGCTGCGGCATTGAGTAGACCTGATTGAGCTTATGATCCGGCGCGTTGGTCAAAACCACATAGTCACGCAAATCTACTTGCCAATATTGATGAAAGAACTCCAATGGCGACAGGTTAGCCTGCCGATGCAGCTGATGATCGTCATCTCGATATTCCAGATCGAACTGCTTAGGCGGCATTCCAAAAGCATAAACGGCCAACCGGTAGACTTCACTGACCATTTTTTCCTTGGCTTGCTGAACTGTAGCCTGATCAGCATGCTGCTCATTGATCATCTTTCGCAGTATCAATGCGTCTTTATGCATCAGGTCTTTCATTACCCCGGCAATATCGTCAGTATTCTTGGTATTGTAGGTGTCTGGCATTACATATTCTGGTACGACGCCATATTTTTCAATGATTGAGGCGGCATTGGCCCACTGACCACCATCATTTTCCGCAAATGCCACATAAAAATCGACCAGCCGATCATGAAATGGCAGCGCAGCCGTAGCAATAATATTTTGTAAAAACATATTAGCCCGTTCAACCCGATCCCAGAAAAACAAATAATTCTGCGACAATTCAAAATCCTTGAAGTTGTACCGACTGGCAAAGAAGTGCCGTAGCGTATTCAGTGTGGCAAACGACCAGCAGCGACCGCTATGCCGCTGATTGGATACCTTGCCCGTCTTGACTTCATATGAAAAAACGCGGTGGTTGCGCTGACTAACATTTTGGTCCTCACTAGCCGCCTTAATACCATTTTTCATCACAGCCCGCGCGATTACAGCAGCATTTGGCCGAGCCTTAAAATCGGCTTCGTAGCTTTGCAGCTGATGCGACGTTAACTTTTCAAACTCTAACATGTTGAATCTTCCTTACTTACAATCTTTTATTGATAATTCTAAAGCAAAATCATCGGCAACTCAAAAGCAGCGCCCTCGCTAAAGAACGCTGCTCATTACTAGTTGTCGGCAAAGAAATGCTTCCATTGCTGATTGATATTATTTTTGGCCGGCTGCGTACGATTCCAGAAACCTACCTTGATCACGCCGACGATCTTACTCTTAGGTACGAATCCCCAATAGCGGCTGTCGTTAGAGACACTGCGGTGATCACCCAAGACAAAGTACTCGCCTTTAGGTACCTTGTAGGCCCCGTTATGCAGCACCCAGCTGTTTTCCTGGGAAATACTGTGCAGCGTCCAGGTTCCGGTACCGCTGGAACGCTCGCTCTTACTGATGTAGCTTTGATCAACCTTTTTGCCGTTAACGTAAAGATTGCCGTTTTTGGCCTCAACCGTATCGCCTGGCAGACCAATAACCCGCTTTACATACTCAGTCTTTACTGAAACTTGCGGATCAACGCCATTAGCATCAAAAACCACTACGCTGCCGCGATGAATTTTGGCTTGCTTTAAACAGACCACGCGCTCGTTATTTTGCAGATTAGGCTGCATGGATGGACCATCAACCCGGACAAACTGAAAAGCAAACTGCTTGATCAGCAATGCCAGCAGCAGACCAATCGCAATTGGCACGATCCAACTCATTAATTCTTTAAAAGCTTTCATCAAAATTGCTCCCAGATTAGATTTCTAACGGCAATTTTAATACACTTTGCCAGTAACTAACAACTTATTCATCATATTCGCGCATCAATTTTTTGGTCAGCTGATAATCGCCAACATATGGAATGTCATGGCCTTTTTCATGCATAAACTGCTCGCGTCCCTTGGCAGCCATAAACATGACGTCGCCAGGCCGCGCCATGTTAAATGCATCTTGAATGGCTTTGGCGCGATCAACGTTGATATGTACCTCAACATCAGGATTATCAATGTGTGATTTGATTTCTTCATCGATCTTGTGCGGATCCTCAAAGAAATTGTCTTCACTGGTTAGAATGGCCACGTCAGCATATTTGGCCAGCACCTCGCCAATATCCTTACGGCGTGACTCGGCCTTACCGCCAGCCGCGCCGATCACTACGATCAAGCGACCGTTGGGATACGTGTTTTTCATGTATTTAAAGCTTTCGTTTAAGCTTAGGTAGTTATGCGCATAATCAACGCAAGCCAACAGCCCGTGGTGATTGCTGAGCATCTCCATGCGGCCAGGTACCGTTGTTTCTTCCAACCCCTTGGCAAAAGCTGCTGTATCATCACTGAACTGACGACCCACGATCAGTGCTGCCAGAGCATTGCTGTCGTTAAACGTACCTGGAATATTGATCTTAAACTCACCATTAAGCTCAGGCTGGCGGTTGCTGAACGTAGCCACGTGAAACTCATGCGGCGAATCGACTACATAACGATAGTCGGCATTAGACTGACTGCTGCCAAATGAGATTACCTGATTGCCAGCGGCCAGCGCTTTTTGGGCCAGCAGCTCATAATAAGGGCACTCACGATTGATGACCACCTTGGATGAGTTGAGCATCAGCTGACTCTTGCAGTACAGGTAGTCTTCAAAGCTTGGATGTTCCACCGGACTGATATGATCGGCAGCAACATTTAAAAAGACGCCAATATCAAAATGCAGACCATAAACTCTTGATTTCTTATAGGCTTGACTGGAAACCTCCATGATCAGATACTTCATGCCATTATCGGCAGCCTGACGCATCATCCGGAACAAATCCAGTGACTCTGGCGTTGTTAAATGAGCTTCCTCAAAATGCTCGCCATCAAGACATTCAGCAATTGATGACAATTGAGCTACCTTACAATCAAAAACCTCATTCATCAAATGACGTGCGAAGTATACTGAAGTCGTTTTTCCCTTGGTCCCAGTAAAACCAATCACTTTCAGTTCCTGCTGCGGGTTGTTGTAAAACTCGCGTGCCAACAGAGCCATTGCTTTTTGGACGTCATTGACTACCAGCTGAACGACTTGATCTTGATCTTTGCCGGCATAGACGTTTTCAGTCACGCAGGCAATGGCTCCCTTAGCAATCGCATCCTCAAGATATTTTTCGTTGAAGTTTAGTCCTTTACACATAAACAGCGTATCAGGTGCAATGTGGCGCGAATCATAAGATAAGAATTGGAGCTTGCGATCTTTGAGATTGGCTGGAACCGCGAAGCGCCAATCATCACCAATTACGATTTCACGCAGCAATTGATCCTGTTTTAAAATGTTGGCAGCTTGATTAAGCGTCAGCATTTCTCCCCCACCTTTCATTTAAACGTTCTTTGCCTTTCGATCATGTTTCGTATTCTGACACAAGATTATGAAAAAAATGCGAAATCCCAACGAAAGCATCAAGAACTTGCCTTTAAGATGTCTTTAAAAGACGACAATAAGGTCCAGTCTGTATACGCACCCACAGACTGGACCTTATCTTCAGTTAACTGTCAAAGTATCGACTTCCCTAACAGTCATATTTAATTATACGCTTTCATCAACTGCTTTGTCAGCTGGTAGTCGCCGACATAAGGCTTATCATGACCATTCTCGCGCAGGAATTGTTCCCGTCCTTTAGCGGCCATAAACATGACGTCACCAGGCCGCGCCATTTGAAAAGCAGCTTTGATGGCTTCTTCACGATCGATAATTTCATGAATCTCAACGTGAGGATCCACGATATGATCGCGAATTGCCTGAATAATCTTTTTAGGATCTTCAAAGTAGTTGTCATCTTCAGTCAGGATGGCCACATCGGCATATTCAGATAAGGCACGGCCGATATCCTGCCGTCGTGACTCAGCTTTGCTGCCAACTGAACCAGTAACCACGATCAAGCGGCCGTCTGGATATTCATGCTTTAAGAACTTGAAGCTCTCACTCATGCTTAAGTAGTTATGGGCGTAGTCGACACAGGCCACATAGCCTTTTTCGTTCTTTAAGATTTCCATGCGGCCCGGTACTTTGGTTTCTAAAAGCCCCGCCGCAAACTCACTGGTTTTGTCGCTTAGCTGCGCGGCAACTGCCAAAGCCGCCGTTGCATTACTGCAGTTAAACGATCCTGGCAGCATGACCCGAAAATCGCCATTTACGGCCGGTAGCTGATCATTAAACGAAGCAACCTTGAAGTTACCATGCTCGCCTAAGGTAAAACGATAGTCGGCATCAGACTCATCGCTGCCATAGGTGATCAATTGGTTGCCAAAGGCGTGCGTTTTTTGGGCTAACAGATCAAAGTAAGGCATCTCACGATTGATAATCATTTTATCGGCATTTTTTACCAATTGGCTCTTGCACCAAAGATAGTCGTCAAAGCTTGGATGCTCAACTGGGCTGATATGATCACGCGAAATGTTCAAGAAAACGCCGATATCAAAATGCAGGCCATCAACCCGTGACTTCTTGTAGGCTTGACTAGAAACCTCCATTACCAGATACTTCATCCCATTGTTGACCGCCTGGCGCATCATCCGGTACAAATCTAATGATTCAGGCGTGGTCAAATGCGATTCGATAAAGTTTTTACCGTCCAGGCACTCAGCAATCGAAGAAAACTGCGCTACCCGATCATCAAAGACATGCGCCAATATATGCCGCGTAAAGTAGACTGAAGTCGTCTTGCCTTTGGTACCAGTAAAACCGATCAGCGTCAGCTCTTTTTCGGGATCGCCATAAAAAGCTCTTGCCACTGTTGCCATGGCTTTTTGCACATCGGTAACGACAAGCTGCCAGACGTTCTGACCAGCCAGTTCCTCGTCATACACCTGCTGAGTCAGACAAGCCGTGGCGCCTTTTTGAATTGCATCCACCAGATACTGTGGGTTAAAGCGCTGACCCTTGCAGATAAAAAGCGTCTGCGGCTCAATTGCGCGCGAGTCATACGAAAGCTGCTTGAACTCAACATCAGCAATTTTTTCTGGTACATCATACAGCCACTGACCGTCAACGATGATTTCCTTAAACAAGTCTCGTTCCTTGAGAGCGGCTACCGTCTGTTTAACCGTCAGCATTTAGTTCGCCGCCTTTTGCTTGGTTTGATCAATTGCTGATTCATCAGGCTTGAAGTTGTCGATAAAGTACAGCTTGTACCAGACTAAGAACGTGTAGACGGTCCAGATTTTACGCCGATCGTCAGTCTTGCCTTGGAAGTTGTCTTCAGCCATCTTCAAGATCTTGTCTTGATCAAAGAATTCTTTAACAAAATCCTGGCTGAATAATTCGCGAACTTCTTGGTAGTACTTGTCTTCACGCAGCCAGGCCCGAATTGGCGTAGGAAAGCCCATCTTAGGCCGCGTTGCCCATTCTTCTGGCAAGTGACGGTTGGCAGCCATCCGGAAAGCCCACTTGGTACCCTTAGCGTTAAACAGGTACTTGGTTGGCGTGGTCTGAGCAACCTTCATCATTTCACGGTCCAGCAAAGGCACCCGCAGTTCCAGCGAGTTGGCCATACTCATCTTATCGGCCTTCAGCAAAATATCACCTGGCATAAAGCAGTGCAGATCCAAATATTGCTTTTTAGCAACTTCATCAATATCTTTGTCTTCAACCTTGTCATAGTATGGGTCAACGATCTGCTTAACCGTTGGACCACAGTTGTATTCAGGCTGCAGAATGCTTTGGGCCTGTTCTGGACTGAAGATATAGGCTTCACCAATAAAGGTGTCACGGGCTGGCGCCAGGTTGGCATACATGTGCGCCTGACCATGGAAATGCTTGTTTTTAAGCTTTTCGGCAATCTCGTAGCGCTTTTGCCGCGGCTTTTTCTTCAGTTGATCGGTAATCCAACGAATCAGCTTGGACTTGGTGTAGAAGCCATAGTCAATGTAGCCGGCAAACAGCTCATCGGCCCCTTCTCCTGAAAGCATTGCCTTATAGCCATTATCCTTAGCCAGCTTGGTCAAAAAGTACAATGGCACAACGGATGGATTGGAATCGGGTTCGTCCAAATAGTATTGAATCAATGGGAATGTATGGAAGGCTTCCTCGTTGGTCAGCTTGGCATCCGTGTTCTTAAGATTCAGCTTGGCTGCCAGTTCCCGTGCTTCCTTGGTTTCATCGTAGGTGCTGTCAAAGCCGATTGAGAACGTGTTGTCAGGACGCATCATGGCCGTAACATAGCTGGAGTCAACCCCAGCCGAAAGAAACGAACCAACTTTGATGCCCTGGTCAGCAAAAGAGTGCGCCTTGACTGATTCAGTAACGGCAGCTTCAATCTTGTCAACGGCCTCATCAAAGGTCTCATCG
The DNA here is from genome assembly GCF_046939755.1 of Limosilactobacillus mucosae. Lineage (GTDB taxonomy): Bacteria > Bacillota > Bacilli > Lactobacillales > Lactobacillaceae > Limosilactobacillus > Limosilactobacillus mucosae_A. Next base: position 57,335 of record NZ_JBKZAY010000002.1, read on the forward strand.
GCCGGTTCAAAGTCCTCATCCCAGTATTCGGTCATTGAGAACTGACCATCCTTGGTGTAGTGGAAAGAATGACCTTCTGGCAGTTTGTAGACGCCCTTAAAGAACGTTTCCCGGGTAATTGGGTATTGGAACGTCAGATATGGTTTGAGCGCTTCTTTGTTCAGCTGCTTGTCAAAGTTAGGGTGTTCCAAGAAGGCCTTGATTTCTGAGCCGACAAAGAACGTCCCATTCATCTTGGCGTAATACAGCGGCTTGATGCCGAAGTGATCGCGGGCCCCAAACATTTCTTGGGTTTGCCGATTCCAGATAACAAAGGCAAACATTCCCCGCAGCTTCTTGCAGACATCATCGCCCCATTGCTCATAGCCATGCAGAATGACTTCCGTGTCCGTCTTGGTCGAGAAATGGTGGCCAGCAGCAATCAGTTCCTCGCGCAGTGGCTGGAAGTTGTAGATTTCACCATTAAACAAAATAGCCAGGTTTTCGTTTTCATTAAAGATCGGCTGCTTACCGCTCTTAACATCAACGAAACTCAAGCGTCGATGTCCCAAAGCCGCATGTTCATCGACGAATTGGCCGGCATCATCGGGACCACGGTGGATGATCCGGTCCATCATTTTTTGAATTAGGCTTTCTTTGACTTGTGGTTTTTCATTATCCACAAATGCAACAATTCCACACATAATGACTCTCCTATGTTCTTGAATAAATTAGCGCTGCACGAAGTATTCCTTGTACTTCTTAGGCATTAATGAAAAGGCGTAGTGCATCAACAGCCGCTGCTTGAGCGTATCATGCTTGTCAAAGGCCGTCGTACCCCAATTGCCGGATTCGAGCATCTGCTTGGCGCGTTCCTTGTCTGGGCCTTCTTTAGCATACTTATAGAAGACTTTCTTAGGCACGCTCAGCCACAGCTTGTTGCCGTCTGCATAATCAGTATGGTCATACGGACGATGATAGATGGCATCGTCAACCACGTACTTGGCCAGGTTGTAGCCGTTTAAAGTACAGTAGTAGCTGCTGCGGCCTTGACGCAGATTGATCTCAAAAATCTTGAATTTGCCATCGCGCCGGTCGTACTTCATGTCAAAGTCCGCAAATCCAACGTAATTGATTTCTTCCAGGAACTTTTGAATCGTTTGATAGATTTCCATGTTCTTTTCTGGAATGATCACCATGTAGTTGCCGACTGCCACTGGCGATGGATCTTCCAGCAGGGGATGACCAAGACAAATCATGCGTACCTTGTGATCCTGACCAACATAGGCGTTGACCACGCGCATGTTGGAATCATCGCCGGGAATAAAGTCTTGGGCGATCAGCTTTCCGGTATAGCCGGCCTGAGCAATCTCAGGCAGCAGCTTATCAAACTGATCCCGCGTATCCAAGACATAGGCCTTTTTACGATCGGCAAAATGAATGTCCAGCCAGGCGATACTGTCGGAAGGCTTCAGGGCAATCGGAAAATCAAATGGCAGCTTAATTTCTTTTGGCTTCGTAAACTCAGCCGCCTCAATCAGCTTGGTCTTTGGATAAGGCAGGCCATGCTTTTCCGCAGCGGCGTAAAAAGTTTCTTTGGTACCCAGTTTTTGGAACATGTCATAGTCAACGTATGGGCAGACAAACCATTGCTTCAGCTCGTCCAAATGCTTGGCGATCAGCTCCGTGTAGCCATCCCCACAGGACAGCAGCAGGTATTTTTTATCCGGCTTTAAGTTCTTGGCAATCTCCCGCATCGACTTGATAAAGCCTGGATCTTCATTAAATCCTTCAATTACATGCACATCAGCCAGCTTGGTATAGCGAGTTGGTGCCATGTGTGTAACTCCATAGGCAATGCTTTTAATTCCATAGGCTTCATAAAAAGAACGTGCCATGCCATAGCAGTTAAAATCCGTTCCCAGCAGAATTGGCTGGAAATCAATTTGATCATTCACTTTAAAATCATCCTCATATTTTTCTAGTGATACTGTCTAAACGGCGCCTTAAAAAACGCCCCCTGAAACCTTAATGATAATCCAAACCCAAGGTACCTTCAAGGGCTTCTCTAATCCTTAAGCTTAGCTAAACGTCCTTGACGCAGATAAACGCTTAAAATAGCCAGATCAGCTGGATTGACGCCGCTGATTCGTGATGCCTGAGCCAAAGTTTCGGGTCGAATCTTCTCAAGCTTCTGACGGCCTTCCGTAGCCAGGCCATCAATTGCCGAATAGTCCAGATCGGCTGGAATCTTTTTAGCTTCCATGCGCTTCAACCGTTCTACCTTGACTTCTTCTTTTTTGATATAGCCTTCGTACTTCAGCTGAATTTCAACTTGTTCAATTACTTCGCGGCTGAGTGGCTCGTCAGGATCAGGAATCAATTCCATCAGTGTTTGATAGTCAACATATGGGCGCTTCAAAAAGTCGGCGGCCGCGATGGCATCTTTCAATGGATTGTCGCCGTGCGCTTCAATCAGATTATTGGCCGCCTCGTTGGTTGGCTTGATGCGAATCTTTTTCAAACGAGCGATTTCTGCTTCAACTAAAGCTTTTTTATGCTCCATTTTAGCTAAGCGCTCATCAGAAACCAATCCAATCGCGTGTCCTTTTTCCATTAAGCGCAGATCAGCATTATCGTGACGCAGGATCAGCCGGTATTCGGCCCGACTGGTCAGCAGTCGATATGGTTCTTTAGTGCCCTTGGTTACCAGGTCGTCGATCATGACGCCGATGTAGGCATCCGAGCGTTTCAACACGAACGGTCCCTTGCCCTGAGCACGCAGCCCGGCATTGATGCCCGCAATCAGTCCTTGACCAGCGGCTTCTTCATATCCTGAGGTGCCATTAGTCTGACCAGCTGTAAACAGATTCTTGACCAGCTTGGTTTCCAAGGTTGGGTGCAGCTGATATGGCGCAACCACGTCATATTCAATTGCATAGCCAGGCCGCATCAGTTTGGCATTTTCCAGCCCCTTTACAGAGTGCAGCATTTTTTCTTGAATTTCTTCAGGCATCGAGGTTGACATTCCGTCTACGTACCATTCATCAGTATCGCGGCCTTCTGGTTCCAAAAAGACCTGATGACGATCCTTATCGGCAAACCGCACGATCTTGTCTTCAATGGAAGGGCAGTATCGTGGACCGACCCCTTCGATCACCCCAGTAAACATTGGCGCCCGATCAAGGTTGTCGCGAATGATCTGATGCGTGGTTGGATTGGTATAGGTCAGCCAACAGGAAATCTGATCAGTAACTGCGATGTATTGACTGTCTGGCGTATCAAAACTGAAATGATGCGGTTTTTCGTCACCAGGCTGTTCTTCGGTAACTGAATAATCAATCGTATTGCCGTTGATGCGTGGCGGCGTCCCTGTCTTGAATCGCTGCAGATCGAAGCCCAGTTCTTCCAGATTCTCGGACAGCTTGGTGGCTGACTGTGTATTGTTTGGACCAGATTCATACATCAATTCGCCAATAATGATCTTGCCACGGGCTGCCGTTCCTGTTGCCAATACCACAGCCTTGGCAAAATAGCGAGCCCCGGTATTGGTAATGACTCCTTTGCAGACGCCATCTTCAACCACCAGCTGATCAACCGTGGCCTGCCGCAGCGTTAGATTAGGCGTTTCTTCCATCGTCTGTTTCATGGCTCGGTGATAGGCATGCTTATCGGCCTGAGCTCGCAACGCGCGGACAGCTGGACCTTTCCCCGTATTGAGCATCCGCATCTGAACATAGGTCTTGTCGATATTGTGGCCCATTTCACCACCTAAGGCATCAATCTCACGAACTACGATCCCTTTAGCCGGTCCCCCAACTGATGGATTGCACGGCATAAAGGCAACCATTTCCAGACTGATCGTCAAAAGCAGCGTCTTATTGCCCATACGTGCCGCCGCCAATGCCGCTTCTGATCCTGCATGTCCAGCTCCAACGATGATTACGTCAAAGCTGCCGGCATCAAACGGCTTACCTTGTGAAATCTGCATTTTTATCTCCTTTACTTTCCTAGACAGAACTGACTGAACAATTGATCCAACAGTTCGTCTTGATAACTGTCGCCGGTAATCTCACCCAACAGTTCCCAGCACCGCGTCATATCAATCTGGACCAAATCGACCGGCATCCCAGCTGCAATGCCGCTCAAAACGTCATTCAAAGCGTCATTAGCTTGATGAAGCAGTCCAATGTGGCGGGCGTTGGTAACCATAACGGTATTTTGCGAGCTTTCGATTCCTTCATCAAAGAACATATGGCTGATCGTACGGCCTAATTCTTCCATTCCTTCATGCTCAACAATCGAGGTCTTAATCACGCAATCACCAGCCGTTAGCTGACGCAGCTCGTTTAGATCGATCCGGTTAGGCAGGTCGGTTTTGTTCAAGATGACGATTCGTGGCTTGCCAGCCGTCAGCTTGATCAGTTCCCGATCTTCATCGGTTAATGCATTGGAGCTATCGATCAAGAGCAGCACCAGATCGGCCGTGTCGATTGCCTGGCGACTGCGCTCAACGCCGATTTTTTCGACCGTATCTTCCGTATGCCGAATCCCCGCCGTGTCGATCAGCTTTAATGGCACGCCCTCTACGTTAACGTATTCTTCAATCACGTCACGCGTGGTTCCGGCCACATTGGTCACGATCGCCTTATCCTCATGCAAAAGCGTGTTAAGCAGGCTGGACTTGCCGACGTTTGGCCGCCCAATGATTGCCGTTGCCAGACCATCTCTTAAGACCTTACCTTGCTTGGCAGTTTTTAAAAGGGCCTGAATGCGTTGCTGAACCTCTTGGGCTTTTTCTTTCAGCATCTTGGTCGTCATTTCTTCAACCGCGTCATATTCTGGATAGTCAATGTTAACCTCAACCTGTGCCAAAACGTCCAGAATATCCTTGCGCAAAGCCTTGATCAAGCGGGACAGATCACCATCCAGCTGGTTGAGAGCGACCTTCATTGATTTGTCAGTTTTGGCACGGATCAGATCCATCACGGCTTCAGACTGTGAAAGATCCAACCGACCATTTAAAAAGGCCCGTTTGGTAAACTCACCCGGTTCAGCCAGTCGTGCCCCATGGCTAAGCGTCAGCTGCAGAATTCGGTTGGTGGCCAGCAGTCCGCCATGACAGTTGATTTCAACAACGTCTTCTCGGGTGTAGGTATGTGGGGCCCGCATGATTGAAACCATGACCTCATCAACTTCCGTACCACTGTCGGGATCAACGATGTGCCCATAGTTAATGGTGTTGGTTGCCACCTTTGCCAGATCCTTGCTGCCGTGGTACAGCTTTTTGGCAACGGCAATGGCCTCCTCACCGCTAATCCGAATAATTGAGATGCCCCCTTCGCCAACTGGGGTCGAGATGGCTGCAATTGTATCAAATTCTGAATTTGCCATTTTTTGCTCCTTTCCGCTGCAATAAAAAAAGCGCCGAGTCCACGCTCTCCCCACTCTGGGATCAACATGGTCAAAGCACTTTCACTACTCTAACTAACGGTAAATTCAATTAACATCGCTATTTTAGTTTTTCAGCGTTTGGTTGTCAATCAATTAATTCTTTGGTGCTACCACGACGCTGCGATATGGATCGCGACCATGCGAATAGGTTTTGACCCGCGGATTGTCTTCCAAGATGTGGTGCAGATACTTGCGTTCACGAGCCGGCATCGGGTCCAAAAAGACAGCCTGGCCGGTAGCAATTACCTCAGTGACACAGCGCGCAGCCAGTTTTTCCAACGACTGCTGCCGTTTCTGACGGTAATTCGATGTATCCAGGACCAGTCCCGGATCATCAACGCCATGATAGCTTAAAAAGGCCGTTCCCAACTGTTCCAAGGCATTGATTCGCCGTCCATGAAAACCGATGACTCGCCCTGAATTATCAGCCTGCAGATCAACAACCAATTCATGAGTCCGCAGCTTGACGATTTTAGGCTTAGCCGTCACTCCAAGCGCTGCCAGCACGTCTTTCAGGTAGCCGCAAAGTGCTTGGGCCGCTTGATTCATCTTGTGCACGTTGGCTTGATGACGACGCTCCATTTCCAAGGCATCTGGCTCATTTGAATCATCGGCTGCCGGCTTGACGTTTCGTTTTTTAGCTGTCTGCTTAGCAGTGTTAGCCGAAACCATTTTTTTGACCGGCTTAGACTTAGCGACCAGCTTTTTTGCGCTTGGCTTTTGCGACTGGACCGGCCGTTTTAATTCAGCCTGAATTTTAGCATTTCGGCGGCCAAAACCAAGAAAACCATGTCGTGGCTGCTCCAAGACCTGGATGTCTAATTGATCACGATTGGCTTTAAAGGCGGCTGATGCGGCTGCGATTGCTTCATCAATTGTCTGCGCCTCAAAAGTTTCCATAAAGCTCCCCCTCAATCATTATCAAAAAAGAGCGGTCAAGCCGCCCTCGTTGCTCAATTATTTCCGCTTGCTGCGGTAGGCTTTGCGCTTAGCCTTAGCAATCTTGTTACGGTGACGACGTTCAGCAGCCTGTTTTTCTTCACGTTCGCGACGAATCTTGAACGGATTTTGGAAGATCAGCACCTGGAGAACCTGGAAGGCGTTGGACACTACCCAGTAAAGCGTAATCGCCGAACTAAAGCCCAGTGCCATGAAAAAGACCATGATTGGCATAAACCAGGTCATTGATTTGGTCATGGCATTTTGTTCCGGCATTGAAGCCATCGACAGCCAGGAACTGATAAACGTAAACAGAGCCGCCAAAATCGGCAGCACGTAGTATGGGTCATTGTGGCCCAGCTGTAGCCATAAGAAACTCCCGCTACGCAAAACGTGCGTCCGCCAGATAGCTTGATACAACGCCCACATAACCGGCAGCTGAACCAGCAGTGGCAGCATCGAAGCAAACGGGTGCACGCCAGCATCCTTATAAAGCTTTTGTTGCGCCGCCTGCATCTTTTCCAGTGATTCACGATCGCGTCCAGGATACTTCTTTTGAATCTCCTTAAGCTGTGGCGTTAATTCCTGCATCTTGACCGACATTTTGGTCTGGTACACCATCAATGGCAGAATGATAATCCGCACGATAATCGTAAAGATGATGATCCCCATTCCATAGCCGCCAAAATTGTTGGACAGCCAGATTATGAACCGTGAGCAGTTATAGATGATGTAATGATCCCAAAAGCCGGTACTGTGGCTGGTAATTGGTGAATTGGAACAAGCAGCCAAAAAGACTGCCAGACTCATAATCCCCGCCAGGCTTAGGATTTTCTTGTGTCCTTTTCTCAAAGTGCGATCCTCTCTTAATCTTCTTTTAACAGATGGGCCAATTTCAGTGCATGAACCAGATTCTTTTTAACTTCTGCCATTTCCAAGCCATCAGCAGCTGGCCGCGCGATAATCAGGAAGTCAACATCTGGCTTGATTGCCGGTTTAACCTCCAGCAGCGTTTGGCGGATCCGCCGCTTCAGCCAGTTGCGGTGTACGGCATTACCGATTTTCTTGCCGACTGAGATGCCGACCCGAAAATGCTTTTGACCTGGTTTTTGCATTTGATAGATGATGAATTTTCGATTGGCTACAGAATCATGAGTTTCAAAGACCCGCTGAAATTCACTTTCCTTTTTTACTCGGTATGACTTTCGCATGTTCGCTCCAACCTTTAAAAATACAAAAAGGACTGAGGCACAACCGCATGTGATGCAGTGGATGAATGCCCCGGCCCCTTTTAGAAAAAAAGCCACTAATTAAATAGTGGCCGATTTTATGCAGATAATACTTTGCGGCCCTTTTGACGACGACGAGCCAATACCTTACGGCCGTTGCTCGTGCTCATACGCTTGCGGAAGCCGTGAACGCGTGCGCGGTGACGCTTCTTTGGTTGAAATGTGCGCTTCATTGAGTGCACCTCCTCGCTTGTATTTATTATTTTATTTACAGTCCAAAAAGACAATCTCTTCAAACATACTTTTGAAGTATAACACATCCGACGCCAAGAATAAATGATTATCTTGCGTTATTTTAGCGTTTTTTACTGTTTCAAATTGGCCAGTTATCCCCAATTTTTTCCACAAGTGCCTAAATAAAACTGGGGACTTTTTTATTTATCCACAGAGTTATCCAAAGCAAAAAGAGTTCCCCACAGGTTGTGGAAAAAGTTATTAACAGCTCTGTGGATAATTATGAAAACATGATTATTGCACTTTTAACTGACTAAAGTTATCCACAGTTTGCCAGTGATTAACTTAATTCTGCCTTTTTCTTTTCCACAAATCCACAGCCTTGTGGAAAACTTATCAACATGTCTGTGAATTTTGTTAATAGTTTTTACACAGCCTTGTGGAAAACTACCAGACAATGCTAAAATATTCTTTGGATTTTTAATTAGCATGAGGAGGAATTTACTTGATTGAGCTAAACTCGCTCTGGGAATCGGTTCAAAAAGAGTTTCGCAAGACCACTGGCAGCGTAACCTATAACAACCTAATTGCCCCAGCCAAAGCAATTTCTCTCGAAAACAATCAGCTGACCATTGAGCTGCCAACCAAATCTCACCGAGACTTTTGGCAAAACGAAATGACTACTAAGCTCAAAGACCTGCTGTTCAACGAAACCCTGGTTCATATTGAGCCACGCTACACGCTTGAGAGAGAGCTCATGACTCCATCTTCGCCAGTCGGTGGAATCATGACCAAACAGACGCCCTTAAATCCAGAATATACATTTGAAGCTTTCGTTGAAGGACGCAGCAATCAGATGGCTTATGCCTCAGCCTATGCTGCCTCTGAACAGCCTGGCGGACTTTATAATCCACTCTTGATCTATGGCGGCGTTGGCCTTGGCAAAACACACTTAATGCAGGCCATTGCCAACAACATGCTGCGGCATAACCCTAACGCTAAGATCAAATACGTTACCAGCGAAACTTTCACCAATGACTACATCAATTCAATCAAAAACAACAACCAAGAGCAGTTCCGACGCGAGTATCGTGATCTGGATGCTTTGTTGGTCGATGATGTCCAGTTCTTTTCCAATAAGGAAGGAACCCAGCTGGAATTTTTTAATACCTTTAATTCGCTGCATGATAACAACAAGCAGATCGTCTTGACAGCCGACCGGAATCCCAAACAGATCCCAGATTTAACTGATCGGTTGGTCTCACGCTTTGTCTGGGGAGTTCCGGTTGAGATCACCTCGCCAGATCTGGAAACACGGACCGCTATTTTGCGCAGCAAGGCTGAAGAAGAACAGATCAACGTTCCCAATGACGTTTTAAGCTTTATTGCCAGCAAGGTTGACACCAACGTCCGCGAATTGGAAAGCGCGCTGCTAAGAGTTCGCGTAGCCGCTCAGCTTCATCACGCGCCCATCACGATCGAACTGGCCAATGAAACGCTCAAGGGCATGGAAGCTACCGATGAGGCTGTAATCTCGATCGACTTGATTCAAAAAAAGGTTGCGGCTTATTATAATATCCGTCAGTCTGATATCGTGGGGAAAAAACGCGTCAAGCAGATCGTCTTTCCCCGTCAGATTGCCATGTACCTGGCGCGGGAATTGACCGAAAGCTCGTTGCCTAAAATTGGCAAAGAATTTGGCGGCAAAGATCATACCACGGTTCTCCATGCCATCGATAAGATTGAAAAACAGCTGGCCGAGGATGATAATTTACAAGACGACATCCGTAACCTTAGAATGGAGCTGCAGCCTTGATTGTGGAAAACTAAAAAGTTATCCCCAAGATATCCACAGCTTTTCCACAGTTATGAAAACTTATGACTACTGAATCTAGGCTAGTTTTCCACATTATCCACAGGTCCTATTACTACTACTAAACTTATATAATATATATATAGCAACAAGGAGAGATTCATTTATGAAATTCACCATTAATCGTCCAGCCTTTATTAATCAGCTTAACAATGTCTTAAGAGCAATCTCATCCAAAACCACGATTCCAATTCTGACTGGTCTGAAAATGGTCGTAACTGATCATAGCGTCATCCTGACTGGTAGCGATGCCGATATTACGATCGAATCAACTCTGGATGCCAGCGATAGCAGCTACGGCTTGTCAATTGAAGAACCTGGCGCAATTGTTTTGCCAGCTCGCTTCTTTAATGAAGTGATCAAAAAGCTGCCAGACAAACAGGCTACGATTGAAGTCTTTAATGGTCTGCAAGTGCGGATTACCTCAGGAACGGCCGAATTTACGATCAACGGTCAGGATGCCAACAATTATCCACATCTGCCGGAAGTTGAAAGCGAAAATACGATTGAACTGGCTTCTGACATGCTGCGCGAAGTTATTGATCAGACACGGATTGCCGTTTCCAAACAAGAAAGCCGGCCAATCCTGACTGGGATTCACGTAGCCTTAAATAATGGCATTTTAACTGCGGTGGCTACCGACAGTCACCGTTTGGCACAACGTAAGGTTGAATTGCCAGAAACAGCTGATCGTGATTTTGACATCGTTTTGCCAGGAGCTTCAATGACGGAACTGGCTAAAATGATTGCCGATGAAAAAGATGGCGTTAAGATGCAGATTACCGAAAATCAAGCCCTGTTTATTTTTGGCAATACGCATTTTTACTCGCGCTTGCTGGAGGGCAACTATCCAGAAACGAGCCGCTTGATTCCAGAATCATCCGACACGCGTTTGGAAATTACGGCCAGTGATCTGTTGGCTTCGATTGAGCGGGCCTCGCTGCTGTCTCATGAAAGTCGCAACAATGTAGTTAAGCTGAGCGTCAATCCAGAAAACAAGATTGCAACGGTTTCGGGTACGTCAGCCGATGTTGGTAACGTTGAAGAGGAAATCAATGCTGACCAGATCGTAGGCAACCCATTGGAAATTTCGTTCAACCCTGACTATATGCGGGATGCCTTAAAGTCATTTGGGCAAACTAAGATTCTAATTTCGTTTACGACGGCGCTGCGGCCATTTACTCTGGTGCCAACTGAAGAGAAAGCCAACTTTGTTCAGTTGATTACGCCGGTTCGGACTTACTAAATTCAAATAAATCTGTTGAAAAAGCATCCACTTATCCACGGTGGATGCTTTTTTGTTGTGGAAAAGTGACTAAATTGGCGAAATTTGGTGGATAAATCATTCCCGGGTTTAAGATAGCGCTTAAATCACTAAAATTTGCCGTCTGAGCAAAGATAACCTGTTTTAGATAAAAATGATTAATTGGGATAAGATTTGCTGATACGGCCTAAAAATGCCCTTTAATTTGTTTTTACGTCCTATAAAAGCTATAATAAAACAGCAAGCATAAAGTAGGTGAAAAGTATGCAAAATACAAAAAAAGTCGCAATCAGCAGTGAATTCATTACGCTTGGTCAGCTGCTGAAAGAAGAAGGCATTATTCCCACCGGGGGAGCTGCCAAGTGGTTTTTGCGGGAACATGAAGTCAAGGTCAACGGCGAATCAGAGGCGCGTCGTGGTCGCAAGCTGCGCGTTGGCGATCAAATCGAGATCAGCGGTATTGAAGACGTTGAGATCGTAGCTGAATAATCAATGTATCTTTCGGAAATCGAGCTGCGTAATTTTAGAAATTATGAGAACCGTCAAGTTGAGTTTTCCCCAGGCATCAACGTCTTTATTGGGGAAAATGCGCAAGGCAAGACCAATCTGCTGGAGGCCATCTATGTCTTGGCAATGACGCGCAGCCACCGAACCGCCAATGATCGCGAGCTGATCAACTGGCAGGCTAAAGAAGCCATGGTTAAGGGCACGGTTATCAAGCAGACGGGACGGGTGCCGTTGGAAGTACTGCTGGGTACGCACGGCAAACGAGTCAAGGTTAATCATCTTTTCCAATCGCGGCTGTCGACTTATATCGGCAATCTAAACGTAGTCTTATTTGCTCCAGAAGATCTCGCGCTGGTTAAGGGAGCCCCTCAAGAACGGCGTCAGTTTATGGATACGGAGTTCAGTCAAATGAGCAGCCGCTACCTATATGCCATCAGTCAGTTTAGAGGCCTCCTAAAGCAGCGCAATGAATATTTAAAACAGCTGAAGTATGGCAGCCGAGTCGATCAAGTATTATTGGAGGTCTTATCTGATCAGCTGGCAGAAAGCGGTGCGGCGGTAATGGCAATGCGCTTTAAGCTGCTCAAGCGACTGGAAACATGGTCGGCTCAGCTGCACGAGCATATTTCCCAACAAAAAGAGGTCCTAAAGCTGAAATATATTTCCCAGGTTATGATTGATGAGAAAACGGCTGAAAAAGAAATCGCCGAGCAGCTGCAGACGCTATACCACGAGCATCAGCCGCAAGAAATCAAGCTGGGAACGACGCTTTATGGACCACAGCGCGACGATATTCGTTTTTTGGTCAATGATCAAGATGTTCATCGCTTTGGTTCTCAAGGACAACAGCGGACAACGGCATTAGCGGTCAAGCTGGCAGAAATTGATCTGATGAATGAACAGACCGGTGAGTACCCATTGCTGCTGCTGGATGACGTCTTATCCGAACTTGATGATGATCGTCAGACCCATCTGTTGACAGCTATTCAGGATAAGGTTCAGACGTTTTTGACAACGACCAGTTTAAGCGGTGTAGCACGACAATTGATCAATCGCCCAACGATTTTTCAGATTGCCCATGGAACGATTGACAAGGAGGATAAAAAGTGAGCGATAAAGAACTTGAAGCAGAAAAGAAAGCGGAACTGGCCAGTGAGTACGATGCCAGCCAGATTCAAGTCTTAAAGGGGCTGGAAGCAGTCCGGAAGCGCCCAGGGATGTACATTGGCTCCACCAGTGCTCAAGGGCTGCATCACCTGGTCTGGGAAATCGTCGATAATGGTATTGACGAAGCATTAGCCGGATTTTGTGATGAGATCAATGTCGTTGTCGAACCAGATAACAGCATTACGGTAACCGATAACGGGCGGGGAATCCCGGTCGATATTCAAAAAGAAACCGGCAAGCCGGCACTAGAAACGGTTTTTACCGTTCTGCACGCCGGTGGTAAGTTTGGCAGCGGCGGCTACAAGGTATCTGGTGGTCTGCACGGGGTTGGTGCTTCAGTCGTCAACGCACTGTCAACCGAGCTGGATGTCTACGTAACGCGGCAAGGTAAGGAATACTACATGGACTTTGACCATGGCCACGTTAAGACGCCAATGAAGGTTGTTAAAGAAGGCATTTCGGAATTAAAGCACGGCACGCGGGTTCATTTTAAGCCGGATCCAGAAATCTTCCGTGAAACAACGGTCTACAACATCAAGACGCTGACGGATCGAATTCGCGAGCTATCTTTTTTGAACAAGGGCCTAAAGATTACGATTGAGGACAAGCGAGAAGACAAGCCCACGCGGCAAGATTTTCATTATGAAGGCGGGATTCGGCACTACGTTGAATTCTTAAACGAGGGTCAAGAAGTACTGTTTGATCCGCCAATCTATGTGGAAGGCGAGAACAAGGGCATTACGGTTGAGGTCTCCCTGCAGTATACGACAGGTTACCGCAGCACGCTGATGACTTTTACCAACAATATCCACACTTATGAAGGCGGAACGCACGAAACCGGCTTTAAGACCGCTTTGACGCGCGTTATCAATGACTATGGCCGAAAGAGCGGTCAGCTGAAGGGCAATACGACGCTTTCTGGTGATGACGTGCGTGAAGGATTGACGGCAGTTGTTTCGATTAAGCATCCTGATCCACAGTTTGAAGGACAGACCAAGACCAAGCTGGGCAACTCGGATGCGCGGACGGCAACTGATCATATCTTCAGTGAGATGTTCACGCGCTTCTTGATGGAAAATCCGGATACTGCGCACAAGATTATTGAAAAGGGCATGCTGGCTTCTAAAGCACGGGTAGCCGCCAAACGAGCTCGTGAAGTTACGCGTAAGAAGAGCGGCTTGGAAATTTCAAGATTACCCGGGAAATTAGCCGACAACACCAGTAAGGATCCGGAAATTTCAGAATTATTCATCGTCGAGGGTGACTCAGCCGGTGGTAGTGCCAAGCAGGGGCGTTCCCGCTTGACGCAAGCGATTTTGCCAATTCGTGGTAAAATTCTCAACGTTGAAAAAGCCGGGATGGATCGTATTTTGGCCAATGATGAGATTCGTTCGCTGTTTACGGCCTTAGGGACCGGTTTTGGCGGTGATTTTGACATTACTAAGGCCAACTATCACAAGCTGATCATTATGACTGATGCCGATGTGGACGGTGCTCACATTCGAACGCTGCTGCTGACGCTTTTCTATCGCTACATGAAGCCAATGATCACCAATGGCTATGTCTATATTGCACAGCCACCACTGTATCAGGTTCGGCAGGGTAAATTCGTCAAGTACGTTGAATCAGACGAAGAGCTGCAGAATGTCTTAAATACGCTGCAGCCAAGCCCTAAGCCGGTTATTCAGCGTTACAAGGGGCTGGGTGAAATGGATGCCGAACAGCTCTGGGAAACGACGATGGATCCAGAAAAACGTCATCTGCTGAGAGTTGACCTGGATGACGCTGCTGAAGCGGAAAAGATCTTCCCAATGCTGATGGGAACCAAAGTCGGTCCGCGGCGCGAATTTATTGAAGAAAATGCCAAGTTTGTCGAGAACTTGGATCTGTAAAATCAGCTAAGGAGGAAAAAACGTGGCAGATCAAGATATGCCAGGGCGCATTACTGATGTCAATCTGACTGGATTGATGAAAAATTCATTTTTGGATTATGCAATGAGCGTCATCGTTGCCCGGGCCCTTCCAGACGTTAGAGATGGTCTGAAGCCAGTTCAACGGCGAATTCTTTATGGGATGAACGAACTGGGCGTGACGCCTGACAAGCCATATAAAAAATCCGCACGTATCGTTGGTGACGTTATGGGTAAGTTTCACCCCCATGGCGATTCCTCGATCTATGAAGGCTTAGTGCGGATGGCGCAGGACTTCAGCTATCGCTACATGCTGGTTGATGGACATGGTAACTTTGGCTCGGTTGATGGCGACGGGGCTGCCGCCATGCGTTATACCGAAGCCAGAATGAGTAAGATTGCCGTTGAAATGCTGCGTGACATCAATAAGAATACGGTTGACTTCCAAGACAACTATGATGGCAGTGAAAAGGAACCAACCGTTTTGCCGGCTCGATTCCCTAATCTTTTGGTCAATGGTGCCTCTGGGATTGCTGTCGGGATGGCAACCAACATTCCCACGCATAACTTAGGCGAGGTAATTGATGCCATTCATCTGCTGATGCAGAATCCGGATGCTACGACTGAAGAATTGATGAAGGTGCTGCCAGGACCTGATTTTCCAACCGGCGGCGTAGTCATGGGCAAATCTGGAATCCGCAAAGCCTACGAGACGGGACGCGGAACGATTATTGTCCGCGCCAAGGTTGATATTGAAGAATCCAAGAATGGTCGTCAGCGCATCGTCGTTCACGAGATTCCTTACATGGTCAATAAGGCACGCTTGATTGAGCGGATTGCCGAACTGGCTCGTGAAAAAGAAATCGAGGGCATTACCGATATTAATGACGAGACCGATCGTGAAGGGATGCGGATCGTGATTGACGTCCGGCGTGATGCCAGTGCTGAGGTCATCTTAAACAATCTGTACAAGATGACGCTGATGCAGACAACTTTTAATTTCAATATGCTGGCCATCGTCAACGGAGCACCAAAAGTCTTAAGTCTCAAGCAGATCCTGCAGCACTATCTCGAACATCAAATCAACGTGGTTCGGCGGCGGACGGAATTTGATCTTAAAAAAGCGCAGAGTCGCGATCATATCGTACAGGGACTCTTGATTGCCCTTGATCATATTGACGAGATCATTAAAATCATTCGCGAGGCGCAGACCAGCGAGATTGCCAAGGAACAGCTGATCGACCGCTATACGCTGGATGATCGTCAGGCTCAGGCAATCTTGGACATGCGGCTGGTACGGCTGACCGGACTTGAACGTGAAAAGATCGAAAACGAGCATCAAAAGCTCACTGAGGCAATCGCTGACTACCAAGACATCTTGGCACATGAAGAACGCATCAATCAGATCATTTACGATGAGCTGCTGGAAATTCAGCGCAAGTTTGGTGATCCGCGCCGGACTGAGCTGCAGGTCGGTGATATTACGGATATTGAAGACGAAGATCTGATTGAAGAAGAAGATATCGTTGTCACACTGACTCATAACGGCTACATCAAGCGGCTGCCGGTCGATGAATTCAAGTCGCAAAATCGTGGCGGTCGTGGTGTTAAAGGAATGGGTGTGCACAAGGATGACTTTATTGAGCATCTGATCTCCAGTTCTACGCATGATATTCTGCTGTTCTTTACCAATTCAGGCAAAGTCTTCTCTATGAAGGGCTACGAGGTTCCAGAATATGGCCGCTCAGCTCAGGGAATTCCAATCATCAACCTGCTTGGCATCGACAATCATGAAAAGATTACTGCGGTGATCAACGTTTCGAACGCTGCTGATGATGCCGATAAGTTCCTGTTCTTTGTAACTAAGCAGGGAACGGTCAAGAAGACGCCAGTCGATGACTTTCGCAATATTCGCAGTAATGGTCTGAAGGCAATTCATCTGCATGATGGCGATGAGCTGATTCATGTCAACATTATTGATGGACAGCAGAACATGATCCTAGGGACGCGGCTTGGCTATGCAGTCAGTTTCAATGCCGAAGACGTTCGTTCCATGGGTCGCTCGGCTGCCGGCGTACGGGGAGCTAAGCTGCGGGATGGCGACTGCGTTATTGGCGCCGCACCGCTTGATTCGGACAGCAATGTTTTCGTGATTAGTGAGAATGGCTTTGGCAAGCAGACACCAGCTGCTGAATACCCAATCAAGGGTCGTGGCGGTAAAGGGATCAAGACGGTCAACATAACGGCAAAGAATGGTCTATTGGCTGGTCTGACAACGGTCAAGGGCGATGAGGATATCATGCTGGTAACCGATAAAGGCGTGATCATTCGTTTTGGCATCGAAACCGTTTCGCAGACTGGTCGTGCCGCTGTGGGAGTTCACCTAATCAGAATGGATGATGACTCTAAGGTAGCTACGATGGCTAAGGTAGCTAAGGAAGCCCAGACAGACCAAGATAATGATGCTTTGTCTGCTGAAGAAGATTCAGCTGAAACAGAAAACAACTAAATAAAATGCAAAAGCTGAATTACGGCATATAGTTTAATCAGAGGGCCGCAATTCAGCTTTTTTGATTAGATGATTGAATCACTTGTAATTGATTTTTATTTATGCTAATATCTTTGTCTGTGAGTATACGTAAAGACGTCTGCTCTCCTTGCTCTTATTAATCTTAAAAATAAGAGCCAGAGTCCATAAGGAGGTGTAACATTCATGGAAACACGCAAATATGAAATTACTTACATCATTCGTCCAGACATCGAAGAATCTGCTAAGAGCGAACTGGTAGCTCGCTTCGACAAGATTCTGGCTGACAATGGTGCCAACATCATCGATTCAAAGGATTGGTCAACGCGTCGGTTTGCCTACCCAATCGCTAAGTACACTGAAGGTACTTACCACGTAGTCAACCTGACTGCTGACAGTGACGAAGCTCTGAACGAATTTGACCGTTTGGCTAAGTTCAGCGACGACATTCTGCGTCACATGATTGTTAAGCGCGAAGCCTAAATCGCGTTGCAATCCAAATTGAATAAGTTTTAGAGAGGAGTACGAGGTCCATGCTTAATCGCGTCGTATTAACCGGTCGTCTGACAAGAGATGCTGAATTGCGCTACACTCAAGGCGGCACATCAGTGGCCTCCTTCACGCTGGCCGTTGATCGTCAGTTTCGGAATGCTCAAGGTGAGCGTGATGCCGACTTTATCAACTGTGTTATCTGGCGAAAGCCAGCCGAAAATTTTGCCAACTTCACCCATAAAGGTGCCTTGGTAGGAATTGATGGTTCATTACGGACACGCAGCTACGAAAACAATCAAGGCCAACGCGTTTACGTAACAGAAGTGCAGGTTGATAACTTTGCATTGCTGGAACCGCGTCGTAATGGCGGTCAGCCATACAGTGGCGGTCGTTCTCAGTCAAACTTTGGCAATGGTCAAGGCAACTGGAACAACAATCAGTCACAGTATAATGGCGGCTATCAGCAAGGCTTTGACAACGGTCGTGCTTCTCAACCAATGGGGAATTCATCATTTGGCAATCAAGGCGGATTCAACAATCCCTTTGAAAATGCGCCAATGCCTGGTCAAGAAACGCCAGTGCACAATGATTTTCCATTCGGCAATGAAGATTCTCAGCCAGCTGCGCCATCAAACAATGATGTCGCTACGTTTGATCTAAACGACAGCGTTTTGCCAACCAATGGCCAGCCTGCCGCTGATTCAGATAATGCCAGTGCAGCACCAAAGTCAAATGATGCCAAGTCTGCTGACAGCACGGCTGAAGATGATTTGCCATTTTAATTTAAAACCAAATACATGATTTAAGGAGGGTAATTTCATGGCTCAACAACGTCGTGGCGGTCGTCGTCGTCGCAAGGTCGACTTTATCGCCGCTAACCACATTGAATACATTGACTACAAAGACACTGATTTGCTGAAGCGTTTCATCTCTGAACGGGGCAAGATTTTGCCACGTCGAGTAACGGGTACCAGCGCCAAGAACCAACGTCGTCTGACGGTCGCTATCAAGCGTGCACGGATCATGGGTCTGCTGCCATTCGTTGCTGAAGACTAATTCAGCTGATAATTTAAAACATGATGGCCAGTGTCATCATGTTTTTTTTTGCTTTTATTCAAATTAGTAGCCAAAAACGTGAACGGTGAGTTAAAGAGCCGATTGTGATAAGATAGGAATATCTAGATTGTCGTTATAGGAGAAAAATATGGGTAATTTCTTTCGACATAACAATTGGAATTTTTTAATTGAGAATCACGCAGTCCGCTGGAATTTCTGTTATCTGGCTTTGATGACGATTATCTGTCTGATGCTGGCTTTTAAAACCAGCTGGATTCTAGGAACGGTATTATTGGTAATTGCCTTTGTGGGCATCTGGATCAGTGCCCATCAGCTGCGTCGGCTGGTAGTTGATACTGAAGAATATATCAATAATCTAACCTACCAAGTTCAACGAGGTCAGCAAGAGGCGCTTTTAGAGATGCCGATTGGAATGGTGATGCTGAATCATCGCGGCATCGTCAGCTGGATCAATCCATATATGGCGCGCTATTTTCAGTTTGAGCATGTTGTTGGCAAGCCATTGACGCAGGCTGATGATGAGTTGGCCAAGTTGATTGATGAGCATCGTCATGATAAAGGACCGGTCGTTGTTTCATGGCGTGATCATCGATTTGAGTTTTTAGTACAGGACCGCTATCATGTCTGTTACCTACTGGATGTTACCAAATATGAACAGATCAGCGAGCGTTATCAGCATGAGCAGATTTTCCTGGGAAATATTTATTTGGATAACTATATTGAGCTGACTCAAGGAATGAATGATTCGGCAGTCTCCAACCTGCATAATTACGTTACTTCGGAATTGAGTCACTGGGCAAAAGACAACCATTTGCTGTTGCGAGTGATCAATGAAGACAACTATTTTGTAATCGGTCATTATCAATCGCTGGTTAAATTGGAAAAGCAAAAGTTTAAGATTTTAGACATCATTCGCGAAAACACCTCAAAGCAGAATTCGCCAGTAACGCTAAGCGTAGGGATCGCGTATGGTCAAAGCGACTTGATCAAACTAGCCGACATGGCGCAGCGCAACCTTGACCTGGCATTGGGACGCGGTGGCGATCAGGTCGTGGTCAGAGAAGAAGATCATCGGGCCCGCTTTTATGGTGGCCGTACCAATCCAATGGAAAAACGTACTCGAGTCAGAGCCCGGATGATCAGCCAGGCACTACAGGAATTGATGACCCAGGCCGATCAAGTTTTTGTAATAGGACATTCCAACCCAGATATGGATTCTTTAGGGGCCTGTCTGGGAATCAGAAGAATTGCTGAAATGAATGGTCACGAGTGTTGGATCGTTTTGGATAAGGAAAAGGTTCATAGCGATATTGCCCGTTTAATGATGGAAATCAATGACTATCAAAGTATTCGCGATCGGATCATTACCCCAGATGAAGCAATCAGCAAGGCAACCGACAGCAGTCTTTTGGTAATGGTCGATCATTCCAAGCCAAGCATGTCAATTTCGCCACAGCTTTATGAGCGGCTGGCGGACCGAACGATCATTATTGATCATCACCGCCGTGGCGAGGAATTCCCTGAAAATCCGCTTTTAGTCTACATTGAACCTTATGCCAGCTCGACTTGTGAACTGATTACGGAAATGTTTGAGTATCAGCCGCGGGAGAGCGAGTCGCTAAACAAGCTGGAAGCCACGGCAATGCTGACGGGAATTCAGATTGATACCAAGTCGTTTACACAGCAGGCTGGGACCCGAACGTTTGAGGCAGCCAGCTATCTGCGTTCAGCTGGGGCAGATGGTTTGATGATTCAATATTTCATGAAAGAAAATGTCCATAGTTTTATGGAAAGAAATCATCTGATTGCTACCGTTGAGTTTTTGAATAATGATAAAATGGCGTTATGTGCCGGTGAAGATGATCGTACCTATGATCCGGTCATTGTTGCTCAGGCTGCCGACACCCTGCTGCAGATGGATGGAGTCGATGCGTCATTTGTAATTGCCAAACGTGCTAACGACAAGATTGGCATCTCGGCTCGATCGATGGGTAACATCAACGTTCAGATTATTATGGAAAAAATGGGTGGCGGTGGTCACCTGGCTAATGCTGCAACTCAGATTGCCGGTAAAACCGTCAGTGAAGTAAAAGCTGAGCTGATTAAGCTGCTGACGACTGGTGATCAGTCAGCAGATGAAACAGAAAAGGAGTACTAAGTATGAAGGTTATCTTTATTAAAGACGTACGTGGCCGTGGCAAGCGCGGTGAGTTAAAAGAAGTCCCAGATGGCTACGCTCAAAACTACCTGATCAAGCGCGGCCTGGCCAAGGAGGCAACCAAAGCTGCTATGAGCGAATTAAAAGGACAGCAGCGGGCCGCTCAAAAGCACGAGGCTGAAGAACTTGCTGAAGCCAAGCGATTAAAGGAAGTACTGGAAAGCGAAGACACGGTTGTTGAACTGAGTGCCAAAGCGGGTACTGATGGCCGCATCTTTGGCTCGGTTTCTTCCAAACAGATTGCCAAGGCTTTGGAGGATCAATTTAACTTAAAGATCGATAAGCGCAAGATTGAATTGCCTGCACCAATTAAGGCAACTGGTTTTGTCCACGTGCCGATCAAACTGCATCATGATGTTGAAGCAACCATTGACGTGCATGTGGCTGCTAAATAAATGAAAGGCCGTCAATAAATGGACAATGCCAGTTTAAGTTCAACGCGTACCGCACCGCGTGATCTGGCCGCGGAAAAAGCCGTTTTAGGTGCGGCCTTTTTGTCGCATGGAGCGATTGAGGAGGCAATGGAATTCGTTTCCTCCAATGACTTTTATCAGCGCGCGCATCAGATTGTTTTTGCGGCGATGGTTAAGCTTAACGACCAAGAAAAGCCAATTGATGTCTTAACGATGCAAGCTGAGTTGGAAAGCGAACATCAATTGGATAACATTGGTGGTACTGAATATTTGGCGGAGCTGGCTGGCTCGGTGCCAACTGCGGCTAATGTTGGCTATTATGCCAAGATCGTTCATGATAAGGCAACGGCTAGACGTCTGATTGATGTGGCAACGGAAATCGTTCAAAAAAGCTATGATGGTCAAGAAAACGTCAATGAGCTGCTGGATGAAGCCGAAACCTCGATTCTGCGCGTTTCGGAATCCAGCAATCGGGCCGGATTTCAACGTATTGATACTGTCTTAAATGATTCGATCAATCATGTCTATGAGCTGTCCAAAAACGAAAGCGACGTTACGGGTCTGCCGACTGGTTATCCGCAATTAGATGAAATGACGACGGGTCTGCATGAAGATGAGCTGGTAATTATTGCCGCCCGTCCAGCCATGGGTAAGACTGCTTTTGCTCTTAACATTGCGCAAAACGTAGCAACCAGCTCCGATGCAACGGTGGCGATCTTCAGTCTGGAAATGGGTGCTGAATCGCTAGTCAACCGGATGCTTTGTGCACAGGGAAATATTAATGCTAATCATTTAAGAACCGGTCAGTTGAATCAAGATGAATGGAACAACTTCATGGTTGCCTCAAGTGTCTTGGCACAGGCAAACATCTACATTGACGATACGCCGGGCATCAAGGTTCCAGAAATTCGCGCCAAGTGTCGGCGGCTGGCTAAAGAAAACGGTAATCTGGGGCTGATTGTGATTGACTATCTGCAGCTGATTGAAGGGAGCAATCCGGAAAACCGGCAGCAGGAAGTCTCAGAAATCTCGCGGCAGCTAAAGAAGCTTGCCAAAGAGCTCAGTGTGCCGGTAATTGCTCTTTCGCAGCTCTCGCGTGGCGTTGAGCAACGTCAGGACAAGCGGCCGGTGCTTTCTGATATTCGTGAGTCAGGATCGATCGAACAGGATGCCGATATCGTCAGCTTTTTGTATCGGGCCGACTATTATGAACGCGAAGGCGCCGATGATGATGACGAAAAAGAAGAGAAGACCTTTAATGATCCCGATCAAAGTCTTAGCGAAGTCGAGATCATTATTGAAAAAAACCGGAGTGGCCCACGGGGAACCGTCAAGCTGCTCTTTAACAAAGCCTATAACAAGTTCGCGGCGGTTGACTATCAACACACCGAACCGGCTTAAACGACAAGCAGCAGTTGAGTGATCAGCAGCTGCTTGTTTGTTGTCTTGCAACAAATTCGCACTAAAATTAAGAGAGGATTATTGAGAAGGAAAGGAGCAGATAAATGAAAAAAACAGGTTTTAAACTGCAGTGGCTGCTTTTAGGATCGTTTTTGGGGAGCATCGGTAATAGCTTTGTCTGGCCATTGACAACGATCTATATTCACGATCAGCTGCATCAGTCGCTGACCGTTTCAGGGGTCGTACTGCTTTTTTATTCTGGCGCCAATGTTGTGGGTAGCTACATCGCGGGACTATTGTTTGACCGGAAAAATCCGCGTCATTTAATGATCGGCGGCCTGATTTTGGCGATGATTTCGATGGCAGTCTTGATCTTTAGCAATGGCTGGCCAATCTATCCGGTAATGTTGACGATCATCGGCTTTTTTAATGGTTGGATCATTACGATGGTCAACTCATTTGGCACTCGTGTCCGCAGTCATGACGGTCGCTTTGTCTTCAATATGCTGTATTTTGCCAACAACTTGGGCATGGTTTTGGGAACTACGATTGTCGGACCGCTTTATCAATTGGCACATAACAGCGTGTCGCCTTTGTTTGCCATTACGGTGATTATGTATGCCTTTTTCCTCTTGGTCGTAATTATGTTTTTCCAGATCACGCCGATCAAGCCGCGTCAGCATCACACGGTCGACGTCGATTTTGGCCCGCATCAAGGCAAGATGCCAGCGGCCAATGCGCAGATTATCTGGACGCTCTTTGTTTCATTTGCCATCATCTGGATCATGTATGGGCAATGGTCAAGCAACATGTCGGTTTATATGACGGATATGGGGATTTCAATGACGCTGTACAGTATGCTGTGGACGATCAATGGGATTTTGATCGTTTTGTTCCAGGCAATCATCAGCTGGCTGACTAAAAAAATTACCAACGACTATTACTTTGTCTATTTTGGTATTATGACGTGCGGTTTGTCGTTTATCCTGCTCCTGTTTGCCAAAAGCTATGGGATGTTTGTGTTGGCGATGGTTGTCCTGACTTTAGGCGAGGCAACCGCCTTTCCAACGATTCCCGCAATTATCAATCTTTTGTCACCAGTTGACGATAAAGGAAAGTATCAAGGAATGCTGAATGCCTTTGCTTCGACCGGCAAGGCGATTGGACCGTTGTTTGGCGGTTTGATTATTGAAAGATTTTCGTATCGGCCATTATTTATTATCTGTGCGGTTTCAATTTTGGCAGTAGAGGCTGTAGTCATTGCGGTGGTGATGGCTCGCCAGCATGCTGCCGAACAGTTCTGATAATTCAGGGTGAGATTATGTTTTACAATAACTTTGATCAGATTTCCGGTGAGGATCGCTGGGGGATGGTCGGCAAGATTGGCGATCCCTTTCGCGAAGACCGGAGTTTAAAGATTGCCTGCAGCAAGTGTCATCAAAAGCCGTTGGTGATTGCCGAACGCAATTGGGAAGCGACTAATTCAGATCATTCACAGCGCTATCAGATCGTGGTGGCCTGCGTTAACTGTGGCTTTGTGGATGAGTTTGAAGTCAACGCCGGCCAGGAAAATAAAATCAGTCGGCTTAAGCACGCTAAAGTTATCCCAACCGCGGCTGATTTAGCAGACTAAACAAAAAGATCGCGTCAGTTAAAACGCGATCTTTTTTAATAGCTTGTTTGAATTTAAGTAATAAAAAAGCCATCGACCAAGAGCCGATGGCGACATGATGGGCAGTCAGGGGATCGAACCCTGGACCCACGGATTAAGAGTCCGTTGCTCTGCCAGCTGAGCTAACTGCCCATGTCCTTAACAACGAATATTATAATATCAGATATATAATATTAATGCAATACTTTTCCCGAGAAAAAGCTGAAAAAAGTTGCAATCAACGAAAAATCAAATTAAAATGAACGTTTATGGCAAAAACAAAAGCGATTGACCAAATGATCAATCGCTTTGTAAACCTCTGATGGGCAGTCAGGGGATCGAACCCTGGACCCACGGATTAAGAGTCCGTTGCTCTGCCAGCTGAGCTAACTGCCCAAAATGTTAAGTGCTGTTGAACATCAACAACAGTTATATATATTAAATGCTTTGAGGTAATTTGTCAACGGTTTTAGCAAAAAAAAATAACAGTTTTAAAAGCACTTCTTCAATTATGCTATAATAGAACCGCAATTTATGGTAAAAAATAACCTCTGCGAATCGATAAAATTAAAGTTTGAGCGTAAATCAATAACTCCATGGAGGAATAATCAATGGCGAAAAAGATATTGGTAGTTGATGACGAAAAACCGATTTCGGATATTATTAAGTTTAACTTGGAAAAAGAAGGCTATGAAGTCGTAGTTGCCTATGATGGCGAGGAAGCCTTGGAAAAAGTTGAAAGCGAGCAGCCGGATCTGATCGTTTTGGATTTGATGCTGCCTAAAATCGATGGCTTGGAAGTGGCCAAACGCGTCCGGGCCAAGCATACAACGCCGATTATCATGGTAACGGCGAAGGACTCTGAGCTGGATAAGGTATTAGGTTTGGAGCTGGGGGCCGATGACTATGTTACCAAGCCATTTTCCAATCGTGAACTGGTAGCGCGAGTTAAAGCCAACCTGCGCCGTCAAGAAGCCGCCGCGGCACCAGCAGCTGAAGCCCAGAATGCCGATATTCAGGTTGGTGATTTGACGATTCATCCTGATGCCTACACGGTCACCAAGCGCGGAGAAAATATCAATCTGACGCACCGTGAGTTTGAACTGCTGTATTATTTGGCACAGCACATCGGTCAGGTTATCAATCGTGAGCATTTGTTGCAGACGGTTTGGGGTTATGATTATTTTGGCGATGTGCGGACGGTTGACGTAACGGTTCGGCGCTTGCGCGAAAAAATCGAGGATAATCCAAGTCATCCGCAATGGCTGATTACTCGTCGTGGGGTCGGCTACTATCTGGCCAACCCAAGCCAAAACTAAAAAGGTTCGTTAGTTTTGAACAGCAAAATCAAATTTTATCAAACTATTCATTTTAAAATCGCCCTAGTGTTTGCTTTAATGCTGATGCTGACCTTAGAAGTCGTTGGGGCGGTTTTTGTGCGTCAGTTAGAGCAGGAAAACCTCAATACCTTCAAGCAGCAGATCGAGTTGCCGACCTATGTTGACAGCTCATTGGCCAAACAGCTGAGCCGCACCAACGAAAAGGCTGCTAACCGGCAGATTAAGCAGATTCTCTCTGAAGTCAAGAACAACAACATCTCTGAGATTCGCGTGGTTGATGCCAAGGGGATCGTACGTGGTACCAGCAATGCCGGCAATCAAGACGTTATTGGACAAAGAACAACTGATGAAGCGGTTAAGAATACGCTGCTCAATAATCGTTCCCATACTGAAAATATTTATGACAATTCCAGTCATAACCGCTACTACGTTAACGTTATTCCGTTAGTTGGCGCGGCAACCAATAATGTCGTGGGCGCCGTTTATCTGCGGGCCAACTTGGAGAGCGTTTATGACAGCGTCAATGGTATTTCATTGATTTATCTTTCCGCGGCCTTGATTACCGTGGTGCTTGGGCTTGGGCTGGCGGTCTTGATTTCGCGTGAGATTACGCGGCCAATTGAAGAAATGCGCAAACAGGCATTAAGAATCGCGCGGGGCGACTATTCTGGTCAGGTCAAAGTTATGGGAAACGATGAGCTGGGGCAGTTGGCGGGGGCGGTCAACAACCTGTCCGTCCGCGTTGAAGAGGCTCAAGAGTCAACTGATTCTGAGCGGCGGCGTTTGGACAGCGTCTTGTCACATATGAGCGATGGGGTGCTGGCAACCAATCGACGCGGCAACGTTACGATTATCAACAATATGGCCCTGCAGATGCTGGATATTGATTCAGAAGATGACGTCTTGGGCAAGTCGATTTTGGATGTCTTAGACGTACGGCGCGACTATACGGTACGTCAGCTGATCGACAATTCTCAGCAGCAGACGTTGTTTGATTTAAACGTTGATGGCAATGACATGATCTTGAGCGCCTATTTTTCGCCAATTCAGCGCGAATCAGGCTTTGTCTCTGGTTTAGTATGTGTCTTGCATGACGTTACCAGCCAGCAAAAAGAAGAACGTGAGCGCAAGGAGTTCGTCTCCAACGTCTCACATGAGCTGCGGACGCCATTGACCAGCGTTAAGAGCTACGTTGAGGCGTTAAGCGATGGCGCTTGGAAAGATCCTGAGATTGCACCCCAGTTTTTGAAGGTTGTGCAGGATGAGACCGAGCGCATGATTCGGATGATCAATGATCTGTTAAGTCTGTCACGGATGGATTCGGGAACGGCCAAACTGAATCTGGAATATGTAAACATCAACGAGCTGTTCAGTTATATTCTGGATCGTTTTGATATGATCATCAAAAAAGAAGAGGATCCTCAAAAGAAGCGTTATACGATTGAGCGGCACTTTACGCGCAAGGATCTTTGGGTTGAGATCGATCCGGATAAGTTTACGCAGGTTGTGGACAACATTATGAACAATGCCGTTAAATATTCGCCGGATGGTGGCGTGATTACAGCGCGTCTGCTGGAAACGCATAACCATGTGATCTTAAGTATCAGCGATCAAGGGCTGGGGATTCCAAGAAAGGATCTGAGCCACATTTTCGATCGTTTCTTCCGGGTTGACAAGGCCCGCAGCCGCAAGCAAGGCGGGAGCGGGCTTGGCCTGGCGATCTCAAAGGAAGTCGTTAACATGCTGGGCGGTCAGATCTGGGTCGACAGTGTGGAAGGTAAGGGATCAACATTTTATATCTCACTGCCTTATGTACCTTATGATGATGAAGGAGATGACTGGGATTAATGGCCAAAATCAAAGAAAACTGGCTGAGCATTCTATTGGCTGTGGTCGTCATTCTCAGTATGATCTTTTCGGCTTTGCTGTGGACGAACTCGCTTGGCTATGAACGAGTTGCCAATAACGATTCGGAAAAAGGATCATCGCAGCAGACGGCCCTGCAGTCGGTCGGTGATATCTATCTGCCAACGCAGGTGATCCTAACCAATTCTGATGAGTCGCAAAAGCTTTTATATGGACAAAAAAAGAATCTGGTACTGACTCTGCGCGAGGAGATGCAAAAATGGCAGCTGGCCGGTTTCCGCCGCGTTGCTCGCAATGATTCTTCAGATTATCTAAACTATCTGCGCAATGATGATTCAATCATGTTGTCTTATCCAGATGCCATGGCAACTGGGATCTTTAATCAGACATTTTCACAGTCGATCGATACCGAAAAAATTTCGCATATCAATCATATTGTGATACCGCTTAAGGGTCGTGACGTGGTCTATCTGCTTGATGATGATGATTTTACGGTCTATCGATTGAATATTACGCAAAATGCCAACCGATCTAAAATCAAAAAGCTGGTACAAAAATCGGGACAACGGATCGACGTTGATCACAAAATCGTTGATAATCAGCCAATCGTGACCTATCCACATGCCATTAAGCTGCCGGTGTTTGCCTACCAGCTGTCAACGCAGAATATCGACAATCTGACGCAGAATCTGCTGCGGTCGACTAATGCTGCGGCGTTTACCGTTAAGAAAAAGGGCAATGATACGACCTATATGGATGGGGCCAGCAAGCGGCTTGACTATCATCGCGATACGCATACGGTCAGTTTTAACAACTACCTGGGCAAGGATAGCACCTATCAGGGAGCCAGCCTGTATCGTCATCTATATAAACGCTTGACGGCTACTGGGACGACGCTTGATTGGATGCGCTTTGATTCGGTCAGCGAAAAAAAGCAGACCATCGTTTTCCGCAGCTATGTAGAAGGCTTCCCAATCTTTAATGAACATGGCTATGGTGCGGTTAAACTGCAGGCCAATGCAGATGGCGTCGAACGCTGTCAGTTGTCATTGTTTGGGTTGGGCGTGCCGTTGCCGATCAAGAAAGCGCAAGTCAAGCTGCCGCCTTCTTCAGTTGTCTATAATGAGCTGCGGCAGGCTGACAAGGATAAGGATGTTACTGGCTTAAGAATCGGCTATCGCTGGGATGATCAGAATGCAGGCAGAGTCGTTAAACTGGAGCCAACCTACTATGTCTACTATCATGGCAAGTGGGTTGCCTACCAGACGCTGATCGACGATAAATAGGAGGACGCAGCATGAATTTTAAACGAATTCAATGGATCTTCGTGATTGCCTTTGCGATCTTTGATATCGTCTTAGCCAGCTATTTTTTAATCGGCACTCATTTTACGGCGATGGTCAAGCAGCAGAGTCAACAGCAGCTGATCTTAAAGGAAATGCATAATGATGAGATCAGTTTTGCTGAACTTTCAACCAAGCAGCCGATGGGATATTATATTTCCGCCAACCGGGCCAACAATCAGCTGACCAGCTCGGCCGCTAAGCTTGACGATCAGACAGTGCGCCTGAATAATGGAACCTTAATCAGTGAACTGAACGTGCCGTTTAAAGTCAGCATGCTGCATCCGGAACGGCAGCTGAACGACTATATTAAAAATTCGCATCACGTTTTATATGGATCGCGCTATTTCTACAATAAAGCCCTGTCCAGTTCCAACACGATCGTCTATACCCAGATGATGGAAGGACGTCCGGTGTTTGGCGGTGAGGGGCAGCTGCGCTTTAAGGTCAGCAAGAATCATAAAGTCTATGCCTATACACAAACTTATCTGAACGCCATTCAAGTCTTAAGGCCACGCACAGTCACGATCAGTCAGCAGGAAGCCGTGACTTGGCTGTATAAGCATAACTATATTCCCAACAACTCAAAGATTCGCTGGGCAAAACTTGGCTATACCAAAACCTTACTGACTAAGGATCAAGCAGTCTATGTGCCAACCTGGTATGTTGAGATCAAGACTAAAAATTCTGATGACGTCCAACGCCTCAGGGTCAATGCATTCAACAGTACACTGATGCGCGATACGCCAGAAGAAATCGATACGACGCAGCTGAATCAATAACCAAAAGAAGGAAAAACAGCAGTGACAAATTCGAATGACAAGCTTTATTACAGCATTTTAGCCAGTGGCAGCTCAGGTAATGCTACCTATCTAGAGACCGCTCATCATCGAATTCTGATTGACGCGGGGCTTAGCGGCAAGCGTTTGGAAGAGCGAATGCAGGCGATTGGCCGCTCACTTAAAGACGTTGAGGCGCTGTTCGTAACGCACGAGCACAGCGATCACGTTCAGGGCGTCGGCGTTTTGGCACGGCGCTATGGTATGGATGTTTATGCCAATGCTAAGACCTGGCAGGCAATGGCCAAAAAAGTGGGCGAGATTCCGCTGGCTCAGAAAAATATTATTGAGCCCGGCAAAGTGAAGGATTTTGGTGATCTGGAAGTCGAAAGCTTTGCCGTTTCGCATGATGCTGCCTGTCCTCAGTTTTATCAGATGCATCATGATAATCAGACTTTCTGTATTTTGACAGATACGGGCTATGTTTCGCAGCGCGTAGCTAAAACGATTGAAAATGCTGATGCCTACTTGATGGAGTGCAACCATGATACTGAAATGCTTAGAATGGGACCATATTCCTGGCCGCTCAAGCA
Source organism: Limosilactobacillus mucosae (assembly GCF_046939755.1). Lineage (GTDB taxonomy): Bacteria > Bacillota > Bacilli > Lactobacillales > Lactobacillaceae > Limosilactobacillus > Limosilactobacillus mucosae_A. Next base: position 87,591 of record NZ_JBKZAY010000002.1, read on the forward strand.
GCGGATTCTAAGCGATGAAGGTCATCTTTCCAATGAGGAGAGTGCCCAGGCGCTTTTGGATGTAATCGGCACTAACACAAAACAGGTCTTTTTGGGTCACCGCAGTCAGCACAACAATATCCGCTCGTTGGCTCATCTAACGGTTGCCACGATTTTAGAGCAGCATGATCTGGGTGTGGATCAGGACTTTGACTTAAAGGATGCCGAGCCTGACCAGCCAAGTGAACTGTTGGCTTTGTAAATATTTCAACTAATATTCATACTTTTTTGTTATACTGAAAAAAAACAAAGGAAGTATTAGATTATGGCAGGCAAGCGGTTAATCGTCAAAGTTGCAGGGGTAGGACTTTTAGCGGGCCTGGTTGGTGGCGGTGTTTCGTATGGCGTGGGTAATGCAATCGTCACTCATCAGCAAAACGAAGCTACCAAAGTGCCATCTGGATCAAACAAATCCGGGGGCACTAAGATCAATAAAAATGAAGACACCAAGAGCAATCAGTCAACTGAGGCCTATAACGCAGTCAAAGGGGCCGTGGTCAGCGTCATTAACAAGCAGACCAGCTCCTCTGATGACAATGATATTTTGTCGATATTTGGTGCAGATTCAGATTCATCAAGCTCCAATTCCAGTTCGCTGCAGACGGCTAGTGAAGGTTCAGGGGTAATCTATAAGAAGTCAGGCAATACTGCCTATATCGTTACCAATAATCATGTGGTTTCTGGAGCCAGCGCGCTGCAGGTAATCATGAGCAACGGCAAGAAGGTCCAAGCTGAACTGGTTGGTACGGACTCAACGACTGATCTGGCCGTTTTGAAGATCAGTGCTGCTAATGTAACAACGGTTGCCAAGTTCGGCAATTCCAACTCGATCAAGGCTGGTCAAGACGTCTTGGCAATTGGCTCGCCAATGGGCAGTGAATATGCCAATACGGTTACGAAAGGGATCATTTCGGCACCAAAACGAACGATCAGCGCCAGCTCAAGCAACTCAGGTACCAATACCACGGTTATCCAAACCGACGCGGCGATCAATGCCGGTAATTCAGGTGGTCCGCTAATCAACATGGCTGGTCAGGTCATCGGCATCAACTCAATGAAGCTAGCCAGCGACAGTCAAGGGACCAGCGTAGAAGGAATGGGCTTCTCGATTCCAAGCAATGAGGTCGTGCGGGTTATTAATCAATTGGTAGCCAATGGCAAGATTACGCGACCATCGCTTGGCATTGAGATGATCGATCTAAGCAACGTGGATGGTCAGGATCAGCAAGACATCCTGAAACTGCCAAAGAGCATTACTAAAGGGGTCGTGGTTATGAAGACTCAGAGCGGCTCGGCAGCTGATCAGGCGGGAATTCAAAAGTATGACGTAATCACCAAGATCAACAATAAAAAAGTCAATGATGGCGGTGATCTGAAGACTCAGCTCTACAAGTACAAGGTTGGCGACACGATTAAGCTGACGCTGTATCGGCAAGGCAAGCAGCAGACGGTATCGGTTAAGCTGACTCAATCTGCCAGCGCCGACAGCAGCAGCTCATCAGACAACCAGTAGCGTAAAAACGTGTTCTTAATGATTAATTGATTGTTAAGATCACGTTTTTTATTTGACGAATTATCCACAATTTCTGTGGATAAATGTTCCAAAAATAGTGGATAACTATAAAATGGTCATTTTCAACGCCACGTTTCGTGTAAAAGATGGTGGCTTGGAAAATAAGAATCAAATTCATTAATATCGGTACTTTTAGTTATCCACAAGTAAAGATTGCAGAATTGTGGAAAACCCTTTATCATATTTATTGATGATTGATAAATGCTGTTATATCAATGGATTTGACGGTTAAATACAAACGGCTGTTTTGGTTTTAAGCTGTGGATAACCAACCGTGGTTAGTTGGGAGCTAAATTGGTGTAATTACCGAACGATTGATTAAAAGGAGTTTTAAATGAACATTAAGATAATTGGGGTTGGCAAATTAAAGGAAAAATATTTTAAGGCTGGAATTGCCGAATATGCCAAGCGTCTGGGGCGATACTGCAAGTTTGAGATCGTGGAGGTTCCGGATGAAAAAGCACCCGAATCGCTGAGTCAAGCCGAGATGGATGAAGTCATGCTCAAGGAAGGTCAACGCATCCTAAGCAAGATTAAGGATCGCGAGTATGTTTTTGCCTTGGCAATTAACGGCAAAGAACGCAGCTCGGAAGAATTTGCCCAGACGCTTAATCAGCTGGCAACTTATGGTCATAGCGACATTACGTTTGTGATTGGCGGTTCTTTGGGGTTGAGTCCGGCTGTCTTAAAACGGGCCAACGAGCAGATCTCCTTCGGACGCTTTACGCTGCCTCACCAATTGATGCGGCTGGTTTTAACCGAACAGATCTATCGAGCATTTACGATTATCAATGGTCTTCCCTATCATAAATAAAGGTGCGCTGAATTATGAAGTATTCTCATCGTTTAAGTGATGCCGTGCATATTCTGACCTACCTGGAGATCTATCATGGGCAAAAAATCAGTAGTCAGGATCTAGCAGCCAGTGTGGATGCCAATCCCAGTCTGATTCGCAGTCTGATTGCCAAAATGGTCAAGGCCGGCATTCTCAAGCCAAAGTCAGCCGCGCCGGCACCACAGCTGAGTCGTCCGGCGACTGAAATTACGCTGTTGGATGTCTATTACGCGGTCGAAGAAAATCACCATCTGCTGCATGTTGATGAACAGACCAATCAGCAGTGTCCAGTTGGCAAAAACATTCAGCCAGTATTAGGCAAGGCTTATGATCAGATTCAAGCGGCTGCAGAAGCTATGATGAAGCAGATTACGCTGCAGGCAGTCATTGACGAGGTGGCTGATCGAATCAAATAAAAAGACGCTCAATTGCTGAGCGTCTTTTTTAGAAAGGGCGGAAATCAGTTCGCTAGGTTATGATGAGCTGCTCTTGATCTGATTTGGCAGTGATTGAACTTAATGCGGTACCTTAAGCATGAACCAGTTATGCAGCAGGTAATGATGACCGGCCGTCAGATCATACTGAACCATTCGATAGTCGTCAAACAACCGCATCTGCTTTAAAGAAAGCGTCGTCTGCAGGCCATCTTGATCAACGTATTCAACGGCCGTGCTGTGCGGACGATTGCTGTGACTGTGAACGTTGGTGTCCAACGTAATGGCCGGCAGCTTTTCATGAACCTGCGTCAAGAGTGCGTAATATGGCGAAACCTTCAGATCCATCTGCGCCATTGCCATTGGGATAAACTCGTTGGGGCTGACGATTTTGGTTTTGTCAACGCGGCTGTGATTGAATTTTTGAGCGGCAGGATTGCTGTAGATAAAGTAGTCGGTTTCATGCATGACCAGACCATGTTTAGCCATCGAAACGCCATTATAGATGCCAGGCAAATGATCGCCATACCAGACAACGGTGGTCGGCTGGTTGCTTTGATCTAAACGGCTGATGAATTTTTTGAGTGCCTCGTCAGTATAGTGGATGCCCTGCGTGTAGGTCTCAATCTGCTGCTGAGCCTGAGGAGTTCGATAGGCCGTTCCACTGACCTTGTAGTTATTGTGATGATAAAAATTGTCATATGGCATGTGATTTTGCATGGTAGCTAATTGAATAAATTGATTGCCATGATGATTTTTAAGGTTTAACAATACTTGCTGATAAGCTGACCAGTCATCAATACGAGGACTGTTATCAATCTTATGCGTATAGGAAAGGCGGCTGCCGCCATCAAGGTGATAGAAACGGTTGAAGCCGAATTTGCGATAGACTTTTACGCGACTGTATAGATTGGCGGTAAACGGATGAATCCCGTCACTATAAGAAAACAGTTGATTGATGGCCACGGCGCGTTTTTGATAGGGGACCAGCTGTGAATATGGCGTTGGCATGGTTGGCGAGAAGTTGACGATTGAAAGTCCGGTCAAGGCTTGATATTCCATATTGGCCGTCCCACCACCATAACCAGTGCTGATCATCAAGCCGCTGGTCGTGCGATGCTTGAGCTGATCCAAGTAGGGCAGCGGGTTGCCGCTGACTTTTAGATCTGGCACGCGTCGTGGATCGGCAAAACTTTCGCTGAGGATAAAGACGAGCCGCTGATTGCCAACGGTGGCATGGGTTCGTTGCCGATTGATGATTTTAGCTTGCTTACGATATTTTTGACCGATTTTTTCCATGCGATCTTTTGAATATCCCTTTGGCTTGTCCATTACGCGGACGTCTACGTTATTGGCAAACTGCAGGAGCGTGCCGTTAACCTTGGCACCACGCAGCTGCGCGTAAAAATAAGGCGTGTCGTTGATTTTTTCAGCCCAGCGATAGGTTGGTGAATTGGTGTGGTTGATAAAAGCAAAGCCGCTTAAATAAAGAATAGCAGCCGCGCCGATCAGATAGCGCCACTGGATCTTAAGGCGGCATTTTCGACCATGGCGAATTTCAATTGCCACTGCAAAGCCAAGCAGGATGATGATGACAATGCCCGCGGCCAGCAGAATCGTTGGCTCGACCATGCCCAGCATTTCTTTAGGTGCAGTCAGCGTAGCCAGATCGGTTGGCAGAATTGGCTCAGCCCGTGCCTGAATCTTAAGCAGCGAGGCCGTCAGCCAGCCACCATAGATGATGATCGTTAAAGCACTGCTAAGATACCAACGATTGGTTAGCGCCATCATAATCCCAGCCAGGGCCATCATGATCATTACATTGGCCCAGACGATGGCATTATGATCTGTGATGATCCACTGCAGCATGTTGAGCTGCCAGTTCCACAGGTAGCCAAACGACCAGATTGTCATTCCCCAGATAACAACGGTCGTCAATAAAATTGGCCAGTATTTGGCAAAGGCGTTCTTTAAAACATCCCAGCAAACGGCTAAATCAAGCTTAAGCTGCCAGTCAAAGCGGACCGTCCACTGACTGAGCAAAACCGCCAGCCCCCAGCTGATTGCCCAGCTTGCTGCAATTACAATCAGTAGATGCCAGCGCGGCTGATATTTTAAGAACGGCACGAACAATTTAGGAATGGCCAGCAGATTAAGCATCAAACCGCCCAAAATGCCATAAAAACCGCTTAACGATCGTGACGGCAACAGCTTAACCAGCGTGATGATGACTAGGATTGCCATTGCCAGATAGACGTTTTGAAAGGCATTGATGGCAACTTGATAGTGAGTGGTCAAAAGCAGACCATCATGCGGATTATAGGTCAGTTGGTTGATATTAAACCAGGCAGCCAGAGACATTGCCAAAAAGACCAGCAGATCGCTAATTATCAGCCAGCCAGTCTTTAATAACTGCAGCAGTGCCTGATCGCTGTTCAGCCAATCACCCATGGCAAAAAGATAGGCAAACCATAAAAAGCTGCTGCCGCCTGCCAGTCCTAAGACCCCCACGGCATGGTTGAGATTGAGCAGCCAAATCGTTAGCGTCAAGATAATTAAAATGCGCCGGCGCTGTTTGATCGTGAATTGATGTAGCCATTTTTTCAGTCGGGGAGCGAAAAGCAGCAGTGCCAAATAGGCTAACCAGGTCACAAAGATATTTTGGACGACATAGCGCTCAGCAGAAGGGACGCTTTCCAAAACGGCCGGCTGCGTAAGGTGATTGGCCAAGCCAAACAAGATCAGGCCGGTTCCCGCTGATAGAATCACGGCGGTTTGCCGATGCGGAATCTTGATGTTAAAAGCTCCCAGCATCATTGGCAGAATCAACACGCTCAAAGCGGCCGCGTTTTTAATCAGCCATAAAAACAAAAAAGACTGGCCAGCAGCATGAGAGAGCATTTGGCGAGCGGTAGTGCTGACTGCGGTTGTTATGAGCAAAAGGACCGTCAGCCAAAGGATGCTGAACCAGTTAATGGTTAATTTTTTTAACTTCAATTTGAGTCTCCCTAATATTTGCAAGTATCCACATATAATATCGAAACGGATTAGGCAGCAAAAATCAATCGACAAAGCCCTAACAAGTGTCTTGCTGAAGTATGTAAAACGTTTAATGTTTCTATATAACAAATGAAATAGCGATTAGGGATGCATAATGGATAGCTGACTGCGAGTCCTTCTGTCAATGATGGCAAAAACATAAAAAGTCCTGCAAAACTTCATGAGCCTTGCAGGACTTTTCTTAATCTTTCAATAGTTCTTTGGCAGCTTTGATCTGAGCCTCAACTTGGGTAAAACCGGTACCGCCGGCTGAATTCCGACGTTCAACGGCTACTTTGGGCTGCAGCACGTGATAAACGTCTTCAGTGATCAGAGGACTGATCTTTTGATATTCCGCCAAGCTGATATCGCTAAGATTCTTGCCGGTCTTTAATCCCTTTAAGACCAGCTCGCCAACGATTTCATGAGCCTGTCTGAATGGAAGGCCTTTGCTGGCCAGATAGTCCGCCAGCTCAGTAGCATTTGAAAAATCATTGTGGACAGCATGCTCCATCTTAGCTTGGTTGACCTTCAACGTTTCAACCATGCCGGCCATAATCTTGAGACTAGGGATGATGGTTTTAACGGCATCAAAAACGCCTTCCTTATCCTCCTGCATGTCTTTATTGTATGCGAGCGGCAGGCCCTTCATGGTAGTCAAAAGTCCCATCAAGTCGCCATAGATCCGGCCAGTCTTGCCCCGAATCAGTTCGGCCGTATCGGGATTTTTCTTTTGCGGCATGATTGAGCTGCCCGTGGAGTAGGCATCGGAAAGCTCAATATAGCCGAATTCATAGCTGCACCAGTAGATCAATTCCTCGCACATCCGCGACAGGTGCATCATCAAAATGCTGGCGCTGCTGAGAAATTCCAAGACAAAGTCACGATCAGATACCGCGTCCAGCGAGTTGTGATAAATATCTGAGAAACCAAGGTACTTCGCACTCAATTGACGGTCGATTGGAAAGGTCGTTCCCGCCAAAGCCGCCGCGCCCAACGGAGAGACGTCGGTATGCTGCATGTTGAATTGGAATCGTTCAGCGTCACGCTGCAGCATCTGGAAATATGCCATCAGATAATGACCATATGAGATCGGCTGGGCATGCTGCATGTGAGTATAGCCCGGCATGATGGTTTCAACATTGTCGCTGGCCTTGTCAACCAGGACCTGCTGCAGCTGCTTGATGGCCGTAATTACTTGAGGCAGCCGCTCTTTGACGTACAGATGCAGATCGGTGGCAACCTGGTCGTTTCGACTCCGCCCAGTGTGCAGCTTGCCGGCTACCGGACCGATTTCTGCCGTCAAGAGTGCCTCAATGTTCATATGAATGTCTTCATTTTCAATATTGAAAGACAGTTTGCCTTGCTTCAGCTTTTCAGCAAGCGTCTCCAGTCCTTTGATGATGGCATCGGCGTCGGCAGCGTCAAGGATCTTGGTTGCCTTAAGCATCTTGACATGGGCCAATGATCCTTGAATGTCTTCTTGGGCCATCTCTTGGTCAAAGGTGATTGAAGCCCCGAATTTATTTACCAAATCGGAGCCAGACTCTTCAAACCGTCCACCCCACATCCGCTTAATCGGCACTGATGGTTTCCCCCTTTACGCTAGGTTCAGATTGGTTCTTGGCAGCATTGGCCTGCACTTGAGCATAGACCTTGTCAGGCAGTTCCCAAAGCTTGATGAAGCCACCAGCAGCTTCCTGATCAAATTCATCGGCAGAGGTGTAGGTAGCCAGATTCTTGTCGTATAAGGAATTAGGTGACTTCCGACCTTCACAGACAACGTTGCCTTTAAACAACTTGACCCGAACCGTGCCGTTGACGTCTTTTTGCGTTTCTTTAATGAATGCTTGAATGGCTTTCATTAATGGCGAGTACCACAGACCATTGTAAATCAGGTTGGCCATCTTCAGTTCAACGACCGGCTTGAAGTGAGCTGCTTCACGTTCCAGAGTCAGGTCTTCCAGATCTTTGTGCGCCTTCAAAAGAACCGTAGCTGCAGGACATTCGTAGATTTCACGCGACTTGATACCGACCAGCCGATTTTCAACGTGATCGATCCGGCCAATTCCGTGCTTGCCGGCAATCTTGTCGAGCTTCATGATCAGTTCGGCCAGTGGCATGGCTTCACCGTTAAGGGCAACCGGCTTGCCGTGTGCGAATTGAATCTCCATGATTTCTGGCGTGTCCGGCGTTTTTTCAATTGGGTTGGTCCGGTCATAGGCGTCTTCTGGAGCGCTGGCCCATGGATCTTCAAGAATCCCACATTCATTGGCACGGCCCCACAGGTTTTCGTCAATCGAGTAGGGGCTTTCCATGGTGATTGGAACGGGAATGCCATTCTTCTTGGCGTAGTCGATTTCTTCTTCCCGTGACCAGTGCCAGTCACGAATTGGGTCTTCAATCTTCATGTCGGGAGCCAGTGCATGGATGCCGGCTTCAAAGCGAACCTGATCATTGCCTTTCCCAGTGCAGCCATGGGCGATGGCGGTAGCACCGTATTCCTTGGCAACGGCAACGAGCTTTTGAACAATCAGAGGTCGGGAAAGAGCAGAAACCAGGGGATATTCTTGTTCGTACATGGCATTACTTTGCAGAGCGGGCAGGACAAAGTTTTCCGCAAAGTCTTCTTTGGCATCGATAACGACGGATGCATAGGCGCCGACTTGACTTCCTTTGGCCTTGATGGCTTCCAGGTCCTTGCCTTCACCAACGTCAATACAGCATGCAATTACGTCGTAGCCTTTGTTCTTAAGCCAGGCAATAGCGACTGAGGTATCCAGGCCGCCAGAATAAGCTAAAACGATTTTTTCCTTTTCTTGTTTCATAAGTTCTTCCTCCGATATTTCTGTTTCTGATTGCTCTTAATTTATAATTGATTTATAAATTGTCATTAAATATACAGAAAAACGAATAAAAAGTCAACAATCCTTTATATTTTTTTAGTTTTATGCAAAAGATAAACAAAGCAGATTATCGAATGCCTACTTGCGCTAAACGTTTGCGTAACGGTATTTCATGTTATTGACAGATAAAGTGAGAAAATGATTAAAATTTTTTATCCATTTTTCTATGCACGAAGATGGCCGTCATCAGTCAGTTTGCCCAGTCATTGATTCAACATTTTTTAAAAGCGGTGCCAAAACTAAGCATATAAAGGGAAGAGAACTTTTTAATTTGATAAAAAATATTTCACAAATGTGTTATTTTACACTTGTGTTATAGCACAAACGTGATATAATAAAAAACGTAAAGGAAGTGAGCATGGTGCGAATCGACATCAAGCATTATTTGGACGTGAATCACTTGACGATCTATCAAGTGTCCAAGCGATCCGGCTACGGCTACACGACCTTGCACAAATCGTTCAACAAGGAGCAGACCAGTGCCACGCCGCTTAATCTGCGCGACTTGGATGCTTTGGCGCGAGCACAGCACCGCAAAATGTGGGAAGTGCTAAAAGAGCTGGAAGAGCATTACTTAGAGCGATAATCGCATAGTGTAGCAGTAGGAGGTCGAGTGTAACAGCATTGGGCCTTTTATTGACCACTGATTTAGCGAACTACAATTGAATATCAACAATAGGGGGAATAGCTTATGGCACAAATTCCAGTAGATCCATTCGATGACATGAATGACATTTTTAACCAGATGATGGGCGGCTTGAATGGTTTTAATACCGAAAATCGCCGCTATCTGATCAATGGACGTGAAGTGACCCCAGAAGAGTACGCTCAGTATCGAAGAACCGGTAAGCTGCCGCAAGCAGATGCCAAGCAGCCAACTGCGAAGGCACCTAAAAAAGGCGGCATGCTGGCAAAGCTGGGGCGCAATTTAACAGAAGAAGCCAAGGCTGGCAAATTGGATCCAGTCATTGGTCGTAACAAAGAAATTCAAGAAACCGCGGAAATCCTCAGTCGCCGAATCAAGAACAATCCAGTTTTGGTTGGTGATGCCGGGGTTGGTAAGACGGCGGTCGTTGAAGGTTTGGCCCAAGCCATCGTTAACGGCGATGTCCCAGCCGCAATTAAAAACAAGCAGATCATCAGCATCGATATTTCCAGTCTGGAAGCCGGAACGCAATACCGAGGCAGCTTTGAGGAAAATATGCAAAAGCTGGTTGATGAAGTCAAAAAAGCTGGCAACGTGATCCTGTTCTTTGACGAGATTCATCAGATTATTGGTGCCGGCAGCTCTGGCGATGGCAATGGCTCAAAAGGGATGTCTGACATTTTGAAGCCGGCCCTGTCCAGAGGCGAGATTACGATTATTGGTGCCACGACGCAGGACGAATACCGCAACACGATCATGAAGGATGCAGCCTTGTCGCGGCGGTTCAATCCAGTGGTCGTTAACGCGCCAAGCAAGGAAGATACGTTTAAGATCCTGCAGGGGATTCGTGGTCTGTATGAAAAGCATCACAACGTCACGCTGCCGGATAATGTCTTAAAGGCTGCGATTGACTATTCGGTTCAATACATTCCACAGCGCAGCTTGCCAGACAAGGCCATTGACCTGGTCGACATGACGGCCGCACACCTGGCAGCTAAGCACCCAGTCAAGGATGCCAAAGAGATTGAAGCCGAGATCAAGCGGATTGAAAAAGAACAAAACGAAGCTGCTGAAAAAGAAGACTATCAAAAGGCTCAGCAGTGCAAGGATAAGATTGCCGATCTGAAAAAGGAATTGGCAGATCACTCGGCTTCTGAAAAAGTTACGGCAACGCCTAGTGATGTTGCTGATTCGGTTGAACGGCTGACTGGCATTCCGGTTTCCAAGATGGGCGCCAGTGATATTGAACGGCTTAAAGGCCTGGCTGGTCGACTCAAGAGCAAGGTCATCGGTCAAGATGAGGCCGTTGATGCCGTTGCCCGTGCAATTCGGCGGAACCGGGCCGGCTTTGATGAAGGCAATCGTCCCATCGGCAGCTTCCTGTTCGTTGGACCAACCGGGGTCGGGAAGACTGAACTGGCTAAGCAATTGGCTTTGGATATGTTCGGCAACAAAGACGACATTATTCGACTCGACATGTCCGAATACTCTGATCGGACGGCCGTTTCCAAGCTGATTGGGACTACGGCCGGCTACGTTGGCTATGATGACAACAGCAATACGCTGACGGAAAAGGTTCGTCGTCATCCTTACTCAATCGTGCTGCTTGATGAAATTGAAAAGGCTGATCCGCAAGTCATTACGCTGCTTTTGCAAGTGCTGGATGATGGGCGGCTGACGGATGGTCAAGGCAATACGGTTGACTTTAAGAACACGATCATTATTGCCACTTCCAATGCCGGCTATTCCAGTGATGCCATGATCAAGGCGGCTGACAATAATGAAGAAAGCCTAACCAAGCGGCTGGAGCCATACTTCCGTCCTGAATTCCTCAATCGATTTAACGCCATTGTCGAATTCCACCACCTGACGAAAGAGGATCTCAAGCAAATCGTTGACCTGATGCTTAAAGACGTCAACAAGACCCTGGCTAAGAAAGGCATGGACGTTGCAGTCAGCGAGGAAGCCAAGAACTTCTTGATTGACCAAGGCTATGATGAGGCAATGGGGGCTCGTCCATTACGGCGGGTCGTTGAACAGCAGATTCGCGACCAGGTTACCGACTACTATCTGGATCACCTGGACGTTAAGCATCTGCGCGCCGACATGCAGGATGGCAAGCTGGTTATTAGCGAAAACAAAGACTATCAAGCACCAAAAGCTGAATAAGCAAAAAAGAGCTGGTAAAAAGCCAGCTCTTTTTTTAATGGCGTCGATTCAAATAGATTGCCAAAATGACAATCAGCGCCAAAACGATAATCGCCAGTCGTGGATTGGCCTTGAACAGTTCGTGAAACAGATGGTACTGGCCGATTCCCAATGGCAGTGAGTTAAACATAGTCGTTCATTCCTTTTTAACAATAGTTATCATATTTCGAAAAATTATAGCGCAATTAAGTTGTTGGTTCGAATCAAAAGGTGCGTTAGAATAAAAAAAGCAAGCGAAAGGAAGGTAGAACAATGCTTTTAACGACGTGGCAGATTATCAAGTTGATTATTTGGGGAATTATCTTAATCAACGAAATTGCCGCGCTTTATACGGTATTTCGTGAAAAGCGCGATATTGCCGCGACCTGGGCATGGCTGCTGGTTTTAACCCTAATCCCGGTGCTGGGCTTTATTCTATATGCATTTTTAGGACGCAAACTGCCCCAGGACAAGATGGAACGGATTCAGTCGCAAACGGAACTGGAACTGAGCGCGGCCTTAGAAGAACAGAAAAAACAGTTTTTGGATATGCCACGGCCTAAAAAACAGACCATGCGCATGTATCGACGGACGATCATGCTGTTTCAAAGCATCGACAACGCGTTTTTGACTCGGCATAATCAGGTTGATATCTATACGGATGGGCAAAGGCTGTTTCAAAAGATGTTTGATGATCTAGCTAATGCCCAAAAAAGCATCCATATTGAGTTTTACACGATCTATAACGACCAGATCGGCAATCAGCTGCGCACACTGTTGGAGCAGAAGGCAGCAGAAGGCGTTGAGGTCCGAGTTTTATATGACTCGTGGGGCTCAATGGGTGTCAAGCGCAGTTTTTATGATGCTTTAAGACAAAATGGCGGTCTGGCTGAGCCTTTCTTGATGACACACAGTAACTTGTTTGATTTTCGACTGAATTATCGTGATCACCGAAAAATCGTCACCATTGATGGCAAGATTGGTTACGTGGGCGGCTTTAACGTCGGTGACCAGTACTTGGGAAGACTGCCTAAGTTTGGTTATTGGCGTGATACGCATCTGCGCGTGATCGGCGGGGGCGTCTACTCATTGCAGCAGCGATTTATTCGTGACTGGAACGCTTCTCAGCGCCACATGCAGGATAAGATCATCCACTATCGGCCATATTTCCCACCGATTACGGTTAAGCAGGGCAACACCGCTTTGCAGATCGTTGCCAATGGCCCAGAATCGCCATTGGAAAAAATCAAGCTTGGCTATCTGCGGCTGATCAACGCGGCGCAGGATCATATCTGGATTCAAACGCCTTATCTGATTCCTGACGACAGTGTCTTGGATGCTTTGCGGATTGCCATTCATTCTGGCGTTGATGTTCGCATCATGATTCCATGCAAACCGGACCATCCCTTCGTCTACCGGGCAACGCAGTACTATGCTCATCAGCTGGCTAACGAAGGGGCAACCATCTACTTTTATCAAAATGGCTTCCTGCATGCCAAAACCATGGTCGTGGATGGCAAGATGGCCTCAGTTGGGTCGGCCAACCTCGATTTTCGCAGCTTCAAGCTCAACTTTGAAATCAATGCCTTTATGTATGATCACCGCATAACGGATCAACTGGAACAGATCTTTGTCAATGATATTCGCGACTGTAAGGTAATGACGCCGGAAATGTTCGCGACTCAACCAGTATGGCTGCGCTTTAAGCAGACGTTCTCGCGCCTGTTCTCACCGATTCTGTAATGCTGGATGACCGAATAATAAAAAACACGATGACCAAGGATTGGCCACCGTGTTTTTTATTTCAACGGGTTAGGACGTCAGTTGGACTGACATATCAAAAAAGTTATCATTGAGGCGATTAAAAACCACCAAGTATGGAGTAGAGAGATTTGAATTTGAGATAAAAGATGACTTTATTGGGATGGAAGTCCTAACCTTAACTTAGTTATTGCTCACTAAGTAACAATTACATTAAACCACTTTTATCTAACAAAGACAACCAAGAAATTAAAATTTGTGATTTTTATTTTAAAACGATGAAAAATGTTGATATTAAAGGGATTCTTAATGCGTGATATTATTGATCACTAAATCACAAACTTTGCTGATTATAATTAAAAACAGAATTGGTAGTCACGGTCTTTAACGGCGGGGGTGCATGATAAAATTAAGTCAATCAATCAAAACGGAGGAGCGATTTAATGAGCAGCTTAAGATTTATTTTGGGGACGGCCGCGTATGATCATCAGGCTAATCTGCTGGCTGAGCTGAAACATCAGCTGGCTGCTGACCCCAAAGGCGAGTTCTTTTACCTGGTTCCCAACCATATTAAGTTTGCAACTGAAATCGAAGTACTGAATCGGCTGAAAAGTACAGCTGAACAGGATCAGGATCAGCCATATGCTCAGATGAAGGTGCAGGTATTGTCGTTTAGTCGTCTAGCTTGGTACCTGCTGCGCGACACGCCGGCTTTTCAGGCACCGCGGCTTTCGCCAACTGGGCTTACGATGCTGACGGCTCAGATCGTCAACCAGCATCAAAATGAAATGCAGATGTTTGCCGGCGAAATCAAGCGGCCAGGTTTTATCAAAGAACTGACTCAACAGCTGACTGAGCTGCAGACGGCCCGGATTGCACCAACCGACTATGCTGCCATTATAGAACGCGCGCAGACCTGGGCTAAAGACAATCATCAGATCTTAGATGACGTCTGGCAGGCTAAGCTTAAAGTTATTTTTTTGATTTATGGCAAATTCGTTAAGGCACTGGGCGACTATCAAGATATCAGTCAGATTGACGCGCTTTTGGTGAAATATCTGCAGCAAAAGGATCTGTCACATGCCTATTTTTATCTGGACCGGTTTTCACAGTTTACGGCTCGTGAGCTGCAGATCGTACAAGCACTGATCAAAAATGCCCAGGCGACTACGATTGCACTGGTTTTGGATCGTCCGTACCAAAGTCAGCTGCCGGATGAGCATAATCTATTTTATGAAGCGGGGCGTCAGTACTACCGCTTATCCAAGTTCGCCAAACAAACGCCGGGCGTCAAGCAGTTGGCTGACGTGATGGCTGACCAGCCGCGCGTGACTGCAGATCTGCAGGTGCTGGATCGTGTCTTGGCGGCTCAGGCTCAGATGCTGAATGAACTGCCGAGCGCGCCGCTTCAAGATTCTAAAAGCATTCAGTTCTTTACGGCGCCCAATCGCGTGGCCGAGCTGAATCTGATCGCGGCCAAGATCCGTCAGCTGGTCAGTACGGGCCAGTACCGCTACCGTGACTTCTTGATTTTGACGCGTCATCTGGACGGCTATGCCACGATGCTTGAGTCGGTTTTTAAAGCGCATGAGGTGCCGATCTTTAATGACCTTGAGCGCTTAATGAACAATCATCCCTTGGTAAATCTGATCGAAGCGTTGTTTAAGGTCTATCAGCGTCATTTTGCGACCAGCGATGTTATGCATCTTTTAAAAACAGGACTGCTGATTCCACAACAAATGCATGATGATCTGGGACGGCCCGTTACCCAAAAATATTTCCAAAAGGCCGTCTACCAAACGGAAAACTGGTGTCTCCAGTATGGCCGTACAGGTGATGATTGGCTGAGCAGTCAGAAATGGCATTTTGATCCTAACGTAGATACCGAAGAGCTGCGGCACCATCCGGATATGCAGAAACGCGATCAGTATGCCTCGGCACCGTTAAACGTCGTCAAGGATTACGTCCGCGGACTGCAAAAATTCTTCAGCCAGCTTGATCAAGCAGAAAACGGTACGGCGGCGGCCAAGGCACTGTATGGCTTTTTGGTCAGCGCCGGCGTTGTCAAGCGGCTGGAGGAATGGTCAATTGCCGACAGCCACTCTGATCTGGCAAGGGCTCAAGAACCCCAGCAAGTCTGGCAGGTTTTTTGTAATCTGTTGGATGAGTACGTCCAGATTTTAGGTCAGCAGCAGCCATTTTTAATTGATGAGTTTGCTGATTTGCTGATGGCTGGTTTTGAGGCCGCGCAATACTCGCAGATTCCGTCAACTCTGGATCAGATCGTGATTTCAGAAACCGGGATCGTTCAAACCACCACGCGCAAAGTCGTCTTTATGATGGGCGCAACCAGCGACGTTATGCCAGAAGCCAAATCAGCTACAGGCCTGCTTAGTGATCCGGACCGTGAGCTGCTGAATGCCTGTCTAGATGATGAGCAGTTTCTGCCAGCCAGTGGCGTTGAAGAAATGCGCAACGAGCCGTTTTTAAACTATCTAGGCTTTATGAGCGGTCGTCAGCGTTTGATTATTTCGGCACCGCAGATCGGCAATGATGAAAAACCGCTTGGCATGTCGCCTTATATGATTGATCTGGCAATGGCGTTTGATCGGTGGGATGCTGACAAGAAATGCCTCAAAGATGATTTGCCGTTTATGGCCCAGCCGCAAGATACCGCAACCGTTGCCTGGCCATTTGTCAGCGCGCCATTTGCAGTGTTGGGCACGCTGATGCGGGTCAAACGGCAGGCATTGGATGATCATCAGCCATTGGGCGCGGCCTGGCGCTTTTTAAGCGAGCTGATGGAACAAAAAGTCAAGCGCTATGACTGGACGGCACAAAGTCTTGATTATACCAACGAAACGACGCCGCTGCCGGCTGATTTGGCGGAACGGCTGTATGGCCAATGGGATCCGGAAGCATTGGATGCACGGACGCAGGCATTGCAGAATGGCGAACAGCCACGAGAAATCGTGCCCGCGCTGCAGCATGACACGCTGTATGCCTCAATCTCTCAATTGCAGGACTATTATCGCAACCCATATGAATACTTTCTTAAATATGGGCTGCGCATTCAAAAACGAGAAGAGCTGGAAATCTCGGCCGATAAATCCGGGACGTTTTTCCATGACAGTCTGGATTGCTTCATGCGGCTGCTTAGTGAACAAGGTTTAGAGCTCAGCCAATTGACCGATGATCAGCTGCAGCATCTTACCCATCAGGCAATGGCTTGGGCCTTTGATCAGCAGCCGCAGTTGATTCAATTGACGCAGAACTATCAGCGATTGGCCTTTCGCAAGCGGCAGCTGGAACGTCTGGTAGAAACAATGACGCGGGTTTTGCGTGATCAATCCAAGCTGACGCGTGCCAAAAACGTGGTAACGGAACAGAAATTCGGCGTGATGGACTTGAATGATCAAGGCCAGCATAGCTTTGCGCCATTGATTTACCCGCTTGATCATGGTCACAAGGTCTATCTGCGTGGCCGAATCGACCGGATTGATTCCGTTGAGCTGAATCAGGAGCCGTATTTGATGGTGGTCGACTACAAATCTGGCAATCAGCAGTTTAATCTGGTCGAGGCCTATGACGGCTTGGCACTGCAGATGCTGTCGTATCTAAACAGCCTCAGCCACCAGCTTAAACTGAATCAGCAGTCAGCCAAGATCGCCGGGGCTATGTACCTGCACCTGCAGAACCCCGTCTTTAAATGGGAGGATCTCAGCGGCAGTCTGGCATCTGAAGAATTAAAGAGTCATCGCTACCGAGGGGTCCTGCTGAACAATCGGCAATTGCTGAATGATCTGGATCAGGGCTTTGACAATTTCAAGCCGCAGATTCTGAGCCTGCGTGCCTTTAAGAACGGCAGTATTAAGGCTAACAGCGGCATGGCACTGGTTGACGAAGCGCAGCTAGCCGCTCTTTTGCAGCGCAATCAGGAACGCATCGTTAACGCGGCGACTCAGATCTTTGCTGGGGATACGTCTTTGCGGCCATATCGGCTCGATAAGCGAGATGGTCTGCAATACAGCGACTATCAAGACATCTACCGTTTCGACCCAATGCTGGATCAAAAGAACTACCGTGACATTCTACTAACCGAACGCGACGTGCAGGAAAAGCTGAAACAAGAATCACAGGGGGAAAAACATGAGTGATACCAAGTTTACGCCACAGCAGCAGCGAGCCATTGATGCCAGAACCCATGATATTTTAGTATCGGCATCGGCTGGCGCGGGGAAAACGACGGTATTGGTTGACCGCGTTATCAAAATGCTGAAAGAAGATCCTAATCTCAACATCGATCAGCTGCTGATGGTTACTTTTACCAACGAAGCAGCCGACAACATGCGCGATCGGATTCGGCGCCGCTTGGAAAAAGAGGCCAACAATCGTCATCTGCGCGATCAGATCAACCGGCTGGCGATTGCCCATATCAGTACGATTCATGCCTTTTGCCAACAGCTGATCAAGCGCTACTACTATTTGATTGATTTGGATCCGCAGTTTCGCCTCCTGACCGATGAAACCGAGACGCTCCTTTTGCAAGACCAGGTCTGGGACGATCTTAGAGAAGAACTGTATGCCAGAGACGCGCTGATTAAGGATCCCAGCCAGCGGCCATTTGAGCGGCTGGTGATGAACTTTGTCAATGATCGCAGTGATGACGCGCTGAGCGATATCGTCATGGAACTGGATCGAGTTGCCAACGCGCAGGCTGACCCGCAGGCCTGGCTTTGGCGGTTACCTAAATTATATGAGCTGAACGATGAAGAGCCGACCAAGTCGAACTTTTATCAAAAACAGCTGCTGCCAGTTCTGCAGCGTGAACTAAAGCAGATTCATGCCGATTTTGTCACGCTGACTCATCAGGCCCAGGCAGCTGACTTGGTAACGACCTCACAGCTGCTGGCTGACGATGCCGAGCGGGTCGTGCAGCTGCTAAAGCTGACGCAAACCGGTACTTGGGAAGCAATCGGCGCCCAACTGACCAAAAAAATGTTTCCAACGATCAAAGGGCGGCCAAAAAAAGATGAAACGGCTGCATTGGCGGCATATGATGCGATCAAGGATTCACGCAACGAGCTGCGCGAACAGATTCAAAGTCTGCATGATCACTACTTTATGGATGCCAATCTACTGGTCAAGCTGTCGGCGGGGGCTAAAAAGGTCGTTGATGAATTGGTTCAGGTAGCCTGGCAGTATCGAAAAAACTATCAGCAAGTCAAGCTGCAGCGGCACCTGCTTGATTTTTCCGACTTGGAGCACTATGCCTATCAGATTCTGACAGTTGATACGAATGCCGGCAAGCAGACTTTAAAGAACCTGCAGCGACACTTTAAAGAGATTATGATTGATGAGTATCAAGACACCAATCCGCTGCAGGAAAAGATTCTTCAACAGCTCCATGACCCAAGCGTTAATCGGCTGTTTATGGTTGGTGACGTCAAGCAGTCGATCTATCGGTTCCGGCAGGCTGACCCGACGATGTTTCTGCATAAATATGAAACGTTTGTCAGTGTTGATCAGCTGCAGCCGAATTCACCAGGTGAGCTGATCAACCTGGCCGAAAACTTTCGCTCCATGCCTAACGTGACCGATTTTACCAACCTGCTGTTCAGTCAGCTGATGGATCATCAGGTTGGTGAGATGGACTATGATGAGGCGGCCCATTTGAAGTTTGCCGCGCAATGGTATCCTAAAGAGCAGGTTAAGCCGGTCGAGGTGATGCTCTATGATGCCAATGCTGAGGACAACGATGCCAATGCCAGTCATGAGGCTGATCGTCAGTCAGGTGAGCTGCGGATGGTCGGCATGCGGATTCGTCAAATGTTGGATAATCATGAACAGATTTTTGATCCTGAAGCTCCCGATGGTCATCGTGACATCAAACCAGGCGATATCGTACTTTTGGAACGGGCCAAGTCAATCAACAACACGCTGGTTAATGAGTTTGCCTCATTGAATATTCCGTTGACTGTTCATGGCGTGGAAAACTATTTTAAATCGACCGAGGTGCGGACGATCGTTTCATTGTTGAAGATTATCGACAATCCATATCAAGATATTCCGCTGGTTGCCGTTTTGCGCTCGCCAATCGTTGGACTGACGGAGCCGGAAATGGCCTATCTGCGCATCAATGACCGGCATGACCAGTATTTCCAAGCTTTGGAGCGATTCGTAACGACCTATCATGATTTAAAGCTGCTTGATGATCATCCGTATGGTATTGACCTGGCAGCGCTGTATCAAAGGACGGCCCGCTTTTTGGATCAGCTGCATGAGTTTCATGACATTGCCCAGCGACGTTCATTGGTTGAATTGATTTGGACGATCTATCAAGAAACCGGTTATCTGGACTATGTGGCTGGTATGCCAGGCGGTCAGCAGCGGCAGGCTAATCTGCATGCCTTGTATGAACGAGCACATGGCTATGAAGAAAGCAGCTTTAAGGGGTTGTATCAATTCATTCGGTTCGTCGAGCGCATGCAAAAACGCAATCAGGATCTTGGTGAGGCTCCCGCACAGCTTGCCAGCGATACCGTTAACGTCATGACGATCCATGGTGCCAAGGGGCTGGAATTTCCCGTGGTCTTTTTGATCGACACGGCGCACGGCTTTAAGGATGAAAACGGCAAGGCGATTATTGATGCCAACGCGGGTCTGGGCATCAAGTATCTTGGTCGAGCCGCGGACCAGGCACCTGACGCATTGCCACAGATTCTCTATGATCTGCCACAGCGCAATCTGATTATTGAAGCCCAGCGAGCCAGCAGCCGGGCGGAGGATCTGCGGGTCTTGTATGTTGCCTTGACACGGGCTCAGCAGCGTTTGATCATTACTGGTTCAGTCAATGAAAATAAAGAAGGCACCGGTCGCTCAGGATTGAAGCAGACCGCCAAAACTTGGCAAAAGGCCCTGCAGAGCAGTACTGCCGTTATTGGCTCCCAGGCTCGGCTCAATGCTCATTCGTTTTTGGACTGGATCGGTATGGGAATGGTGCGGGCAGCTGATTTTGATCTGGCTGATCTGGGAATGGAGGCCAACGATGATGAAGCTGCCTGGCAGACCAGCGAAGGCGATTTCTTTGCTCAGCGCTATAATCAAACACAGGTTCAAAAACAGCTTGAGAATCTGGCGGCCCAGCGTGGCGAACAGGCTAAGGAAACCACTGCTCCAACAACACAGCTGACGCCTAAACAGCAGCAGGCCTTTAAACAGGTCGTGGAAATGAAGTATTCGCATCCTGAAGCAGTAATGACAACGGCCTATCAAGCAGTCAGCGATATCAAGCAGCTGTTTGCCGTCCAGGACCCTGACGATCGTGAAATGGGGCGGCTGACTTTTGATCAACAGCAGGTCAAGACAAGCGGCTGGTATCGCAGTGATGATTTTGCCCAGCCTAAGTTTATGATGACTCAAAAACATCAGCCCTCGGCAACTGAAATCGGAACGGCAACGCATTTGGTTTTTCAAAAACTGGACCTAAGCGGCGGTAAGGTAGATGCTGAGCTAGTCAGTCAAACGATTGCTCAATTAAAAATGGATCAGTTGCTAAGCAGTGATGAGCTGGCCGATGCCATTGACGTTGATGGCATCGTAGCCTTCTATCAAACTGAGCTTGGTCAGCGAATTTTGGCGCACGCGGCCAGTCTGCGGCGGGAGGCACCTTTTTCCATGCTGATCAATGCCGCCCAGCTCTTTAAGAATCTGGCAGATGAAAAAGAGGATGCTCCCGTATTGATTCACGGGATTATCGACGGCTATTTTGTCGGTGATGATGGTTTGGAACTGTTTGACTATAAAACCGACCATGTTGATCAATCAACGGCGGCGCTAAAGGAACGTTCTGAGCAGCGGATCGTTGATCGTTACAGCGGTCAGTTGAACCTGTATGCCGGCGCGCTGCAGAATATCGAACGGCAAAAAGTTGCGCATCGCTGGCTGTATCTGGTGGCTGCCCGTGAGTTAAAAGAGATCTAAAAAATGGGAAACGGTAGCAGCTGTTTCCCATTTTGGCTATTTTTCAATGATGCTTTCCTGCAGCAGACCGTCAAAAAAGTGCTGCAGTGAGATCTGTCCGCCATTGGTTTGAACGCCTTTAAGCTTGAGCACTTCATTATGCACGTTTTTATAGCCGAAAAGGTTGTTGGCATATTCCATTAAGATCTCATTTTCCGGATAGTCCAAAAACATGTTGCCGAGATTGTTGAGACCGACTTTTAAAGCCCGCCGAATTCTTTGAAAGACAATTTTTTTGGTATGCGCGTCAAAATGCAGTACGTTGGCAAAATCAATGTCGTTGAAGCCCAGTTTTTGATCCACCATTAGTGAAATAATGCGAATAATATCCTGGCAGCCGGTTTCTGCCGTGATGCCTAAAAAGCGCAGAATTGATTTGATACGGTCAACCTGCTGACGCTGC
This sequence comes from Limosilactobacillus mucosae, assembly GCF_046939755.1. Taxonomy (GTDB): domain Bacteria; phylum Bacillota; class Bacilli; order Lactobacillales; family Lactobacillaceae; genus Limosilactobacillus; species Limosilactobacillus mucosae_A. Next base: position 109,436 of record NZ_JBKZAY010000002.1, read on the forward strand.
TGCGACTGGGGGAGATGATAAGGAGCGCTGCTGCCAACCAGCTCAAAAATACGGTTGAGTTTGTCGGTCATTAGCGTATAGCTGGCAATGAGCCGAATAACATGCTTGGTTTCGGCCAGGTTGATTGGCTTTTCCAGGAAAAAGTCAATGCCAGCCTGGTAGGCAGCTGTCCGCGTCTTAGAATCACTTACCGAAGACATCATGATAAAATGCGGCTGACTGTTAGCGGCTTTTAGTTTCTCAATCAGCTGAATTCCTGACATTACTGGCATGCCATAGTCGACCAGCATGATATCGACGCGCAGCCGTAAAAGATCATCATAGGCCTGCTGAGGATTATCGGCGACGCCAACGATTGAATTGTTAAAGTCGTTTTCAATCAAATCGCTAAGCAGATCGATGGTATCCGGATCATCGTCAGCAATGTAAAAATTCATAAAAATACCTCCTAAAGCATAAACATTCTCAAATTGAAGTTTTTGGAAACTTTTTGATGCTTCTTGAATTTTAACATTTTTAGTTGATTGGCAACATCCCTTTTTGAGTGGTAATGTTTTATGCACCGATTTAATGCATATTTCTAAGATAGCGTTTACATTCCTTGATATATCAAGATTAAGATAACCAAAAAAATAAATTTTTCTTTTGAAGTATTTTGAATCATTATGAAGATTATTGAAAACGGTTTCTATGATAGAGACTGTAATTAAGAAGGAGGAACTTAAAAATGTCATTTAACTTACGTAACCGCAGTTTCTTAACACTGGCTGACTTTAACACCCGTGAAATGGAATACATGCTGAACCTGGCCGAAGATTTGAAAAAGGCTAAGTACACGGGCAATGAAGGCAAGCGTCTGGAAGGCAAGAACATTGCCCTGATTTTTGAAAAGAGTTCTACTCGTACTCGTTGTTCATTTGAAGTTGGTGCCAAAGACGAAGGTGCTCACGTAACTTACCTTGGCCCATCTGGTTCTCACATTGGCCACAAGGAATCCGTTAAGGACACGGCTCGCGTATTGGGTGGGATGTTCGATGGTATTGAATACCGTGGTTTCTCCCAACGCAACGTTGAAATCCTGGCTAAGTACTCTGGTGTTCCAGTTTGGAACGGTCTGACTGACGAAGACCACCCAACCCAAGTTCTGGCTGACTTCCTGACGGCTAAGGAAGTTCTGAAGAAGAACTACCAAGACATCAAGTTTGCCTTTGTTGGTGACGGTCAAGATAACGTATCCAACGCTCTGATGCTGGGTGCCGCTGTTATGGGGATGGAATACCACGTTGTAACGCCTAAGGAACTTGAACCAACTAAGGAAACGCTGGACAAGGCTAACGAAATCGCCAAGGAAACTGGTGCCAAGATCGTCGTAACCAACGACATCAAAGAAGGTGTCAAGGGCATGGACGTTATCTACGCCGACGTTTGGGTATCCATGGGTGAATCCGACGACATGTGGGAAAAGCGCATCAAGCTGCTGAAGCCATACCAAGTAACGATGGACGTTATGAAGGCTACTGAAAACCCTAACGTTATCTTCGAACACTGTCTGCCTGCATTCCACAACCTGGACACTGAAGTTGGTCGTGAAATCGAAAAGAAGTTTGGCCTTAAGGAAATGGAAGTTACTGACGAAGTCTTTGAAAGCAAGCACTCCGTTGTCTTCCGTGAAGCCGAAAACCGGATGCACACCATCAAAGCCGTTATGGTTGCCACTCTTGGTGAATAATTAAACATCCAAATTATTAATTGATTCTATTACCAAGGGGGAACTGCATATGGCTAAAGTAGTAGTTGCATTAGGGGGCAATGCTTTAGGCAAGACACCTGAAGAACAGCTTGAATTGGTTAAGAACACGGCTTGGTCTTTGATCAGCCTGGTATCTTCAGGCAATCAAGTAGTTATCAGTCATGGGAATGGTCCACAGGTTGGGGCGATCAACCTGGGTATGAACTATGCCGCTGAAAATGGCAAGGCACCTGCCTTCCCATTCCCAGAATGTGGTGCAATGAGCCAAGGCTACATCGGCTACCACCTGCAGCAAAGTCTGCAAAACGAACTGCATCGTCGCTGGATGAACAAGAACGTGGTTACGATGGTTACGCAAGTTGCTGTTGATCCAAAGGACCAAGCTTTTGAGAATCCAACGAAGCCAGTTGGTGATTTCTATACTAAGGAACAAGCCGAAGCAATCGAAAAAGAAAAAGGCTACACGTTTGTTGAAGACGCAGGTCGCGGCTACCGTCAAGTCGTTCCATCACCGCTGCCAAAGCGGATTTTGGAAATCGACAGCATCAACAAGCTGATCGAAGCCGGCGACTTGGTAATCGCAGGTGGCGGGGGCGGGGTTCCCGTTGTCTTTACTGATGAAGGTCTGCAAGGCGTGCCAGCCGTTATCGACAAGGACCGGACGAGTGCCCTGCTGGCCGACAACATCAATGCCGACAAGCTGATCATTTTGACGGCGGTTGACTATGTCTATGTTCACTACAACCAACCAGATCAAAAGACGCTGAAGAAGTTAACGATTTCTGAAGCCAAGAAGTACATCGACGAAAAGCAGTTTGCTGCCGGCAGTATGCTGCCTAAGATCGAAGCCTGCATGTCATTCGTTAAGGATCATCCAGACCGTGAAGCCATCATCACTTCACTGAGCGGTTTGAAGGATGCCTTGGCTGGCAAGCTGGGTACGGTTATCGTTGATGGCTAGTTCAAAATAACTCCTTAAATCCACTGACGTAAGTCTCCTAAGCATTAATACCAATAGCAAAAAGAGTCGTCTCGCAAAACGCGGGGCGACTTTTTTGATGCAGCTAATATAAATAAAAAGGGATCAGTCAGGCAAGACTGATCCTTTCATGGTTAGTAGTCGCCGTTTAGGATGGAGTTTTTAACAACCACGTAGTCAACTTTGGTAATTGACTTAAGGTCGCGGCCCCCGGCATATGAGATTGAAGACTGCAGATCTTCTTGCATTTCCAGCAGCGTGTCTTTAATTGAACCGCGGAATGGGACCAGCATCTGCTTGCCTTCGACATTGCGGTAGGCACCTTTTTGCACTTCGGAAGCCGAGCCCCAGTACTGCTTGTAGCGCTTGCCGTCGATGGTGATCAGATGACCAGGAGATTCCTGGTGACCAGCCAAGAGCGAGCCAATCATGACCATTGAGGCGCCGAAACGAACCGATTTGGCAATATCACCGTTATGCCGAATTCCACCATCGGCAATCAGCGGCTTGCTGGCGGCCTTACTGCACAGACGCAGTGCGGCTAGTTGCCAGCCACCAGTTCCAAAGCCGGTCTTGAGCTTGGTGATGCAGGCTTTACCAGGACCGACGCCGACCTTGGTAGCATCCGCACCGGCATTCTCCAGTTCCCGAACAGCTTCAGGAGTGGCAACGTTGCCGGCAGTTAAGAATGATTCAGGTAATTGTTGCTTAATATAACGAATCATTTTAATTACATAGTCTGAGTGTCCGTGAGCAACATCAATTGTAATGTATTCTGGGACTAAATGTTCGGATTTTAATTGATCGATAAAATCGTATTCACTATCTTTGATTCCAACCGAAATAGAGGCAAATAAACCGCGGTCGTGCATGCGCTTAACGAAATCGGCACGGTCTTCGGGCTGGAAACGATGCATTACATAGTAGTAGTCGTTTTGGGCCAGCCAGATTGCCAGATCCTCGTCAATTACGCTCTCCATGTTGGCAGGAACGACGGGAATCTTGAAAGTCTTGGGACCAAACTTAACGCTGGTATCGGCTTCGCTGCGACTCTTGATGATGCACTTGTTAGGCACCAGTTGAATGTCATCGTAATCAAAAGTTTCCATGAGTCAAGGCTCCTTTTTGGTAAAAATGTAATACGTTAAACCTTAGCTATTATGCACAAACAAATTCATGCCGTCAAGCATAAAACGCACATTTCTGATTAGGGTTTTTGAAAACGTTCGGTTAATATCTTGCAAATTTTTGGTAAATCGTATAATATCATTAAGTAAGTACGTGCTCATAAAGAAATTTTAGATGAGGTGACTAATTAATGGCATCAGTAGTAATCGTCGGCAGTCAATGGGGCGACGAAGGCAAGGGCAAAATGACCGACTATCTTAGTCAGGAAGCCGATGTCGTCGTTCGTTCGCAGGGGGGCAACAATGCCGGCCATTCCATCAGCTTTGACGGCAAAAAATTTGCTCTGCGCTTGATTCCATCAGGGATTTTCGGCGCTAAAAAGCTTTCCGTGATTGGTAATGGGGTCGTGGTAAACCCTAAGGCACTGCTTGAAGAAATCCATTACTTAAATGATAATGGCATCAGCACGGATGGTCTTAGAATTTCTAACCGCGCCCATGTTACCCTGCCTTACCACCTGCTTCTTGACAAGTGCCAAGAAGAGGCTAAGGGTGACAAGAAGGTTGGCACGACGCAAAAAGGGATTGGTCCAACCTATATGGATAAGGTTGCGCGAACTGGGATTCGGATGTGCGACTTATTGGAACGCGATGTCTTTGCTGAAAAGCTGCGAGCTAACCTGGCTGCCAAAAACGAGCTGTTTACGAAGATCTACCATGTTGAGCCGCTCAAATTTGATGACATCTTTAATGAATATTACGAGTACGGTCAAGAACTGAAGAAATACGTTACTGACACCTCTCTGTTGGTCAATGATGAATTGGATGCCGGCAAAAAAGTATTGTTTGAAGGCGCGCAGGGAACGATGCTGGATATTGACGATGGTACCTACCCATACGTTACCTCTTCTAATTCGGGAGCTGCCGGAGCGCCAACCGGAGCGGGTGTGGGACCTAACCAGATCGATACGGTCGTTGGCATCTGCAAGGCTTACTGCACGCGGGTTGGGGCTGGTCCTTTCCCAACTGAGCTACATGATGAGATTGGTGCCCACATTCGCGAAGTTGGTCATGAATACGGGGTCGTAACCGGTCGTCCACGGCGGGTTGGTTGGTTTGACTCAGTTGCCATGCGCCATGCGCGTCGAGTTGATGGCATGACCTACCTGAGTCTGAACCTGCTTGACGTCTTGTCTGGCTTGAAAACGGTCAAGATCTGCAAGGCCTACCGTCTGGATGGTCAAGAAATCGACTACTACCCAGCCAGCTTGGCCGAACTGGATCGCTGCGAACCGGTTTATGAAGAGCTGCCAGGTTGGGAAGGCGACATTACGCAGATCAAGAGTTATGATGAGCTGCCAGAAAATGCCAAGAACTACCTAAAGCGGATCTGTGAATTGTCACAAACGCCATTGGCTACGATCTCAGTCGGCCCAGACCGTGAGCAGACGATTATTTTGCATGATCCTTGGTTAGGCTAATCAAAATTAAATTAGGCTCGGTACTGCAATGTATCGGGCTTTTTGATTTGAAATTCTCATTATTTTTGGGGTACAATGTAGCCACAATATAGGTACAAGAGGTGATTAATATGGCAAACACAACAAAAGTGTCAGCTCGTATGGATCCTGAATTGAAAAAAGAAGCTGAAGATATTTTGGATGACATGGGATTAAACTTCTCTGTTTGGATTACCCTTGCCACCAAAGCATTGGTCAATGAACGAAAAATTCCTTTTGAAATAAAAGCCAGTCCTTTTTACAGTGATGCCAATATCAAGGAGCTTGAAAAACGGTACGCAGAATATAAACAAGATAAAGGCATTGAGAAGCATGATCTTTTGGGGGAAGATTAGATGTTTTTCTGAAAAGAAGAAGCTTGGGAAGAGTACGTAGCTTGGCAAAATGAAGATAGGAAAACTCTAAAGCGAATTAATAAGCTAATTAGATCTATCCAGCGTGACGGTTATAACAAGGGACTCGGAAAGCCAGAACCCTTAAAACATAATTTAAGTGGTGTCTGGTCACGGCGGATTAATGATACTGATCGTCTTGTCTACGTTCCTGAAGGCAGAGGTGATTTTACAATTCTGCAATGCAAGTCACATTGTGATAGTTAAGCTGGCTCGGTACTGCAATGTATCGGGCTTTTTGGTTTGAAGAGAGGAACCTTGACTCTAATAAGATGCTGCTTGATTAAGTCTTCATTAGAATTGGTGCTGATGGTTGACACTGCTGAGCTAGGCAGTTACACTAACAATTAAAGTATTGAGCACCTTTAACTTGGTCCCGTGAGGCTGAAAAGGAACGGATAAATGTTGCGTCTCCTCGTTTTGGTGCGAAGAGACGCTTTTTCTTTCAGCAAATAAAATAAAGGAGTGAACTTCATGGCTCATGAAATCGTTGACGGTTCAAGCATGCAACGGGCACTGACCCGAATTACCTACGAAATTATCGAACAAAACAAAGGTGTCGAAAACCTGGTCTTTGTTGGAATCAAAACGCGCGGCGTCTACCTGGCCCAGCGTCTTGCCAAGCGCATGGAACAGCTGGAAGGGGTCAAGGTGCCAGTAGGAACGCTTGATATTACACTGTATCGTGACGACCGCCATCGTCCAGATCATAAAGTTGAGCCAGAAGTCAAGACTACTGATCTCGGCGTCGACATCAATGATAAGCATGTTATTTTAGTCGACGACGTTTTATTCACGGGACGGACAGTCCGGGCTGCGTTAGATGCCTTGATGGATATGGGGCGGCCTAAGCGCATCTCGTTGGCGGTCTTGGTTGATCGTGGCCACCGTGAGCTGCCGATTCGGCCTGATTTTGTCGGCAAGAACATTCCAACGTCAACTAATGAAACGGTACACGTGGCAGTCGAAGAATACGATGGTCATGAAGATATCTCAATTGAATAGTCTAACTTAGCGTTGCCATTTAATGAACTCCAGAGAGGGTCAAACGGTGCGGTGAGGTTTTTAACCGACCTTAAAAGCATCAGTGCTCTCCTGAAGTGAGCAGCTGATGCTTTTTTCGAAAGGGGAAAATTATGAGTCGTTTATCAGTTTCACTTCCAGGGCTGCATTTGAAAAATCCGGTAATCCCAGCCAGCGGGACCTGCTGGTATGGTCAAGAGATTGCCCGCAACTATGATTTGAACAAATTAGGTTCATTAGTTATCAAGTCGACCACCAGTCAGCCACGCAAAGGGAATCCAGCTCCCCGCGCCTGTGAAACGTCTGCCGGCTGGCTGAATGCCTATGGTCTGAACAATACTGGGGTTGACAACGTGGTTCAAGAAAAGCTGCCATGGTTGGCGCGCAACTATCCTGAACTGCCGGTGATTGCCAGTGCGGCTGGTTTTAGCGAGGAAGAATATGAGGCAGTTGCGGCCAAGTTGGGGACCTCGCCTTACGTTAGTGCCATGGAACTTAACGTCTCCTGTCCCAATGTCAAGCATGGCGGTCTGGCAATGGGGACCGATCCGGAATTATTGGAACGCTTGACGCGACGCTGCGTGGCGGTTTCCAACGTGCCAGTCTACGTTAAGCTGACGCCAAACATTACCGACATCGTTCCACTGGCTAAAGCCGCAATTAATGGTGGCGCAGCCGGCTTGACGATGATCAACACTCTGACTGGCATGGCAATTGATCTGAAGACGCGCAAGCCAAAACTGGCCAACGTCACGGGTGGGCTTTCTGGAGCAGCTCTAAAGCCGATTGCACTACGGATGATTCACCAGGTTCGCGAATTCTCCAACATTCCGATTATTGGCGTTGGCGGAGTTGAAACTCCTGAAGACGTTTTGGAATTTATGATGGCTGGTGCCAATGCCGTTGAGGTCGGCGCGGCCAGCTTCCATGATCCGCTGGCTTGTCCTAAGATTATTGACCAACTGCCAACAGTGATGGATTATTATGGTATTGAAAAACTGACAGATCTGAATGAGGTACGATTTTAATGGAACGATTTGAACCTATGGTGGCCATTGATGTTGACACGAAACAGGCCGCACTGAAGCTTTTTGACGAACTCTCCAACGACACGGCTCATACGCCGATCGTCAAAATTGGGATGGAGCTGTACTACGCGTTTGGTCCTGGTATCGTTAAGGAAGCCAAGCAGCGCGGCTTTAAGATCTTCTTGGATTTAAAGCTCTACGACATTCCCAACACCGTTAAGCGGGCGATGACGGCAATTGGTAAGATGGGCGTTTCCTTTGTGACAACGCACGCGGCTGGCGGCAGCGAGATGCTGCAAGCGGCCAAGGCAGGGCTGGCAGAAGGTGCCCAAGCGGCCGGCTGTCCAATGCCTAAATTGCTGGCCATTACGGAACTGACTTCGATTGATGATCGGATTTTGCATGAAGAACAGCACGTTGACTTCAGCTTGATCGAAGCCGTACAGAACTATGCGCAGCTTTCGGAAAAGAACGGTCTGGACGGGGTCGTCTGCTCAGCTCAAGAAGTCAAAGCCATTCGTAAAGTCACTGGTCCCGATTTTCTGTGCGTCACACCAGGGATTCGGCCTAATCTGCAGGTTCATGATGATCAAAAGCGGGTCGTTACGCCACAACAGGCTCGCGAGCTAGGCAGCAATGGAATCGTGGTTGGCCGGCCGATCACGCTGGCAGAAGATCCAGTCAGTGCCTACCAGACGATTCGTCAAGCATTTATGGAAGGGGAAAACTAAATATGTCAACACAAGCCGAAATCGTTGCTAAAGATCTTTTAGACATTCAAGCAATCACCTTAAGCCCCGACAAGCCATTTACTTGGGCCAGTGGATTGCACTCGCCAATCTATACCGACAATCGGCTGACAATCTCTTATCCAGCCGTACGCCGCAATATCTATGAAGGCATGGTCCAGCTGATCAACGAACATTTTCAAGACGTCGATGTAATTGCCGGGACTGCTACGGCTGGGATTCCGCACGCGGCTTGGGTTGCTGAAAAAATGGGTTTGCCAATGATCTATGTGCGTTCCAAGCCAAAAGATCATGGTCAAGGCAAGCAGACGGAAGGCGTTCTTTATGAAGGGCAGCGCGTAGTTGTGATTGATGATTTGATTTCGACTGGCGGCAGTGTCTTAAAAGCTGTTAAAGCTGTTGAAAAAGAAGGCGCTGATGTGGTGGGCGTAGTTTCCGTCTTCACCTATGAGCTGCCGGCCGCAGATGACAACTTCCAACAGTTTGGCATTCCATACTACTCGGTAACCAACTACACGACCTTGATTGAGACTGCTGAAAAGACTGATTTGATCGATCGTAATCAAATGAAGGATCTGCATGAATGGCGCAAGGATCCGGCTGCTTGGTCAGCTCGTCATTAAAAATAAAAACGATAGCTGTGCAGCTATCGTTTTTATTTTTGCCGATATTTTTCTTTCCAGTAACCGGCTTGCGATAAGACCTCTTTGGAACGCTCATCGGCTGGATAGAATCCTTTGGTGAACAGGTGTCTAAAGTACATCATATTGTAAAAGAAGCAGAAGAACAGCGTTGGCCATGGGAAATCAAGCATCCAGTTCCATTTGAAAAACAGCCCGACCAAAACATAGTCCAGATCCAAGACGATCATTAAAAAGAAGTTGTACCAGTCATTGCGGAACAAAGCTGGAAACGGGCCGAACAAAAAGACGGTCCAAGAAAAGCCGACCTTGGCAATTCGCATTTCACCCGCATCGTTTTTGATCTTGGCGTAGTTTGGCGGTATTGGCAGATTATTAAAAAAATCCTGATTATTTTGATTATTATTGCCAAATGGATTCTGCATCCGTCCAGGCCTCCCTTTGTACATTTATCCATTAATCATAACATAACTGAGAATGCGGACCTAATAATGTCAACAGTTCAATCATGTTTTCTTCATATTCAGATGTTAAACTTAAACAGTAAGTGCGAGCAAAGAAAAGGGTGAAAAAATTGCTGTTGTTTTTAAATGATAACCTTCAGCGCAATCAATCAGGAATTGAGCACGCCCAAATCAAGCGACTCAATCTGTTTAAAAAATTCAATCAGCCAGCCAAGATTGTGACGCGGCAGTATTCCAACGAGCTGCATCTGGTTGTGAATGAAGCTGGAATCGCTGATCAGGATTTTATCAATCTATTCGATTATTTCCAAAATGCCTGCCTGGTGCCGCATCGGATCGTCAAGGTTCAGGATCTGCATCTAAATCCAAAGTGGAAACGCAGGGCAGACGGCATCAACTATAACTATTATGATGGGAAGACACGGGTCATGTACGTTCGCCGTCGCAATGATCGTGATCGCAGCATCATCAATCTGCAGTATTTTGACCATTTCGGCAAGCTGTTGAAAGTAGTCTGGTATGACAATCGGGGATTTGCGTCGGTTGAACAGCTGTATGACTGGGCGGGGCAGATTGCCGTGGAAAACTATCTGCGTCCCGATGGCCAGTTGGCACTGCAGAAGGTGAACTTTAAGGATCGCCGCCAGCAAAAGACAACCAGCTATCATTTGTTCAACTGGCATGGTCAGGATTGGCAGTTTGCTGATTTTGATGAATTGACGCGCTTTTTCTATGATCAGTTAGCCACGGATCCTGCCTTGAATGGTGACGGTCCGCTGGGCTTGGTCGTGGATCGCGTCTATGAGTTGGGTTGGGCAGTCTTAAATATGCACCGTCGCGTTTTCCGCGTCATGCAGCTGCATAATGATCATGTCAATAACCCCAACGACATGCTGCACTCAACGCTAAACTACAACTATCAATGGGGATTGGATCATCTGAAAGACTGGGATGGCATTATTGCTCTAACACCGCAGCAGCAGGCTGATGTCCAGGCGCGTTTTGGCAAGCAGGGCGTTAAGATCTATCGGATTCCGGGACCAATCGTGGCTGACGAGGTCTTGGAAGCGCCGCATGTTGATTTTGCCAAGCGGCAGCGCGATCTGGTCGTGATGGTGGCACGGCTCTCGCCAGAAAAACAGCAGGATCATCTGCTGCAGGCCTGGCCCGCGATTTTGCGGCAGGTTCCCGATGCCCGGCTGGAGCTTTGGGGCTATGCCAATGATAATTTCGATCAGAAGCTCAAAGCCCAGGTCAGTGCCGAGCAGATTGAGAGCTCAGTGACCTTTTGCGGCTATACTACCGATGTCAATGCAGTCTATGAACGGGCACAGCTATTGATTTTACCCAGTCGTGCGGAAGGCCTGCCACTGTCTTTAGTAGAAGCGCAGTCGCATGGGCTGCCGATCGTGGCCAATGATATCAAGTATGGTCCGGCCGATGTCGTAATTGATCAGCAGGATGGTTTGCTGACTAAAAATGGTGATATTGAAGGTTTGGCAAAAGCAATCACCAGTCTGCTGACGAATCAGACCAGACTGGCCAAGTTTAGCGAGCATGCCTATCAAGACAGTGCTCGCTACTCGGCGGCTAATGTCATGAAACTATGGAATGAGCTGCTTGATGATATGCCAAAGGGGGCCAATGACTGATGAGATTTTTTGTTAATCAGTATCTGCTGGGAAAAAACTCTAGCGTTGAACATGCCGAATTAAAGCGTCTGCAGCTGTTCAAGGATCATCAGACGTCGGCCCAGCTGGTCACGCGCGATTTTGATCCAGTGCTTCACCGCACGATGCAGAACTTTGGCGTCACTAACGATCAGCTGACCAATCTGTATGATTTTTTTGCTCAGACCACTGACTACCAGGGACAGCCAATGCATACCGAGGATCTGAAACTGGCAGTCGACTATCAGATCGGCACGGGCAGCAACTTTCGTGAGGTTCGGGATGGTGGTCGCTTGGCAGCAACGATCTATTTTGCCGGTGGGACGATTGGCCAGATTCATCACATTGACTGGTATGATCAGACCGGCAGCCTGACTTTGCGCAATACTTATGATATTCGGGGCTTTAAAGCTGTTGATGAATTCTTTGGTCAGGATGGTCATGAATTCAACGCCCGTTATTATCGTCCCGATGGTCAGCTGTATCTGGAGCGCTACTTTGTCAAATCGGTTCAGAATACGCCAATTAATTCGCTTAACATTCTAAAAAACTGGCATGGTCAGGATTATTGGTTTGCCAGTGAAAATGAAATGTTTGCCTTCTTTTTGGATGAACTGAACCGTGCTCATGGTGAGAACAACGTCTTTATCGCGGATCGGCCGGCAGTTGCCATTGATCCGATTCTGCATATGCATTCCAAGGTCCATCGTTATCTATGGCTGCCGATGAGTCACGTTAATGATGGCCAGGATCCATTGAAGGCGCCTTTTAACAGTCTGTTGCAAAATGCACTGACGGAAAATCTGCATCGCTGGGATGGCATTATCGTGATGACTCAGGCTCAGGCACGCGTCTTGAGTCAGCGCTTGGGTAAATCGGCACGTGTTTTAACGATTAATGGCACGCCGGTCAAAAAGGCAGTTAAACGCGTCAAGATGGCTGACCGGCTGCCTAACCAGCTGATCAGTGTCGGCCGGCTTGGCTATGACAAGCAGACTGATCAATTGCTGCAGATCTTTGCCAAAATCAAAGCTGCCGTGCCTGACGCGAAATTAACGCTTTATGGTTATGGCGCGCCTAATGACACGGCTGACTTTAAGCAACTGGCAAAAGAACTTAAGATTGACGCCGCGGTTGAATTTGCCGATTATCAATACCCTTTGGACATGGCTTTTGATCAAGCGCAACTGATGCTTAATACCAGTCGGATTGACGCACAGCCTTTGGCGATGGGCGAGGCGCTGGGGCATGGCGTTCCGGTTGTCAGCTATGATTTCTCATATGGCCCAGACGAGATGATCATCAATTATGAAAATGGCCGACTGATCGCGCTGAATCATCCAGCCAGCATGGTTAAGACTGTTGTTGAGCTTTTAAACGACTCCGCTAAGCTTCAGCAGCTGAGCGACCATGCCTATGATGACCTGGACAATATCAGTGCCGCGGCAACTTGGAAGCAGTGGCAGGCAGTCAGGTAGCGAATTTGAAGTTGGGCTCATCAAAAAAACTGCAGTCGGCAGGCGGCTGCAGTTTTTGTTTGGAATTAGATTTTAGCGCCGACTGAGCTTAACAACAGCTTCACAGCGTGGTGTCTGCGGCATCATGTCGACGGGTTGAATCCAGTCGACGCGGTAGGCGCTGGAAAGACGGGCCAGATTTTTTGCCATGGTCGACATGTTGCAGGAAACGTAGGCAAATTTGGCGGGCTTGGCTTTAAGAATCTGTTCGATCAAAGCTTCATCCAGACCGATGCGTGGCGGATCAACGACCAGGGCATTGAACCGGAATCCTTCTTGCTGCCAGCGCGGCATGACTTCTTCGGCTGTGCCAACTTCATAGCTGGCGTTTTGAATGTCGTTGAGTTTGGCATTGCTGTTGGCATCGGCCACGGCTTCTGGAATGACTTCCATCCCGCGCACGTTTTTGACGCGGCTGGCCAATGAAAGTCCAATTGTCCCAATCCCCGCGTAGGCATCCACCAAGACGTCATCGGGCCCCAGCTCCATGGCTTTGGCTGCCTGTTCGTAGAGCGTTTCGGTCTGAGCCGGGTTCAGCTGCAGAAACGAACGGGCACTGAGATGAAAATCAAGTCCCATCAATGATTCGGTAATGTATTCCTGACCGGCCAGATGAATCGTTTGCTCACCCCAAACCAGCGGCGTATCGCCAGGGTTGACGTTTTGCTCGACCGATTTGACCTCAGGCAGCTGTTCAGCGATCATGGCCAAAAGCGGTCCCTTATGAATCAGCTTGGCAGTATTGGTAATCAGGGTCACCTGCAGCTCGCCGGTTGCCAATGACTCCCGAATCGCAATCGTTTTAATGATCCCGCTGTTGCTGGTCTCATCGTAGGCTGGAATCTTTAGCTCATCCAACATCTTGACGATCGCGCGCATGGCTTTCATCGTCCCTGGCATCTGAACGGCACATGTTGGCATGTCGACCACGTCATGACTGTTGGCGCGGTACAGGCCAGCAATCAAATGGCCATCTTGTTCGCGAACTTGGAATTGCGCCTTGTTGCGGTAGCCGTATTGTTCTGGGGCGGCAATCGTTGGGCGTACGTCATAGTTTTGCCATCCCCGCGGCTTAAATTTGGCCAGACTGTCTAAGACGACCTGCCGCTTGAACTTTAACTGCTCTGGGTAGGCCAGGCATTCAAATTCAAAACCGCCTGCTTGATCGGCATAGCTGTCGCGCGGCTCAACTCGGAAGCGGCTGGGTTTGCGCAGCTTATGAATCTTGGCTTCCAGGTAACGGGGATGAATGGCAGTAACCTCAGCTACTACGACTTCATCTGGCAGGGCACCGGGGACAAAGCAGACCTTGTGTTTAAAGTAGCCGATTCCCTGGCCTTCGATCCCCAGTTTGCGAATGGTCAGCGGGAAGCGATCGCCAAGGTTGACTTCGACTTGGGGCTGTGGGCGTGGGCTTTTTTGTGGCCGACGATGATTGAAGCGGGTGTGATTTTTTTCCATTGTTTTTCTCCGTTCTGTTGCGTTCCAGTGGTCTTATTTTAGCACATTGGTAGAATGGCCAAAAATTATTTGTGATTTTTATTAAAAATGCATTGACTAAAAATTAACGTTGCATTAGTATATTGTTAAAAGTTAATCATATCGAATGCAATGAAGAAAGAAGAGTAGTCTTTGGCCACCGTCAGCGAGTCCTGCTAGGTGTGAGAGGATCGGTTAAAGTCTTAGGCGAAAATCACTTTCTAGTTTTCATCCTTAAACCAAGTAAGGATGGATGGTCGCACCCATTACCGTGCACGCGTATCGCTCCAGCTTAAATGGGGGCCGTACGTAAAAGACCGTGTCAGCGATGGCATGGTGAATCAGGGTGGTACCACGCGATTGCGTCCCTTGGCCGAATTTTCGGTCAAGGGACTTTTTATTTTCGGCGCAGCCAGTATTCGACATGAGTGATTTCTAATTTTAATTCATTTCGGGGGCAAAAAAATGGAACAACTCACATCGAAAAAACTAACGGCCAAGCAGTATCTGGTCGTGGCATCATTGCTGTTTGGTCTCTTCTTTGGGGCCGGCAACCTGATCTTTCCCTTGCATCTGGGTCAGCTGGCCGGCAGTCACTGGGTCGGTGCGGCAGTCGGCTTTTTAGTAACCGGGGTCGCCTTGCCGCTGCTGTCGGTCCTGGCCGTTGCGGTAACGCGGGCTGAAGGGGTTTTTGACATCGGTCGGCCATTAGGAGTTGGTTTTGCTTTGGTCTTTATGGTCTTGATTCACTTTACGATCGGACCGCTGTTTGGGACGCCACGGACGGCTACGGTTTCCTACACGGTTGGGGTCGCACCGTTTGTTCCCAAGGCTGATCAGACGCTGGCCCTGTTCTTGTTCTCATTGGTCTTCTTTGCTTTGGCCTTTGCATTTGCCTATCGTGAAAATGATATCTTGACCAACGTCGGTAAGGTTTTGAATCCAGTCTTTTTAGTCCTGTTGTTTGTCGTTTTTGCCGTGGCGTTCGTTAATCCGTTTGCCAATCCATTCCAAACGCAGGCAACGACAGCTTACGTGCATGGCTCGTTCGTCAATGGCTTTTTGCAGGGCTACAATACGATGGATGCCTTGGCTGGTCTGGCTTTTGGGGTTACGGTCGTGACAGCGGTTCGTCAGCTGGGCCAGAAGCGGGATAGCGACGTTGCCAAAGTGGTTGCCAAATCAGGCGTCCTGGCAATGAGTGCCGTTGCTTTGATCTATGTGCTGCTGATCGTGGTTGGCGCGATGACTCTAGGCCGGTTCAAGGTTTCAGCTGATGGCGGGGTGGCCTTTACGCAGCTGGTTAATGCCTATGCTGGCCGACTGGGACAAGCCGTTTTAGCCGTTTTGATCACGGTCACCTGCTTAACGACGGCGGTTGGTCTGGTGGCAGCCTTCGCGCAGGACTTTCACAAGCATTTTCCGCAGTTGAGCTACCATGCCTGGCTGTTCTTGACGACATTGGCCTCATTTTTGGTTGCTAATTTTGGCTTGGAACAGATCATTGCCTGGTCAACGCCAATGCTGATGTTTCTGTATCCATTGGCCATGGTCCTGATCTTGCTGTCGGTTGCCTCGCCGTTGTTTAAGCGGGATGGCGCGGTTTACTTCTTTGTTGTCTTATTTACCGTCGTACCGGCATTGGGGGATATGGTAGTTTCCTTCCCAAGCGTGGTCAGTGCCAGCGCATTTGGCAAGCAGGTGGCGGACTGGCGGGCTTCCTTGCCGCTGGCTGACTATGGTCTGTCCTGGCTGGTACCGGCACTGGTTGGATTAGTATTGGGCTTGATGGTGCACTGGTATCGAGAGCACAGTTTGGCAGCAACCGGTGAAGAAAACTGATCAAAAGGTCAATATGTTTCGTAATTAGGTTTACCAGACAGTAGGAAAAAATAATTAAATCATTATTGAACAAACTAAACTGTTATCCAAACATTGAGATAGCAGTTTTTATATTGATGAGAAGTTATTTCACTTCACAATTTGAAATTAATTTCACAAAATTTGTGCGAAGCTATACAATTTCCCCAAAATTTATATTAAAATAAGCTAGTGCAATAATGCCAAGTATGGAGAGTATTATCATTAATAAGGAGTGAATGAATTTGAAGATTGTTGGGATTCCTGGTTCCAATGCCAACCATTCGTACAATCGCATGCTGCTTGAATACATCAGCAAAGCCTATGATCATGATATGACGGTTGTTGACGTACGCAAGATTCCATTGTTCAACGAAAGTGCCAAGGAAACGCCTGCTGCCATTCAGGCAATGTCAGACGCGATCGAGGCGGCCGATGCCGTAGTAATTGCCTGCCCTGAAACGGATCACTCGGTACCTTCTTCTTTAAAGAGCATCATTGAATGGCTTTCCTATCAGCTGCATCCATTTACCAACAAGCCGGTTCTTTTGGTTGGGGCTTCTACTGACGCGCAAGGATCTTCACGGGCTCAGGTCGACCTGCGTGACGTTATGATCTCGCCAGGAGTTAACGCGCGCGTCTTTCAAAAAGAAGATTTCTTCATGAGCTTTGCCCAGAACTTGTTTGATGAAAACGGTGATATTAACGACCCTGGTACGATCAAGTTTTTGGATAAGTGTCTGCGCGACTTTGAATGCTTTGCGATTGCCAATGATCAAGAAGTCAAAATGGAAGAAGAAGCATTGGCCAAAGCGGAAAAGGAGGCTGCCAAGTAATGAAATTTGTTGCAATCGTCGGCACAAACGCCGATTTTTCCTATAACCGCATTCTTTTACAGTTTATGAAGAAGCATTTTTGGCGCATGGCGGAGATTGAAATCGCTGAAATCAAGGATCTGCCAGCTTTTAGCAAGGATGTGCCTTTTGAGGAAACGACACCGGTCTGGAAGCTTAAGCAGCAGATCAACGCTGCTGATGGGGTTATTTTTTCCACACCCGAATATGACCATGCCGTGCCAGCCGCGATGAAGAGTGCCGTTGAATGGCTGTCGTATCAATCCAAGGTTCTGCACGGCAAGCCAGCCATGATCGTTGGGGTATCCTATGGTCGACAGGCTTCCGCGCGAGCTCAGCAGCAAATGCGTAAGATGCTTTTAAGTCCAGACTGCAATGCCAACCTGCTTTCCGGCAACGAGGTACTGATCGGTAATGCCGCCAAGGTCTTTAGTAAGGATGGTCGCTTGACTGATCAGGCCTACGTTGATAATCTGGAAAAATGCTTTACCAATTTTGTTGAATACGCGGAACTTTTCAAAAATGCTTCTCGAGGTGAACAACTCATGTCTGTTAAACGTCCTATGATTGAAGATGCTTATGTCAGCTTCCCGACCGGCCGTCTGTCGCTGCGAGAAGTCCAAGCCATTTTCAACACGATTCCATTTGAAATTGATCTGATCGATGCTGACGATCGCTTTGCCTACTACTCAGACAAGCCTAACCGTGAACATGTCCGTAACGTCAACCAGCTTGGCGAAACCTACAGCGAATGTCACCCGCCAAAGGCCGTACCTGCCGTTAAGGCCATCATCGACAGCTTTAAGAACGGCACCAAGGATGTGGTCGCCCGCCCATTGATGATGAACGGTCACCGCGTTTTGATTCGCTACTATGCGCTGCGCGATGTTGATGGTCACTATCTGGGGACGATTGAATTCACGGGTTCAGTCGATGACATCTTGAACCTGGCTGAAAATGGTGCCTGGAGCGCAGACGTGACATCTAGTGCTTCTCATGGTCAGGCGGCCCCGGCGCCAGTTGAAGAACCTGCGCCAGCAGCGGATGCAACGACGGGCGCTTCTGAGGATTCTGATGAAGAACCAAGCACGCCTAGCGAACCAGCTGCTCCAGTAATGTCGGCAGCCGCACAACGGGCTGAACAGGCTGAAACTGATGCCAGCACGGGAGCATCGGAAGCTGCTGATGATCCGGAAGAAACGGATGCTGATGCGATGACGGGCGCTTCGGAAAACTAAATTACTTGATGATATGTAAAAAGAGTTCGCGGATAGCTGCGAACTCTTTTTTATTTTGCTATTTACTAAGGTGATCCTTGGTAAATTGATTTAAGTTGGCCGTGGTTGGGTCAAGGTTTTGCCATTCTGAGGACAGAAAGGCTTTATTCATATGATAGTGTGGCTGTGGCTGTGGCTGCTTTTGCTCCAAGAACGGTGCAATGCGGTGATCAAAGTCGACCCAGCCGGCCCAACCGATATGAATGGTATCTTCCATAAAGCCAGGCTTATCGCCGTCATGTGAATAATCAACGATATTGTTGAAACCTTGCGAACGCAGCTGATACTTGATCTTATTGGCGGTCTGATAATACATCGGCATCGAAAGACCAGTCATCTTTTCCCACTTGGCATTAACCGGCGTGATCATAAAGACGACGTTAGTATTGGTCTTTTTAAGCTGATTCAAGACCACTTCCAAATCAGCATACTCGGGCGATTTGAGATAGCTGTAGTGCTTTTGACTGCCAGGAACGCCCTTGAGATGACCTTTAACGCGTCGATCATAGAACTGATTGAGAATGCCAAAGCGGTTGTTGCTGCTAGAACGCTTAGCATCACTGATGGCTTCTTTGGTCAAGGCGTTGTAGTTATAGGTCTTAGGCAATTCTTTGACGCGTGGCTTAATTCGATCATTATAGTTGTCTTTTAAGAACCAGCCGGAGAACAGATCGTCTTCATGCTTGAGCAGCGATAACTCCATGTTGATTCGGGTTCGATCCCATGAATCAAGGTGCTTGCCATCTGCGATCTTTTGGGCTTGGTTGGCAACTGAGCCTTCCGCGCCCAATAGTTTGACCAAGCGCTTAGCCGTGTAGCGATCGTATGGCGAATCAGGGTTGGCCTGTTTCAGCCAGGTCAGATTTGCGTAGGTGCCGTTGTAGTATTTAAAGGCAGATGGCATGACGCCTTCTTTGACGAACCATTGTGGCGAAATGATGTAAACGGCTTTGCCATTTTTCATTTCGGGGGCCATCATAGTCATGTTAAACAGTTGCGGTAAAGACTGTGTACCACGGGAACCGAATAAAAACGGCGTGTAGTTGTGGTAACGGGCCGCCATGACAGCGGGATGGTAGCGGTCCATTCGATTCAACTCACTGGAGCCAAAGAATGGAATATAGTTTTTCTTTTTATCCCGCAGCGCATCCACTTTGATCGAGCTGTTTTTAAAAACGCGCGGACTAAGCGAATCAGCTGCTTTCTGCAGGGTTGCCTGGGAATGCGAGCTGCTCCATGGTAAGGCAAAAAAGCCCAGCGCCAGTAGGCAGGCCACGATGACTGGGCCAAAGATCGACCACAGTTTGCGACGGTTATTCATTTTCCAGTTCCTTTACCCGATCAACGATTTTATCGATCGTGCTCCATTCGCTGCGGTCAAATTCGGAAACGGGAACCTGAATGTCGAATTCATCCTGCAGAGCCAAAAGCAGCTGAACGGTTGCCATGGAGTCCAGCAGACCGTCGGCAAACAAATCTTCAGTAGTGTCGGCAAAATCGCTGGCGTCACGTCCGGTAGCTTCGGCTAAAAGTTGTTGAATTTGTTCTTGCATGATATAACCTCCAAAAAAATAAGTACTCAGATTAATGTTTGACAAACCACAGCGTGTTCAAAAAGCCGCAGAAGATCAAGAATGAAAAGACGACAAAGTTAAACGTAATAAACATGGCCACGCCCTTGGTAAAGGCATTGGTCTTGATGTGCAGGTGCTTGCGCTTGTAACGCAGCCACCAGTCATTAATGACCAGCGCGCTCCCATGCAGGAAACCATAGAGAATGTAGTACCAGGTAACCCCGTGCCAAAAGCCCATGACCAGCATATTGATCATGTAGGCAACCGATGACAGGACGTTGCGATTCTTAAACCAATGCTTCTTGCTGGCCAAAAAGACGAACCGCATGAAGATGTAGTCGCGGAACCAGAATGAAAGCGTCATGTGCCAGCGATTCCAGAATTCCTTGATGTTTTTGGCAACGAACGGCTTGTTGAAGTTCATTGGCGTCTCGACACCCATTAAATAACTGATGGCAACGGCAAACAGCGAGTAGCCGGCAAAGTCGAAGTAAAGATCACCGGCATAGACATAGGCTACGGCAACGACCCACCAGCTTAAATGTGGCGCGTACATCATAGCCTGATGTTCAACCGCCGGCAGCCAGACCTGACCAAACAGGTAGGCTAGGACGAATTTGTATAAAAAGCCGATGAAAAGATATTTAACGGCTTTCTCGACCATCTCAAGGTATTTTTCGCGACTGGGAACTTTGCGATAGTCTTTTGAAAAGCGCCGATAGCGATCAATCGGCCCGGAAGTGATGGTTGGCATAAACAGCAAAAAGCGGATGAATTTCCACCAGTTGAGGTCTTTGACGGCCCCATCCCGCGTCTCGATAATCGTGCCGACCGCTCGGAAAGTCAGGTAGCTGATTCCCAAAAAGCCCAGCAGTGAGTTGTGACCAACCATCGCCGGCGTGAACTTGACGATGATGATCGGCAAAAGCGATAGGAACGTCATCAAGTAGAAGACGCCCGCCGCGTTCTTTTTTTGCCGATAATGGAAGTAGCCTATTACCAGGATCGTTTGATAGACTACGTAGCCGATTAGAGAAATCAGCTGAGGGGCACTGGAACCATCAAACATAAAGAAGATAAACAGGAAGCTGACAATGGCCTCATACCAAGCCAGCCGCTTGCCAAAGTACAGGCTGATTCCCATTGGCAAGACGGCAATCAGCAGGTAGATAAAGTACGATGGCGTGCCATAAGCCGTGTAGTTGGGAAGACTTTCAAGCCAGCTCATGATTGATTGGCCTCCGCGATCATCTGCTTAACCGCAATCTTGCCATTTGCGGACTTCGGGAAGCTGTCAACGTAGACGAACTGGGTTGGCATCATATAGTCCATGATCTTGCCGGCCAGACTTTGACGGATGGCCTGAGTCAATTCTTTCTCATCTTTAAAGTCATTGGGCTGTGCAATCACGTAGCCGATCAGATGACTGACCTGATGATGCTTGTTGTACTTGGGCACGGCAATTGCCTGCTTAATGTATTCGCTTAGCTCCAGACTGTTGCGGACCTCATCCAGTTCAACCCGAAAGCCGTGCAGCTTGATTTGAAAATCCATTCGGCCAATGATGTGACGAATGCCGTCTTGATCGATAAAGCCTTCGTCACCGGTGCGATATGACTGGACGCCGTTATATTTAAAGAAGTTTTTGACCGTTTTTTCAGGGTTGTTCATGTAACCCTTAGCCACGCTGTCGCCACTGATAATGATCTCGCCGTGGACGTTTGGTTCAGAAACGGGTTGACCGTCTTTCCAGATCGTGGTAGTTACGCCAGGCTTGTCATAGCCGATTGGCAGCCGTTCGTGACTGTTGGCCATTGCCGGTGTGATTTCCATGCTGGTAACGGCCACGGCAGCTTCGGTTGGGCCATAGGTGTTAAAGACGCGCGCTTCCGGGAATCGCTTGAACAGCCGCTTGACGGTCGAGGTCGTCAGTTCTTCACCGCAGAAGACAAAGTACTTTAGGTTTGGCATCTGTTCGTGATTAAACTGAGGACTGAGCAGCGCCATGTCGCCAAATGAAGGCGTACCGACAAAGACCGTAATGTCAAGCTTAGGCAGCGTGGTAAACAGCTGCCCCAGGTTTTGCACAACAGATAGCGGCAAGGTTTGAACCGTGCTGCCGGACAGCAGACCAGTCAGCCAGTACATATGCGAGACGTCAAACGAGAATGGCACCTGTCCCAGGTAAATTTGATGGGCCGGGATGTCAAAGCTGTCGCCCAGCATCCAGTTGGCAAATGAACAGATATTGTCGTGGCTGATCTCAACTCCTTTTGGCGAGCCGGTTGTACCCGAGGTAAACAGCACGTAGAAAGGATGGTCGCCCGTGACTTCATGCGTTGCTTCATAGGGCGTTTTTCGAGCAAAAATCTGTTTTAGTTCGGATTTGTTGATAACGGCCCCATCGTAGTTCAGCTTTTCAACGGGAAAATCATCGATGGCTACGACCAGTCGCGGATTGGCAGCATCAATAATTGACTGCATCCGGGGCAAAGCTGAGCCAACTTCAACGGGAATGTAGGCATGGCCTGCTTTCAAGCCGCCGACAAAACCGGCCACCATTTCAAATTGATGGTCGCCATAAAACATGATTGGACCATCTTTAGGAACGATTTTTTCTTGATCGAGCCAAGCCGCGAAAGCATTTGAATCAACCAATAAATCTTGGTACGTGTGAGTCTGACCCATTTCGTCATAAACAACACGGGTGGCATTTGATTTTGCCACGCGGTCAAACTCGCGAACAATATTAGAAATCATTATTTCCTCCGCTAGAATTCATTATAGATAAACGGTGCCTGACCAGCGCCATAGTATCCGTATAAGTAGATCAACAGCATTAAGACGATAAAATAAAAGAACGTTTTAAGCAGAAATCCAGCGACAGGGTGGCTTTTGAGAGCTGCCAACATTCACTAATCACTCCTTTGCCTAACGTTTTCTTGGAAAGGTACCACCTTACTATATACCAAAAGCCGAAAATGAAATGTTAAGCATTGGTTAAGAAAACTGTTAATTTAACAGGCAAATTGATTGTTAAATTTGCTGAAAATGCCTTAATGTGGCGGATTATTGCTCATTCTAGAAAAAACGAATCTATATAAAATATTAATAAAATGCGAAGAAACTTTGAATTTGAACCAAGTTAATTTTCAGTTGGCATTATGATATAATGTTGACGATGCGAATGCTTGTTCGATAGAAAGGAAGGTCTCATGAGATTTTTACATACGGCCGATTGGCATATCGGTAAGAAACTGCATGATTTTTCGCTTGCTGAAGAGCAGGCCGCGGCGTTTGATCAGATTGAACAGCTGGCTAAAGACTATCAGGTCGATGCCGTTGTTATTGCAGGCGATCTGTATGATCGAGGCTTAGCCAGTGAGCAGGCGGTTGAGCAGCTGAATGGAATGCTCAAGCAGCTGAATCTAAATGATCATCTGCCGCTATTGGCGATCAGCGGCAACCATGATTCGGCCGCACGCCTGGCTACGGGCAGTGAATGGTTCGAGACAACCGATTTTTACCTGCATACGACGCTGGCTAGTGCCTTTGAGCCAGTTGTGATTGCTGATACACAGTTTTTCTTGCTGCCGTTTTTTAATCTGCAAGAAGTCCGCAACTATTTTGATCAAGATGTTAAATCAGTTGGTCAGGCGATGACTTTAATTGTTGAAAAAATGAAGCATTTGTTTGAACCAGACAAAAAACACGTTTTGGTGGCGCACTTTTTTGCGGCCGGCAGTTCACATACTGATTCTGAAATTCAAGTTGAAGTTGGAGGCTTGGATGCCGTGCCAACTTCATTGTTAAGAGATTTTGACTATGTAGCGCTGGGTCACCTGCACAATCCACGGGCCTTAAATGAAGAACGCATGCGCTATAGTGGCTCACCGCTCAAATTTTCGGTTTCTGAGGCCAATATTCAAAAAGGCGTCTGGATCGTTGATACTGACCCATTCAAACTAACTTGGGTACCCTTGCAGCCATTGCATGATCTGGTGGTTTTGAAGGGATCGTTTAAAGAACTGACAACGGGTGATCTGGCCGTTAAATACGATCAGACACAAGACTATGTAGCTATTCAACTGACAGATACAAAGCTGATCGATGATTTGATGAATCGACTGCGCATTCACTATCCAAAAATTATTGAAATTAATCGTCCCAATCAGCAAAGCAATGCAGATCTTAAGACGATGCAGACGGCCAAAATGGATCCGATGTCATTATTAAACGAGTTTTATGGCATGGTTCATGCTGATCAAAAGCTTGATGATCAGCAGCGTCAATGGGCACAAGCTGCTTTAACCGAAATTGAGGAGGGGTAAAAATGAAGCCGTTAAAGCTCAAATTAGAAAACTTCGGCTCATATGTCGATGAAACCATTGATTTTACTGAATTTGATGAAGTGCCGCTCTTTTTGATCAGTGGTAAAACGGGCAGTGGCAAGACAACGATTTTTGATGCAATGTGTTTTAGCCTGTTTGGTTCAACGACTGATGATGACAATCGTAATGGTCGGACGGCGGAAAAACTGCGCTCTGACTTTGCCGACGCTAAAGAATTGACCCGGGTAACGTTTTGGTTTGAGCATCAGAAAAAAAACTATCAGGTTGTTCGCGAACCCAAGCAGGATCGCCATAAAACGCAAAAGGTCAATCTTTTCTATGAAAAAAACGGGCAAAAAAAAGAAATTACCAAGGTTACTGATGCCAACCACTTTATTGAAGATCTTTTAGGCATCAACGCTGAGCAGTTTCGTCAAATTGTATTGCTGCCGCAAGGAAAGTTTCGTGAGTTTTTGGAATCAGACAGCAATAACAAAAACGAGCTGTTGGCTGAATTGTTTGGTACGCAACTGTATGCTGATTGGACGCAAAAAATGAAAGATCAGCTGACGACAATGCAGACGGCCAGCCATGACAGTCAAAAACAGATGGAACAACTGATGGTAGGCATTACTGAGCTGGCTGATCAAAAAGAACCTGCGCAATGGCTGAAAACAGCTGCAGAACTGATGCAGCAGCGTCAACAAGCACTTGAAAAACAGACTCAGGATGCCAAAGCAGCACAAGCCAAAGCTGAGAAACTGAATGAGCAGTTTCACGTGGAACAAAATCTGCAGCAGGCTTATAATGAACTGGCAAAAAATCAGGCAGCCAAACAAGAATTGGATCAGCAGCTGCCAATGATTCAAAGTCAGCAGCATCTGATTGATGAGTTGCAGTGGGCTCGTCAGCAACAAAGTGAATATGATGCCTGGCAACTGGCCCAGTCGACGGTACTGGGGCTGAAAAATAGTTTGAAACAGCGCAAAAGTCAAGCCGAACGTCTTGATCAACAGCTGCAGAATTTACAGAAGTCCAGTCAAGAGCTGCAAGCTCAGCAGCCACTGATCGATCAAATCAATCAACAAAAAATTGCCTTGGAAAATCAATTGCCGCGCTACCAGGAAACGGCGATCCTCAAGCAGCAGATTCAAACTGAACAACAGCAGTTAAAGCATTTGACTGATGAGGTACAGTCCGCCCAGACTGCCACCCAGCAGCAGACAAATCAGGTAGACCAATTAACAAGACAAGCTCAAAAACTGCAGCAGCAGACTGACAGCCGCTTGATTGAAAGGCAGCTTGAAGCACGCAATGTCAGCCAAAAATTATTGGAACGACTCCAAACGCTGCAGCAGCATCATCAAGTAATCGTCAAACAACAAAATAGTCTGCAGCAAGCTAAGATGGCTCAAAAACAGGCGACTCAAAATTACCAGACGGCACTGACTGAGTTTCAAACTGCTGATCAAAAACACGCGGCCTTACAGATTGCTGAACTGGCTACACATTTAAAGCCTGGCTATCCTTGTCCAGTCTGCGGCTCAATCGAGCATCCACAGCCCGGCAATCTGGTTGCTCAAGTTTCACTGGATGAGATTCAAGCTGCCGGCAGTGCTTTAAAACAAGCACGCCAGGCACTGGATGATGCACAGGCTCAACTGGCCAAGACGCAGGAAAAAGAGTACGGTTTAGAAGAACAGCTGAAAGATCAAGTTCAAGACTATACTGACGAGCTGACGCAGCTAAAAGATGCCAGTCAGCTGCCAGATGCAGATTTGGATCAGCTGACTCTAGAACTGCGGCAGCGTGCTCAAATTGCTGAAAAAGACTATGCCCAAACACAGATGGCGATCCAAGAATTAAAGGCAATCCAACAGCAACAGCAAGCTGAACAGCAAAAACTAGATCAATTGACCCAACGTCAACAAGAACTAGATCAAACGCGTCAGCAGCAGGCGGCAAAAATGGCTGAGCTTAATGGTGAGCTGACGGCCAGATTAAAGCAGCTGCCAAATGAGTTTGCTGATTTGAATGCGGCCCAACAGCAGGTTCAAGTCTGGCAAAATCAGCTGCAAAAATATCAGCAGCAAACCGAGCAGACTCAAGCTGAATTACAAGACTATCAAAAACAGGCAGCTGCTATTCAGGCTACCATCAAGCGGGATCAAGAAAGTCTGGCTGAGCAATTACAGCGCGTGCAACAGTTGCAGGAAACGTTGCAGCAGGCTTTGCAAAATCATGACCCTAAAGCAGAATGGTTAAGGTTTGAAACTGATTTTAAACAGTTGAATCAACTGGAAAGTCTGCAGCAAACCGTCAATAACTATCAGCAGGCCATTAAGGTCAATCTTGATCGCTACCAGCATCTTCTAAAAGAAATCAATAATCGACCAAGACCACAAATAGCTGCTACTCAGCAGGCATTAAATAAAGCAGCTGAGCAGCGCGACCAAAAACAGCGTGAGCTAGGCCAATTAAAAGAACAGTTTGGCCAACAGCAAAAAACGGTGCATCAAGTTGAAGAACTGCAAAAAGTGCAGGGTGATCAGCAGGCTGAGCTGGATCGATTGGCTGATTTGGTCAATACTATGAACGGTAAGAATAACTCGAATCTGTCATTGGAACGCTATGTTTTGCGCCACTACTTTAAAGCGGTTTTGGAAAATGCCAATCGGCGGCTGTATGAACTGACCAATGGCCGCTATGAATTTGTTTTGGATGATAATAGCGGCTCCAATACCAAATGGAGCGGCTTGGAGGTCAGCGTCAGAGATGGTGATGTCGGCAAGGTGCGCAGCGTGCATACCTTATCTGGTGGAGAGACGTTTGTAGCCTCGCTGGCAATGGCGCTTTCATTGGGGGAGATCATTCAGCAGCAGGCTGGCGGGATTCAAATTGATGCTTTATTTGTCGATGAAGGGTTTGGCTCATTGGATCCCGATGCATTGAATAAGGCACTTAATGCTTTGCAGACTTTGGAAGGCAATTCGCGCATGGTTGGGATCATCAGTCACGTTGCTGAGTTGGAAGAACGGATTCCCGACCAGCTTAAGGTCAGCTCAAAAGAGGGCAAGAGTCACGTCAGCTATCAGCATGACTTTGCGGTAAATTAGTCGAAAATGTTGCCAAATCAGACAGGATGTAATAAGATAGCGATGATATAAAACACGAAGACATTTTAAAGTAGATCTAAAGAGAGCTGGCGGTTGGTGCAAGCCGGCGATCGAAACTCCGGTGTCGTTAAATGTGGGCGGGTAATGCCGCACGGGTTCATGGCCGTTATCCATGCAGAGCGTGACAAATCTTTGTCGAACTTGGGTGGTACCGCGGAACCAGAGCCATTTCGTCCCAAAATAAGGATGAAGTGGCTCTTTTTATATACCTAGGAGGAATTTTAGATGCTCGATATCAAGAAGATTCGCAAAGACCCTGAATTCTTTAAGCAAAAGCTGGCAACGCGTAACGTTGATCCAAAAGACATTGACGAAGTGCTGGCCCTGGATGAAAAGCGGCGCGAACTGCTGCAGCAGACCGAAACGCTGAAAGCTAAGCGCAACGCTGCTTCCAAGAAGATCGGTGAAGCCAAGCGCAATCATGAATCAGCCGATGACGCGATTGCCGAAATGCGTCAGGTTGGTGAAGACATCAAGAAGCTGGACGTTGAGGTCGAAGAAAACGACACGATCTTAAACGACAAGCTGGCGCACTTGCCAAACGTACCACGTGATGGCGTGCCGGTTGGTCCTGATGAAGACAGCAACCGCGAAGAATACAGGGTTGGCGAACCAACTAAGTTTGCCTTTGAGCCGAAGCACCACTGGGATCTGGGCGAAAAGCTCGGCATCCTGGACTTTGACCGGGCAGCCAAGGTTTCCGGCGCGCGGTTCGTCTACTATGTTGGCTTGGGTGCCCAACTGGAACGGGCCGTCTACAACTTCATGCTGGATGAACACATGAAGGAAGGCTACACGGAAGTTCTGCCACCATACATCGTTAAGGCACAATCCATGTATGGTACTGGTCAATTCCCTAAGTTTAAGGAAGGCGTCTACCAGGTCAACGGCGAGGACATGACGTTGATTCCAACGGCGGAAGTTCCTTTGACCAACTACTTCTCTGGTGAGGAGATTCCAACCGACAAACTGCCGGTATACGTAACGGCACTGTCGCCATCGTTCCGTTCTGAAGCTGGCTCGGCCGGCCGTGACACGCGTGGTCTGATTCGGATGCACCAGTTCAATAAGGTTGAAATGGTTAAGTACGTTAAGCCAGAAACCTCATTTGACGAACTGGAAAAGATGACTAAGAATGCTGAAAATATTCTGCAAAAGCTTGGTCTGCCATATCACGTTATCACGCTGTCGACTGGCGATATGAGCTTTACTTCGGCTGAAACGCATGATATCGAAGTCTGGATGCCAGCCCAAGACAAGTATCGCGAAATCTCCAGCTGTTCGAATTGTACCGACTTCCAGGCACGGCGGATGCACATTACCTACCGTGACGAAAATGGCAAGCTGCAGCTGGTTCACACGCTGAATGGTTCTGGTTTGGCGGTTGGTCGGACGGTAGCTGCCATCTTGGAAAACTACCAAAATGCCGATGGTACGATCACGGTTCCAGAAGTGCTGGTACCTTACATGCATGGCATCACCAAGATCACGCCAGAAAACGCGGTGCCATTTAACTACCTGCACAAGTAATCCAATCAGCTCTCAATTTGAAGAGTTGTTAAAATGTCTGGTAAACTAGAGACAAAGAAAGTTTCAACCTGGCCAGACGCGGAAAATAAAGCCCCTTGCCGTGTCGGCCTGCTGCACGGAAAAGGGGCTTTAATGTTTAGAAAGGGTGCATATTTATGCCACGCCAATCCATCAAGCTCAAGTGGCTGTTCATGGCAAGCCTGCTCAATAATGCCGGCGCCGCGATGCTTTGGCCCTTGACGACGATCTATGTGCATGAGTACTTGAATAAGTCGATGACGGTCGCGGGCTTGGTAATCTTTTTCAGTTCCATGGGGATGATGTTTGGCAATTACCTGGGCGGCTGGCTGTTTGACAACTGGAAGCCTTACGCGGCCGCGGTTATCACCGTGACGGTCGCCACTTTGGGCAATGTCTTGATGATTTTCTTTCATGGCTGGCCGATGTTTCCGATTCTGCTGGCGGTGATCTGCTTTGCGGACGGTTCAGGACTGACGGTAATCAACTCCTATGGCTCAGCCGTAACGGGACATACTGCCCGCTACGTCTATAATATGCTGTATATGGCACTTAACGTGGGCGTCGTAGTCGGAACGCTGCTGGTCGGAACGCTGTTGGACCTGGGGATCGAGATTGTCTTTATCGTGGCCAGTGTCTGTTATGGCGCCTATCTTTTGATCACGGTGCTGCACTTTAACGTTGACGTGCGGCCCAAACAAACGACCAAGAACCAAAAGGCAACCGTCAACAAGAGTCCGCGTCATAACGTCCACATCGTTTATGCCTACTGTTTGTGTCTGGTAACGGTCTATTTGAGCTATGCTTTATGGGAAAGCGTCATGTCGGTACACATTACCGATATGCAGATTCCATTCTTTGCCTACAGTCTATTATGGACGATCAATGGCGCGGTCATCGTTTTGGGCCAGCCGCTGGTTACCAGATTAGCCGATTATCTTTCAGTTAAGCGGCAGATTATTATTGGGATTGCGATTTTTGCCATCTCGTTTCCGCTGCTGATCTGGGTGCACAGTTTTGCGATGTTTGTCGTTGACTTTGTGATTCTGACGATTGGAGAAATGGTCGGGATTCCTTCCGTGCCGGCTTATATCGATGTCTTGACCGTTGCGGAGGAAACCGGTAAGTATCAAGGCATGCCCAACGTTGCCATGTCGATTGGCCGGGCGCTGGGACCGGTGTATGGCGGCTGGATGGTTGACCAGGCCGGCTATAACTTCTTGTTTATCTCGGTCTTTGTCATGATGTTGGTTACCTGGCTGTACGCGATCATGGTGTCCAGACGCTCCATCAAGGTGATTAAATAAAAAATGGCTTGTCGTGCTTAGAAGCGACAAGCCATTTTTGAATTTTTGCTCTATTTTGGCATAAATGATAATGGCTATCGAAAATTAACGCGCCACCTGCAGATAGCCAAGTCTATAATAATAAGTAGGAATGAAATCGTTTTCGAAAAAAGGAGTGGATATTTAGAGGGGACGGCGATCGCAATGACGAATTCAAAGGTACGGGATA
Organism: Limosilactobacillus mucosae; assembly: GCF_046939755.1. Taxonomy (GTDB): domain Bacteria; phylum Bacillota; class Bacilli; order Lactobacillales; family Lactobacillaceae; genus Limosilactobacillus; species Limosilactobacillus mucosae_A. The sequence continues at coordinate 139,910 of NZ_JBKZAY010000002.1, forward strand.
ATCAATTAAGTTTTGCCGGGCTGGTCGCGATCTGTGTCAGTGCCATGATTGGTTCGGCGATTTTTGATCTGCCTAAAAACATGGCGACGGTTGCGGGGGCGACAGCGCAGATGCTGGCCTGGATTACGACAGGGATTGGCATGTGGCTGATTGCTGAGGTCTTTATGATTCTAAGTGCCGTAAAGCCTGATTTGACGGCCGGTATGTATGACTATGGCGTGAAGGGCTTTGGTCCGTTTGTCGGCTTTTTGACCGCGTGGGGATATTTTGTTTCCAACTGTGCGACCAATGCAGCGTTCGCGGTGCTGGTCATGAACACGCTCAACTACTTTTTCCCAGGGACGTTTGCGGGCGGCAACAATTGGCCGTCGATGATCGGGGCCTCGCTTTTGACTTGGGGGATGACGGGGCTGACGTTAAAAGGCACTAAGTCTTCCAACCGGATGCAAAAAATTGCCATGATTTTCTTAATGATCGTAATCACCGTCTTGATCGTATCCTTAATGGGCAACTTCAGCTGGCAGAAATTCACGACGGACATGCAGGCCAACGTGGTAATGCCATCCGTACATAATCTGAATCTGGGCAGCGTATCAAAGCAGACGCTGGCAACGATGATGGTTACGCTGTGGATGTTTAGCGGCATTGAAGGAGCAGCGGTCATGGCAGGCCGAGCCAAAAAGCGCAGCCAGGTCAAAATGGCCACGCTGGTCGGTTTTTTAATCTGCATTACGATCGATATTTTGATCAGTCTGCTGTCGCTGGGGGTCTTCTCATATGGTCAGTTGATGCGGCTGGCCTCGCCTTCAACGGCTGCGATTCTGACCAGCATCTGGCATAACGTCTGGGGCCGTAATATCATCAGTCTGACCTTGATTTTAACGGTGCTGGCCAGCTGGATCTCTTGGCTGGAAATGATCTGTGAGCTGCCGCAGCACGCCGCCGTCCAGGATGGGACGTTCCCGCGGGCCTTTGCCAAAACCAACGCCAACGATCAGCCGGTGTTTGCTATTTTGGTGGCCACGGTAACGATTCAAGCGATTATTCTCATGGCGCACTTTGACGGCCAGGCCTATGAAAAGCTGCTTTTAATCAGCGCGGCGACGACGATTCCGCCCTATCTGGTTGCCGAGGCCTACTTGTTTAAGATTGCCATGCATCATGAATATAGCGGCAAGCACAACCCGAAGCGGGGGATGATCATCGCGGGCCTGGCCTTTGTCTACACGCTTTTAATGGGCGTTTCGGCGGGCTTAAAGTATACCGTGGCCGAATTCATCGTCTACCTGGTGGGCATGCCGATGTATCTGTATGCGCGTCGTCAGCATGGTCAACAAATCTTTACGCATGCGGAAAAGATTTTGGCCGCCGTGATTGTCGTCATCGCGGTTTTGGGAATTGACGTTTTGATGGGGCTGATCAGACAGCCGTTTATGACGCTGCTTTCCTTAGGTCATTAAAAATAAAAAGCTTTGCGTGAACCTCATGCAAAGCTTTTTTGATTCAGTTAGGCAAAATAGTCCAGACCCATAGCGTGACGGACTTCAGCCAGCGTTTGGTTGGCTACTTCATTGGCGTCGGCACAGCCTTGCTTGAGCATGTCGTAGACGGCTGGAATGTCTTTGGCAAATTCGGCGCGGCGCTCGCGAATTGGCTTGAGCTCGTTGTTTAAGACCTCAAACAAGTAGCGCTTGATCTTAACGTCGCCCAGACCGCCAGCTTGATATTGTTCCTTTAATTCCTGCACCTTTTCCTTATCGGGATCAAAGATGTCCAGGTAGGTAAAGACCACGTTGCCTTCAATATGGCCAGGATCTTCAACGTGAATGTGGGTTGGATCGGTGTACATGGACATGACCTTCTTTTGCAGTGTTTTTTCATCATCGCTCAAGTAAATGGCGTTGCCCAAAGACTTGCTCATCTTGGCGTTGCCGTCCAGACCAGGAATTCGCCCTTGGCCTTTGGGTGGGAAAATCCCCTTTGGCTCAACCAGAATGTCGCCATAGATATTATTGAATGAACGGACGATTTCCCGTGCCTGTTCCATCATTGGCTCTTGGTCATCGCCAACTGGTACCAGCTCACACTTAAATGCCGTGATATCAGCGGTTTGGCTGACAGGATAGGTTAAAAAGCCGGCCGGAATTGAACGGTTAAAGTTCTTTTGCTGAATCTCAGCCTTAACGGTTGGGTTGCGTTCGAGCCGTGATAGCGTAACCAGGTTCAAGTAGTACATGTTGAGCTCGGATAAAGCAGGAATCTGTGATTGAATGTATATCGTTGACTTGGCTGGGTCCAAACCGACTGCCAGATAGTCTAAGGCGACTTGAATCAGACTATTGTGGATCTTTTCGGGATCGCGGGCATTATCGGTCAAAGCCTGCTGATCGGCAATCATGATGAACATGTTATAGTTGCCGCTGTTTTGCATTCGCACGCGTTCCTTTAGTGAGCCAACGTAATGGCCAATGTGCAGCTTACCGGTTGGCCGGTCGCCGCTTAAAACGACTTTTTTGCTGGGATCAAACTTCATAAGAAAAACTCCTTTCAGCACCAAAAAAGACCGCCCTCTCCAAATGAGAATAGGACGATCTTTGCCGCGGTGCCACCTAATTTAGGGGAAAGCCCCTCACTTAAATGCTTTTGATTCAGTTGTTGGCACCGCTCCATTTCGCTTAGCCGTGACTCCTCTCAGCGTTTGGAATCTCTCTGTTAGTGGCCGTACTACTATCGCACCGTGCATGATAACTATATTATAACGCAAAACCAGCGGCTGGGGGCAACTACTTCTTCACCCGTGCCAGCCAGTAGCGCTTCTTACCCTTGCGGACGATCACGAACTTGCCGTCAAAATGCATGCTTGGATCGATTTCAGCATTTTCGTCCGTGATCTGTTCGCCGTTGATGCGGATGGCGCCGTTTTTAACGTCTTCGCGGGCCTGACGACGGGAAGGCTCGATCTTGGTGTCGTCAACCAGCCACAGGATAATGTTCTGTTTTTGGTCGGCAACCTCAACGGATGGCATGTTCTTGAAGCCTTGTTCGATCTCGCTGGCGGACAGTTGGGCAACGTCGCCGGAGAACAGGGCTGCCGTAATGCGTTCGGCTTCTGCAACGGCTTTTTCACCGTGCACGAACTTGGTAACCTCGCGTGCCAGCGTCTTTTGGGCCTCGCGCTTCCATGGCTCGGTCTTGACTTTTTCGGCCAGGGCATCGATTTCTTCTTTGCTCAGGAAAGTGAAGTACTTCAGGTATTTAACAACGTCGCGGTCATCTTGGTTGATCCAGAATTGGTAGAACTCGTATGGCGTCGTCTTTTCTGGATCCAGCCAGACGACACCGCCCGCCGTCTTGCCAAACTTGGTCCCGTCAGATTTAAGCATCAGCGGAATCGTCAGACCAAACGCTTTGGCATCAGGGCCTTCAATCTTATGGATCAGATCAATCCCAGAAGTAATGTTGCCCCATTGATCAGCCCCGCCAATCTGCAGGTGAACGTCATTATGCCGGTAGAGGTGCAAAAAGTCGATGGACTGCAGGATCTGGTAGGTGAACTCGGTGTAGGAGATCCCGGTTTCCAAACGGCTGGCTACGACTTCCTTGTTCAGCATCGTATTCACACTGAACAGCTTGCCGTAGTCGCGCAGAAAGTCGATCATGCTCAATTTGGACAGCCAGTCGTAGTTGTTGACGATGGTGAAGTTTTCCGTCCCAAACAGCTTAATCATCTGGTTGGTCAGGGCCTTAACGTTGTGCTCCAGCTGAGATTCCGTCTGTAGGGTCCGCTCGGTTTTGCGCCCGGATGGATCCCCAATCGCACCGGTCCCGCCCCCGATGATGATAACGGGATGGTGACCGGCCAGCTGGAATCGCTTCAGCATCATAAACGGAATCAGGTGGCCAATGTGCAGACTGTCGCCGGTTGGATCGGTCCCGCAGTAGAGGCCGATCTTTTCGTTTTCCGTCAGTTCGCGCAGGCCTTCTTCGTCCGTTACCTGATTAACGGCCCCGCGCCAGGTCAGTTCATCAATAATATTCATTTAAATACCTCCAAAAATGTCATGAGGAACGAAAAACGTCCCAGAACCGCTCACCGGCTCTGGGACGAATTGCTCGTGGTACCACCCATCTTCGTGCATGACGCACCTCATTGGTTTCAGTTCAGCGACGTTGCTGCAGGATTGTAATTCGCCAAACGACTGTGTACCGGGTTTCAGCTGGGCCGGTTTTCTGTGAACAGGGAGTCGCTGCCTACTGAGTTCCTGCGCGTCTTAGTTAGGGGTATTTAAACATGAATTTGTGCAAAAAGTCAAGTCGCTTAAAAATGTTAAATCGACAGCGGTTTCAAAATTAAAAGTTAACAGTTGCCAAAAAACTGGTTAATTGAATTTTAGATTTACTTAATTAAGTTTTTTGGAATAGTTACATTCTTTAATTAATTATAATGGCCTTACAATATTAATTGTTCATGGTTTTGACATGATTATATTTCTTTTTATATTAAAAAGGTGATAAAGTATTCAGTACGCGAATATTAGTAAATGGTTAAAAAATAAGTAAAAAGGAGTGAGGAATTTGAAGAAGTCATGGTGGCAACGCACAATTATCAGCTGCGCGGTAATGCTGATGACAACGTTCGCTGGATTATTTGTCAACAAGCAGGTGGCGCATGCCGAACAGACATACACGATCGGAGTTGTCGACACCTTTGCTCCCTTTGAAATTCAAAACAAGCAAGGGACCTATACCGGTAAAAATCCCGGAATTGAGCCTGAAATGATTCGTATGATTGCCAAGCACGAGCATTTCAAGTATCAATACAAAATCATGAGCTTTAACGCCATTCTGCAGGCCCTGGATTCCGGTCAGATTGATGCCGGTATGGGTGGGATGAGCGTTACCGACGAACGAAAGGCCAAAATCGACTTTTCAACTTCCTACTATAAAGATGGGATCGTCATGGCGGTCGGCAAAAATAGCAAGATCACTAAGATGAGCCAGCTTAAGGGCAAGACGGTTGACGTTAAGTCTGGGGCTGCTGGTGCCTTGTACGCTGAATCCATCAAGGACAAGTATGGCTTTAAGATCAAGTACTTTACGACTTCCAATGCAATGTGGAATGACGTTAAGAGCGGTAACGGGGCAGCTACGTTTGATGACGGTCCGGTTCTGCAATACGGAATTCGCAATGGTATGCCTTTGAAGATCGTTACTAAACAGATTAATGCCACGCCAATCGCAATCGGCTTTAAGAAAGGTCAGAACAAAGAACTGCAGGCTAAGATCAACGATGGGATCAAATGGATGCAAAAGACGGGCCGGATGCAAAAGCTGATTGACAAGTACACGAAAGGCAGCGGTACGAAGACTGAAAGCAGCAAGGACCGGACGATCTTTGGGCTGATCAGAAACAACCGCAAAGCCTTGCTGACTGGTCTTTGGGAAACGATTAAGCTGACAATCATTGGTTCGCTGTGCGCATTGTTATTTGGTTTGGTATTAGGTGTTATGGGCATTGCGGAAGGCAAGTTCTGGAAGGGCCTTTCCAGCACGATTATCTACATCTTCCGTGGGATTCCAATGATGGTTTTGGCCTTCTTTATCTACATCGGGCTGCCAAACGTAATTGGCCAAAAGATTCCGCTGTTTACGGCCGGGGTCTTGACTTTGATGCTCGATGAAGGGGCCTATGTTGGTGCCATTGTCCGGGGTGGCTTTGAAGCCGTTGACGTTGGTCAGTGGGAAGCTGCTCGCAGTCTGGGGCTGCCATACTCCAAGGCGCTGGTTAAGGTTATCGCGCCACAAGGTTTGAAGATCATGGTGCCATCTTTGGTTAACCAATTGATCATTACGCTGAAGGATACCTCGATTCTTTCAGCAATTGGGGTCATGGAACTGACGCAGACCGGGACCGTCATCATCGCCCGTAACATGGAAGGGTTCAAGATGTGGCTGATCATCGCCGTAATATATATGATTATCATTACGCTGCTGACGTGGCTGTCGAATTACGTTCAAAAGAGAATGGAGGCATAGCATGGACAAGCAATACAAGGTACAAGTCAAGGACCTTCACAAGAGCTATGGCGAAAATGAGGTCTTAAAAGGGATCGATCTAGCCATTAAGCCAAGTGAGGTTGTCTGCATGATTGGGCCTTCTGGTTCGGGGAAGAGTACGTTTCTGCGCTGCCTGAACCGCTTGGAAGTGCCAAACAGCGGTCATATCTATATTGATGGCTACGACATTGCCGACCCGAAGACTGACATCAACCTGGTGCGGCAAAACATCGGGATGGTGTTCCAACACTTCAATCTGTTCCCTAACATGTCAGTGATTGATAACATCACGCTGGCACCTGTGGAACTGAAGAAGATGAGCAAGGAAGAAGCCCACGAAGCTGCCTTGCACTATTTGGACATCGTTGGTTTGAAAGAAAAAGCCAATGTTAATCCACGGACGCTTTCTGGTGGGCAAAAGCAGCGGGTGGCGATTGCGCGTGCTTTGGCGATGAAGCCAGACGTGATGCTGTTTGACGAACCAACCAGTGCCCTTGACCCAGAAATGGTTGGTGATGTATTGGGCGTTATGCAGGACTTGGCCAAAGAAGGAATGACCATGATGGTTGTGACCCACGAAATGGGCTTTGCCAAGCGGGTGGCTGATCGCGTGGTATTCTTCCATGATGGCAAAATCCGCGAAGATGGTACGCCAGAACAAATTTTTGACCATCCACAGCACCCGGATACCCAGAATTTCCTTAACAAAGTGCTGAACGTATAGTGATTTGTTCGAGATTTCTTGATTTAGGATTTGACAAACGTTATAAAATCGCTATAATGATTAGTAACTTTTAATTATTGGTCGATTTACAGAGACCCGCTGCTCAGCTGCAAGCACGGGATCGATCTTATGGCATCAACGTTGAAATGAAGGGTGGTTCCTCTATCGACTGCTAGAGCGGCGGACATATAAGATGTCTGCAAGATGGGTGGAACCGCGTTGAAAAACGTCCCTGACACAAGTTAGTGTCAGGGACGTTTTTGTTTGCGTCAGCGTTGCCGCCCTCCTGTACAGGAATGTTTGTCATTGAGAGTTTTACAGGAGAGAAAGTATGGATGAACAACAAGAGCAAAAACTATCACGGGCGCTGAAAAGTCGTCATATCACGATGATTGCCATTGGTGGGGCAATCGGGACCGGACTGTTCTTAGGTTCGGGGACGGCTATTCACGCCGCGGGTCCTTCGATCATTTTGTCTTACCTGATCGTGGGGATCTTCTGCTTCTTTATGATGCGGGCCTTAGGTGAATTAATCCTGGCCGATACTACCAAGCACTCGTTTATTGATTCAGTTAAGGAATATCTGGGCGACCGGATGGAATTTGTGGCCGGCTGGACATACTGGTCTTGTTGGCTGAGTCTGGCAATGGCCGACTTGACCGCGACCGGGATCTACCTGCGCTACTGGTTCCCTAATCTGCCACAATGGGTTGGGCCGTTGGTTATTATCGTCTTATTGATGCTGGTCAACATGATTAACGTTGGCTTGTTTGGTGAAATGGAGAGCTGGTTTGCAATGATCAAGGTGGTTGCAATCCTGGCACTGATCGTAATCGGTTTGGTGATGGTCTTTATTCACTTCCCAGTCAAGGGTTCTGACCCAGCCTCATTTAGCAATCTGTGGTCGCACGGCGGTTTCTTCCCGAAAGGCATCCTCGGCTTTTTGATGAGTTTCCAAATGGTGGTCTTTGCGTTTGTCGGAATTGAAATGGTTGGTCTGACGGCTGGGGAAACCAAGGATCCCAACAACGACATTCCTAAGGCAATCAACACGCTGCCAGTACGGATTGGATTGTTCTACATTGGCTCGATGATTGCTATGATGTCCGTTTACCCATGGAACATGATCAAGACGACTTCCAGCCCATTTGTTCAGCTGTTCCAAGCCGTGGGAATTCCAGGGGCGGCTGCAATCTTGAATTTCGTGGTTTTGACGGCGGCAATGTCAGCAACCAACAGTTCAATTTTTAGTACCAGTCGATCACTGTACGCTTTGGCAACTGGTCATAACGCACCGCAAAAGTTTGCCAAGCTGAGCAATCAAGCTGTACCAAACAATGCATTGCAGTTCTCGTCATTGATTTTATTTATCGTTGTTATCTTGAACTACATCATGCCAGCCGGAATCTTTAACATTGTTTCGGGGGTCTCAACGATCAACTTTGTCTTTGTCTGGCTGATTATCTTGTGGTGCCACATCGTCTACCGTCAAAAGCATCCTAAAGGCGTGGCTGCTTTCAACATGCCAGGTTTCCCATTAACCAGCTGGCTGACGATTATCTTCTTTATTGCCATTTTGGTAATTCTGTTCTTTGTTAAGTCAACTCGTTTGCCATTGCTGATCAGTTTTGTCTGGTTTATCGCGCTGTTTGTTGGCTATACGGTCGTTGATAAACGTAAGCAGGCTAAAGATTAAAAAGATTTTATACCAAATCAAAAAGCCTGTTTAGATCATTTGATTTAAACGAAAAAAATTGGAAAATCGTATAATTAAGATAGCGCTTCCATTGCTTTAACGGCGCGGTTTAAGTTGACTTTTAGATGTGATGATTTTATAATAAAAGCATGGAAGAAACCTCATCCGTTGCAAATGTAAATGTATTCAGCAATCGCCTTTAATTTGGGCGATGGCAGCATAACACACCCCACATCACACAATAAATTGAATTTCCTGAAGAAAGCTTGTTAACTAACTAAATTAGTGGCCGTATCTAATGTACAACCTTATTTGAGAACGTCGACAATCGAAGTTGCATGAGATCTCTTGGCATAAAGAGACCAGATCTAAGTAAGCAAGGTAAATAATCGAGTTTTGATATTAAGTATGGCAACGGCAAGCGCTTCTTCCCCGAGGCCTGGTGAATGTTCACCGGGCCTTTTGTTTTGTACTTTTGTCGTAGCAGGCGTTTGAAATCCGTTGCCAAAGCCGGTAAACTGACAGCAACAGCAAGCCGATTTTGGCCATGATGCTAGAAGAACATTTACAGAAAGAAAAGCTGCGTGAAGGGCGGGGGAAGATGACAGAAACAGGTAAGATCGGCAAGTATGAATTGACGGCTCTGATTGTCGGCGCGACGATTGGTTCGGGAATCTTTGGCGTTAACAGCGATCTGGCCCAGGCCGCGGCACCGGGACCGGCCATCCTGGGTTGGGTGATCGTTGGTCTGGGCGTGTGGTGTTTGATTGCCGCGCTGAATCATCTCTTGCGCCGCTACCCCAGGCAGGACGCCGGAATTTTCGCGTACGCGGGAATTGCGTTTGGACCCCTGGGCGAATTTATTTCCGGCTGGGCATACTGGCTGGCTTCTTGGCTGGGCAACCTGGCCTTTGCCACGATTGCGATGAGCGCTTTAGGAACTTTCTGGCCGATCTTGCAAGGTGGTCAGAACCTGCCGTCGATTCTGCTGGCCATATTTTTGACAATCGGCTTTACCGTAATCGTCAGCTATGGCGTTGCGGCTACCGCGCTGCTCAATTTGATCGGCACGATTGCTAAACTGGTACCATTGCTGATCTTCACCATCATGGCTGCAATCGCTTTTCATTGGCCGACGTTTGCCAACAACTTCTGGGGCCCGGCTGCGCAATCTTCACGTCCAATCCTGGCAGTCGCTGATCAGGTCAAGGACTCGATCATGGTGATGATGTGGCTGTTTATGGGCGTCGAAAGTGCCTCGGTCATGGCGCACCGGGCTAAGCGACAGCGGGATGCCGTCATGGCTTCATTTGGCGGCTGGCTGCTTTTGCTGATCATTTACCTGCTGATCTCGCTGCTGCCGTATGGCGTGATGACGCGTGCTCAGTTGGCGGGAGCAGCGCAGCCGGCGATGGGCACGATTCTCGGTCAGTTGGTTGGACCATGGGGCGCGGCTTTGATCAGTCTGGGATTGCTTGTTTCGGTGCTGGTGGCCTGGCTTTCATGGACGATGCTGCCGGCGGAGGCGTTTTTGATGATGACCAAAGACCAGGTGCTGCCGCGATCGTTTGGCAGGCTTAATTCGCATCATGCTCCGACGACCGCGCTTTGGTCAACGGCGATCGTGCAGTGCCTGTTTCTGTGCTCATTGCTGTTTACGACCTATGCTTATCGGTTTGCCTACACGCTGGGGACGGCCGCGGGACTGATCGTCTATTTCTTTGTCGGACTGGCGCAGATTAAAGATGGCTGGCAGCAGCACGATTATGGTCAATTAGCGATTGGCATGCTGCTGACGATCTTTGAGCTGTTGTCAATGACTTTGGCTGGCTGGCGGCAGGTGATGATTTTGTCGCTGAGTCTGTTGCCGGGATTTCTGCTGTATTGGCAGGCGCGGCATAGTCGGCGGCTTCGGCTTACCAAAAACGAATGGCTAGCGATGGGCTTGATCAGTATTTTGGCAGTTGTTTCGTTGATTTTGATTTTGAACGGCACGATTCCAATCGAATAGGGGGAAATTTTTATGGTTGAGATTGCTCCATTTGGCGTGGAAGCCTGGTTGAACAAATGGGAAAAAAGCGCCCGCTACGATATTTCGCAAAGCACGATCGCTTCATTGACGATGGACGAGCTGATGAATCTGGATGGTCATCATGGCGCGGAGTTTTATGAGATGCTTAATGCCCAAAAGATGAACTACGGCTGGATTGAAGGCTCCCCCAGCTTTAAGACTGAAGTTGCCAAGCTCTATCGCCACGTGGATCCGCACAATATTCTGCAGACCAATGGCGCGACCGGAGCAAATCTTTTAGCGCTCTATAGTCTGGTGGAACCCGGCGACCATGTGATTGCTGAATATCCTTCCTATCAGCAGCTCTATGACATTCCGAAATCATTGGGCGCGAAGGTTGACTACTGGCAGATTCATGAAGATGCTGATTGGTACCCAGACATTGAAGAGCTCAAGTTACTGATGCGGCCTGATACCAAGCTGATCTGTCTCAATAACGCCAATAACCCGACTGGAACCGTTTTGGATCAAGAATTTCTGCAGCAGGTGGTTGATCTGGCAGCCCAGGTTGGCGCCTATATCCTGGTTGATGAGGTGTATCTGCCATTGGATCAGCCAGCAAAGTTCATATCAATCGTGGATCTGTACGACAAAGGGATTGCCACCAACTCGCTTTCCAAGACTTATTCAGTGCCTGGTATTCGGATTGGCTGGACGGCTGCCAGTGCCGAACTGACTGAGCGTTTCCGCAAGTATCGCGATTATACGATGATTTGCGGCGGGGTCTTTAACGACTTAATGGCCACCTACGTCCTGCGCCATAAAAAACAGGTCTTAGCGCGCAATCGCAAGCTGGTCATGAGCAATCTGCAAATCTATCAAGCGTGGATTGAAAAAGAGCCGCGCGCCAGCGTGGTGATGCCACAAGCCGTTTCGACATCATTTCCTAAGCTGGACGTACCGGTTGACATTCATCAGTTCTGTGAGCAGCTGTTGGCTGACCAGGGCGTATTACTGGTACCGGGGGACGCGTTTGATACGCCGGGACACGTCAGATTGGGCTACTGCGCGCCGCAGGTAACGCTAACAGAAGGGCTGAAACGACTTTCACTGGCTTTACATCAATACGACTGATTAACAGCTTTGTTCAATTTTAAACGATTGCATTTTTCACTAACTACCGTTGTTTTGAAAATCAAAGCGATTTCAGTGTGGTATACTAAAGATCCTTGGCAGGGGCAGCGAGGCTGATTACTACTTAATTGTAAGTGGTTACAGTCTCGCTTTTATTTTGCATTATCAAATGGTCTATAAAAAAACAGATGAAGTTTTAAACGTTTTACCGAAGAAATCAGAAAAAAGTTTGTGAAATTTAAATCACACTTCTTTAACATTTTTTTAAGTTTTGCCTTGTTTTAAAACGATTTACTTACGAACATTACTGATAACGGTTTCATAGTTTCACAAAGTTGGGAAATGTATGCGGTTTACAGTTTTACAAAAGATGGGTATATTATTATGGCACGCAAGATTTTCTCAGTTCGACTGCAATTATTCCGCTATTCTGAGATACTGAGAAACTGCGATTGAGAAAAAAGTTAGATTCAGTTTTTAAGAAAGGTGTTATATCCATGTATCTTGCAATTAACATTCTTGGGTTGCTGGTCTTCTTGGGTATCGGTTTTCTGTTCTCTAAGGACAAAAAAGCGATCAACTGGAAGGCTGTTGCCATCATGGTTGTTTTGAACCTGTTGCTGGCTTGGTTCCTGACTGGCTCTGCTGCAGGTCGTGCCGGTGTTAAGGCGGCTGCTGACGGCTTTACTTGGATCGTCAACATTTCTGCCAAGGGTACGGTTTTTGCTCTGGGTGCCTGGTACAATGTTAAGAACCTGAACTTCATCTGTTCTTCATTGATGCCAATCTTGATGATCGTTCCAATGTTTGACATTCTGACTTACATTGGTTTCCTGCCATGGATCATCAAGTGGATCGGTAAAGGCCTGTCATTTATTACGGGTCAGCCAAAGTTCGAATCGTTCTTTGCCGTTGAAATGATGTTCTTAGGTAACACGGAAGTTCTGGCAATTTCCGGGATGCAAATTCGTAAGCTGACCAAGGCTCGTAACCTGACCATCGCTATGATGTCCATGAGCTGTGTTACGGCTTCAATCCTGGGTGCTTACATCCAAATGATGCCTGGTCAATTTATCCTGACTGCCGTTCCAATCAACATTGTTAACTCACTGATCGCTACCAGCCTGCTGAACCCAGTTACGGTTACTGAAGCTGAAGACACGATCGAAAAAGTTGGCAATACTGATGACGGTAAGAAAGAACCATTCTTCAGCTTCCTGGGCGACTCCATCCTGGGTGCCGGCAAGCTGATCCTGATCATCATTGCTAACGTTGTTGCTTTCGTTGCTCTGGCTGCCCTGATCGATGCCATCTTGGCTCTGTTCTGGAAGCAATTGTCTTTGGAAAGCATCCTGGGTGTGATCATGTTCCCATTTGCTTGGCTGATGGGTCTGCCAGTTCACCAAGCATGGATGCTGTCGCAAGACATGGGCATGAAGCTGGTTACGAACGAATTCGTTGTTATGGGTGAAGTTACGGGCAAGATTGCTTCCTACCCACACCACCTGCAAGCCGTTCTGACCACGTTCGTTACTTCCTTTGCCAACTTCGGTACGCTTGGTATGATCATTGGTTGTTTCAAGGGTATCGCCGACAAGGAAACCAACGACTACATTGCCGAAAACATTGGCTACCTGCTGCTGTCTGGTATCTTGGTATCACTGCTGTCTGCTGCCTTTGTTGGTCTGTTCGTTTGGTAAGATCTACGACTGCATACGCCTAACGCGTTTTGCCAGTCAAAAGGGGCTGGCCGTCCATTCCGGTTGGCCCTTTTGTTTCCCAGAAAAGTAAAAGCGCTTACTGACGCTTGATTGTAATTTTAAGGAGGAATTCCTGATGACAACGAAGATTATTATGGACACTGATCCTGGTATTGATGACGCAGCTGCTTTGACCATGGCAATCAACAGCCCAGAACTTGACTTGAAGCTGATTACGGCGGTTGCTGGTAACGTTTCAGTTGACAAGACGACGGCCAATGCCTTGAAGATCGTTAACTTCTTTGGCAAGCAAGGCGAGATTCCGGTTGCGGAAGGGGCCAAGGAACCTTTGATCAAGCCATTTGAAGACGCAGCGCGGATCCACGGTGCTTCGGGGATGGAAGGCTACGACTTTGGCAATGACTACGGTGCCCCAATTGAAAAGAGCGCCGTGCAAGCCCTGCGTGATGCTATTATGGCTGAAGATGAAATTACGCTAGTGCCAACTGGTTCCTACACCAACATTGCGCTGCTGTTCAAGGAATTCCCAGAAGTTAAGAGCCACATCAAGCAAATCGTTGCGATGGGTGGTTCCCTGACTGGCGGTAACATGACCAGCGTTGCCGAATTCAACGTCTTCACTGATCCTCACGCGGCTGAGATCATGTACAAGTCCGGCGTGCCAATCGTAACGGTTGGTCTGGACGTTACGCTGAAGGCCTTGCTGACGCAGGACAGTCTGAACGCCATCAAGGACATGAACGAGACTGGTAAGATGCTTTATGGTTTGATCAGCCACTACAACGACGTCAGCGCTGAAACTGGCGGTCATCCAATGCACGACGTCAACACGATCTTCTACCTGCTGCACCCTGAAGCATTTACGACCAAGGATGTCTGGATCGACATTCAAACTGATGGTCCGGCAATTGGTGCCATGGTTGGCGACATTCGTGGTGCTTACCACGATGGCAAGACCAACGCCAAGGTATGTGTTGACATCGACGCTGAAGCCTTTAACAAGTGGTTTGTTGAAGAAGTCAGCAAGATGCGCTAAAACCAAATAATCATCTGAAGGCTGACCAGTTTTCAGATCAAAAGCCGATTGATTCGCCAAACGCGATTCAACCGGCTTTTTGTGTATCTTGAAATGATTCGATAGCGTTGCTGGACACGAGAATGACAGCGGGTTTATCCGGCTGACGCGCCGGCATTTAAAAATCCGCTGGAAATCGTGGGATTGCTTGAAACAACGGCTTTTTTGGGGTAAAGTAATGGAGTATGTGAAACATCTTCCTGTTTCACAAAGGAGGGTTTATGACACCGGAAGAATTTCGACGGGCATTGCAGGATCACGGCATAGAACTGACTGATTCTCAGATGACCCAATTTGCGATTTATTATGAGGATCTGGTGGCCACTAATGAACATGTCAATCTGACGGCCATTACGGATCAAAAAGAAGTATATCTCAAGCATTTTTATGACTCGCTGACGGGGGCGCTGGCCGAACCGCGTCTGCAGACTGAAGCATTAACGCTTTGCGATATTGGCGCGGGGGCCGGCTTTCCTTCGCTGCCGCTGAAGATTGCCTTTCCACAGCTCAAGATTACGATCGTGGATTCACTGAACAAGCGGATCAACTTTTTGGCCGATCTGGTTGCCAAGCTGGGCTTAACCGACGTCAAGCTGATTCATGATCGGGCGGAGACCTTCAGTGCCAAAAAGAGCCCATATCGTGAAAGTTTTGACGTGGTCACGGCGCGGGCAGTGGCTCGACTGGCGGTTTTAAGCGAGCTGTGCCTGCCAGCGGTCAAGGTCGGCGGCGAGTTCATCGCCTACAAGGCTAGCGCTGCTAAAGACGAGCTCCAAAAGGGCGGTCAGGCGGTCAAGGTATTGGGCGGCCAGGTTGAGCACACCACCAAGCTGACCTTGCCTGATACGGATGAGGAACGCAATCTGATTGTAATTGAAAAAGTAGCCGCCACGCCGAAAAAATACCCCCGGCGGCCAGGACTGCCCAACAAGCAGCCAATTGAGTAGAAAAGAGGATTGAGACATGGCATTTTCACTGTTTGGCCTGGGCAAGCACCAAGGAACCGCCAGCGAAACCAAAAATCAAGTCGTTGAGATTCCGGTTGCTGCCATCGTGCCCAACCAATACCAGCCCCGGAAGGTTTTTGACCAAACTGAGATTCAAGAGCTGGCCCAGACGATCAGCGAGCATGGTCTGCTGCAGCCGATCGTCGTGCGGGAATTTCGACCAGGCGAATATGAGATCATTGCCGGTGAGCGGCGATTTAGAGCCGTTAAACTGTTGCAATGGGAAAAAATTCCGGCGATCGTTGAAAAAATGACCGACGCCGAATCAGCTTCCTTAGCGCTGATTGAAAACCTGCAGCGGGCCCAGCTGAGTCCGGTTGAAGAAGCACAGGCCTATAAGCAATTGATGGAATTCAACCATCTGACCCAGGCAACGCTGGCCAAGGGAATGGGCAAGAGCCAGTCGTTTGTTGCCAATAAATTACGGCTCTTGAAGCTGATCAAGCCCGTTCAAAACGCGATTTTGGATGGCCGGATTACCGAGCGTCACGGCCGGGCCCTGCTGAGTCTGGATGAGGATCAGCAGCGCATGATTTTAATGGAGATCGTCAACCAGCATTGGAACGTTCGCCAGACTGAAGATGCCGTGGCTAAGCTATTGGGCAGGCCAACCAACGCGGAAAAGGCGGCGCAGGCAAAAGCCGCTGCCAGCGAGAGCGATGCGGCTGCCTTGGCAACTGAAAATGAAGCCGCGACTGAACCAGTTGCCAAAAAGTCCGCTAAGCAGAAACGGGCCAAGAAAAAACAGCCCAAGTCAATCAAGGTCAGTGATCCGCGGATTGCCGTCAACACGATCAAGCACTCCATTAAGCTGGTCAAGGACAGCGGCGTGGCAGCTAAGGTCAGTGAAAAAGACACGGCCGATTCCTATGAGATTACCATTCGCATTCCGAAGCATTAAAGGAAGGACTGGCGAAATATGGCAAAAAAACGTGGCTTTAGTCTCGCGGCGCTGTTTGGCGATAATGATGCCAAGCAAGACCACGAACAAAGCGTAGAAGAAATTGAACTAACGGCGATTCGGCCCAATCCATACCAGCCGCGCCGTACTTTTGATCCGGCAGCGCTGCAGGAATTAGCGGCTTCAATCAAAGAATCCGGTGTCTTTCAGCCAATCATTCTGCGACAGCCAGATCCAGAGCTGAATCGTTATGAGATCATTGCTGGCGAGCGACGCTTCCGAGCTTCCAAACTGGCTGGCAAAACAACGATTCCCGCGATCGTACGGACAATGAGCGACTCGCAGATGATGGAGGTTGCCGTCTTAGAAAACCTGCAGCGCGAGGATTTGACGCCATTGGAAGAAGCACAGGCCTATCAATCACTGATGGACCGCCTGCAGCTGACTCAGGCTCAGGTCGCTGAAAAACTGGGCAAGAGCCGACCTTACATCGCCAACTATCTGCGACTGCTGGGACTGCCGCAGCCGGTCAAGGACATGCTGGAGGATCACCGTCTGTCAATGGGGCAGGCCCGGACGCTATTGGGTCTAAAAGATGAACAGGCGTTAGTTAAGCTGGCGCAGCGCGCGATTAAGGAAAATCTGACCGTACGGCAGCTTGAGCAGCTGGTGGCTGAGCAAAATCAAGCCGTCAAGCCTGCTAAGCCCGCGAAGAAAAAGCCGACGGTCAAAAAGCCGGCCTACGTTCGTGAAGCCGAAGAACAGCTGCAGAGCCGGTTTGGCACCAAGGTCGTCATGACGGCGGGTAAACGAGGCGGCAAGGTCGAGATTCCATATGCCTCGGATGACGACCTGATGCGGATTTTGGATCTTTTGGGAGTCAAGTTCGATTAGAGAGGAGCGCTTGCGATGAAAACCTATGAACTAAACGACATTGTGCAGATGAAAAAGCAGCATCCATGCGGCACCAACCGCTGGCAGATCATCCGAACGGGGATCGACGTCAAGCTGCAGTGCACGGGCTGCGGCCATATCGTGATGATGTCGCGGCAAAACTTTGAAAAGCATCTCAAAAAGGTGCTGGAACACGCCGAAAACGAAGCAGACTAATTAAAAAGGAGCAATCATTTCATGTCTTTAACTGCAGGTATCGTGGGACTGCCAAACGTCGGCAAGTCCACGCTGTTTAACGCTATTACCAAGGCTGGTGCCGAAATGGCCAACTACCCATTTGCCACGATTGAACCTAACGTGGGGATGGTGGAAGTGCCAGACAAGCGCTTGGAACGAATTCAAGAACTGATTCCCGCCAAAAAGATCGTGCCAACCACGTTTGAGTTCACCGACATTGCTGGGATCGTCAAGGGGGCCTCAAAAGGTGAAGGCCTGGGGAACCAATTTTTGGAAAACATCCGGCAGACCGACGCGATCGTGCATGTCGTCCGGGCCTTTGACGACACGGACATCACCAGCGTCTCTGGCAAGGTTGACCCCATCGAAGACATCGACACGATCAACCTGGAGCTGGTAATGGCCGACCTGGATGCCGTCAACAAGCGTCTGGCCAAGGTTCAACGGGCGGCTAAGGGTCGCGATAAGGAAGCCTTGGCGGAATTGGAAGTCTTAAACAAGATCAAGCCGGTTTTGGAAAATGGTCAAAGCGTGCGTTCTATTGAATTCAACGATCAAGAGCAAAAAATCGTTAAGGGCCTGTTCCTGCTGACGAGCAAGCCGGTTCTGTACGTTGCCAACATTGCTGAAGAAGACATGGCTGATCCAGATGCCAACAAGTACATGGATGCCATCAAAGAACATGTTAAAGGCGATGGCGAGGTCATTGGCGTAGCGGCAGCGGCTGAAGAACAGATTGCCGAAATGGATGAAGAAGAAAAGGCTGACTTCTTGGAAATGGAAGGCGTTGAAGAACCAGGTCTGAACCGGCTGATTCGGGCCGCCTACAAACTGCTGGGGCTGGAAACCTTCTTCACGGCGGGCGGACCAGAAACACGGGCCTGGACCTTTAAGAAAGGCACGAAGGCACCACAGGCAGCTGGTATTATTCATTCTGACTTTGAACGCGGCTTTATTCGGGCTGAAGTTATGAGCTTCGCGGACCTTGACGAGTTGGGCAGTGCGCAGGCCGTTAAGGAAGCCGGCAAGCTGCGGCTGGAAGGTAAGGATTACGTGATGCAGGACGGCGACATCGTTGAGTTCCGCTTCAACGTCTAATCATTGAATCAATTAAACAGAGAGGAAGAACATCTTGGCTGAATCAAAAGAACAACAACCACGCAATGCCGCTGCCGGTCAGCGACAAAAAGAATACGCCAAAGACCAGCGGCAAGAAACGGCGCGGGCTTTTGGCAAGCAGGGACTGACGCGCAAAAATGAAGAATTCATGTTCCAGTTAAACAAGCAGCTGGACGCGCAGGGTGCTGACCCAGCCAAAAAGCCAGCTATGCTTGAAGAAACGCTCAAGGCGCTGCAGGAAGGCCAAAAATCTGGTCAAAGCGCGCGTGGCCTGTTTGGCACGCCAACGCAGCGGGCCCACGCGCTGCTGCACCCTGAACCAACCGAAAAATCTCAGACGCAGACCTCATTAAAATTAATGGCACTGGATAACGGGATCATGTTCTTTGCCATCTTTACCTTTATGTTTGGGCTGATGGACTGGATCTCCCCACAAGCAATGAAGGTTTCCCATAACGGTAATATGGGGATTACTTCAATCATCATTGTTGCCATTACTGGGGGAATTCTGTTTGGCTGGATCGCCAAGTACATGCTGCCAGTTAAGAACGAAGCAACCGGCAAGTACGTCAAGCGGCCATTATGGGCCCGAATCGTTACGGTGGTCAGTGGTCTGATAATGTGGATTTTGATCTACATTTTGACGGCCATGATGCCCAACAGCGTCAACCCACGTCTGAATCAATGGTTCTACCTGATTCTCGGGGCAGCTGCCTTTGCGCTCGATATCTGGCTGCGGGGACGCTACCACATTACCAGCGCCTTTTCACCACGCCGTCAGCAACGGCAATAAAAATCAGCATCGCGGTTCCACGTGAAACGCGGTGCTTTTTTGAAATCGTCAGAATTTATCGTCGACAGATTTGTGGTTTGGTCCTAAAGCAGCGATTAAAAGGTGTTAAATCCGAACAATTTAAAAAATATTATTAGAATTATGTTAGAATCACGATTATTCGTTGACCAATCGCTAAAAACCTAGTAAGGTAGTAGCTAATATTTAAAGAAGGAAGTGCAGATTGATGTCGAATTGGGATACTAAGTTTGCCAAGAAGGGCTTAACGTTTGATGATGTGTTGCTGATTCCAGCGGAAAGTCATGTCTTGCCAAATGAAGTCGATTTGAGTACGCAGCTGGCAAAGAATATTAAACTGAACGTGCCATTTATCAGTGCCGGGATGGATACCGTTACTGAAAGCTCAATGGCAATTGCGATGGCCTTGCAAGGTGGGATGGGGGTCGTTCACAAGAACATGTCCATCGATGCTCAAGCCGGCGAAGTAGCCACGGTTAAGGGCGTTGAACTGCCTGCCAACTCAAACTTCAACCGCGCTGCCGTTGACGAAAACGGTCATCTGCTGGTTGCAGCTGCCGTTGGGGTTACTTCCGACACGTTCCAACGTGCTGAAGCGCTGCTGAAGGCCGGCGTTGACGCCATTGTAATCGACACGGCCCATGGTCACTCAGCTGGGGTGCTACGCAAGATTGCCGAAATTCGCGAACATTTCCCAGAAGTGACGCTGATTGCTGGTAACGTAGCAACTGGTGAAGGTACCAAGGCGCTGTTCGACGCTGGCGTTGACGTGGTTAAAGTCGGCATTGGCCCTGGCTCAATCTGCACGACGCGGGTGGTTGCCGGTGTTGGTGTTCCACAGATCACGGCAATTTACGATGCGGCTTCCGTGGCTCACGAATACGGCAAGGCCATCATTGCCGATGGTGGGATCAAGTACTCTGGTGACATCGTTAAGGCGCTGGCTGCCGGTGGAAACGCCGTAATGCTGGGTAGCATGTTTGCCGGCACGACGGAAGCCCCTGGCGAAGTCTTTGAAGAAAACGGCAAGAAGTACAAGGGCTACCGTGGCATGGGTTCCGTGGCGGCCATGGCTCAATCGCATGGCTCTTCTGACCGTTACTTCCAAGGTGGGGTCAACGAAGCCAACAAGCTGGTTCCCGAAGGTATCGAAGCCCGGGTTGAATACAAGGGCGACGTTGCTGACGTGATTTTCCAAATGGTCGGCGGTCTGCGTTCCGGGATGGGCTACGTTGGCGCCAAGGACATTCCAACCTTGATCGACAACGCTCAATTCGTTCAGATCACGAACGCTGGTCTGCGGGAATCACACCCACACGACGTTCAAATTACCAAGGCTGCGCCTAACTACAAATAATGACTAAGCCTTAACTCAAAAGCGCTGCTTAAAATTGAGCAGCGCTTTTTTGCGTTCTGAAACGTCATTTGATGGTTGTTTGATTGGCTGGTTGGCTAAATGTGTTAAGATAACAGTTAGCCAAACTTTAAAAAGGATGATTATATAATGAAGAAACTGTTCATTTTGTTGATGATTTTAGCGGCCGTTTGTTTTGTCGGGGTCTGGATCTATCAGACACAGCGACTCAAAAAGAATGCCCAGGCGGCGATCGGCAAAGGACAGGTAGTCATGAACTGGGGCTTGATTATTTTGTTTGTGATCGGCTTGGTGGGGGCATTCACCGCGCCGGGGGCTAAAACCAGTGAGCCGGCTGAACACCATCCGGCTAATGAACATGCCACCAAGGTCAGCAAGGCCCAGTCCAGCTCACAGTCAGCCGCAACCAGCAGCTCGCAGGCATCCAGTTCGTCGTCAGCGAGTTCTTCATCCTCATCGGCGAGTGCCTCATCCAGCAGTCAGCTGCAAGTTGATTTCCCGACTGACGTTTCCTTAAATAAGACTGGCGACGCGACCGTCAGTTTTAAAGCACCGGCTAACACGCAGTTTGAGATCAAAGACAGTAATAACAATGTCGTGACGACCTTAAACGGTAACGCGCAAGGGGCCGATCAAACCTATAACTTTAAAAAGCCAGGCAAATACCATATTACCGCTCATAATGGTGACCAGACCATTGATCGGGATTTGACCGTGCGTGGGATCGGCCAATAAATAATAAAATTTTTTATTGATGATCTTCATCCTATTAAATTATTTATAAAATATAAATATGTAGCGTTAACAATAGTGATAATTCGTAACCTTGCATATAAAACAATAAATCAATTTTTTGACAATCGAGGCGCAAACCCCTAGTGCGACAAGGCATGCGGGGGCTTGACGCCTTGATTTTTTTTGTTCAAGCATAGATAATTTTAAGGTATGTAGATGTAAAAATTTTTTTAAAAATGGGACTATGTAAATATGAATGAAGAATCGAATCAAAATCAACCGGTGCACCATGCGCACCATCACCACCATCATCATCACCATCGTCGGAAACGATTAGGTTTGAAGATTTTGTGGTCATTCATTGGACTTTTGGTGATTCTCGCTTTGATTTTCGCGGGGGTTGCCTGGCGAAACGTCCATGTTGCTACAGATAATATGTATAGCGAATCAGACGCCAAGACGTACCGAAATGCTGATAAGGTTCTCAAGCAGGGCAAGCCGATCAATATCCTGCTCTTGGGTACCGATACGGGGGCGCTGGGACGTGACTATAAAGGGCGAACGGATACGATCATGATGATGACGCTCAATCCGCAAAAAAAGACGACTACAATTGTCAGCCTGCCACGGGATATGAAGGTTAATCTGCCTGGCTACGCGGAATATTCACCGGCTAAGATCAACGCGGCCTATACATATGGTGGGGTTAAAGAAACCATCAATACTGTTCAAAAATACTTTAACGTGCCAATTGACTACTATGTAATGGTCAATATGGGCGGTCTGGAAAAAGCCATTAATCAGGTTGGCGGCGTCAACGTGACTTCGCCATTGACGTTTGACTATGAAGGCTACAGCTTTAAAAAGGGCCAGACGTACCACATGAATGGCGCCAAAGCCCTGGCCTTCAGTCGGATGCGCTATGATGATCCGCAAGGCGACTATGGCCGCCAAGAACGCCAGCGCCTGGTCATCACGGCTTTAATGAAGGAAGCTGCCTCATATAAGTCAGTGCTCAACCAAAAATTCTTAAATTCAATTGCTGATCAGTCCAAGACTAATCTGACGTTCAGCGACATGACGACGTTAGCCATGAAGTATCGCAAGGCCAATGGCAAAGTGGTTTCTGACCACGCGCAAGGCCATGGCGACAGTGAAGGCGGCGAGTCGTTTGAAGTCGTGCCAACCAGCGAGATGCAGCGCGTGTCGGATGAGATTCGCGATGCTCTGCAGCTTAAACACGTCAGCGTGACTGATTAAAGGAGGAAAAAAGTGGAAAACAGCAGCAACAATACGATCGATTTGCGGCGCCTGTTTAATCTGTGCCGTAAACATTTGAAGTTTTTGATTACTTGTACGATTGTTTTGGCTTTGGCCGGCTTTATCGTTTCAAAATTTATTATGACGCCGAAATACACGGCGACCACGCAATTATTGGTTAACCAAAAAAACGAAAACAACGCCAATGGTCAGGCCTACAACAACCAACAGGCCGATATTCAGGTCATCAATACCTACAAGGACATTATTACCAGTCCAGTGATCTTAAAGGAAACTAAAAAAGAACTGGCCAACCCAGTTAAGGTCATTCGCAAGGCCCAGCCAGCTAAGTACAAGACGCTGGCCGATGGGACCAAGCGGCTGGTTAGCGCGGCCAAACCAGCGAAGGTAGAACACACCGGTCAAGGCTACAGTATGACGACCAGCCAGCTGTCAGACGCGATTACGATTAAGACGCAGACCAACTCGCAGGTTTTCTCCGTCAGCGTGGAAACCGACAATCCTAAGAAGTCGGCAGCGGCCGCCAACACGATTGCGCAGGTCTTTAAAAACAGAATCAAGAAGATCATGAACGTCAACAATGTCACGATCGTCGCGCGAGCCGCAACGCCAAATAAGCCATCATCGCCTAACGTTAAGCTGTTTACGCTGGCGGGGGCCGTTTTGGGCCTTCTGCTCAGCTTTATGATCATCTTGATGCGGGATCTGATGGACACTAGTGTGCGAGACAACGACTTTATGGTTGATGAATTGGGCTTGACGAATTTGGGAACGATCACGCACATCAACTTGGATGACGGTTTCTCAATCAAGCGGCGTTCGCAAAACACGCAGACGCGTCGAGTCTAAAGGAGGGTTATGATGGGGATCTTCAAACGCAAGTCGCGAGTTGACAATAATACGATGAAAAACGGCGCTAAGCTGATCACGGTGGCTAAGCCTAAGAGCGTGGCCGCGGAACAGTTTCGGACCGTGCGAACCAACATTCACTTCATGGCCGTGGACCGACGCTTAAAGACGATTGCTTTTACCTCCGCTAACATCAGTGAAGGGAAAAGTACTGTCGCGGCCAACCTGGCGATTGTCTGGGCGCAAGAAGGCAAGAGCGTGCTGCTGATTGACGCCGACATGCGCCGCCCAACGCTCTATTCGACTTTTGATCTAACCGGTCAAGAAGGACTGTCAACGGTCTTGAGCAGTGATCAGGCAGAAGTCAATTTGAACGCTGTGATTCAGGAAAGTGGCATTGAAGGATTAGACCTGCTGCCAAGCGGGGCGGTACCGCCAAATCCAGCCGAGCTGCTGAGCTCACAACGGATGAAGGTGCTTTTGGAAGCCGTGCAGGCCCAATACGATCTGGTCGTATTAGACGTGCCGCCAATGCTGGAAGTTACCGATACGCAAACGATCGCGGGCAGCGTGGATGGCGTGGTGCTAGTCGTTCGCCAAGGTGTCACGCAAAAAGCCGGTGTGCGGCGGGCCGTAGAACTGTTGAAGATGAGTCACGCGCAGCTATTAGGCTACGTTATGAATGACGTCGTACCAGAAGATGACGCGGGCTACGGCTACGGTTATGGCTATGGCTACGGTTATGGCTATGGCTATGAAAAGGAATCGGAAAACTAGTCATATTAAAAGCAGGAAAGGTGAATCAGGATGGTTTTAATCGATCTGCATTGTCACTTGTTGCCAGGCGTGGATGATGGTTCACCGGACCTCGCGACTTCTTTAAAACTGGCCCAAGACGCGGTTAATGATGGCGTAACGCACGCTTTATTGACGCCACACCATATGAATGGGCACTATCTCAATCATAAAGCCGATGTATTGCAGCTGACGGCGGACTTTCAACAGGCCTTAAAGGAAAAAGAGATTCCATTAACGGTTTTTCCGGGGCAGGAAGTTCGCATCAATGGCGAGCTATTGGAAGCCTTGCGTAAAGACGATATTTTGTTCGCGGATGAAGGCGGGCGCTACATGCTGCTGGAGTTTCCCAGCCAAGAAGTGCCGCAGTACGCAAAGGAAATGGTCTTTAAGTTGCGGCAGCAAGGTATCGTGCCGATTATCGTCCACCCTGAACGGAATGCCGAGCTGTTGGAACATCCGGAAAGACTGCAGCCATTCTTGGAACAGGGTTGCCTGACCCAATTGACGTCCAGCAGCTATCTGGGCCGCTTCGGCAAAAAGATTGAAAAGGCTACGACCAGCATGATCAAGGCCGGGCAGGGAGCCATCTTTGCCTCTGACGCGCATGCCTTGAGTCATCGCGAATATGAGCTCAGCGAAGCTCTGCAGAAACTGCGTGGCGAATTTGGCGCTGAGCTGGCCGATACATATGAACAAAACGCGCGCGACATTATTAATGGGGATCAGGTTAATTTAGATTGGCAGCCACTGCCTAAAAAGAAACGTTTTTGGTTCTTTTAGTTAAGAAAATTAGGCGGGGGGGGGGGGTAACCTCGCCCCTCTTTTCGACTAAAGAGGATGATTAAGGGAGGAGGAATCGTGTAATGATGGCAACAAAAACTAAAGCATACGTCAATCAGCAGCGCGTAAAAAAGCGGCTGTTTTATCCAGTCTGTAAACGCGGCTTTGATTTGATTGCCAGCTTGCTTGCCTTAGTGCTGCTTTCGCCATTGTTTTTGGTGATTGCAGTACGGATCAAGCTTGAGGATGGTGGTCCAGTAATTTATTCACAGACGCGGCTCGGGAAAAACGAAAAGCCGTTTAAGATGTATAAATTCCGGTCAATGGTACAGAATGCCGATCAGATTAAACAACAGCTGCTCGACCAGAATGAGGTTGAAGGCGCGATGTTTAAGATGAAAGAGGATCCTCGGGTTACTAAAACTGGCAAGTGGATTCGTAAATACAGCTTAGACGAACTGCCACAATTGGTTAACGTCCTCTTAGGGGATATGAGTCTGGTTGGCCCACGACCACCGCTGCCAAGCGAGGTCGCTGAATATACTGATTATGATAAGCAGCGACTGTTGGTTACGCCGGGTTGTACGGGACTTTGGCAGGCAACGGTTCGCAATAAGGCCAGTTTTGATGAAATGGTCAGTTTAGATATTGAATACATAAATAAAGCCAGTTTTTGGTATGACTGCCGGATTATCTTTATGACGGTCAAGATTATGATCTTTCCGAATAGTGCATATTAGGAGTTAGGAGAATACATAATGAAGGTATGCTTAGTTGGATCAAGTGGTGGACATTTAACACATTTGTATATGCTGAAACCATTTTGGAGTACTAAAGATAGATTTTGGGTAACCTTTGATAAAGAAGATGCTCGAAGTAAATTAGCAGATGAAAAAATGTACGGATGCTACTATCCTACGAACCGAAACATTAAGAACCTGATTAAAAATACATACCTTGCAATTAAAATCCTAAAGAAAGAAAAACCTGACGTAATTATTTCAAGTGGTGCAGCAGTTGCTGTGCCGTTCTTTTATATTGGTAAGTTAATGGGTTGTAAATTAGTCTATATAGAAGTTTTTGACCGTTATGACAAACCAACTTTGACTGGAAAACTGGTATATCCAATTGTTGATAAATTTATTGTGCAGTGGGAAGAAATGAAAAAAGTATATCCCAAGGCAATTAACTTAGGTAGTATTTTTTAAATTTTAGGAGAATTATGATATTCGTAACTGTAGGAACCCACGAACAGCCTTTTAATCGTCTTATTAAAGAGGTTGATAGGTTGGTAGCTGACGGGAAAATTAAAGAAAAAGTAGTTATTCAGACTGGGTTTAGTACGTATATACCAGAGCATTGTGAATGGCATAAGATGATGTCTTTTAATGAAATGCAAACTGCATATCAAACTGCAAGAATAATTATTACCCATGGCGGGCCTTCTAGTTTTCTAGAGGCTTTGCAATATGGAAAAGTCCCTATCGTGGTGCCGCGTCAAGTTGAGTTTAATGAACATATTAATAATCACCAAGTTGATTTTGTTAACCTAATTGCTGAGCGAATGAATAATATTATCCCGGTTTATCAAATTGATGATTTAGCTGTTAAAATTTTCAATTATGATAATTTTGTTAAAATAAAAAATAGTAGTAAAACCAGTAATAACAAGAAATTTAACGCAGATTTAGAGAAAATTGTAGAAAGACTAGTGAAATAGCAATGACGTTAAAACATGCATTTCTTATTATGGCTCATGGTGACTGGGGGCAGTTGCAACTACTTCTTCAGCAAATTGATTACCCTAATCATGATATCTTTATTCATATTGATCAAAAGCAGAAAAAATTCCCAAAGACTGCGCTAGAATTGTCAACTAGATTTTCCAAAGTACATGTTTTTAGTAAATATAAAGTATTTTGGGGTGGATATTCTCAAACTATGGCAGAAATTTACTTATTTAAAAAATCAAGAGAATATGGTCCATACGATTATTATCATATGATGTCCGGACAGGATTTATTACTGGTATCAAGTTCAAAGTTTGATGAATTCTTTGCAAAAAATAATGGAAAAGAATTTGTAGATTTTAAGAACTATCAGAATGAACATGATCCAGAAATAAAAAGAAGGACTAAGCTATATCATCTTTTACAAAATTATCGTCGACGTTTTAAATGTCAATTTTTAAATGAAATTTTCATTCTTTTTGAAAGGTGTTTATTAGCGCTGCAGATAGTGTTATGTGTTAACCGAGTTAAAAATCTTAATTGGAAAATAAAATTAGGATCGAATTGGGTTAGTATAACTGATGATCTTGTAGAAAATATTTTAAAAAACGAACCGAAACTAAGAAAAATATTTAAGTGGACAAATTGTTCAGACGAATTGTTAGTACAGACTGTGGCATTTAATTGCGGGTTCATGTCGCATATGTACCATAATTTTTATGGCGAAGATAATATGCGATTAGTTGATTTTAGTCGTGGAAAAAATGGTAGTCCATACACTTTTACGATATATGATAAAGATTTACTGAGAAAAAGTAATGCATTGATTGCAAGGAAATTTTCTATTAAAAATAGCGAGATTGTGGATTGGATTATCAAAGAAACTAAATAGAAAGATTGGATATGTCTTCTATGAAAGTATTAATGGTTAGTACGAATAACTTAGATAGGAACGGAATTTCAACATTTATTATTAATAATGCAAAAATAATGGCTACCAGACCAAGGATGGATATAGACATTCTAGCTCCTAATGATGTTGATTCAAATCTAAAAAAAGAACTACAGAGCGCAAATATTGATTTGTTTATTCTACACGACAGGGACTCAAAGCCACTGCATTATTTTTCTTCATTAATATCACTTTTAAGAAAAAATAATTATGATGCCATACATGTTAATGGTAGCAGTACAATTATGGCTATTGAATTAGCAGCTGCTTTTTTTGCAGGAGTAAAGATACGAATTGCTCATAGTCATAATACAGTAACAGAACATAAAAAATTAAACAGGCTACTAAGAATACCATTTGAAATATTTGTAAATCGGAGGGTTGCTTGTAATAATGCAGCAGGAAAATGGTTATTTCGAAATGAAAAATTTGACATAATCGATAATGGTATTTTTCTCAAAGATTATCAGTATAATCAAGACAATAGAACAGAAATTAGGAAAAAATTTAAGCTTAATAAAAATGACATTTTATTAGGTAATGTAGGTAAATTTAATTATCAAAAAAACCAGTTATTTTTATTAGATGTTTTAAAACAACTTCCTGAGAAATACAAATTAATATTAATAGGAAATGGACCTGATTTTAAAGATATTTTGTTGAAAGTAGATATCTTAGGTTTAAGTGATAGAGTTATATTCACTGGTGTAGTTAATGATGTGCAAAGATATTTATCTGCAATGGATATCTTCGTTTTACCATCTCGTTTTGAAGGACAACCTTTTGTAGTTATTGAAGCAATGGCCAATGGATTGCCGATCATTGTGTCAGATCATGTTTCACGTGAAGTTGATGTAATTAATAAACTAAGTTTTATCTCTCTTTCCATTACTAAATGGGTTAAACAAATTAAAATGATTAAGTTACGAAATCGTCTTATAGATTCTAGTAATAATATATTAAACTTATCTAGTCATGGATATGATGTTGAGAAGAATGCAGACAAGTTTTATGAGAATGTATACTCGAAAAAAATTTGAAATAATATACTAAGAAGTTATTAATCTAAAAATGAGGAGAATACTGATGAGTAAGTTAACTATGTATATGGTTACTCATAAAGAAGTTAAAGATATTCCTAGCGGAAGAACGCCTATTTTTGTTGGAAACGGTAAAAATTCAAATAATTATTTAAGAGATATTACAGGAGATAACATTTCGAAGAAGAACAAGAACTTTTGTGAATTAACAGCACTGTACTGGATTTGGAAAAATGATAGAGATAGTGAATTTGTGTCAATAGAACATTATCGTAGATTTTTCATGAAAAAACATTCGATGGCAAAGATCATCTCCAAAAAAGATGTAGAAAGTATGCTATCTAATAATAGGATTATTTTACCAGAATCAAATAAGTTCTCTATGAAGATAAGTGAAGCATATTGTTATTGCCACGACAAGAATGACTATTATAATACAAGAGATATTATTTTAAAGACATTTCCTAGTTATTTGCATGATTTTGATGAGGTTATGAATGGTTATAGTTGTAATATGCTTAATATGATGATTATGCCCAAAAAAATTTTTGATGAGTATTGTGAATGGCTTTTTAATGTATTATTTAAACTAGAGAAAATGAATGGTGATATTTCCAGCCGTTCCTCTTACCAACAAAGAGCATATGGTTTTATGTCTGAGCGTTTGCTTAATGTTTGGATTAAGCATAATAGTATAGAAATAGAAGAATTACCAGTTTATCAAGTTGAATCTAGCAAGTTAAAATCAGTATTACGTATCATTAAACACCGCATTAATAATAGACCGTTTGATCCACGAAACGAAAAACTACATTAGAATAGAGATAGCCCAATTTGAATGTCTAGGACATGTTGAAAGTAGCTTCTATGCTTTAATTTCCTAAGAAAAATACAATATATTTTATATCTCGTTGTTTATAAAATTAAGTTAGAAAAGTAAAAAGCTATTTGTGATAGACTTTTGAATAACCACAAACAAAAGTAAAGAAAAATCACAAATAGTCTATAAACATCTTAGCATACACGAACTAACTCCCATAGCCGATTTCTGGGATCATGGTATAAAAGTCTATCCGTAGCCAAACTTCTCAAGCGGAGCCAGAAAATCATCTATCGTGTCTATCACTTCCTTGATACTGGGAAAACAATTAAGCAATATACGGAAGCCTACCAACGTAACAAACGTCCATCGGAAAACTGACGGGGTGATTAACGCTCATCTGGATTACTGGACTGACTCTCTAAGCTACCGCTAAGTTAATTACCATTTGATAATTGTAAGGAATTTGTTGATTGGCGTGATATTACCAATCAGCACGATATTCATACCTATTTTGCCAAAGCCGGTGCATCTCCAGCGAGGACTGAATGAAAACAACAATAGCCTTTTGTGGCGTGTGGCCTTAGTAAGCGAAAGTGTTTCTGTAACTTACCAGATGAATTGATCACTCAGCTGATTTTCGAAGAAACAATATTTCTCGAAAATCAATTAATTACTGTACACCACTAGAGGTATTCTTAAGTCGTGTTACAGGTGAACAGCTTTTAAACTTTTTTTAATTTAAATTGATATTTCATATCTTAAAAAAATCACCAGACTTTTATAGATGGCTATCATTTAATATAAATTATAATAGGACGATATTTTTTATGCTTAAAGAAAATTTTGATATATTTAAATTTACTCTTTTAGATTTGTATACACTCTGTACTTTTTTATATGTTTTAGTACAGTCTAACATTTCTATACAATATACTATGATAAAAAATCTGATTATGACAACGCTCTTTTGTTTTCTTATTTTTGGAGTAATTTATCGTTGCGTAAGTCATAGTAAAATAAACATTAGGTTGATGTTTTTTTTACTAATTATAGTAATTTGGATGTTTTTAATGATTTTTATGAATAAATGGGATAAAAATCTTTTGTTAATACCCATTTTTGCCTATATAGTTTCTGATTATGAAATAGATGATATTTTAAAACGATACAGTTGTGCAACTTTTGCGGGAATTTTTTTAATAATTTTATTAATGTCTGTTCATATATTAAATAATGATCAAATAATTGATGCTTCAAGTAATGAATTACGACAAAGTGTTGGATTTAATTGGGTATCTTTTGGGCCTGATATGTATCTATCTGCTGTTGCAGGATTTCTAGCATATAAAAAGGAGAAGATTAAAACCTTACAATTAATTATTTTTTTATTTATTAATATTTGGTTCTATAAAAAAACTTTAACCAGTGCGGCATGGTTGTTAATTAATCTAGCATTAATAACATCATTTGTTTTTAGAAGTAATCTTATCAGAGAATATTTTTTTAAAAATAAGATTGTTGATTTTACTTTTAAAAATATTACATCTATAACTGCAATTACAACAATAGGCTTTCAATTAATTTATAACAAACTGTGGACCACACAATTTATGATTGACTTAGATAGGTTGTCTAATTTTAGGCTTAGTTTAAATAGAAATGCATTTATTAACTATAAAATATTGCCATTAGGACAGCATCTTGTTTGGAATCAGATGGGTGGTAATAATAATTACTTCTATGTGGATTCTTCATATATTAGAATTCTCTTTACTGGGGGAATAGTTACTTTAATAGGAGTATGTGTAATATTAGATATATTAAGTAAGAATGCGATTAGTAGTAAAAATTATTATTATGCAATGATGTTAGGAATTATAGCACTACATGGAATTTCCGATCCTTTATTAATAAGCTGTAGAGATAATCCATTTTTGATTACGATTATTCCAAGTTTTCTTAAATATTATTCAAATAATGAAAAAATTAGTGAGAAAGAATATGACCATTAAGTCTAGAAAGGTTTTTATATGAAGGTTGCTTTTTTTGCGTCAGATAATTCACAGCTCTCAGGTGCTTTTAAATGTCTTGCTACTATGGTTGAATCATTACAAGAAGACTATGGTGTTGAATGTTTAGTGTTTCTACCTAGACCAGGAGATGGTACAGATTTACTAGATGGAATGGGCATTAAGCACGTAATGATTCATTCTCATGACTGGATAGTTCCTATTAATGAACAAACTAAATTTACAAAGAAGTTAAGATGGATTGCAGAGCAAGGAGCTAATAGTATAGCGCTACATAAGATAATTAAAACTTTAAAAAAATTTAATCCTGATATTATACATATTAACACATCTTGGGATTATGTAGGAGCAAAGGCGGCAAAGTACTTAAATATACCAGTTATTTGGCATATTCGTGAATTTTTAGAAGAAGATCAAAAAATGACTTTTTGGAATAAGAAAAATGCTCTAGATTTAATGTCCCAATCTAAAGCATTAGTAGCAATATCAAATTCAATACAAAATAAATACCAGTTAGAGTTTGGTAATAAGATTCATGTTATTTATGACGGGATTGATGACTCCTATAATAATGATAATAATATTCTAAGCGAAAATATTGTAAACTTTATAACCGTTGGTGGTTTATACCCTGGAAAGGGCCAAGATGTAGTTATTAAAGCTTTAAAATTACTTGAACAACAAGGTATTAAAAATTTTAAGTATCGTTTAGTTGGAGAAGGAACTCAAAAAAAATACTTGGAAAAATTAGTAGAACATCTGGAATTAAATAATTATGTAGAATTTTGCGGATATTCGAATGATACAACTAAGTATTATCTTAAAAGTGATGTATTCATTATGAGTTCAATAGCTGAAGCTTTTGGTAGAGTTACTGTTGAAGCCATGATGAACGGATTACTGGTCTTAGGGAGAAAAAGTGCAGCAACAAATGAAATTTTAAAAAATGGGACTTATGGAATAATGTTTGAGAATGAACATGATCTTGCTGATATAATGATCAAAGTTATAAAAGATCGTCAAAGAGACAAATTACTAGCTATTAAAGGTAAAAAATTTGCCAATAATACATTTACTTCTAAGAAGAATACGAATCAAATATATAAATTATACGTTGAATTACTGAATACTCAAAATGTCAAGTAGTATAAATAAAAATATTCCAACATAGCTATAAATTCTTTTAAGTTTGATTACTTATTAAGATAAGATAAACTGTGTTGGATTTTTTAATAGCACGAATTACCGATTATATTTAAGCAGTGATTAAAATTTTAATAGATGATAAAGGAGTACAGAAACTTGAAAAGAAGATCTTTAGGGATTAATGCATTATTAAGTGGATTTCAAAATTTACTTAATATAGTATTCCCTTTAATTACTTTTCCATATGTATCTAGAATTTTAAGTGTTTCAGGAATGGGAAAGTATAACTTTTCAAATTCTATAATTAGCTACTTTTTATTAATAGCAGGATTAGGAATAAATTCGTATGCTGTAAGAGAAGGAGCCAGTTTAAGGAAGAGCAGGAGAGAGTTGAGTGAATTTGCAAGTAAAGTGTTTACAATAAATTTAATTTCAACGATATTTTCATATATTTTATTAGGAATAATTTTGTTCTTTTTTTCAGATTTACATAAATATAAAATTGCTATTTTAATATTCAGTATACAGATTTTATTTACTACATTGGGGGTTAATTGGATTTATACAATATTTGAAGAGTATGCATATATAACAGTTAGAAATATATTATTTAAAATAATTTCCATGCTTTTACTATTTGTTTTTGTTAAACAATCATCAGATTATTTAAAATATGTTTGGATTTCAGTTTTTGCCTCGACTGGATCATATGTATTGAATTTTATATATGCGAAAAAGTTTTGTGATCTAAAATTAAATTTTAATTTTGATTGGGACAGATTTTGGAAACCCATATTGATAATTTTTGCTTCTAATATTGCTGTACAGATTTATGTGAATTCTGATACTACAATTTTAGGGTTTATGAAAAGTAATTATATCGTAGGCATATACGGTGTTTCTGTAAAAATATATAGTTTAGTTGCTAACCTGCTTTGGGGAACACTACTAGTTACGGTTCCAAGATTATCAATGCTATTAGGTAATGGTGAAACAAGAGAATATCATTATTTGCTTGAAAAGTTAATAAACATGGTTATTTTAATAGTATTACCTACAATGGTAGGATTATTTATGTTAAGCCCCGAAATAGTTACTATTATTGCTTCTTATAAATATATACGTGCAGCGTATTCATTAAGAATATTGTGTTTTGCATTGATTTTTAAAATTTTTGGTACGATATTAAATGATTGTGTACTTTTACCAGCAAAAAGAGAAAACAAGTTATTATTAAGTTACATAATAGCTGCTACTATAAATATCATATTTAATTTTATACTTATTCCTACTTTTTCAGAAAATGGTTCTGCATTCACTACCCTTATAGCGGAATTTTTAGCAATGATAATTAATTTATATTATTGTAGAGACCTAATAACTAATGATCTGAAAAGTAAAAAAACAATTAATAATTTTTTAACAGTATTAATAGCATGTAGTTCAATATGTTTAATTTGTTTACTGGGAGAAAAATTTATTAGTGGACTTGTATTCAGATTGATTATTATCATTCCATGTTCGATATTATGTTACACTGTAATACTTTTTTTATTAAAAAATGAATTTATTTCTTATGTTTTTAATTTAGGTACTAAATAAAAAGAGCTAGGAGCTAGAGTTAACTTATAAATAAGAATTGGTTTTGTGTATCTGTAATCATATATACTCTGAAGCCATAATAATATTCTTGCTTAGTGGTATTGTATCTGACATTCACAGAATCGTGGAACAAAACCAAACGAATATTGCAGTGAACTTGACATAGTGGTGGAAGCATAACGATTAAGTAAATGACTCGTTATTAAACCATTTAGAAACTTTTACAAATGATATGATATATTTATGAAACAAATTTTAGGAGTCCTTTTATATGAATTATGATTATTTGGTAGTAGGCGCCGGCCTGTTTGGAGCCACTTTTGCCTATGAAGCAGCCAAGCGTGGCAAGCGCGTTAAGGTAATTGAAAAGCGCAGCCATATTGCAGGCAATATCTATACTAAAAAAGTCGATGGCATCCAGGTACACGAATATGGTGCCCATATTTTCCACACCTCAGACAAGT
>NZ_JBKZAY010000003.1:0-124026 GCF_046939755.1 Limosilactobacillus mucosae
TTTATTATGGAGGAGTAGCGAAGTGGTTAAACGCGACGGTCTGTAAAACCGTTCCTTCGGGTTCGGCGGTTCGAATCCACCCTCCTCCACTTATGGCGGTATTGGTGAAGTTTGGTTAACACATCGGTTTGTGGGTCCGACATGCGTGGGTTCGAATCCCACATACCGCCTCTGTTAAAAAGATCATGTTCAATTGATTTGGACATGATCTTTTTTTTACATAATTTTAGAATAAAACTGCTAGGATTTACCACATCGCGAATATGATTGTTTATGCCTCAGAACTCATCTTGATCATAATTGGGGCAATTAGTCGGACATTACGCTGATATATCTGTTTTTAGAATCAAGGTCGGTTTAGGCAGTAATGGTAATACCAGCGATTCATTGAGTAACATTTTGGATGACTATTAAGAGCAAGGCAGCGACTGATTATAGCAGATGGGTTAGGTGATCCAAGCACGATGGCTTTGACGTCTGTCGTTGTCAAGAATCATGAAACTATGAACGAATGCCGATTGGCAGAAGACAAGGCTAATGGTGTTGGTTTTTTAAATTTTATGATGACCGAGACGTTCGCAATTTTATTCGGATTTCTTAAGCTGAGGTTGACTTGATAATTGACTCATTGATATTTGGCGGGCATTGGATTTCACGCTTTAAAATTCCAATCCAGCATAATGGTGAGCTTATTTTGTTCCAAGAATTACAAGACAACTTTGCGCGCTGTCCGCAAATACGTTGATTCCCAAATGTGATCAGCACTTTGACGTTTATGCAAAACTACAGCACAACTGGCAAGGAATGTACAGTGGTCACAAGCATTCAACAAAGTAAGCGATTGATTGGCAAAGAAAAAAGCGTTTTAGGACTAATTTACGGTCTTGAGGCGCTTTTATCGCAATAAAAAATCCCGACTTTAAATGTCAAGCCGGGATTGAAATCAGTTAGAAATTAAATTCGGGAAACCAGATCTTAATTTCACGCGCTGCGCCGTCAACGGTATCGGAAGTGTGAATAACGTTCCGCAAAACGCCATCTGGCCATTCACGACCAAAGTCACCACGAATCGTCCCCCATTCAGCCTGGCCCGGATTGGTAGCTCCAGCCATATTATGAATGGCTTCAACGACATTAGTTCCAGAAACGACCATGCCGACGATTGGTCCTTCCATCATGTAAGTCAGGATTTCAGGCCAAAATGGTTTGTCGGTTTTATCGTAATAGTGGCGCTCAAGTTCGTCTTTGGTAGCATTGATCATCTTCAACGCTTCAATCCGATATCCCTTGCGTTCGATGCGAGTAATAATGTCGCCGATGTGACGCGTTTTAACGCCATCCGGTTTTACCAAAACCAAAGTGTATTCATCTTCGACCATATTAGCGGCCTCCCTTTAACAAACTATGCTATTAGCATATCATATCGGCTACTTTTGTCAAGAAATCGCTTTCAAATTAAATGATTTTTCCTTTCGTGTGGTTAAACGAAAAGCTTTCGGATTTCTAATGAAGAACTTATTTTTATGTTGAGGCTAAATGCTTGAAAATAAGACGAGAATCGGTAGAATTAAACCTGCATAGTTAGTCAGAGAATAATAACCGGTTTTAGGACAAACTGGTTAAAATTGTGATTAGATGATTGGTAAAGAGAGAATCGGCAGCTGACTTATGCTGTTGAATCAATAACGGCGAATCCACGTTCAGATTTTGGATGCGGATTCGCTGTTTTATTTTGAACTAAACTAATACAACGTAAATAATGAATTGTTGATAGTGAATTGTAAATAGTAAAAAGTTAACCTTAGGCGAAATGTTAACGAAACTTGTTGATATTAAAGCATTTCGTTTACTGTTTAATAATCTCCCTCAATGTAAATAGTGAATTGTAAATTATGAATTATGAATAATAAATTGTTGATTAACGAAAAGGTAATCACTAATATTAAGGACTTTAAAAATATCGCGGCTGATGACTTGGGTCTTGAATATTTTGCCTAATTTCTATCGCCACCAAATCTCATAATCGATTATAATTAAGACAAACCATGCGGAAGGTGAGACTATGATAAGTTTAATAATGATGTCTGACGGCTGGGGCCTTTTTTGCCTTTTAGTATTAGGCTTATTTTTGATGTTGGCAGTTGGCTTTTTATGGGGGGATTTTTGTCGACGGATGCGACGTCACCGGCTCAACGTGCTGTCGCAACGGCATCCGATCTCTTGGCAGATTCTCCCGCTGGATTCGCCCGAGGCTTTGCGCGGTTTGCGGATCTTTAATGGCTTTCACAAAACGCTTGAAGCTGCCAGCGAACATCTTGCCAATAATAATCGTGATGCAGCTAAAGGAATCATGGATCAGTATATGACACCGCTGGAATCTAAAGCTTTCTTGCGGGAATGTGAGCAGCGAGTGTATGAAAGTCGGCGCGAATTAGACATGCAATTAGATCTGGTGCGTTGTCGTGAAGTCAAGCTGGAAGGACAAAGAACGATTTTTGAGCTGACAACGCGTCAAAATGGTCACGAGCAGCGTCCCGACGGCAAACCTGCAGCTGTTAGCTATGAACGGGTTGATACGTTTGTCTGGGATGAGACTCATGAAAAAATGCTGCGAATCTGGCGGGGCGGGGCCACTGGTCAGGAACTTGAAATCTGGATCTCACAGTTCGTCTACCCCTATGGCAAATACTGGCAGCGGATGCGCAATGCTGCTTTGGCCGTTGCTGTGCTGCTGATCGTGGCTGCTTTTGTAGTCGGCATTTGTTTTGGCAGCTGGCCGATCAAGAGCTGGGAGCCAATCGTCTGGGCATGCATCATGCTTTATGTTGGCCTTGGGCTGCTGTTTTCTCCTTTGCTCAATTCAGATCGGGATATGGCAGCTGAAGAATTTGTTCGATATTTAAAACGATAATCTAATATACGTTTTATTAAAATTTGTTTAACAGTTTCATGATGGGGTTTTAATAAACCTTAAATATCGTATAATTGATTTATACTGGTAGTCAGTTAATAATGTCCTGCTCAATAAACGCAATGTCATTAAGCGCTGAGCTTGACAATATTATTAGCCATTTGAGGTCATCTGATTAGTGAGGCAATCGCTTTTGGATGGTCTTTTTTGATGTCTGAATTGGCAACGACGATTCTATATTTTCGTAATGTTAAACTAAATAGCAACAGCATTAATTTACATTAACTAAAAATAATAGATAAAATTCGAACCAATAATTAAATGAATGTTTGGCGTCAATAAAATAATGACAGCGACTAAGAAAATGATGCTGATTATAACGAGAAAGTAAAAGAAGTGGCAATTCATAGTTAGTGCCTCAAGAAAACTTGGGTTGGAAGCCTGATAAAACGATTTTAAGCAGATCTGGTAAGAAAGGCATCCATATGATAAGAAACAAAGCAGCAATCATATCTCAAATGAACTCAGATAAAAAACGGCCTGACCGCAGGAAAGTCTGCTGCCAAGCCGTATCAATGAATTTGATTTATCATGCAATTTTAGAAGAAAACAGGGCCCTAAAAATGTTTGATACGGCACTGCTTTTTATTTAGCGTCATGGTGCTGTTGCTCTTTTAACATCTGTTTGATTTCCAATAGTTCTTGATGCAGCTGCTTGTTTTCGGCATGCAGCTTGGCGATTTCTTTTTTGGTGACCTCATGCGGATTGGTAGGTTCAAAATAAGTCGTGATCGTGCTGGTCAAAAGCCCAATGATGCTGACACCTACGACCATCAGCAAAACCGCGGCAATCCGTCCCCAGAGTGTAGTCGGTGAGACGTCGCCATAGCCCACGGTTGAAACGGTTGTCAAGGCCCACCAAAAGGCCGTTGAAAATGAGACGCCCTCTGAAATGCTATACATTCCCGAAGCAATGAATAAAATCCCACAACTAAGATAAAGATAGTAGATCAGGCCATCCGTATGAAAGAATCTTTTTAAGCGTACCGTCAGGCCAACCAAGCGCAAAAGCCGTAAGACGCGCAGCATATGAAAGACGCGGGCGACCCGAGCAAAACGGAACAGCGTAAAGATTGAGTTGGTCGGGATGATTGAAAGCAGATCCCAGATATTTTCCTTGAAAAATTGAATTTTGTCTTTTGCAATTGCTAGGCGCGTAAAGTAGTCAATCACCAGGATTACCCAGATACCGCGATCGATCCAAACGTAGGGCGCTTGGCTGAGATTAATGGCGTGAGCGCAGTCAAACAGCAGCAGAAGAATTGAGATTAAAGCGATCAGTGCAATAAACAGCTGATAGAACAACAGAATTTTGTGTTTGCGAGGATTCATAGTCAATTTTCCCAATAGTATAGTAATTAGTTTTAATAATAATTCGTTTGTAGCAAGGTGACAATAGTTTAGCGCGGATCAATATTTTAATCTGAGTTGAATCTTAGCGGTTTATGATTAGTATTCCCCATGTATGTGGGGGTGATCCTCTTTCAATCGACTGCCAGCCCTGGGATTATAAGTATTCCCCATGTATGTAGAGGCAGTCTGCTCAACTGAAACTGATTGATAACTAAAATAGCGCTATATCAAGCTTTGAAGCCTGGTATAGCGCTATTGGTAGTTTTAGACTTGTTGATCAAACGTTATGCTGAAGCTTTGTTGGCACCGTGACGTTTGATCAGCCAACTGGCAACTGCAGCCAAAAGCATCCAGATCAAACCAACCAGACTGATCTTACAGCCTAGAGCCAAACCTGGTACGTGGTAGTGCAGGACAACGCGATGAGTTCCCGCAGACAGGCGCAGACCGACAAAAGCTTGGTTGGTCCGCAGCAAGGCAGTCTTTTTGCCATCAACGGTCGCCGTCCAACCAGTTGAGTATGGAATCGAAGAAGTCAGAATACCGACCCGCGAAGTCGTAATCGTTCCTGAAAGCTGATTGCGTTTGAATTTGACGTTTTTAAGCGCGTGTTTTTGAATCTGACGCACTTCTTGATTGTATTTGGTTCCCAGCTTTTCGGCAACTACTTGATACTGCCACTGATAGATCCCCAGCTTAGAAGGTTTGAGGGTTAAAGAAGATGGCATTCCCTTAGCAAAGTAGCCAATGTTCATCGTGCCGTTTTTGACTAGCTTGAAGAATGAAAGCTTGCTTTGTTTAGGCTGTTCTAAGTTTTCTGTACCTAGTCGACTGGAGATCTTAATCGCATAGCTCATATCTGGTGAACCGTTCAGAATATGGTAGCGCCAGAATTTGTACTGGTTAAAGCGATAGTTGACGATATCTCCAGGATTCGTTGACTGCTGTTCTTCGTGCTTTTGCTCATAGGCGATCTGTTGTTTCATTGAAAACGGCTGGTACTTGATCGAGGAAAACTCAACGTGCAGTTCACTGTCTTTGAGCTGTTTTTTGAATGCCTTGCTGGTCAACTGCGGCAGTTGCAGCTGATAGGTTTCCAGACTGTCAGTATATTTAAGATCAGTTGCTTTGATTTTGTTTAAGCGGTTTGAAACCAGCTGCGACTTAAGTTTGATGACATTGCCTTTCAAATTGGCAGTCTTCATTCCATTGGTGGCGCCGTTGTTTTTTGAGCTAATCGTTACCCCGCTGGCCAAGGCACGTTCCTTAGCAGTAGGCGATAGCTTCTGGTAGGTCTTTTTACTGATGTAGGAATCCTGCCAATAAAGCAGCGGAAAGGCATTATTGGTCTGATAACGATTGGTAGTGGTTGGAACCAGCTGTGTCTGATCAGTTGGATTGGCTGGCTGACCAACGTCATAGTTTATTTTAGGTTCCGTAGTGGCATCAAGGAAATAGCCGCCCGGAATCTTATTGGCGTTATCGCTGTTGCTTTGTACGAATAGATACTTGACGCCAAGGAAATTATTCAAAACGGTCCGATCATCAACCTGACGCAATGGAACGTTAGCCTGATACTGAGTATTTTGCAACGAGGTACTAAATTGTCCTAAGTACTTGTTTTGCAGTGAGTAGTATGAATCGATATTGTGCATCCCTGAGGTCAGATCATTATCTAAAAGCCCGCCAGAAGTAATCT
Source organism: Limosilactobacillus mucosae (assembly GCF_046939755.1). Taxonomy (GTDB): domain Bacteria; phylum Bacillota; class Bacilli; order Lactobacillales; family Lactobacillaceae; genus Limosilactobacillus; species Limosilactobacillus mucosae_A. The sequence continues at coordinate 6,024 of NZ_JBKZAY010000003.1, forward strand.
GATTGTTGGAGATCGTGGACACCCGGAAAAACGAGCCATCGTTCAATCCCTTTTCCAAGCCGCCATAGCGATTTTGGGCAATCGACTGATACTGGCCGCGCACCAATGTACTGTTGGCGAAATTACCGTTATAAGGCGTACCGACATACAGTGCGTTGCAGGCAGCATTGGCCAAAATAATCGTAACCAGCCAGCGATCGGGATGCGGCGTGCCATGCAGATTAATGATCCAAAGCATCAACAGCGACATAATCAAAAAGATGATCGGCATAAACATGGTCGTGTCGTTTTGGAAAATATAGGTTACTACCAAGACTAAAAGATAGATGCCCGTCGCGCAGGTTAAAATCCAAAGCGTGTGCCGATCAAGTCGGGTCGCATTCTGCAAAAGCAGGCAAACCGTTATGGCAATCGGTAGGTAGATCAGCAGCGTCCAGCGATTGGAGGCCGCCATCATACCGTTGAAAAATGCCCCCACCGCCGGAATCAACAGCATAGCCAATGCCAGTGCCAGGCTGATTGATAAAAGCGGAAATTCGCGGGTTCGTGTATAAAGATAAACGATGGCGATAAAAGCGATGCTGACTAAGCCCAATGCCGACCAGAACATAAACGTCCACTGGTCACCATTGATCAGCTGTTTGGGCAAGAACAGGTAGTAGTAGAACGGATAGTGTTTAAGACCATTGGCAAATTCGGAACCGGCTCGAGTGGAGTTCATAACGGCCATGATTTCTGGAACCAAAAGGCAGGCCGCGGTCATAATACTGGTAACTGCAGCAAAGGCCAACTTAGCCAGAACTCTGCCGTAGCTAAGCGTGTGGCGATAATGAGTGGCCACGCGGAGTATCAGATAGATAAATGTACCGATTCCTAACACATAGGCTAGATAGTAATTGTTGATCAGCATCCACAAAAATGCCAGAGTAAGCGGCCAGGCTGAGCCATTTTGCAAGACACGTTCAAGCTGGACGACCAGAATCGGAAACAGAATAAAAGTCGTCATGAAAAACGGCTGGGCGATGCTGGCGTACAATAGGTATGAGTTCACCATGTAGACCACGGTACCGCCTAAGATAACGTGGTCGCGAAAAGAAAAATGACCAGCAAACCAGCAAAACGTCAAGCCGACAAAATACGTTCGTACGACGGTGATAACTTGATAGGCCAGCGTTAGCTTAGCTGCTGGGAACAGCAATGCCAGATAGGCGAAGATATCACCAATCGAATAGTAGGAAAAGACCTGGAAAGTATCGGTGCCCAGTCCCATGTTCCAAGACCACCAGTTTAATGGTCGTGTCGGATGATGGAGCCAGCCCAGCACGATTTTACGATATTCGCCAAGCAGCGGCACGTGCTGATTTAAGGCATCCTTATTCCAGATCAACGTATGTCCGGTGATAGCATAGCTGCCGAACATGCACAGCGCGATAAAGGCAAACATCAGCGTATATTTTAGATACAGCATGCGATGATCGCGCTTGTCGAATGAGAAGTTCATTGAAATTGCTCCTTAGAATAAAAAGTACACCTTTCTATTTTACTATATATTCTTGTAAACCTTGCCAGTGAAAATATTAAGGTATTTTAACGAATTGTTGGCTTTATGATCAGATTGATACGCAACCCATTCAAATCAAGCTAACCGACTGTTTAAAAATAAGATTGCCAAAAGTATGTTCGCCTGCTAAAATGTAGATGGCGAACATATGTTTTTTGAAAACTTAAGGAGGGAATCAAGATGTCATTTGCCTTGCTGTATCGATCGCTTAGCCACACGCGCTGGTATTGGTCAGTCAGCCAAAATTTCACCCAAAAAAGCGAGCGGCAGTTTATCTGGGAATCGGCTACGGATTTGGCTGCCGATTATCCTAAATTGAAATCACGCTATCCTACGCTGTTTGCCAAGAAGCGTGCCGAGGCCTTTTGGATTTATGATCTGGCGCATGATGATGCAACGAGACTATCGCTTGCTGCGGAGAGTAGTGCTGATGTACCAGCTGATGATGCAATGCAAGCAGAAACCGATACTGATAAAACCAATGCCGTTAATTCACCGACAGCTGATAATACGCTGGTTTTGCAAACGAGTACGCCAAAACAGCAGGAAAGTGATCCGAAAACGGCAGAGCATTTTGTTTTGATCGTGGATGGCCAAAACCATGCGTCCTATTACTATAGCCGAACACTTAAAAAATTTGTGGTCTCGGTTAAAGAACACGCCTCGGTCTGGGACCGGCGAGACTCCGCTATCGATGTGGGAAAAGAATTGGCAATCAAGGATTCATTTTGGCTTGGTCATGCTGAATATAACCGTACAACATTGCGATTGGTCAGAGTTGAGGATGGTGAACAGATCTGGCCGCGATTGACTGGGGATGGCTTACCAATGCCAGAGCCAGAACTGATTGATCAATTCCGCCAGAAAATCAGTGCCCATTTAGATGATGATGGTCCGGCAGCGTCAACGATGAGCCTGACTAAAGCGGCACATCATGAGGTTGAAACGATCGATTTTGAAAAATTCAATTTAAGAAAGATTTTAGGAGACGTTGACTATTTGATTGATGCATTGCGACTTAAAGCAACTGCTGAACACCAGCTGAAAGTTTTTGACCAGTCGATTCTGCAGGACTATCTGCATGTAATTGAACTGACCGAGCCTGACCAGATCGATGCGCAGCGGCTGGTTGCCAGTCTACGGTCAAACCGGTGCGCGCGGCGTCAGATCAAAGACCTTAAGATTATATTAACGGCCCTGGCTAAGTCGTTTGATGTTCAGCAGTTTTTGAACATTCTGCTGTCAGAGCCATCACTGGGCAGTCAATATTATTTTCGTGACCAGGCAACAGCTGCAAAGATAAAAGAAATGATCCATTAAAAATTGGCGATTGCGACCAACCAATAAAAAAAGCCGCCTCCAAAGAAGACGACGGTTAGGTTAATGTTCAAGGTAGGCAATCAACTGAGGCAGCTGCTGTTCCATTTCAAGCAATCCCTCATCATGAAAGCCGGCCAGTTTTTTGACGTTATTTTCAAATCGGCTGACCTTAACCGGTTTTTGTGGCGTAATGCAGTAAAGCTCATTATTTAAAAAGGCAGCGTCGATTTCGTTGCATCGCTGATTATATACTTCCGGCCGGTTGATGCCTTCTTCGGCAAAAATCGGATAGTCTTTATACTGGCGACGATAAAGCGCCTTGACCAGGGGACTGGAAGGCTTTTTGCGATATGTGGCCTCACGCGTTCTGACGACAACGATCTTGTCAAATCCTTGTTCTTTAGCCAGATCAGTCGGAATCGAATCAGCAATTCCGCCATCGAGGCAAGGACCTTGATCAGTCGGTTGCGGTTCAACTAAAAACGGCATTGAGCAGGAAGCCTTCAGAGCAGTTACCAAACCTTCACGCCGGTAGTTTACAAAGTCAATTCGCTTGCCAGTTTCAATTGAGGTTGCCACCGCTGTAAAGTTCGATGCAGAGCGCTCATAGGCATGATGATCAAATTGATGCCAGTCCCAGCCGTGATCATCAAACAAAAAGTCCAGATTGAGAATATCTTCATGATGCAGTCCGCGTTTGAGCGAAACATAGTCAGAATCATGACGGTAGCTGGTGTTGACGTGATTTACGTACCCATACTGCTTGGCCACGTAACAGGCACCGCACAATGCACCGGCTGAGACGCCAATCACGCTTTTAAACTCGATGTGATGCTTCAGCAGACAATCCAAGACGCCGGCTGTATACTGACCGCGAAAAGCTCCACCCTCCAAAACTAGTGCCGCATTGTAAAGCATTGTAATCCCTCTCTCTTCATGCATTTAATCGTATTGAATATGATTATAATAACATATCATTAAAGCAAGCAAGGATTATTAAAATGCAAAACGACCGCTAAGCCGTGGTTAAAAAGGCTTGGCGGTCGTAGAATCAGACGTTTTTATTTTGGCCGGCCTGCTTTGCCTGTGTTTCGGCTTGTTTTTGGAGCTCGCGATTGACTAGTTCCGGATCAGCCTTGCCGGGATTGAGTTCTGTGATTTTACCGGTCGCTGCGTAGATTACCCATTCGACGAGGTTAACGATATGATCGCCAATTCGCTCCAGCAGATGAATCACGGTAATGTAGTGACTGCCATCCTTGATCAGTTCGGGATGAGCGTGCATGCGGTTGATGATTTTCTCATGGACCTGTACATATTGCTTATCGACTTCCAAATCCATGTTGGCAACTGAATAGGCCGTTCTTTCATCAGTGTAGACATAGGCATCGAGCGCCTTTTCCAACATATGACGCACGGTTTCAGCCATTTCGGCGATGTCGTTTTCGATGTCTGGCCAGTGTTGGTCCATACCTTTAATACGGATGGCGTCTCTGGCGATATGAGAGGCGTGATCAGCCATTCGTTCCAGATCTGAGCTTGCTTTTAGGATGCTCATGATTGAACGAAACTCGTTTTCCTTTGGCTTTTGAATGTTCATCAGCTTAAAGGCGTGCTTTTCCAGGTAGGTTTCGCCATCATTGATCAATCGGTCGTTTTCGCCGACTTCTTTGGCTAGTGCCACATCGCGATCAATGAACGCCTTAGTTGCCTTATAAATCTGTTCGGAGGTGTTGATCCCCATTTCCATAAAACGGCCACGCAGTTTTTTTAGCTCATCGTTAAAAATCTCGTTCATATGATCTCTCTCCTTTATGGGGCTTTTTTCTTTGACTACTATACTTGTCTAATGTAAAAAATGTGTAAATATAGCGTAAAATTATCTATCTATTTTATAAAAGGCTAATTCCCAACGATTACAGACCTGTTAAAAAATTACAAGGGACACTGAAGGGGAAAATCATACGTCAAGATGATTAATCAGACCGCTGTATCGGGCAGCGGTCTTTTTTGTTACATGCAGATAGATCTCGCGCGTAATGGTGGAATCCTTATGACCTAACCGCTTTGAGATCAGCTCAACTGGCACGCCTAGCTCAGCTAATTTAGAAGCGTGCGTATGGCGGAAAATATGCGTCGACAGTGGTTTGTCTAATTTCAATTCTTGCTGAATTATGTCAAGCCGATTGTTAATTGAAGTAGGGTTGATAAAAATACCGGTTTTAGTTTGAATACTAAATAAAAGGTCATTAGGCTGCTTATTCAGACAATACTGGCGAAAAATTCTGACCGCTTTATCTGGCAGAAGAATGGTCCGGTTGCTGCTTTGAGTTTTGGGAGTGCTGCTAATTGTATACTTACTTTTGGGTTTGTAAGAATAATCCAACGTACAGTCAATTTTGACATACCACTTGCCATTTTCTTGAAAAACTTTCTTGATCTGCAGAGCGAGAATTTCACCGATCCGCATGCCAGTAAGATATTGCCACAACAAGACGTCAGCATGTACTGGATTGATTGCTCTAACAGCTTCCAGCACCTGTTTGACCTCATCATCATCAAGATACTTATTTTCAATTTTTTTCGCTGAATTATCGCGTTTCCAATTAATCTCAAGCTGACCAATTGGTGTTGCACTATAGTCATGCCGGTACGCATAGCGCATCAGCTGATTAATCTTAAACTTGATCAGACCAACGTAAGTATTGCTATATCCACGCTGATAGATCATAGCTTCCAGCATATTGACCAGATATTTATTGGTGATTTTTGATACCAAAATGTCTGAGTTGAAATTCTTTAAAATATGCACCTTGAGATTTTTCCAAGCCGCAAACGTTGAAGGTTTAACCATTTGCTGATAGTATACTTCAAATTCTTCAATTAATTCGCCGAATGTAACGCCTTCTTTGATCTGACCATCTGCAAGATGACGAAGTTTCTCTTCAATCCGCTTGTTCAGGGTCTGCTGCGCCAGCTTGCGCGTGGTATTGGTTTTCTTGTCCATCGTAATTGATACACGCGTGTACTTGAGCGTCAACGGGTTTTTAAATTGTTCAACAAACTTGACTTTGCCAGTTTTCGTGGGTTCAGTCCACATGATTGATCCTTCTTTCTATGAATTTACGGCTGCCGGGCACGCGCATAGCTAAAGGATCAATCAAAATTCTATTGATTTAATTCAATGATACTACTTTTGCCGCAACCTCGTTCCAAGGTTGGAACGAGGTTAAACAAAAAGAGGGCCATTGTTGCACTAATTTTATCATTGAGTATCTTAAATTCTAGAGTGTGGTTTGAAACCACATTCTAATAACTCAAAAGAGGTGAACGATGTGTCAGCAACTACTGAGAATACAAGCAAGGTCAAGCTGGAACTGCCAGATGATTTGAAACAGGCGATTTTAGAAATAGTAAAAGATGCAGCAGTCCAGGTGGTTGGATCGGCAACTCGGCGCGATGAACAAACGTGGCCAGAGTATATGAATAAGCAGCAGGCTGCAAAATACTTGAATATTTCCGTAAACACGCTGCAAAACTGGATCGCAGATGGCGATATACCGTTCGTCGTTGTTGGCAAAATGGTGCGGCTGAATCGCCACCAGCTTGATGCCTGTATGTTAAAAAAGACATTAAAGTAAAATGACGCAAAGTCTTGCCGGGCACGCGCGTCAAAAGAAAGATCTGCAACCTCGTTCCAACCTTGGAACGAGGTTAACCAAAGGTGACGAAACAATCGTTGCCTTTTTTATATATTCTGGCGAAAGTTGAACAAAGTTTGATTTCAACTAACTTTATTAAGTACCGTTGAATGAAGGGAATCTAGAAGGGAGTCCAAAATGGCAGAGTATATGATTTTAACGGAAAAGAAGTCAGCAGCCGATAATTTCGCACAAGCGTTGGGCGGCATGAGTGGCAGCTTTGACGGCCATAGCTATCAGATCGTGCATGCGCAGGGACACTTGATGGAACTGGCAGAGCCAAAAGATCAGGTATCCGATGATTTAAAAGATCGCTACAGTTCCTGGGAGCCGGAAAATATGCCCTGGAATTTGGCCGATTTCAGTTGGAAAAAGGAACCAACAAAAGGATCCAATATCAGAAAGCTCTTGAGTCAGATTAAAAAAGTCAGTCAATCTTCGCAATCAATTGTGATTGCTACTGATAATGATCCGTCTGGTGAAGGGGAACTGCTGGCCTGGGAAATTATCAATGCCATTGGCTGGCATGGCAAGGTTTATCGTGAGTATCACGATGATGAGACACCTAAGTCAATCATTAAGGCAATGCGCAATCTTAAGGACGTTTCCGATCAGTCGCAAGACGGCGACTATCTGAAAGCTAACGTCCGCTCCAAGTGGGACTTTGCCTCAATGCAGCTGACACGTTTGGCCACCAGCTACATTCGTAATGCCGGCTACTACGTTAAGGTAGTTAATCAGGGGCGCTTGAAGTCGGTTATGCTGTCGATGGTCTATCAACGTGAACAGGCAATTAAAAACTACGTCAAGAAACCATATTTCGAGGTTAAGTTTCAAGACGATCAAGGTCACGTTTATGCTCGCAAGGTAGCCAAGGACGATGAAGAGAAACTGGCCAAGATTCGGCATAGCGACAAGGCACTGGCAGAACAGGAGCTGCAGCAGTATCAGTCGCCGGTGCATGTCAAGCGCTTGAGATTGGAAAATAAGCGCAATATGCCAAAGACGCTGCTTGATTTGGCCAAGGTTGATGCGCTGCTGAGTAAAAAAGGCTACTCGTCAAACCAGATTAAAAACGTTTACCAGCAGCTCTATGAAGCTGGCTATGTTTCCTATCCGCGAACTGAGGATAAGGTGATTACTACTGAACAGTTTAATGAGCTAGTACAGAACTCAAAAGAGGTTGCCATGCTGGTAGGTGTCAACGTTAAGCTATTGACGCATACAGCGCCACGCAAGGAATTGGTCAAGGATTCTGCTACGCACGGTGCCAACCGGCCGGGATCCAAAGTGCCAGCCAGTCTCGATGACCTGGGCAAAGTGCTGAAGAATAAAAACGACTTACAATGTGCCAAAGATATCTATTGTCTGCTTGGTCGTACGGCCTTGGCAATCCTTGGTGAAGACTACTTGTATCGGGTCGTTACAGCAGTTATCGAAGAATATCCGGCCTTCGGAACGCAGTACAACGTGCCGGTTAACTACAACTACAAGCAGATCTACTGCGAGGGTGAACTGCCTAAGGAACCAAAGCCATTAGGCAAGCAAGCCAAATCGATCGTTGCCGAAGGTGCCAATCCAAAGCCATCTAAACCAACCAAAGCCTGGCTGTTCAAGCGGTTGGCCAACTACGGCAAGTATGGTATTGGTACTGGGGCTACCCAACAGAGCACCATGGCTGATCTGACCTCAGCCAAAAGCAACTCTCACTTACTGAAGGATACCAAGGGTGTGCTGTCACTGACGGAAACTGGCTTGATGTCGGCTGTGATTGCGCAGGGGACCATGATTGCCTCGCCAAAGGCTACCGAACAGCTTTTCCAAGGTATGGATGCCGTTGGTGCTTTTAAGCTGAAACCGCAAAAGGTGCTTAACTCTATTAATACGGTCATTACGCATGATAAGCCACTGCTGCAGCAGAACATGGCATTGGTTGAGCAAACCATTGGCAAGCCAGAAAAGAAGCAATATCCAAAACGTGACAAGGTAGACGTAACCTACCAGGGAAAGCCGGTCCAGATCAATGCCAAATGGGGCGAACATACCTGGACGCAAGGGGAACTAACAGAGCTTTCCGCAGGCAATACCATTACGTTTGACTACAAGAAGGGACAAATTACTGGTCAACTTGGCGAACGAGAATACAAGGGCCACAAATTTATCGCTTTTGTTCCTGATTTTGACAAGGACTAAGAAAATACGAGGAGTGAATCATTATGTTTAAAATCCGCGGACACTTTATCAAACAAGAACCATACTTCAACAACCTGATGCAGCTGACGTTCAGTACTGAATGCGGCGATCTGGATATCATGGTGCCACAAGATGACTACCAACAGTACTTTGTAACTGATACGGAGCCACAAATGGGTTCTTACTGGATTCTAAGACTCTTTCAAAAGAACTATGCCGATCTGGGCGGTGTCATGTTATTTCGGTTTGGGACGGCTGAACAGATTGCCGAGGCACCGGCAGCACCTGCACCTACAGAAAAAATCGAAGAAAAACCGATGGCACCTGTGGCTATAAAGAAAATTGAAAAATCCCCAGCAGCCGAAGCCGATGCAAAATCAGCATCGGCCAGCGAAGAATTACTGTCTGCTGATACAGACGAAAAAGATACGGCTGAAGATGAAATGCCGGCACCCAATTCAGATACTGAATCAAATGAAGCTACTACTGATGGTGAGAAAGCCGGTGAGCATGAAGAAGAATCAGAAGAACAGCCAATTAAACTAACGCCGGTTAATAAGGAAGCTTCGACTACCGATACGAGTCTGATTGACGACTACGATCCTACTAAGGAATTTCAGAATGACGACGATGAAGAAGATGATGATGATGACTTTATCACCGATGAAGTCCAAAACGTCGATGGCTTTAACTGGGATTTTCAAGAGAAGCAACCAGATGAATCTGCTAACGTTATAGAAGCCAAAACCGTTGGAACTGGTGATGACGTGGCGGAAAAGTTTGCCGAACATGAGGCTGAAAAAACGGCCAGCGAACAAGTAGCCGAAAATGATCCAACCGACTTGGCCGGCAAATGGTCAGAAGATGCAGCAGACAATGACGATGAATGGGCCGACGATGATGAAGCTGATTCTAATGAAGAAGATGATGACGATAGCGAAAATCTTTGGTAAAGATCAATGTGAATGGAGGTGCAGGCCATGGAGCAGAAACATTTTCAGACGCTTCGTGCACTTAACCAAAGCGGCTACACGGCTGATGTCGTCCACAAGCTGAATAAAGACTCTCGCCAGAGTGCACAACGCTGGTCAGATAAGTCAATCATGACTGACTTGACTGCGCCGAACCGGCTGCCAATTGGCTGGCGGGAAGATGGCCTAAGTACACTGACCAGGCTGCGCATTTACGAACTGCGCGATGCGATGGAGCTGGCTGGTCTGAACAGCAACTACTGGTTTGTATCTAATCAGCTGACCAAGGATACATGGGAAATCGACAACCCATTTTTAATGCGCCGCTTTGAGGTCAGCTTCTGTCAACGGAACGAAATGATTGAGTGTTACTGGTATGACACAGGCGTTAAGCAGATCAAAACTTCCAATATCATTGAGGCAATTTTGCTTTCGCAGCCATAGAAGGGGGCGGTACAGTGACTACTGAAACACCATTGATGGATAAATACACTGATGATCTGACCGCAGCCGTAGCGCTGAATCCTAATGCCTACCGGGCAATTGCTCGTGATGACGAAATTCGGCAAGTGATTTACAACCTGAATCGTCGCTCCAAAAACAATCCAATTCTGATTGGCGAGGCGGGGGTTGGTAAGACGGCCATTGTTGAGGGACTGGCTCGGCTGATTGTCCTAAAAAAGGCTGGCCGGCAGCTTAATGACAAGCGGATTCGGGTCCTGCAGATTGCCGCGCTTGGTCAGAATGATACGGTAAGCAAAATGCTGGGCCTGATCAAAGAGTTTCAGGCGACAAAAGGGCAGAACATTCTTTTTATCGACGAGGTTCATACCATCATGGGTGTGGATTCAACCAATGGCGCAATGGATCTGGGCGACGTGTTAAAGCCGGCCATGGCGCGGGGCGATATTCAACTGATCGGGTCAACAACGCTTGACGAATATGATAAGTTTATCGAACGCGATCCAGCTCTACAAAGGCGGTTCCAGCAAGTACTGGTCAATGAGCCGACAAGAGCAACGGCGATCAGAATATTGCGAGGAATTAAGGGAACCTATGAGAAGTATCATCAGGTTAGATATTCTGACAAAGCCGTTGTTGGCTGCGTTGATCTATCAATTCGCTATATCGCTGACCGCTACCTGCCGGATAAGGCGATCGATCTATTGGATCAAGCTGGAGCGATTGCTGCAACGCATGGCAAAGATAAGGTTGGACTAAAAGAGATTGCCTTGGTGCTTCAGGAAATGAAGGGCATTCCAGTAACTAATGTGCTACGTAATGATAACGTCCGTCTGCGCAATATGCGGCAGAAGCTGGGGGAAACCGTCAAAGGGCAGCCTGAAGCCATTAAAGCAGTGGCTGATGCAATCACAATTGCCAAGGCTGGCCTGCAAGCACCGAATAAACCTCTCAGCTCGTTTCTTTTCTTAGGCACGACGGGAACAGGCAAGACGGCATTATCAAAGGCGTTGGCCAGAGTCATGTTTGATGATGAGGAAGCAATGGTGCGGTTCGATATGTCAGAATTCAGCGAACGTTCCTCACTGGATCATTTTCAATCCCTGCTGACGGATCAGATTAAACGACAACCGTACTGTATTCTACTGTTTGATGAAATTGAAAAGGCATGTACGGCCGTGCATGATCGACTCTTACAGGTACTTGACGATGGAGAGTTGCGCGACAAGCGTGGACGGTCAACCAACTTTCGCAACTCGATTATCATCATGACGACAAACCTGGGGGCAGATCTGATTGCGGATAAGGAATCTTATGAGCATGCCATTGACGAGGCCTCACTGGTCGATGAGACGCCACGACAACGAATTCGCCGTCGGGACGCGTTCCGCAAGCAGGTACAGATGGAGCTGACCAATATTTTTCGGCCGGAATTCGTCAACCGAATCCAGCATAAGATCGTGTTTAACATGTTAACGCGCGATATCATCGAACAGATCGCCAGAAACGACTTAAAGGTCATCAATCAGCGCCTGGCTGAACATGGCTTTAAGCTGGAGTTTCAACAGGATCTGATCGATTATCTGGCAGATGTCGGCACTGACGTTAAGAACGGTGCCCGGCCGTTGGAGCGCGTTATCGAACGCGATGTCACCGCGCCATTATCTATGATTATTCTGCAACTGGAAAGCACGCCGGATAATCACTATCACACGATTCAGACCGAGGTTTCTGACCATCGGACGCAACTAGAACGCCAGCCGCTGCAGCGTCATTTGATCAATGGCCGGCAAATTATCTTTAAGCAGCTGCTGGACACCAATTCGAAAGAAGGCACAAAAGTTGGCTAAAGCTAAATTTACGAATAAAAAAACTCTGAATGCCCAAGAACAGTATGAGCAGGCACTGGCCAAGGTGAAGGCAGCCCGTTTAAAGCTCAACCGGATCAGTCAGGAAGAAGAGACCAAGGTCGCCCAAAAGATCGGCGAACGCGTTATGGAACTGTACCACCTTGAGTCCACGGATCAGGTTAAGCAGTGGCTAGCTGAATTGCCGGCAGCAATGCCACCAGAATCAACGTCTTCTGAAAGCGAGGCGTCGGCGCCAAAGGAAAATTTTCGGCCTGACACGGGCGATTCTAAAACAGAAACAAGCCAAAATTATTGATGGCGAAACTTAAACTAACGAAAAAAATGTTTATTCTGGGTAAAAGATCGTTTGTAGAAACGAAATTCATTTGGAAAGGAGAATGAAAATGCCTACTTGGATGCTTAATCTCTGGGCTGGATACCAAACGCATGTGGTAAGTCCCTTGTACTTTAACGCTGACGTTGGTCAAAATACGGCTAACACGATCAAGACGATCGCCAATGATCTTAAGATCGCGGCGCTGGTTGGTATGGGTGCCTCAATCATGTGGGGAGCTGGCCTGTTCGGTATTGGTGGCGAGGAAGCCGCACGGAAAGCAAAGAAGCGCTGGATTCAAGCCAGTGTTGGTATTGTTGTCTGCATCGCCGCTTGGTTCCTGCTGAGCTGGCTGGAAGGCTACGCTAACCAAAACTTCTCAGAATAACTGCTTAATAAATCTCCTAATATTATTTCACCAGTCGAATCTTCGGCTGGTTTTTTTGTTTGGCGAAACTTGTCTAACGATAAAATCCGTTTAGGCTTACTCATGTATTAATTTTTAAAAATAAATAAGGAGATTTAGCGATGGGACTTTTTCATAGAAAAAATAAAAAGAAAAGCATCATGCTTGATGACAAATATACGATTCGCTTAGAATTTGCCGATCAATTCAAACCGGAAAACAATACGCAGGTTGCCGAGGCAATCCAAAGCGCCTCTGAAACGGAAAAGAACAATGGTCTGCCAGCTTTGGATCAAACCTTGCCGTTTGCCACGCTTAAGACGGCTGAGGATCTGTTTGACAATCTGCGTGACGTAGTTGCCGAAACAGCAGAGCCGATCGAGTTTGACTATCTGGCCATTTGGCTGTTTGACAAAACTAAAAAAGCCAAGATGGGCAAGCCAAACTCTGATGACGGCAATCCGCACGAATACATTACTTTGCCAGGCTTTAAGCTTAACTACGACTACCAAAATCTGACTAAAGTAATTTTCGAGACGATCTTCAATCTGCCAGAAAACAGCGATGTTTCCTATGATGAAAAGATTGAGATCTGCCAAGACTTAAAACGGGCCTATCTGGAGTCGGTGAACGTTGGTGAAAATGAAATTGCCCGCCTGCCGAAAAAGGACGAGATTGAAAAGGGAGCCGTTACGCTTGACGTGCCAGCCTATTCAACCAGCGAACCGCCGGCGGAAGCAGAACCCAAAAAGCAGTATTATGATGCAAAAACGCATACCTTCAGTGATCATCCAATTGAAGATGACGCGCCAAGCACAACCGAAACAGTTGCTGCTGAGCCGGTAAGTACTCCAGCGCCGGCGCCGATTGAAAAGCCCAAGCCTGCTGCCAAGCCAACTGCACCGGCTGCTTCTACGGTACATGAGACACGCTCGGCCGTCAGAGCCGTAACCGATGCAGCAGACGACGAACAAAAGCTTGCCCGTGAAAAAGGGCATGTCTCGGCACCGCAGTTTGAGGTGGCAGAACTCGATCCAGTTGAACCAGGGCAGCATGGCTATGTTGAGTATCAGCTAAACCAGCGCAAGAAAACCTTTAATGCGCTGCTGCAAAACAGCGCGGAAAAAATTAATGATAAAAATGAAAAAGCAATTCTTGATCTTCGTGAAAGTTATAAGACTAAGATTGAGAAGGCCGTTGCCAATTTCCGCAAGCAGCACAAAAATGATGCAGCAAATCTGCATGCCAAGATCGCCAATGAACTGTATGCTGCTAAACAACGAGAGTTAAAAGCCGAATATGCCAAAATCGATCGGCAACGCGAAGATGACCTGGAGCAGGCTGAACGTGTATATCAGCAACAGCAAAGCAAAATCAACAGCGATTCCGAAAACAACAAACAGCAGGCCGAACAACGACTTAGCAAGCATTACGAACAGCTTGCCAATAAAAAGTTTGATACAGAATGGGCTGAGATTAAGCGGCGGAATGATGATGCGGAAACTAAGCTGCGCCAAGAGAAACAGCGCCACTATGAACTGCAGGCTCGTGAAGATGCTGCTCAACTGCGCGTCAACGGTTTAGATCTGCTTCAGCAGATGCTGACTGATGAAACGCAGGAATTAGACGATTATCGGACGCAAGTGACGAATGAGCATTTAAATGCCAAACAGATTGTCATTTCAGAAAATCGTTCGGAGACGGAAAAGCAACGAATCCAAGCACCGTTTGAGGAACTGCGGGAAGCCAACAAGACTATCAGCGACTTAAAGGAACAGCTGTCTCGCACTGAAGCGCTGCGGGCAACAGCGGAAACTGAAAATGCTGCGCTCAAGAGTGACAAGCAGTTGCTGCAGGAAAAAAATGATTCTTTAATGAATGAAAAACTGGCAGCTGCTAAGGAACTCAGCACCAAAGATTCCAAAAATAAAAACGATGAGCTGAATTCAACGCTGTCCAACTACATCAAATTCAAGCTGGCAACCGAAATGCAGCCGCAACAGCCAGCAACGCGCGTAGCTGCAGTTGAATCAACAGCAGTTGCCGCCGATGATCATCAAACGTCAAAAGGGCACGGCGAACAATATACTAAACAGATGGACGGCATGCTGCATGGGGTGAAAAGACTGGTTGTTATGTTCTTCCTGCTGCTGGTACTGATGATCTGTGGCTTCAGCTACTACACTTATCGGCAACATAAAGAAAATGCTGCTCGTGTAGAACAGATTACACAAACGATGAACAAGAAGGTTGCCAAGGCTAAGCAGACCAATAGCAACGTTGTTCAAGAATCCTACAAAGCCAGTTCAGCAACTGATGAGACGCAGGCTGCTTTGAATGCCTTGCATGCAAATAACGGTACTGAACTCGACAAGTACAAGAACGAAAAGTACTACGCCTTGGACAAGGCAATCATTAACAACGATGCTAAGGCTGCTGATGCGGCGGTCAAAGCAATGGGAACTGACTTGGCCATGAATGATCGCTATCGCTCAACGCAGGCAGTATCACTACTGAACCAAGCCGGTGATACTGCTCTGGCTAATAAGGTCAGTGATGCTAACAAGTAATATCCAATTAAGCGACTGTTGTCTTGCAGACAATGGTCGTTTTCGCTTTGATGGCGGAACTTGTCTGAACTGGAATTTAAACTAAGCTTTTGTCTGAAGTTACGAAAGGATGGTGGTGCTATTGGCCTTTAATTATGATAGAGAAAGACGCCGCAAAGATGGAAAACAGGGGCGCTTGATTGGGCAGCCAATTGTGCTGACGATAATCTGGCTCTGCTGGGCGGTCTTTATCAGCTGGCTTAATTGTTGGCTAACCGCGGGGATCCGGGCAACGATTGACTGGTTTCACTCGCCGGATAGCTATCAGTTTCTGAACGGTCAAGTTAACGCACAAGTATTTTCAATACTAAGCAACGGTTGGCAGAGGGCCAACTTAGGAAATTATCAGGTCATGCGGAGCAATCCGCTTATTTTTGGAGTAGTCGAACTGATTGGTGCTGGGGTAATGTTGCCATTGGTGATCAAAACCTGGCTAAAATGGCGGCCAAATCATGGCAACCAGTATGGCAATGATCGGCTGACGACGGAAGATGAGGTATTGGTCCAATATCCACAGATTCCAGACCGCGGCTTTGAGTATGATGGCGTAGGCGGGATTCCCGTATCGCACATTAAAGCAACGGCACCGGTCTTCTTGAAACATCACCCGGTTGCCTGGCTACGCTACTATTTCGCGCCGGAGGTCAATCAGCTGGCCACACGTTTGCCTATGCTCAAAAATGCCTTGCCGTTTGTTGAGCCGGCCAAAGGGTTTTACTCAATTGACCAGACAACAGTTAACTCCCTAATCGTCGGGATTACCCGTTCTGGTAAGGGTGAAACACTGGTGATGCCGCTGGTTGATATTCTTTCACGCGGTTCGGAAAAATGCTCAATGGTTGTTAACGATCCAAAAGGTGAATTGTATCAGATGAGCTATGAGACGCTCAGAAAGCGGGGGTACAACGTGCAGGTGCTTAACCTGCAAAACACGGATTTCTCCATGAGTTATAATCCGCTGCAACAGATAATCTCGTTTGCTAAAGAGGGCTACTATGATGAAACGCAGCAGGCTGTTAATACCTTGTCGTCAAGCATCTATGTTGATCCAAACGCCAAGGATAAATTCTGGCAGAACTCATCAATCAACCTGCTAAACGCTTTAATTTTGGCCGTTGTTGACTATGCCAAACGCAACGATCGTTGGGACGAGGTAACGATGGACAACGTACTGCATATGATGACGGAACTTGGCTCTAAACAGGTCAACGTCAATGCCAGTGGCGATATCGTACCGAGTGCAGATGAATTGATGGCAGATAAAAGCCTCAAAATGCCTAGTGATTCGACGATTGCTGGGCAGAAGAACAAACTGCTCGTCTACTTTGCACAAATGCAGAAACTCAATGAAAAGCACTACAGCCAGTTTCGGCAGATGGCGCTAGACTCGTTTGCGCAATCCAAGTTTGCCGGCGATGAAACCTCAGGTAACATCTACTCGTCAGCGATGGAAGGAATTAAAATCTACCAACAGTCGAACATTGCCAAACTGACCTCAAAAAACTCAGTTAACTTTGAAAGTATCGGCTTTCCGCGGACGATGCGCTTTCGGCTGCCAGAACGCTACAAGTTTAAGACGGCTGTCATCGAGATTGACGACAACAACGGTAAAAAGTTGGAGAAGCGGACGCAGATCGTTGATAAGGTTGGTATGCTCAACTACGCAATCAAAGCTAAGCTGCCAGATGATTTTACGATCAGTATCAATTTCGACTATCGCAAAAACGAACCGGACTATCGTGATGCCAAACTCGTGGTCAATGGCCACAAGCTGTATCAACGCAACGGTTTTACGGCCCATTCATTCAAGCGTGATCCTTACACGCATCAGCCACTGCTAAAAGAGGTCAAGCTGACGATCAAGCAGACTACGCTGGCTGGCGACGTTACAGAAATGAAGATGGACTATTCCGAATCACCGGTGGCCATGTTCCTAGTAACGCCACCAAATAATCCATCGTACAACCAGCTGCCGGCTTTTGCCGTCGATCAAATTTTTAACACGATCTACTCAACGGCTCTGGCCAATGGGCGCAAGTCATTTACACGCGTTCATTTTCTGTTGGATGAGTTTGGTAACTTACCGCCTATTTCGCATATGGACACCAAGGTATCAATCGGACTGGGGCAAAACCTGCTGTTTGATATCATCGTGCAAAACCTGGAGCAGCTTCAGATCAACTACTCGCAGCAGCAGGCGGACACTATTGAGTCCAACTGTGCCAATCTGCTGTACATTCTGACGGAATCCAAAAAGACGGCAGAAACCATTTCGGCCAAAATCGGTAAGCGGACCGTCAACGTACAGACCAGTTCTGGCAAAATGGGCGACGTACATGGCACCAGCTTCTCAAACCAATTTATCAGCCAGGATATCATGTCAATGAATGACCTGATGAAGCTGATGGGTGGGGAAATGGTCGTCTTGCGGTCAGTCTATCGTCAGGACCAAAAAGGCCATTCGGTTGCGGCCATGCCAATTTTTGACCATGGTCAGACGGCCATGCCATTCAGATATACGTTCTTGCGGCATGAGTTCAACGATCAGATGACCTTATCCGATATTGGCATTAAATCGCCGCA
The DNA here is from genome assembly GCF_046939755.1 of Limosilactobacillus mucosae. GTDB lineage: Bacteria > Bacillota > Bacilli > Lactobacillales > Lactobacillaceae > Limosilactobacillus > Limosilactobacillus mucosae_A. Next base: position 24,014 of record NZ_JBKZAY010000003.1, read on the forward strand.
TCGCTCGCTGGACTTAAAGGCGCTGCGCATTAACTACGATAACGCCTATAATCAGTTGCTTGAGCTGATGGACAATGGCCAGACGCAGGCCGAACCAATAGATCCGTTTGGCAGCAACGAATCGGTAGCCGGCAATCAGCCGCATGGAGCTAAGCCTCATCTGGGTGATGAGGATTTCATGCAGGAATTTCTGCAGCCTGATGATGTTTTTGGCACGAATGATCTGGTCGATGATGATAACGATCAAATCTTTTCAGTCGCCGAACTGCAGAATCAGCAGCTACTAGATGGTACGTTTCGAGTAGTCTATACGCTGCTGGCACAAGGATTGCCCAGTGAACGACGCATGCGCTTCTTAAAGGATACGCATGGCTACTGGTCGAAGCCGGAAAACAACAGCTGGAAAAACTTGGCAGGCCTTTTTGATGGCAAGCCAGAGCTTTTTGACAAAGCGAAGGATCAAATATTGCAACTAAAAACTGAAACTTCTGAAGGGGGGAACGCTTAATGCTGACAATGCTTAAAAGCCTGCTGCAGCTGGTGCCGATCATTGCAGTCAAGGCGCCAACAGACAGCGAACTGTCGCAGGCAGTCAGCAACAGTCCAATTACGGACGGATCCAGCAGTCAGATTGTCAAATTTTATCAAGAATGGGGACCGCATCTGCATCTGACCTGGGGTATGTTTCGCAAGATGGCCGGCTGGTTTCAATCCGTGCCAGTGCACTGGATCTATGATTTTAACCGCGGTTTTGAAAAAATCTTTACGGCAACCTTCAGCCTGCTGGGCTGGGACGGTACCTTGTCCAGCAAGGGGTCGCCACTGCACGGGCTGTACGTTGTAATGTCCTCGATTGGTTGGGCCTTACTGGGGGCAGCATTGATCGTGATCGTACTCCAGTCGCTTGGTCATGCCGTCAAGTGGGGCAAAATCCTGCCGAACGTCTTGATGGTTGCCTTAACACTAACGGTCCTGCCATTAATGATGCGGACGGTCAGTGGTGCCGGATCAACGTCAGGCGTCGGCAACGTCGCAGTCTCAGCGCGCAAGGACTTAAATCAGGCCAGCGACAAGGGCATGACTGATGATCTAGCAATCCAGCCGATCAAAAATAATATTATTGATCTGAGTACCGTTGTGCGACATGGCTGGCAGGAAAATCCGGATCGTTTAAATATCTCTAAGCTCAATACCATTAGTGATGAAAACGACGTAAGCAACTTGGACTTTGGCGATTATCTGGATAAAGATACGCTGAAGAATTTGGGCTTGGATAAAGATCCTTACAAGAACTATACGGCACCGCTTCAGTATCACTTAAACGATGAGTCCAAACAGACTGGCGGCGGCTATATCTTGGTAAAGAACGCGACTGGTGTTGGGGCCGGCTCCAACAACGATGACGTCTATGCGCGCTATGACGTTGACTGGATGGGCCTGCTGGGGCAATCCATCATCTTAGGCGTCATTCTCTTGATTGCCTCAATCCGAGTCGTTAAGGATATCTTCGAACTGACGGCCATGAACTTGGTAGCACCGATTCTGGCATTCCAGTCAGTACGCAGTCCGAAAAAGCTGCGTGATCTGGTCAATTCAATCGTGGGATTGTATCTTTCCATGGTCCTGATCGTTTTGGTGCTGAAGATGTTCTTCATCTTTATTGCTGTAGCGCCGACAAAGCTGCCAACTGATATGACGTGGATCACGCACGCCCTGGCCGTAATCGTGATCTATGCCGGTGCCGGCTATGCCATGTTGGCCGGGATCAGCTACTTTGAACGAGTAACTGGCGTCAGCCAAGGCTTTGCTGACGAAAGCGGTCATGCCATGGCTGCTGGTGCAATGGGCGGTGCCATGGCAGGCATGGGTGCTAGAGCGGCCGGCTGGGGCTTTAGCAAGGTTTCCAGCTTTGGCAAAAATAGCAGCAAGGGGATCTATGGCAATAATGGTTCCAACAATTCACACAACCAGTCGCATGATTCCAACAGCAATACGGCACTAGGCAATCATTCGCAGAACAGTCACGGTATCAATGATAACGACAATCTGCAGAATAACTCGGCCAACCATAATGTGAGCCAGAACGCAGCCAACAACCATAATGCAACGGGAATCAACAGCAATACTCAAAATGCTGACAATTCCAGCGAAAACAATAATTCTGGTCAAACCGATGCCAATGTTGATAACAATGCCGATAACAGCATGAACAATAATCCTTATGATGCTACCAACTATGATCAACAGGGTGATACGATCGATGGTCCAGCAACAGGGATCGGCAGCAGCGATGAGATGGGTGAAGAAGCTGGTTATGGCAGCAGTGCGGACGGTCAAGGAATTGGCGAACCTGGTGTCGATGGTCAAGGTGATCAACCATACGCTGACCCCGAAATGGGTAACGGCATTGCTGAACCTGGTATTGATGGTCAAAATGATCAGCCATACGCTGACTCTGAAATGGGCAGCGGTATTGGCGAACCTGGTGTCGATGGTCAAGGTGATCAGCTATACGCTGACTCTGAAATGGGCAGCGGCATTGGCGAACCTGGTATTGATGGTCAAAATGATCAGCCGTACGCTGACCCCGAAATGGGTAACGGCATTGCTGAACCTGGTGTCGATGGTCAAGGTGATCAACCATACGCTGACCCCGAAATGGGTAACGGCATTGCTGAACCTGGTGTCGATGGCCAAAATGATCAGCCATACGCTGACTCTGAAATGGGCAGCGGCATTGCTGAACCTGGTGTCGATGGCCAAGGTAATCAGCCATACCCTGGTTCTGAAATGGGTAGCGGCATTAATGGTTCCGGCACTGATGTGATTGATCAAGAAGCATATGGCCATAGTGGCAATGCTCAACCAGGACTGGCAGCAGATCACGGCATTAATGGTGAAGCACCTAACAAATTTGATATGTCAGAAAAGGCGCATCAATCAGCAGAACCGACTGGAACGGTAGAACCAACGAGAGGCGGTTATGAACATGCTAACGGTAATGCTGGTTATGCTGATCAGGGAGCTGCGCCATCAGTGGCACCATCGATTAACAACGAAAAAGCACCGGACACAAAAACGGTAACGCATGATATGCCAGAAACGGCGATTGAAAAGCCAAGCGTAAGTCAGCGGATCAATCAGGCTGGCAAGAAGCTGGAGAAGTCCAGCACCAGTTATCTTTCGAGTCGTCGCTTCAACATGTCCCAGCGAGGACACGTCAGCGGTCGAGAATCAGCACCATTTGAAGACGATGAATAAACACTAAAGAGTCAGTCGTAAGGCTGGCTCTTTTTTTAACCTCGTTCCAACCTTGGAACGAGGTTGGCGAATGTTGAGCGAATGGCATGGCTAAGTATTATTGGTTGATGAATTAATAACAAGAAAAGGAGGCCGTGATATGGATTTTGGCGTTGTTCCTGATGTCCGATCGGAAATTAAGTTTTTTACCGGCGTTTTTCTTAAGGATGTTGGATGTTTTGGAATTGTAATTGGCAGCGCCTTTCTGCTTGGCAATCTGTTTCCAGCTGAGCAGACGGTGCAGCAGACGCTGTTTATGATCACGTCAGTAATTTTAGCTATTTATTTGGATTTGCGTCCGCATACGAACCCAGGCAAACGCAATTTTGAGGTGATCTGGATGCTGATCGTTAATCGGCAGCCAAGACTGTTTAAGTCATTCGGCTACTACGAGTTTAAAACAGTAGCTCAGATGAGAGAGGAGGACCAGAACTTTGGCGATTAGAGGAACCGCAAGTGCAGACATGGCTGGTCGGCAGCGGCATGGGGCTTTTGCAGGACTTTTTGGTAAAAAACGTCAACAAGAGCAATTAGATAGCGAACACTACCGCGGATCAGAGAACGTACCCAGTGCCACGATGCTGGAATTGCTGGCCTATCGTGGTTTTACCAAGGATACCGATCACTTTATCGTGCTGCGGGAAAAAGCTGATGGCTATGCCGATATGCTTAATATTCGCGGGCAAGGCGTAGGTACGATGTCCGGCCGAGAACAGCAGCAGATTATTGACGGGTTTCATCATTTCTTACAGACCGCGGTTGACGATATGAAAATCATTATTAGTCCTTTCCCAGTCGATGCTTCTAAGCAAAAGTCATACTGGCAGAGTCGGTACGTTAAAGTGCTGAAGGCAGTTCAGCGGGAAAACGATCCGCGACGCCGGCAGCAGCTGCGTACACAACTGCGCTATATCGATATCAAGCAGAAGCAAAACGTAGCCGTAGAAAAGAAGCTGGTATCTGAAGAGTTTATCTTAATTATTTTCGGCAAGCGGAAGCAAGAGCTGCGCAATCTACGCGACGCGGTTATCAGCTGGGGCGGCGATTCGTTGATTCTGGAACCAATGGATCTGGAGCGCAAAGAAGAGACGTTGTTTCGGATCAACAACTTGAACACGCAGATCAAATAAAGGGGGGAATTTGATGAAACGAAAGGAAATTCTACGCTTAACGCAAGCGGGCTATGATCTTGACTTTCTGGCGCGGATTCAGCCGCAAGGCAATCTGAAGCGGCATGCGCGCTACCTGGAAATGGGCGATGGGTACGTTACATGCCTACGCGTATATAAGTATCCAGCACACGGACTGATGCCGTTTTGGGGCGTACCATTAACCAACAACGACGCAACCATGGCCGTGATTAGTCTCGGCACGGAAGACCGGACGGAAATTCTGAAGCAGCTGTCACGCTCTGCTACGGAACAAAAGATTCGAGTTTCCGGCAAAGCTAAGGAAATGGATAACGTGGAAGCGTCCGGCACCTACATGGACCAAATGCGGCTGATGAGCCAGATCTCGCAGGCTAATGAGGTCATGAAACGGGTCTACATGCGTATTTTTGTCTATGCACCAACATTAGCCGAACTTGAGAAGCGGACAAAGCGACTGATTCGGGAAAACGGCCAGTTTATGATGGCTCGGTATGCTGATGAGCAGCTTTCTGATTTTGAGTCGATTTTCATTCCAACGATGCAGGAACAGGATATGCTTAATCACCCGGTAGGCGTACCAATTTCGGCTCGATCAATGTCAGGATCCTATCCGTTCAACCACGTCAAACTTGAGGATCCAAACGGTTCGTACTACGGCTATACACGGACTTCTGGCGAGGTCATGTTTGATCCGTTTCAGCGCGATCGACACCGGACGCGTTCCTTTTTCTTCGTGACGGGGAATGCCGGTATGGGTAAGTCAACCTTGTTAAAAAAGCTGAACGACGACGTATTCGCCAGAGGGGCCTACATTCGCAACTTTGACGTCTCTAGCGAGTATACGGATCAGACGCGTGACCAGAACGGCGTCATCATCAAGCTTGATCAGCCGGAAAACATGATCAATCCGTTTGAGGTCTTTCCTACAGTAGTAAATGACGATGGCACGGTCGATGAGATCAACTCCTTTGCCCAGCACGTAACCAAGCTAAAGAACTTCTTCAAGTTTCTGAGCGAGGACGCCAATAGTGACGATATGACGATGCTGGATAGCTGGATTCAGGATTTCTACATTGATCAGAACCTCTGGGTCCGCAATCCGCAGCAGAACGCCCAGTCGATCCGCATTACTGGTCTGGATCATGATATGTACCCAACGCTGCGGGACTTCGTACTGTACGCCAATGAGCGCCAGCGAAAAGCAGAACGCGATCCACGCATGCGGCTGACCAGCAACATGGTCACATCGATGAACCGGATCACCTCTACCTTTGCCAACATTGAGGAGTCCAAGGGCGATATGTTTGATGGCATTACGAGATTCCCTGATCTGACCAACGAACAGGTGGTAACGTTTAACATTCAAGGGTTACTGGCACAAGGCAAGCCGATTTTCAACGCGCAGATCTACTCGGTCTTGACGCTGTTATCCGCTGATATCATCAAAAACGGCATGAAGCTTCGCCGGCAGCTGAAAAACGGCACGCTGGATATGTATTCGATCCCTTGGTACTACCTGAATATCGATGAGGTTGAAAACATTATCAATCCAAAGTTTACGTTTGGTGTTGAGTTTTTGGCGTCAATGATGGAGCAGATGCGGAAGAATTTCTGTGCAATTACGATGGCTGCCCCGACGATCAAAGACTTGATCATGAACGGCAATTCGCATGATCCGTACGTTTTGGCCGTGCAAAAGATTTTCTCGCTGTTTCAGATCCGCTTCTTCTTCCAGATTTCCGATGATGATCTCCCACGCCTGCAGATGGCGCTGGGTGGCTCAACCACGACTGATGAGCTGCAAGGACTGACTAAGCTGGAAAAAACGGAAGTCTTGATGAACATCAACGGTGATCGCAATGTGCAGTTCAAGGTTGAGATTACGCATGACGAGGAACGGCGGTATGGAGGTGGCATTTAATGGCAATTCGATCACGAGTCCAACTGCGTAAAGATGCCGAACACAAGCGCCAGTCTGAGATTACCGACAAGGCAGTGCGAAAAGCAGAGAAAAATTACCTGGTCAAACACCCGATCAATCGTTATCAGCGGCTCCGCGATGACACCAATGCAGCCGTTCAAAAACGTAAGCAGCAGCTCCTAGATAATGAACACGTCCCTGACTATCAGAACGAGAAGCTGAAGTTTATGCTGATCGCACTAGGCGTTATGGCGCTCATTATGCTGCTCCTGCTGATCTAAGGGGGCGGGATTTTTGAAAAAGAAAAAGTATTGGATTATTGGCGGTATCGCTGTGGGCCTGTTGCTGTTAATCAGTATAATCATGGCCATGATGATGCTGCTCAGCAACAAGTCATGTAAGACCGGTGGCACTTCTGATATTGGTGGTGGCAGTACCGGTGGCGGTGGTGCCTGGACACAAGTGGGAACCGAAGCCTATAAAAATGCCGAAGCCACCTTTAAATCCTGGACCAGCATAGGCATGAGTGGGGCGCAAGCCGCTGGGATCGTTGGCAACATTGGTGGGGCTGAAGATCCTGGATTTGTATTGGATCAAGCGGAAATTGGTGCTGGGGCTGAAGGTGGGGGTGGTTTGTACCAGTTCACACCAAAGAGCAAGTATCTGACCAGTCCAAAGTCGGATAAATCCTGGTCGGTCGAAAACCAGCGAGACGTCGTAATGGCGCTTGAACCACAAACGGTTAAAGCTTACTTCAAGGAAACCAAGGGTGGAACGCCAGAAGATGCGGCAACCGCTTGGATGAACGGTTATGAACGGCCATCGCCATCAGCACGGGCAAATACCAATAGTGCACGACGGGCAGCCGCGCGGACTGCATATGAGCTGTTTGGCGGGGCCAACATCAGCGGTTCAGACTCGATTCTGGGCGATGCTGCGGCAACAGCTGATGGCGGATCTAACGCACAGAACGATGAGAATCAGTGTAGCTCTTCAAGCGCCGGATCTGGCGGTGACTGGGGTTGGCCGTTTGCGTCAATCAAAAACAACAATCCGGCAATTTCCGGTGAGCAGCTGTTTGGCCATAGCACGAGTCGAACGGGAAACTTCCATGATGGCGTGGACTTTGGCGATGCTGCCTATGGCGGACAGGAAATCAAGGCCATTCATGGCGGCACCGTTTATAAAATCGGCCACAGTGGGACGACGCAAAACGACTTAGGCTACTACATTTGTGTTAAATCTGACGATGGCTACTACGAGGTCTATCAAGAGTTTGCCTTCTCAGATAGCCAGGCTGCCAAATACATTAAGGTTAAAGAAGGCGACACGGTTAAGACTGGTGACACGATTGGTACCTTGCCGAAGTCGGGTTCTGAAACCAGTCCGCTAGTTAATCACGTGCATATTGGCGTTTCTAAAAAAGAAATTAGCGCTGCTGAAAGCTCAGCGTTCCGCAATGATGGTACGTGGCTCGATCCGGTGCAACTGATTAAGGACGGCCAATCAAAGTAGGGGGTTAGATTTTTGAAAAAAAACGAAATAGTGCTCTGGGCAGTGGCTATCCTCTGTGCAGTTCTGGCAGTGGTCAATATTCCTAATACTACCAAGCTAAAGACGGTCAACGCGCAGATCCGGCAGACGCAGCTGAAAAAGAAAGCCGTGGCCACGCAGACGGCGATGAATTCGCCATACTCAAATGAATTTGATTTAAAAAGCGCCGAACAGCATGCCGAAGCAACGCTAAAAGGCGCAATTGCCAAGGAACTTGGGGACCTTCACTCTAGAAAGGACTATCAGGCCAATAAAAAACAGCTGCAAGCCGCACTAGGCAAACAGCTGACAACGGAACTGATCAATCTGAACGAGGATCCCAACACGAAGAAATGGGTAATCACTAAAAACGATGCCACGATGGTTGCATTTGGCAATGCTGACAACATCAATAAGGTTCCCGTCTATATCACAACAGAGTTTGAGCAGCAAGATGGTACGAAAAAGCTCTATCTGATCACTTTAAACTATGATCTGGAAAATCTGAGCGTCAACTCATATCAGATTCAAGTCATTACCACGAATGGAGGCAATCAAGATGGAACAAACTAAAAAATCCACACTGGCTGCCGTACTGGTAATTGCTATCAGTCTAGTCTTGCTAGGAATCTTTAAATATCAGCAGAATACTTATGATCAAAAGCTTCAGAAAGCGCAGACGGAGTTGGCAACGGAACAAAAGGCGCTTAAAAAGGCGAAGAAGCAAGAGCAGCGAAAGCTCCGAGAAAAAGCAGCTACCGGTACGGCGGCGCAGCAGGACTCCGCTAAGCAGGCCAAAGCGGAAAACGATGCCAGTACGCAGGCGGCCAAACTATTTAAGATCTTATTTACCTACAGCTCGCAAGCAGACTGGGCTGCACGCAGCACGCAGGCTAAATCGCTGGTGACGGATACGATACTAAACGACAAGACGTATTTCAACGACGGTAAGGATGATACGGGCAACAGCATCATCGACACGATGAAGCTACAATCCAGCTTTATCAGTGCCGATACGCGCGTCAGTCTGATCAATGAAGACGCAAATACCGTTGACTGTGTTTCAGTCGTTAAGTATGCCGCGCAATATGGCTCAGAACGCTCAGCAACGACTACCGTTGTTTATACCAGTACGTATGATTTAAACCAGCAGAAGTTTACGAAACTACAAAAGCTTGGCACCACGATGGTTGACGCAACGACGGATCAATAGAAAAGGGGGATTGTAATGATCAACAAGCAATTGACACGGGTGCAGAAGGCTGATTCGGCTGTTTACGAAACGCCTTCCTGGCTGGGACGGCATATTTTCGGACTGCTGCTGGCAGCAACGGTCGCCACCTTTGCAGGGACAATCACGGCTTGGGCACTGGGGGCGTTTAATTGATGACGGAAGATACGACTCGACGAACAGACTGGACCATTGTTATCAGCTATTATCTGATCTGGCTTGGCTCGTCACTGCTTATCGGTAAGACTGCTTATCTCAGTTCATACACAATGGCTGGGCTGGATACGATCATGCTGATCGCCATATTTTGGCGCTCTAAGGAGCTTAAACGGCCAATTGATATAAATCTCCTTAAAGGTATTGGCTGGGGCTTAGTCGCGTGGGGAGCTGTACTGCTGGCCATGCTGAGTATCAAGGCATTGACTAATAATACAGTTGGCAGCAGCAATACCAGCCTCATACTGCATATGATGCGCAAACAATGGCTGTATACGGTCTATATCGTGCTCGTGGCGCCATTGCTGGAAGAAATTGTGTTTCGGCAGTGTCTTTACCAACGGATTGATACCTGGATGACAAAACACTGGCCTGGCATGTTGCCCAAGGCACAATTTATCGCAGCAGCCTTGGTCGTGGCACTGTTCTTTGCCGCCATGCACGGGGACACGTCGCTATGGGAATATGCACTGATCAGCCTGGTACTACAGGGATTATATCAGCGGTATGGTGATCTGCGCGTCAGCATGGCAGCGCATCTGGTGTTCAACCTAACGACTCTAATCGTTTTAACCTGTTTATAAGAAAAAAAGCGTTATACCGGGAAATTCTTGGTATAACGCTGCTTTTATTTTATATTAAGCCTATGATTGCTTTAAGAGGTGAGTTAGTATGGCAAAGCAAAAAAGCTACTGGGATCTAATTGAGGTAGTATTAGCCAACTCTTCAGCAAAAGATTGGGAGAATGCTAAAACCGAATGGACAATTGTTGATTTTGAAGTTGATGAAACTGCAACTTCAAAGTGTGTCTGTAAAAAAGAAGGCCTGAAGTATTTATACAAGATCAGTAATTTTATTACCGGTAAAACGCTGTTTCCAATTGGTTCTGTGTGCATTAACAAGTTTGAAGAAGAAGAACTGAATCAACAAATGCAATATTGGCAACAATTGGTTAGGCTGAAAAATCTAGCAGTAGAATATGGGAAGAAAAAGAAAATTGACTTTTTTGATGACAAGGCTTATTTTTCACGTAAGCTGATCTACTATCTGGAAGAATTAGAAATAATTGATCGTAAACAACGGGGCTTCTTAATTGATATGTTTAATTCCAGAAGCGATCCAACTGATGGTCAAGAACGTTATGCCTGGGTGATTATCAATAAGTATATCTATCCAGGATTGCGACAAGTATATTGCGATATTCGTGCAAAAAAAGTAACCAGGTATTTAGAAGCCGCATCAGCAATGGTAGATCGATGGATTTAAAAACAGCGTTATACCGGGAAATTCCTGATATAACGCTGCTTTTCTTATTCCTCATGCAAATTCCTTTAACCTCGTTCCAAGCTTGGAACGAGGTTAGTTTATAATGATTCTAAATGATATGGAAATAAAAAGGCCAGCACTTGGCTGACCTAACCACAATAAACGTGGTACTCGATTAATGGCACCCTTAGTACCATTAGTAAAAGCAAAGGTGAAAGTTTGCGCCGTATTCAGGTTATCGCCCACGCCTGTTACCACTTGCGGACCCCGGGGCAGCCGGCTACCCGATCAAGTCTCTCCTTGATCCTCTAATTTAGTCGCCTTCTATTGAGTTACTGTATTCTAACATATTACAAACAAAAGAAAAAGCCTGCGAATTAATCGTAGGCTTTTGTTCTGCTCATTGAGTCGTGGAACAGAGAGGACGAGAATATACGCCGTATTCAGGTTATGCCTGCTCATGTTTCCAATACGCAGACCCCGGGGCAGCCGGCTACCCGATCAAGTCTCCTTGATCCTTTAATTTGCAGGTCCTTCTTCTTTACAAATGATTCTAACACAATGATTTTTAGCATGCCAGACTTCTAACCTCGTTCCAAAGTTGGAACGAGGTTGTTTTTTTAGGTGGCGAAACTTGTCGACAACCAATTTTTATTTATAAAGAAGTTTGGAAGCTCAGCAGTCAAAAACTTTCTTTAAAAATAATGACTCCGAGGCTTCCTGAGTGCGTTGGGGGACCTGCGGGTGTCCGTGTGCAATTCGCATTCCTAACTGAATATTTCCAGGCAAGAAGAGCAATCTTTTTCGATTGGCCATCGTTAATTGCCGCTCAGCAGCGACTCTGCGCCGTTAGCCACCCGAAGCGTCCGTGATTCTGAAGCACACACGGAGTGAAGTTTACCTAAAGAGCAAACGACACCCGGAGCAGGAATTGTAGTCAACAACAGGTATGCGACACCTTCTGCCACAGCAGGCGGTAAAAAAGTGGCTGGATGTCTCGGAAATGCAACAGACCATCCTTCTGATCAATGCGATTTTCTTAGGTTCTCGCGATGTTTTGCTCGAAATTGTAGTAGAGCAATCGTACAAATCAACTCTGGGTCTGAAGGAGCAAGGGCGAGATGCGCTTAAACGGTTTGCCGAAATTTAGTCTTAATTGCTTAATATTGCAAAATATTAAGATGTTATTGAGACTTAAAAAATAGGGGTGTAATGGTGTGCGCACTTTTTGCCACGAGATAGGCAAGGTGCGCAGGTACCCCAGGGGTGGCTTGAGGTCAAGCCATAACGGGGGAGTTAAGGATAAGTGGGCCTAATGGCAGGCAAGCTGTAGAGACTGCAGGGTGCCGATATTAAGAGAAAAGGAAAAAGGTTAGATAGCTGCTAGAGAGTAAGTAAGAGGCCTCGCGACGAAGATGGACGCGGGGCTATTCTTAATTCTATATATGGATAATATTATTTTATATATCTTTTATTTAAGAATACCCTTGTAATTAATATGTGTCATATATATAATAGCTATATAAAATAATACAACAAATATATATGAGGTGGTTTGAATGGAATATATTTTAAATGCAGCCAACGATTTAGGGTATGGCTCAATCAAGGCAACGCTGAACGATGAAAAGGTCAAGATGCCATCAGTAATTGCCGGCAAGAAACCGCAGGATATTACGGAACCGGTATCGTTTGATGATCAAGAAAAGCAGACGGCCTACATGAAAGACTTTCTTAATAAGATGGACGTATCAGTCTCGAGTTCAGTCGTAACCAAGCAGGGCCGTTACCTAATCGGCCAGGCCGCGGTCAACAGCAATCTGCCATTGACGGCTTTTGACGTTAACGACTTTGCCGGCAAGAGCGATGATGATCTGGCAATGGTCCTGACGTTAAGCCTGATTGCTGGCAAGCGGGTCAAAGATGCCTTCTTTAACAGCGAAGATCTTGGTGAAACGCTGAAGGTCACGGTAAACATGGCTACGGCGCTCCCAGTTGCGGAAGGTAAGAATACCGGCGTGATTGACCGCTACAAGAATAAGTTTCTGGGCAAAACCCACACGGTAACGTACCACAACTTTAAGGATCCAATTACCGTAGCCATCAAGTTTCGGACGGTCTACGTTGCTTTGGAAGGCGAAACGGCGCAACTTTTCATTAAAAACTCAGATGAAAAATTCAAGGCCGCGATGGTAGCAGATCTGAAGGCCAACTATCCAGAATTGGCTGACGTTTCAGCTAACGATATCGTTCAAACCCAAAATGTGTTGGGGATCGATATCGGCGAGGGCACGACTGATCTGGTCATGCTGGTGAACAATCTGGTCAATGCCAAAGCTTCTACGTCGTTAGCCAAGGGTTACGGCAACGTCTTGCAGCTGGCCAATGATGCTTTACAGAAGCAACAGATGGGTTTTGACAATCGGGCACAATTGCAAAGTTATTTGGCTCAGCACGTTAGCCCATTTGCCCGCAAGCATCAGCAACGGATTCAGAGCATCGTATATGAACAGCTGGAGCCGTTTGCTGATGAGATTGTCACGGCAGTTTCAAAAACCATGCGGCTGGCAAACGCAAGAGCTGAATTGATCTATGTCTATGGCGGTGGCTCAATTCCAATGGCTACGCAGTCTAGTCTGCGCACGAAACTGGCCGACAAGCTACGACACTTTACCGGTGGCGATGAAGTGCCGATCATCTGGATTGCGCCTGAGTACGCTCAATTCCTAAATGAAAAGGGACTGGAACTGATCTTGAGCGCAATTGCAGAATAAGGTGGTGATCAAATGGCTAGAAAAAACTACAGCTTCGGCTTTCCAGTCGGCTCAACAGCTTATGAATGGCTGGAAGCACAGGATAACAAAACTTTGTCGCTTAGTCTGGCAATCGATTTTCTCGTTCAAGTGTATGGCAAAGGCGACTTCATGCAGGTCGTGATGGGGGCAATGGCCAACAACGTTGCGGATCCGGCTGACTTGCTGGCAGAAAAGGTTAATCAGATGAACCAAAAGCCAGAACCAAAACAGCCGGTTTCAAGCACTGCTTCTGAAGAAGAATCAAAGGAAACGGCTGAAAAGACGCTGGCAGGCAAGACTGTTAGTGCACCAACGCCAGACAAAAAGAAGATTGATATCAGCATGCTGTCAACGGAGCGCGACTCATGAGAAAGCAGGCGGCCCTGGCTATGATTTTCGGCGGTATGATCATTGCCTTGCTGGCGTCAATTTTAGGACAACTGGCGCAAGGTGATAAACAGCTGATCAAAATGTCAGCCGGATTGATTGTGCTGGGCGCAGTCATTATATTTACCGGCGCCTTACTTGGATTAGAGTAACGGCTGATCTTGGGGGAGATGGTGTGATGCACAAGGTTAAGGTTAAGCTGGCCGAGATACTCATTGCACTGGTGTTAGAGCAATGGCTCGGCTTATGGACGTATTTATTGATAAAGCTGTTTTGGTTCAACAAGATGCTTGGATTTGCACTGGCACTGGTCATGATTGTGATAGCGCTGGTGGCCGTAGCACTCGTAATGGAACCAAAGGATTAGAAAAAGGAGATTATAGCCATGAACACAATGGAAATTTATGAAGTAATACCTATAACGGGCTGAGGAAATTGATCCCAACTCGTTCCCAACAGCCACGATTATTGTTTAAGCCTACGGCGGTCGGTTGATGCCGATTGCCGTTTTTTAAAAGGAGTGAAAAACATGTCAACTAGCTTAACCTTTGGCGCTATGTTGCTGATTATTGGCTTGTTCATTAATTTATTGGCGCTGGAGTGGTCGATTGAGCACGACGACAAGCGATCCATCGAAGTCTGTGTCGCCAGTATGACGGGGCTGATAATGGTAATGTTTGTCTACGCGATGATTCATTAGGGGGGTGATGATAACCATGAGTATTTTAGAACTTATTATCATAGCGGTTATTGTTTACTTTGTCGTTGACTTGCTCTTGCGTGTATTAGGCGGAAAGATAGCTGAAGATAGCCTGACGATGAATGATCTATTGGCAAGGTTTTTCTCTTTTGCAATTGGACTAGTCATTAGTGATTGGCATTATCTTATATTTCAAGTGGAACTAAGCAGGCGGCGGTCAGTAATGATTGCCACTTTTTCGTTTGATAACAGCAGAATTCATGACAATTAATCGTTGTCTGTCAAAAACATTTGTTGACAACCGTTTGCACAAAGCGTAGTATTGCTCGTTGAGATTTTTGAATCTCATTAGATTTTATAGGTACATCTGGGAAAAGGCGGACTGCTTTATTTGGGGCAGGACCGTCTTTTTCCATACAAAAAACAGCCGCTAGACTCATCTAACGACTGCTTGGCACAAGGTTGTGTTGTATTCAATTTATGTTGAGTATACGGGAAAACCGATCTTTAATCAATCGGCCAGCTCTAGAAAAAATCTTGCGTCATATCAGTTATTAACTCATAATGGATAGGATTATGAAATTGCTACCACAAAGGATGGTGAGTGGTCATGGTCGCAAGTGATGCCCAGAAACGGGCCAGACAAAAATGGGCAAGTCAGCATCAAGATAAGCTGCGTATCTATCGCTATCGTTCCTATGCCAGGAAATACGTCCGCGAGATCGCAACTGATGGTGACTTGCAGGAGTTAATTGAGTTAATTAAAAAACGTAAGGAAAAATATACGGCTGGTAAATGCTAGAAGATTAGCCTATAAAATGAAAACATAAAAAGGAGGACTTCTGCATATGGTAAATATTAACGAGACGATTGCGAACGTAAACAAGCTTGATCCAGAACTCGCACGCCAGGTTCGTAAATACGTGCGTGATCATAGTTATGGCCTGGTGTTTGAAAATAATCTGCCGGAGGCCGTACGGTTATACACGAAGACTGTTGCTGTCGGTGATACAGTGAATATCCGTCCGGATCGGGGAAAGAAAGAGCACAATGAAAACAAGGTCGCATGGAACGTCAAGACTATAAAAGACGATATAGCAACCATTGAGAACGGTAAGGAAGAGTGTAATGTTGCTGTAGAGGACCTTGTCCCCATTGTGTCGTACCGTGATGTAATTTATCCTGGTCTTCATGAAGTAGACCGCATTGAGCGTGGCGACAAGGATGATCCGTACCAAGTGGTAGTTAATGCCGAGAACTATCATGCACTTGAGATGCTCACGTACTGTTATGCTGGTAAAGTAGATTGTATCTACATCGATCCACCATATAACACGGGAGCTAAAGATTGGAAGTATAATAACGACTATGTTGATAGTAACGATCAGTACCGGCATTCAAAATGGCTAGCATTCATGGAACGGCGTTTGAAGCTAGCGAAGAGACTACTCAACCCGAAGGATTCCGTACTTATTGTCACGATTGATGAAAAAGAATATGCCAGGTTAGGATTGCTCCTTGAGCAGATGTTTCCAGATGCCCAGATACAGATGACAAGTATTACTATTAATCCGTCTGGTGCAATTAGAAAAAATCTTTTTGCTAGGTCTGATGAGTATGCCTATTTTGTGTTACTTGGAAATGCTCATGTTATCCAGCAAGAAGGAATTGGAGATGAAAAAGAAGTCCGGTGGTGGTATTTGAGGCGGTTGGAATATGCATCTCGAAGAGGAACAGTTAAAGGTGGCACTGCGCAATTTTATCCAATATATATAAATAATGAAACACAGCTTATTGAGAAGATAGGGGATCCAATCACTCCTGATATTGATAGATTTAGTGTGCCGGATATCGATGGGTGCACAACGGTTTTTCCTGTTAGAGATGATGGAACAGAAATGAATTGGGGTGTGAAAGGTGAAACATTACAGTATTTGTTGGATGAGCATGTAGTACAGGTGACGAAGAATGAAAAATCTTTATATCAGCCATTTACTATTAAATATCTGAGCGCAAATTATAAGAAAAAAATAGAAAGTGGAAGATGGGCTATTAAAGGATATAGGCCAGACGGGTCCAAAATTGTTGTTGAGACTGGCGGAAAAATCAACAGGACCACAACAGTTTGGACTAATAAGATTTATGATGCCAAGACCTATGGTACTGTGATGTTGAAGAACATTGTTGGGAATGATAAGTTCTCATTTCCAAAATCATTATATGCTGTACATGATTGTCTAAAATATTTTGTAAAGGATCAGAAAGATGCACTAGTTGTTGACTTTTTCGCAGGTTCTGGTACCACTTTGCAGGCAGTAAATCTTTTGAACGCCGAAGATGGCGGCCATAGAAGATGCATTTGCGTTACAAATAATGAAGTACCAGCAGATCGTAATGGTGGAGAACATAATGCAAAAGATATGATGTCAGAAGGCCTTCGCCCAGGCGATCCAGATTGGGAAAAGTATGGTATAGCAAACTATGTTACCTGGCCACGTACAAAGTGCAGTATTGAAGGGGTGGATATCAACGGAAATCCACTACAGGGAGATTATGGTCATCCATCAAAGGATATTGATTTGGGTTATTCGCTTCCTATGTCCGATGGTTTCAAGGCAAATGCTATCTTCTTTGACCTAACATATGAATCTGCATGGCCAATACGTCTCGATAACGCATTCGATGCCATTGCGCCGATTCTCTGGATGCAGGCAGGATGTAAGGGACCAATTATTCATCGTGTTGGTAAGTCGTATCTGCTTACTGATTATTACGGCGTTTTGTTTGATTATGGTCAGGCTTCAAAGTTTGTGGATGCTATAAAGAAGCATCCGAATATTAAGACCGTGTTCGTTGTGACGGATGACCAGAGGCGTTATTCGAACATGTGTAGGCGTCTTCCTGACATTGGGGTACATCGCTTGTATGAGTCGTTTTTGAAGACGTTTAAGATTTGTGGTGAAGGGGGTCTTGACTAATGAAATATGAACTTTTTAATTTTCAAAAGGATGCGGTCAGCTCTCTCTTGAAAAAAATGCGTGCAATGAGTAATAGCTACGAAAACGATGGAGAATTTTCCTCTGTGTCTTTAACAGCTCCAACTGGTGCAGGTAAGACGGTTATTTCTGCTGCCGTTGCTGAGGGCCTATTTTATGGAAACGATACGTTCGAGGGTGATGACCATGCGGTTATCCTGTGGTTGTCGGATTCACCAAGTTTGAATGAACAGACAATGAAACGGTTTGATGCCGCAACGGACTTACTGAACGGTGCAACATCTATGGAGACTGTTGGACCTGAGTTTGCTAGAGCACACACCCGTCTGATGCCTGAGCATATCTACTTTCTAAATCGTCAGTTGCTTTCAAGGAAGAGTAAGCTGACAAATGATGCCGAGGGTGGTAGAACTTTTTGGGACGTACTAACAAATACTATCGAAGATACAGATACGCATCTATATCTATTCATTGATGAAGCTCACAAGGGTCTTGGAAAAGATGCAACAAGTGACTCAACCAATAAGACAATATATGCTAAGCTCATTGACGGGCAGGTTGGCTTAAATCCGCCAATGCCATGTGTTGTTGGTGTTTCGGCAACTCCTGAGCGGTTCAATGTTGCAATGCGCGGACGTAAGAATCGTGATATGAAGGCTCCTGTTGATGTACCTATCTCCGCAGTACGTGCATCAGGGCTGATAAAGGATGTAATTGAACTACGCACGCCAAAAAAACGGGCAAATACACGCCACCAAGACCTAACGCAAGCATGTGTGAAGCTATCCCATGCATCGAAATTATGGAAAGATTATTGTACAAAGAATAGTATTCAAACTGTTGTACCTCTTATGGTCGTACAAGTTGAGGATAAAGTGACGAAGGAAACCTTGACAGAACTCTGCACGCAGATTCTCGAGGTATGTAAATGGCTAGAACGTGACTGCTTCGCGAACGTTTTCGGTGAACATGATGATATCGAAACTGCCGTAGCGAAGATTCCATATTGTTCACCTGAGAATGTGTCGGAAAACACGGGTATTCGTGTTCTTTTCGCCAAGGATGCCATCTCCACAGGTTGGGATTGTCCTCGTGCTGAAGTTATCTACTCACGTCGTAAGCGTAATGACCCTACTTATATAGCTCAGCTTATTGGGCGTATGATTCGTACACCATTGGCTAGACGCATTGAATCCGAGGAAGGACTTAACAATGTAGCTTGCTATCTGCCGGAATATGACTCCGAAACAGTTGAAGAAGTGGTTGAGAAGCTCAAGGAAGATAATGTAGCTGTTGATGAGAACGACGGTATCCTAAAAAATCCTGCAGATGTCAGCTGGTATGGCGACACGAGACGTAAAGCCGAAAAGAAGCTAAAGACAAAAAAGGCGCAAAATTCAGAGAATCCTTCTGATGACAACAGCTTTGAAGGTGCCTCGCCAGTGAATGAGAAAATTGACGAATATGTAGAAGATACGAACGAAGAGATGCCTAATGATGACTTGGGAGAATTCGATGTCGATACAGACGATAACGAAACTATCGAGGAAATCGAGGACGCACTTAAACATATGCCAAATGTTGACTCAAAGCTCATTAAAGAGAGTTTTGAGTCCATCATTACGCGTCAGGTACGTCATGACAAGCCAAATGCGTTCATGGATCTGTGGGACTGCGTTGATATCATTTCTTCGGACATTGACAGTGATTCTAACTTGAACGAGAAGATTACTAAGGATTTCTGTAATAACGTGGATGCAGAAATAGAAAGGAATCCATCTGAATACAAGCGTACTTACAATGAGATTAACAGTACAGTCGTAACCGTGAAGAGAATTGATCCGTTGACTGGCGCAGAGTATGAGGATCGCGAGGAGTCGGTTGAGAATGATTCTGACCGTATGACTGCATATTATCATAAGGCTATAAGTACGTTCGCTGGTGCATCAGATGTTGTGAATGAGTATATCAACCACTATATGGTCGATAGATCCGTTGATTATAATAAGGCAGTGGCACGTATGAGTGCTGTTGCAGCATGCTTTGAGATTGTACAAAGTCTTGAACAATGGGCAGAGAAGACGACACGCGAGCTTCTTGATGAGTATGGTCCATCAAGATATGCAGTAACTGAAGTGAATAAGGAAAAATGGGATCGTATAGAAGGAAATACCTTGCCATATGTTGAGTCAACACTAAATATTAATGCTAGTGTGAGACGCCAGAATATGGACTACGACTGCTATCCAAAACATATAATCAGTGATGAGAATGGGTGGGCATATCTAAAACTCAATGACCTTGAAAAGAAGGTAGTTAAAACAGAGTTGTCACGTACACTAAACGTAGCTTGGTATAGAAATCAGTCGCGTAATTTAAATGCGGCTTTAGCCATTCCATATAAACTAGGTGGCGAGTGGGAGAATATGTATCCCGACTTTATTTTCTTCCAGAAGACGAGTAAAGGGAAAATCATTCGAACTATTGTTGATCCGCATGGTGACTGGCTTGGTGACAGTATTGCAAAGCTCAAGGGATATGTGAAATATTTGAGAGAACATCCAGATATG
Source organism: Limosilactobacillus mucosae (assembly GCF_046939755.1). Classification (GTDB taxonomy): domain Bacteria; phylum Bacillota; class Bacilli; order Lactobacillales; family Lactobacillaceae; genus Limosilactobacillus; species Limosilactobacillus mucosae_A. Next base: position 44,080 of record NZ_JBKZAY010000003.1, read on the forward strand.
TTCGGTAGTGTGCTTGCCGTTGCAGATGAGAAGGTTGATAATGTGCAGAAATACCTTTATCTAGATTTGATGGACACAAAAGTACAGGGTGCTATTGATGACTTTTCGGGTAGTTCCGCAAAAGATCTTTTTCTAGGTAACTTGAGTCACCCATATATTGTGAAATCAGACGAGTCAGATATTAATGAATAGCTAACTCAAAAAGCGCCTCACGGTCAACGATCGTGGGACGCTTCTTTTATTGATGTAATTAATTTTTGACGGCCTGCCAGATGCGATGCCACTTGAACGCATCACCCAACAAGACGATTAAGTAGGTGCCCAGCATTAGGGCGTAATGCCCCTTAGCCAACTGCCAGCCGGTGATGATAAGTAAGATGACGCTTAACTGGTTGAAATTAACGTGCAGGCGGTGATAACGACTAAATTGGGAGTAGTTGCGGTGCTTGAGCCGCCTGAGGTTACGCTCGGTCTGAAAGGAGATCAGCATTTCCAAGACAAAGGCCAAGATGGCGACGATAATGATAGGGGTAGTAGGCTGCATGATGTTACCTTCCTGAGCGTTTGAGTCGTAGGGTTACGCCGGGCTGGTCCACGTACCAGAAACAATCGTCTTGGTACTGGCGGCCAAACTTATTCAGCATGAACTGACGGTACATACGCGTAGCCTCAATATAGATCCGAAACTCATCATAAACTGTGTAGTCATCAATGTAAATCACGTCTTGAAGCAAAAAATCGCTGGTGCGGTAGTCGCCACTCAGTTCAATCCATCGATCACCACTAGACTGGTAGAATTTAAAATTATGAATTCGATTAGGGACGGTTTTTAAGCGCCTGGCGTACAGATATTTCAGTTCAACATCGGTTAATTTGTTTGCGTATTTCATTGCTGTTACCTCATGTTGATAATATATTAATTATATAGCAAATTGATATAAAATAATATTGAAAAGTTAAAATTTAAAAATAATGACTAGCATTTGAATAGCAAATTGCTATTTTTATGTAAATAATGCTATACTGTAGCTATCAATTCACAACCAGAGGGGGCTATTTGAATGGCAAAAGAAAAAACGGAAAGAACTGCCTATTCGTTCCGCTTCATCAAGGACAGTCAGACGGTGGCCTGGCTGAACGCGCAGGAAAACCGGACCGTCTCGCTGGATCTGCTGATTAAGATGGCAGCCAACAAGTACGGCAACGTCGATCTGCCAACGCTGCTGGCCAAGTGGGCCACGGAGCACGAAGGTTCCGATACAGAATCTGATGAAAAGAAGTAAAAGAAAATCAGTCAGTCTTCAAGCGAGGGCTGGCTGATTTTTTCATATATGGATTAAATATAAATTGTACTGAATCATATATGGATTAAATATAGATTGTACTGAATTATATATATGGGGAGAGTGTCATGATGATGCTCATATATGCGTCATATATAGATTAAATATAGATTGTACAGAATCGTATATATGGGGATAGCACTGAGGTGAGGCTTATATATGTACTGTATATATGTTGTACAGAATCATATATATAAGAATGGAATAAGAACGGATCCATATATAAGCTAAATATATATCGTACTGAATCATATATATGAGGGCAGTGTCAGGACAGAGTACATATATGCGCTATATATGTACTGAATATATATTGTATTGAATCGTATATATGAAGATGACGGCAAGGTGAAGACCATATATGCGTCATATATATACTGTACGGAATTGTATATATGTAAATGGAATGAGGACGGATCCATATATACACCATATATGTCTGCAGAAAATCTGCAGAAAAATGTTAGTGCAAATGCCAATATACCAGTATTCTTTAAACTTTTAGTCTAAAAAACCTGCAGAAAACGTACTGAATCACATATATAAACATATGTTCTGTTAGAGGCTAAAAAATAAACCACCGATCGTGGCAGGAAACATTTTATTTCAGCAGCTGCAGACGATGCCAGAAGGCCCATTCCGCGTCTACGATGAACGACTGCGGAATGCCAAAGGTCTGCATCAGTGCCTCAGGAGTCTGAAAATGCCAGCCATGCGTCCAACTGTACCGCAACAGTAGGCTGATGGCCGTGCGATTACCGGAACTCTCGTACTTTTCACAGACGCTGACGTACTCGCAGGCATAGGCAGGCGGATCCTGATCAATGATATGGCCGATCTCATGGGCCAGGGTAAAGGGACGCTCGTTGACTGGCTGCCAGTTTGGATTGTACAGCACGAGACGCTCCTTGGGATTCGCCTGCGAGGGCCAGTCATGCGGCCATTCGCAGCAGGTTACGACTGTAATGCCGTGGTGCCTGCAGTAGGCCAGCAGCCAGTCGATTACTTCGTCCATCGTCATCACTCCCGCCTCAGTGGTTATTGATCGTCATTCTCGTCGTTTTTGATCTGCGTGTCCAGGTAGGCTTTCAAGATGGCCTTCATCGACTCGCGCTGGGCATCAGAGATCTTAATGCCGCGGTAGCTGTGCATCTCATCAACCAGATCGTCAACGCTTTTAGCTTCTTCAGGCTTGGCAACATTGGAACCAGACTGTCGCGCATCGAATCGTTCTTTTTTATCGGTAACGCCCATCAGCCAGCCTTCGTCAACATTTAATGCACGGGCCATGGCGCCGAGGTTATTCTGTGAGGCTTTGTATTTACCCTTAACGTAATCAGAAATGGAGTTTCTTCCAATACCGGACCTTCTCGACAATTCGGATTGAGTCATATTGGATTCACTTAAGGCCTGTCTTAGCCTTGATTGAAAGCTATCCATGGTGGATGAAGCTCCTTTCTCTATTTTTAATTTTGTAAACTTTTGATAACAAAATTTTAACACAAATCGGTATGTCTCGAAATGACTACGAGACGGCTAAGAATGGGGGCAAAATATATTGACTTTAGGACAAGGCTATTTTAATATGTTGTTGTTCGGATAAATGTACAAATCATATGGTGAAAGGGAGTGATGATTTGAACAAGGAATATGACTACTCATTGTTAAAAGGCAAAATGGCCGAAAAAGGATATACATTAACAGATCTTGCTGAAGCCATGGGAATTGCCAGGTCTGCGCTTAGTCGAAAAATAAATAATCGGGCTAGGTCAGGATTCACACAACGGGAAATGGTTAGCATTGCCAAAATATTAGATATCAATCTTGATAACATTAATCGCTATTTTTTTTACATTCGTTGTACGGAAAACAGAACAAAATGTAAGAATTTAAAAAAGTGATCATTGTAGGAGACAGTGTAAACAAAAAATTACAAATTGTAAAAACCGAGGTGATTTTTATGAGTGATCAGCAGACGATCCTAATGCTGGCCCGCGTGCTTAAGAGTTCGGATCAGGCGATCATGGTCAATCAATTGCTGACCTGGCAGTATGAGGAAGTCCGCATCAACGATCCGGAAGACTTTCATGACGGACGCTGGTGGGTCTATATGCCAATTCGCGAGTGGCAGGAGCAGCTGAGCTGGATCTCAGAACATACGATTCGACGCAATTTGAAAGAACTAAAAGAGCTGGGCCTGATTCGCATCGGCAACTTTAACCCAAATAGATATGACCGTACCAGATGGTACACGGTCGATGAGCAAGCGCTGGAGAAGAGGATTCAAAAATGTATCGCAAACAAATAACGCTCCGGTTTCCTGAAGAGCTGTATCAACAGCTGCAACGAGAAGCGGAGCGTATGGGGATAAGCGTCAATGCGCTGATATCGATTATTTTGAATGATTATCTGTAGCAATCTAATCTTTGTCTTGATTTTTGAAATGTTGATCAAGAATGAATTCAATTTCACGGCCAACAGAACGCTTATGATCCGCTGCAGATTGCTTCACGATTTCATAAAGTTTTTTATCCATGCGTAAAGTAAAACGCTTGTCCTCGCTACGTGTGTACCTATCAGTCATTGTGATACTCCTTTAATATTTTGACGTCTCTTTGACACCATTATAAAAGTTTTTGAGATTTTATCAAATCACCATATTGACGTCAAAAAGCATATCGAGTATATTATTCATCAAGAAAGGATTGACGTCAAAAATATGACAAAAGAAAGAATTAGATTAACATACCGCTTGACTGGTGATCTCTACGACAAGATTTCTAATCGTGCGAAGGAAAAAGGTATCACGGTTAATGCTGAGATTAATAGTGTTCTGTGGGAGTACTACAACAATTTAGACAGGGAGGATGATCAGGATGAACGACGAACAGTTTGAGAGGCCAAGCTATTACTCAATCATTCCAGCAACCGTACGTTACGATAAACGACTTAAAGCTTATGAGCGCCTGATGTTCAGTGAAATTACTGCTTTGAGCAATAAGTATGGCTATTGTACTGCTTCTAACAGCTATTTTGCCTCACTTTATGAGGTTGACAAAACGACAATCTCGCGCTGGATCAATCATTTGAAAAATCTTGGCTATTTGCAAACGCAAATGATTAAAAATGGACGTGCTGTTGCCAGTCGACGAATCTATCCAAACATGGATCCAGTAGGAAGACCCTGCAATACCCCTATTGATCGAAATGCAACACCTATTGATCAAAAAATCAATACCCTATTGATCAAAGGATCAAGGGGGTATACGCAAAAGGATCAATACCCTATTGATCGAATTGCTAAGGAGAATAATACAAGAGTCAATAATACAAGAGTTAATAATACAAGCATCATCAACAGCAACTATGCAACTAACAGTGAATATATACATAGCGACACGAATGCTTCTTCGCTAGCGACTGATGATGATGTTAGACGGACACAATCTGGTCAGGCCTTGGCTCAGTCAGTTGCTACTGCCGCGCCTGCTCAACTACAACAGCCTGCTGTTCAGCCACAACATCAGTCTCAAGCAAGCAATTGGACGGAGCCGGCTGATCCAAGTGGTCCTGACTCTTTGGCTGATCCCAATGGCATGAACCCAATTTTCAAGATCTGGGGCGATCTCTGGAGTTGGCCGAGTTCAACAACGATCGCTGACTTGACTGCATGGGTGAAAGAGTTTGGCTCAGAGGTCGTGCTTTACGCGATCAAGAAGGCGGCGACGGCTGATGCCAGTCGGCCTCATGCTTATGTGGCGGCGATCATGCGCGGCTATCGCAACGCCGGAATCAAGAACCTGGATGACGTTAAGGCAGCTGAGCAAGCCCGTGATCAACGCAATCGGCAGAGCTACGGACGACAACAGTATGGCCGTGGTGGCGGTCGGGCCAACGCTCAAGAGCAGTTGCCGGACTGGGCAAAGCAGGACGACGATGATGAGGGGCAGACGAAAACCATTGAACAGCTTAATTATGAGCGTTCAGAGAGAGAGTTGCACCGTGCGGTCGTGCTCCATCGCAAGCTGTATAACGTTGATCTCGAGAGGATTTGCCACAGCCTAGATCAACCGGACGGCCACGGCTATCTGTCGGCAAAGGCACCCAAGTTGTTTGAACAATACTGCGAACAGAACAATCTGGATGTTGTTGAGCAAATAAAAAAAGCCCGCAAGACTGCGGACTTTGATTCATCAATTTAAAAACATTCGAAGTTTGATTTACGTATTACAGATTAGCTGAAAAATGCTGATAAATCAAGCTTCTAGCATAAAAAGTGTTAGGAGATTTTAAAAATGATCACTGTAAAAGATTTTAACCAAGCTGCTGAAGCCAAGGGCTTCACGACTTCCGTTGACGCAGCACTAGGCTTGATTCTACTCAAGCACCATGACACGACGGTTTGGGCGATCGCCATCCACAAGGTTGGCGTGGCCAGTCAACTGGCTCCCCTCCTGAAGCTAGACAAAGCCATTCAGGCACGAGATCTGGCGGAAACTTTGGCTAAAACCGATTTGGCTGACCGCTACGCTGATATCTTTGATCTTTTCTAGGAGGGGTGCTTATGCAGGAAATTAAAAAGAGTGATGACGCGCGGCAAACCAAGCTTTATCAGCGGTTTGGCAACCTTCCGGTGCCGGAAGACTTGGTTGACTTTTACCAGCACCTGGATCCCGCGGACCTGGTTGAGTTCGTTCAAGTCGAGAGCGAGTACGTCAACGTCATTCAGGGCACGCGGCTGCAGCTTGGCCGAGTCTATCGGGCAGCTCAGAAGCTGTTTGCACACGCTGGAAGCCGGTCTGACTTGCACGAAGCAATGACTTTCGAGAAATGGGTGCGTGCGCACGGTCAGTCGAAACAGACCGCGCTTCGGCTGATTACACTAGCTGATCAGGTGGATCTGATTCAAGCACAGGCTTTGGATACCCACGACGATGGCCAGCTGATGGTTGACAACTATTTGACACTCAGTCAGAGCGATCAAATGGCGATTGCAGATGGCAAGGTCGACGAAAAGGTCGTTGGCATGTTGCTGCATGCCACGCCAGATATGCGTAGATCGCCGATTTGGAAGGGCATGCTCAAGGAGTTGCACGAAAGTCGGCAGGCAATCGAGGCGCAGAAAAAGCAACTGCAGAACCAGACTGATCAGATTCAGCAGCTAACCCAGCGCAACAGCGATCTTGAGAGGTCACGATCCGATTTTACGGACCAGCTTTCGGCCGAAAAAGAGGAGACCCGCCACTTACAGCTGCAGCTGGCCGAAGCACAGGCACAAGAGCCGGAACCAGTCGAGGTCCCGCCGGCTGACTATGATGAGTTGAAAGAGCGGCGCGTAGAGCTTGAAGCCCAACTTAAGGACACCGAACAGACGCTGGAAGAGGTCAAAAAAGAACTGCACGAAGCGCAGAGCACATCAACGGGGAGCTACTCGCAAGAAGATATCGATGATCTGCAGGCGCAGCTGGCAGAGCTGACGCAGCAGAATCAGGCGCTGACCAAGCAGGTCAAAGCGCAGGCAGCACATAAAGATTCGCGACAGAAAGCCTTTCAGACGGTTTCGGCCCGCTCAACCGATATGCTGTCGGCGCTCCCGCGGACGCTGGACGTAATGGCCTTGGCCGGCGATATTGAGCAGCTGACGGATAAAGAGCTGCAGCAGACGGATCTGCCCGCTTTAGCCAACGCACTGGAAGACAAGGCCAGTCAGTTGCGAAAGCTGATGCACGAGAGTCAGCGAGTGGTTGAGGGCGACTTCTCAGAGATTAAGGGGAAGGGGGACGATGGCGCATGATGTTTGCGAAAGGCAAGTACGTCAACATTGACGGCCTCTCCTCGCAGGCGTACTACCTGCGGGTCCCACCAGATAAGCTGCGAGAGTTTCAAACGGCCGTCTTAAAGGCTAGTCACCACGACTATCTGGCTCTGGCCACCGATCAAGGCTGTCGTCTGCGCGCGGTCCTGCTTGAGGGCCGACTGATCCGGCAGCTGCCTAAAAACGCCCGCGCGGTCGGGGACTGCTTTGCAGTCCTGTATGGTGCTGATAGTCGGCCCTTGATGGCCGTTGATCTGGTGCAGACGATCCCAAAGTCGGTCATGGAGCGCACGTTATCCAATCTGGCCGCTAAGATCTACTTGCCGGAAGCACGGCATCAGTTGCCAAAGTGAGGCGGGTATGATCAGAAACGGGAAGAATCAAAGGCCGACACGGGCACAAGTACGTGAGCAGCAGCTGCATGACCTGATCAAGGGCAGCTGGGAAACCGAAGAGCAAACGGAGGCGCGGTCAGACGATCGGCATATGGTCAGCGACTTCATCATGTCGCTGGTCGTGATTCTCATTCTACTGGCCGCCGGCTGGATAGCAGCCGTGTTTTTAAGGGGGCTAAAATTATGAAATTCTGCTATGTCGTGTCGCGAAAGGAAGGCGAAGACGTAGAGCCAATTGCGGTTTTTCGTCGCCTTAAACCGGCACTGAAATACGTTAAACGTCACGGTATGGAGCCGGAAACCGCGAGGCAGGACAACGCCTATCAAGGTCTGCTTGAGCAAGGGTGGGTCGTTGACTTTGTACCGGTAGCGATGCCTGAGCAAACTGCCAGCACGGCAATGGCAAAAACCAAGCTAAGCATTGGCAAGGCAATTTTGAAGGAGTGACCAGGTTGAATCGATTGTCGGAAACCAGAAAGCTTCACGGAAAAACGTTGGCTGAAGTTGCTGATGCTATTAATTTGGCGCCAAATACTATTAGCCAGTATGAGAATGGAAAACGAGAACCTAAACTAAAAATTTGGCAGGAAATGGCTGATTACTTCAGCGTTTCAGTGCCCTATCTACAGGGATTTGATGAGTGCAAGCCAGCGACTAATCGCATCAGGTACCTACGTGAGAAAAACGGCTTGAGTCAAAGTGCTTTAGGTGGGCAGATTGGGGTCTCACAACAAGCTATTAATAATTATGAGAATGGTACACGCGAACCAAAGCTTAAAACTTGTCAAAAACTTGCTGACTGCTTCGGCGTATCAATCCAGTATCTGCTTAAGCTTGACTCAGATACTAATCAGACTAAGGGTGAACTGGATTTGGCATTAGCTCAGGCAACGAAAGAATATAGCTTGAGTGATCGGCAGGTTCAGGAACTGAAACAAGAACTGCTCGCTAATCTATGGTTCCAAGCCAAATGGATTAAGGAAAAGGAGTGTGAAAAACATGACACAACGGATTTCCAGTGAAAAATGGGCCAAGATGGCCGACTACATTGAGCAAAACATGGACGGATACGACTTGATCGAACGGCACGGCTACTGCCTGGGCGTTAAATTACCGGACGTGGCCGCCTGGCTGGAGTTTACCGAGACCAAGGGTACGATCGCCATTGATATCATGGATCACCCCGAAACACCGATGGACGGCCAGATTCTGGAGTACTCCTTTGGCTACAGCCTCGAGGCCATTCCAACGATTCTGGCAGTGGCCAACCGGTATCTGGTTGAATGCGGCGGCTTTGAACAGGCCGTCTACCAGAAGAACCACGGCAAGCGCTTCGCTAACTACTACGATGACGAGATCCGCAAGCTGATTCCCAGCCGAGGCGGCTCGAACCGCACCTACGTCTACGTGGTCTATGAAATCTTCTACGATGAGCAGGGCGATACCACCAAGGTCGGGAGCTATAGCTTCTTGTACAAGGCCGATGCAGAGCATTACCTGAAGAAATTGCAGGCGGATCAAAAACCAAACCGCTTTGCCTATCTGCGGACGCAGAAACTGCTCTTGAACGATCAGGTTGATCGTAAGAATGTGACCAACATCTGGGTTGATCCAGAAGTTGCCCACGCTAATCTATACAACTACGCACCGCAGATTCCAATGGCCTTCAGCCAATTCAAACGGGCCAGCGACGAGGGGACCACAAAGTTTATCCACGACGTTCAACAGATCGTCTTGGATCCGGATTCAATCAAGGGGCGTGTCTCATGAACAGTGAAAAACAATACACAATGGCCGATGTTTACAAGCAGGTCTACGAAGAAACCGGAATCCTGCCCGTTCATTGCCTCTGGCTGGACGATCAAAAGATGACCAAGGCTGAGATGCTTAAACGGGCGCAGGAAACCAAGCGCTTGATGTTATTGGCGTTTGAAGAAGTCGATAAGGAAAGAGGCGATCCAAAATGACGATTACCAACGGTCAGTACCTGGTACGTAGCGGTCAGACAATCCGTTACAGCAACCATGGTCAGGAAAGTCTGCTGGTCGGTGAGATCACCGAAAACAGCAGGGATTATGACGTCGAACTCTTCTACGGTCCCAGCCGCTTAATTTTTTACCGGACGATCCGGTTGAAGAAACGGGCTGGCTGGCACCGCATCAGGCAAGAAAGAAGGAGATATCAGCATGTATAGCGACAATCCAATTAAGGAACAACGGCGGCGCCGGATCACAATCAGCATTATCGCCGTCCTCATTATCAGTGGCGCGCTGTTCGGCTTTCACTTTTTTCATAGCTACCGCCGGACCAACACCACGGCGCAGATCAAGCTGATGAGCAGCAGTACGCCTACCGTTGTGGTGTTCTACTCGAAAACCTGCTCCGACTGCAAGCGGGTTGCGGCAACCGTACATAAGGCTGACTACGAAAGCCGCCTGGCCGACAACGTGATTGGCCTGGGTGATGCGGCAAACAAGCAGCACCACGTTGCGTACGTTGAGTGGCAGAACGGTCATGATAAACGGCTGTTTGAGCAGTACAACGTCAAGTCGGTACCGACTTTCATGGTCTTTCAAAACGGCCAACCGCAGCCACTGGAAACAGTCAATGGCTTGCCGGTCTATCAGTACAGCGGCACCGATAAGCAGAAAATCAAGCAGATCTTCCAACGGCTGACTTTGGAAGCGCAGGTGACGGAAAATCAAACCAACTAAGCAACTGATCGCACAACGGCGAAATCGTCGTCGGCGTGAATGGGAGAACAAGGTTTACTTCAGACGGCTGATGGCGATTGGTAAGGCGCAGGAAAATCTTTCCGAAACCATGACCGCAGAGCCGGCGATTGCCTTTTGGACTGACCTGATCGGCATGCCCAGCGAACACGTCTGTGTTGAGCTGACCAGCCTATCCACTCGATACGGTGCTGATGAGGTGATCGATTGGATCAAGATTGTTTACACTAATGGGTTTTCAGATGCAGATAAGGCGATTGAGCGGATCAGCAAAGCGCTGGAGCTTGACTATAAATACAATCAATCAAACCTGTAGCAGGTAAAAACTATCGCTTAAAAAGGCTTTTAAAACGTTTTAAATTAAAAGGAGAGATTCAATGTTAAAAACATACGGCTTCCGCAGGGCGGCCAAATACATCAACCAAACCGGGATCCTGGAACAGACCTACACGGCCAAGATCATGAAGCAATTGCGCGATGACGTCCGGCTGGTACCAAAGATTCACCGGCGTCGCTACACGCAGGAACAGCTGGATACCTTTGTCAAAGAGGTCCGGCCGCGCTAAAGGAGGAATTTTAAATGAACCCGACAAAGAAAAAGGCAGCCCTGGAGCTGCAACTGACGGACGAGATCAAAAAGGATCTCATGGACGATATCGACAAAGCGCAGACAATCAGTCACCACTGGGAAGGCCAACTAGACGGGACCGATCTGTTACAGACGTATTATCCAGAAGCGGCCAAGGCCGGCACGACGCCGTTGATGGCCGACGTATTGGCACTGCATTTGACCTACTGGCTCAACAATGAGGGCATCTGCTATGCTCAACCGCGCATGATGAAGTACCGGACGCGGATCTCAATCAGCGGTTATCCGGTGAATGAAGGAGTGGATTCAGCTTGGCTGACGGATTGGTTTGCAAAGCGCAACCAGTATATCCTGGACGATTTGAGCACGGCGAAAGCCATTGCAGAGCAGATCTTGCAGAACGAAGCAAATAACGAAGAAAGCGAGGAAGCAGACGATGACGAAGGTAATGAAGACTAATGCCCGCGGGGAAAAGAAACGTTTTGACACTGTAGATGGCATGATGCCATTTGCCATCAGCGTTAACACGGACGGCTACGAGGGAGATAATGCACAAACGGATATCATCATCGAAAACGACGGTGCCGGTGTCTTGCATGACGTGGCCGTTGAAATCAACGGTGAGGTACAGTACTTCAGCAACGTGAAGCAGCTGAAGTTTACGACAATGGGCAGTCTAGAGCGTGAGGATCTGGCCGAAATGCTACGCTGGGTGGCTGATCAGCTTGATGTCTAGGCTAGAAAGGAGCAGTCATGCTGGATGAGCTTAAACGCCTCCGAGGGGCCTGGCAGAAAAAGCTGGCTAAGTTTTACGAATGGCATACCGAACATGCTATGCAACGCAAACTGATTGTCTCCGGCACGCTGGTAGCCATTATGGCTGCCTTGCTGATTGGTACGAAAACGGCTCCCAAACAGTCGCGCTTTACTAACACGCCGCTGAATACACAGGAATCGTTTGGTCAAAACTCCAGCGCCACAATTGCCATGACCTCGCGGCAGTACAACGCAAAAAAACACTTCATGGTGATCAAATTTCAAGTGCAGGCCAGCAGCGGTCAGGTGATCAATCCACGCAGCATCAAACTGAATGCCAGCACGCTTCAGCACCAGGACGCCAGCTACCAGGTCCTGCCCTTGGCCAACAACAGCTATGTAATGGTCATCAGCAATCTGAAGCCCGGCTATCAGGCCCTGCAGATTGTGGCCACGAATAAGAATCCTGATCTAAGCCAGCTGACGACGACTGATGAGGACTACGACGGGACCAGCTCATCGTCCTCGTCAGCAGTCAGCAATGCCAACAGCAATCAAGCCAAGAACAAGTACAAGTTCATCATCAACGAGAGCGACAAGTTCATTGACAATACGCTGGTCCAAAAATCGCAGAAACAGTACGCAGTCGAATCGCTCAACGGCTCAATCAAGAACCTGAACAAGAGCATTGACAAACAGCAGGCCGCGATTAAGGACTATCAGGCGCAGATTACGGCTGATAAGGTGGGGATCGAACAGATTCAAAAGGATAGCCAGTACAAGGCTGATGACGATTCCGGCTCGGACACGATTCGCAGTGCGCAGTCTGATATCACCAATCAGCAGGCTAATATTGATCAGGCCAATAAAAAAATCGCCAAGTACCAAGAACAGATCAAGCTTTATCGCAAACAGATCCGCGACATTAAAAACGGCAGCTACCGCTTTATCGCAAGCAAGAGTACGGGTGAATTGAAATAATTTAGTTGAGATACGAAAGGGGGCTAGGCTCGGCAGATCATGGGTCTGTCGGGCTTTTTTTATGAAAAAATACTTGATTTTGGTATCAATCGACGAACGCATGATGGTACCGCTTTGTTCGGACACGTTTAGTCCGGATATTCTGCTGGTTTTAATCGCAGGCATCTGCAAAACGTTTACGGAACTTTATGACGATAAAATGCCATTGCAGAATGCAATTGTAACGATGGCTGAATTTTATAACGTCTGGGATCCTACTAGCAACGGCACCGTTACGATGGATTATCTGCTTAATCATGATGACGAGGTGCAATGGGCAAAGCTCGAGGAGGCTTACGAAGCAACTGAGGACGTTGGGCCGTACGATCTGCTCGGCTACCCGGTTTATCTAAGCGTCCGCTCATATTTAAATGGCAAGGGATACGTTTCGGAGGAGGATATCGATGAGTACTTCAAGAATCACCCAGAGTCAGATAACTGATCCGCGGTGCTGGTCGTTTGCCAGACGGGCACTGGCAGAAAAACGCAGCGAAACCAAACGCAAGCCATTCTGGTTTTGGATTGAAGTGGAGCTGCCCAACCAGAAAAAACAGTGGTATCAATTGCCAAAAGATCTGCAGTTTGCTATGCGGCAGTATCTGCATGAGCGGCCAAAAGAATGGGCAAAAGTTTTAAATGGAGCGTTGATCAACGTACCACAATCCGATTATGACGATCAAGGTTATGCCAGCCTCACGCTGGGTATGATTCGGCAGGTTAAGATTCGTCGTCAGCACACCAGCATCAGCCGGCAGGTATCGCGCAGTCAGTTCATTATGCCGGAGTGGACCTGGTATGGATTGGCCAACAAAAAGCAGATCAAACGCTTCATGTTTCACGATCATGACACTGGCAATCGTAAGAATATCTTGGCCGCATTACGGCACTGGGAAATACAGTTCTTGTTGAAAAAATATTTTAAGATTGGAGATTTTTAGCATGGGATTTGAAACGATACACGAGATTCGCAATCGATTCTTTATCAAGCACGAAACGCCAGAAGAAATTGCCGATACGATCGACTATTCAGAGTTGCTGGAGGAATTTAAAGAGCTGGGCATTGTCTTTGACGATCATGGCACTCTGACTTGGCACGGGCGCAAAATCGGCGGCATGAACAAGAGTTATGCCGTTAGCCTGCTACGGAAAATGATGGTGCGGATCATCATCAGAGAATTCATGATTGATGATCAGGTAAATCAATATGAGGCGCTCGAAAAACAGCAGATTGCACTGACGGTTATGAAAATCTCACCAGAAATTATGGCCATGGATATCGACTTTCACGATCTAATCAGCGTTTTGATTGACCAGGCATTTACTTTTGATGCAACAAAATCGAAATGGATTGAACTTGAATACGCCGGCCAAAAGTTGGGTGCGTTTGTCAATCCGTATTCCAGTCAAAGTACAATCGCTGATACAAACTATGAGGCCGTTGTGCAGATCTTAAAGTTGCTGATCACGCCATTTATGCTGAAGAACTATCAGCCAGCTGTAAAAGTCGTTCTGAATGAGGAGGACGAGTGAAATGAGCAATGGAATATTAACTATGTTGACTATGGTTGCTACTAGCGGTTGCGTCTTGATTTTTGGAATTATCCATCGTTTAAGCTGCTGGAAAAAATCGTTGACGTGCTGAATATCGATATGAATGAGTTCCGCGGATTGAGTTAAAAATTGGCAGGCCGGTCGGTAACGGCTGGTCTGTTTTTTTAGAAAAAGTCGGTTTAATTGCCGACTTAGAATCATTTGATTTTTACGTGGCGAAAGTTTGAAAAAATCAAAATCTATTTAGAATTTCTAAATAAGTCATGTAATAAATAGCAATACATGATGTAACTAATGCGTAACTACAACGTGTTAATAGCCCATACAGGCGAGAAAATTGGCACTACTGCCCGGATCCCCGCCACTGGTGGGCCGCCGACTTGTCGGTGGTAGATCCCCCTTATGCTCTTTAAAACTTGTGAAACCATAGAAGGAGTGAATCATGACAACTTCAAAAATCGCAATCAAAATTGATGAAAAAATCTACGAAAAAATTTCGACCGCAGCCAAACAAAATCATGTTAATAAAACAGAAATGCTGGAATTGATTGTGGAGAATTATTTTCACGATCAGACCATTGAACGAGGAAACGCAGAATTAAAATCGATCATACGAGAGTACAACGATAATCTCGCCGCAATTTCAGAAAATCTGAAAAAGCTGGCTGGCGATTCGGAAACGACAAAGAATTATATTCGGATGTTTTTTGAAGAGTTGACTGGCGTATATGATCCAGATGACCTTGATGGCAATGATTTCAAAAATTAAAGGAGTGAGATTGATGGATCTTCAAAATCATTTTTCAATTCGGCTATATGACAAGACGGTAGCTAACCTTAATTATTTGTTGGCGCAATGGAATGCCAAACCATTTTTGATTAAACGAATGCCAGATAATCGCAGTGCCCTGATCAATATGTTGCTGACTGACTACTCAAACTATCTAATAGAAGAACAACGGCAGGACAAAAAGAAAAGCTACGATCAAATTGCAGCTGAACTTAATCACTCAAGATCAGAACGTGAGACCGTTGAAAAATTGCATCGTGAAAACGAGAAGCTGCACAAAGATAATATGCAATTGCTCAATCGATTGAATGAACTTTATTATCTGCAAATGATTGCAACGAAAGTTTTAATCGAGACTGGCGGCTTAAACGATCTTGAATCGATGTTTGAGTTTGGCAGTACCGAGTACAAAATTCATCAGGCTTTGCAGCAGTTAGTTGACGAAGACAATAAGCGACTGTTCGTAAAAACCAAGAATCAAAAAGGGTGATCAAAATGCGAGTAAAAAACAATCAAGATTTCTACCGGGCACTTCATGCTTTAGAGGAAGATCCAAAATGGTTTGCACATGTTGGACAAGAGAGCGGATTGGATCAGTACATTGACGATGGCGATCCGCAGACGGACGTGAAAACAGTTTTGGAGGATCGAAAACGACTGAAAAAAGTCCGCAAGATGCTGCAAGTTAATCCGCAAGCATGGCGCACTGGCAGCAAGCGCGATACGGTCCGCTTGGTCGTAACGTACTATGCTCGGTTCGGTTTGAGTTACAAAGATATGTCGGGGATTCTGCACATTCCAGTCAGCACGCTTCGGCATGGTTATCCGCCATTTAAAGAAAACGAGGTGATCAATTCTGACTTGCGAGTTGAGCTTAAGGACAAGTTTGGCAAGCACGTTCAATTGTAAAAACGAGGTGATCAGATTTGTATATGACCAAAGACGGTGAGCAGTCGCCGGATATCATCTATACGCAGACGTTTCACGTGGCGCAATCAAAGTATCTGGGCTATACGGAACGGAAGGAAGCCATTAATCCGGAGAAAGATTTTGAGCTGGAAAATAATCCATATGCTGATCAGATTCAAAAGGATCCTGACGAAAAATTTGCCGGCTACATTGGCTATACGGATCGGCAGGCCGCTACCAAACTTGAGCGGGGGGTCGATAAGAATCGCTATCCAACTTTTACAAAAGATAGTCTCAACATTGACAATCACCAGCACCAGGAACTGATCGATAATCTCAACCTGGCGCAGAAAAATAAGACCATGCTCTGGGCCGGCGTGATCTCGTTCAGTCCAGAATTTATTCGCGAGGCGGGGCTGTATGACGAGAAAACTAAGACGGTTGATCAGCGGGCCATTAAGTTGGCAGTGCAGAAAGCCATGCCCGGTTTTTTGGCGCAAGAAGAACTGGATAATTCAGAAACTTTCTGGTGGGGCGACGTGCATTTGAACACGGATCACGTCCACGTGCACCTGGCCATCAGTCAACGGCAGAATACACGTGAGCTGAAGAATGGAGAGCCGGTCGGTATGTTTCATACCAAGTCACTGCGCCGGCTTAAGTCTGACGTCCACCATGAGCTGGCACGATCAATCAATCGTGAGCGCGACGTTGAGCTGGACAAAGAGATTGATCACCTGCGGAAGGATCTGGTCGAGAACGTGCAGTGGCTGGTGCGGCATGATGCTGATCAGCAACAGCAGCTTCAGACTATCTACTGGTCGCTGCCTCAGTATCGCGACAAACGCAAATGGCGGGCCAGCAACCATAGCAAAGTCTTTCATGAGTCGCATGAGCTGACTGCAAAGTTGGTTGATAATCTTCTGAATGATCAGTTGCAAGATTCCTACCAGCAATTTAAAATGGCCGTGCACGAAAAGGATACTCGCAGTCGAAAAAAATACGGTCAGCATATCAAAGATACGGAAAAAAGACGCGATCAAGCCTTGCGCGAATTTTTGGCCAATCGGGTGTACGACTATCTGCGTGAAACAGATGAGCAGCAAAACAGTCAGCAGACACTGGAAAAAATTGCCGCACAAGGCGTTGACGAGAATCTTAAGCAAATTGAGTTGGAGAAGCAGCGACTCAGCATGCTGAAGCCATCGTCAAATGAAGCTAAAGCCTTAAAAAAACGTCTAGGGCTGCGTCGTCTCTATCTGCGTCAGGTCAATCTGGATGCACGGGCGAATGCCATTGATAATCAGATTGCCAAACTAAAAAGGCTGCACGACAAGTCGCCAGCCAATGAGTATTTTTTAAACGTACTGAAGGAACAACGGGAACTGGTTACGCTCAAAAAACTGCCGAAATTTGAGCGGACTAAACAGGGGCTGACCAAGCGTTATCGAGAACTTTCAAAACGCTATGTCAACGTGGTCAAACTGCCGATTCAGGCAGCCAGTCCAGAAGTTGTCAGTGAACGAATTGATCAGCTAGGCAAAGAGCTAGGCGTTATGCTCAAGTATCCGGATTCGCCGACTGTACAAATGATGCTACCGAATCCCGGCAGTCCCTATGGCTTACAGAATGCGGTCTATTATTATCAGATGCAGCAACAAGTGTTGAAGCTGAAAGGGCAGATTTATGAGAACAACCGGCAGTATAAAGACGATTTTACCAAACGGAATGCAACGAATCGGCCGCTGTTCCAGCGATTAAAAAAGAGCTACGCGATGCTTGAGAATGGTGAAAAATTGGATCAAATGATTCAGCATCGGCAGGAGTTTCTGGAGCGAACGCAAAAGCAGGCACAAGCAAGATATCAGACACACCGCGGCAGTTTGCGGCTATTGTCTAATCTGGATCGCCTGATGAGTGGACTCCAACGTGACGGCAGAGCAGAGATGAATGCCATGCGCAAGCACTTGGACGATGATGATGAGATTGAGCGTGCTGATCGAGAAGAAGAACGTGAGACGCGTGAGATTTGAAAGCTAGAAGCATCTGTCATTTCCGTACAGCGAAAAAGTAAACCATGCTATAATATTAATAGAAAAAGCAAGGTCGCTTTAAAGCCGGTCTACTTGGTTGGTCCCGCTAAGTTTAGCGTACTAATATATACTTAAATCGTATTCCTCACGTATGTGGGGGTGATCCTTACTACAAAATGGACGCCGGCTACTTTAACGAGTATTCCCCACGTATGTGGGGGTGATCCTGATATTAATATTAGGGATATTGCTTTATAGCAAGTTTCCCCACACAAGTGGGGCTGCGGTCGTCGTATGACGGCCTTTTTTTTTGGCGAAACTTGCGTAAATCCTAGTTCTGATGATGATTAAAACCAGACTTTAAATGGGGGCCTTTTTATGGAAAATTACGATCTGGGCCTGATTACCAGCCTGGAGCATGGCGCGGCCAAAGGGATCATTCTAGGCACGCAGGAGCCGTTTGCGATCAAGATCAAGACCGATGCGGCGGATTCCTTAATGCAGTATATGGTTGTGGCCATTAATCCAGACCATACTGATTTTGTTTATCAAGAATAAGGAGAGTGATGGATTATGTCTGCAAACGTTAGACGACAACCAATCAGTCAGGAATATTTTGAAGAAAAAATGCTTGATTTTTATAAAAACTGTAATGTCAGCCGGCCATTAGCGATGAAGATTCTAACCTTCTGCAAGGATATGATTCCGCTGATGCTGATGGGAACGCCTGAGACGGTTGCACGCGTCTGTTATCGAGAATATACTGGCGAAAAGCTGTAGGGGGCGGTTAAAGTGCCCTATGTTTTGATGTATCAGGCGCGTAGCAAACAGCGCTGGTATTGGACGATTGATCAGAAATTCACCTCAAAAGAGAACCGCGAGTTTGTGATCTGGGAGTCCTTGACCGGCCTGCATCATGACTTTGAAAACCTGAGACAGGCTTATCCAACGCGGTTTCGATCCAAACGGCCAGATAGCTTTTTTGCTCTTGATCTACAGGATCGGGAAACGCTGCCCTTGGCTGCGATTGCGGAAAACGATCCGGAGGCGCAGGAAACTTCTACTCGCTACGTGATTACGGTGATGCGGAATAGCGAGATGTATTATTTTCGCAAGTCCACCAAGAAATTTGAACAGACTGACGCGAAAGCATCAGTTTGGCAGGAATTAGCTGCACCAATTGAGTTGGCTCAGAAGATGGCTAAAAGCAAAACGATCTGGGCACACAATAAAAAATGTGATCCAGAAACGTTGCGTATTTTTGATTTGGCCAGCGATGAGTTTGTCTGGGAGCCTTCAAAAGAGGATCAGGTGACGGAGCCAAGCTACATGCCATTGTTTCAGACAATTGAAAAGCGCATTACCGCTCATCTGCAGAATAGTTCGCGAATCAATACTGATGCAGCAATAAGGCACAATATGCCAACAATCGACTGTGATCTTTGCGAAATGCTGGCGGCAGTTGGTATTCTGGTACAGGGACTGGCTAAGAAAACCGCGGTTGACCGATTGCTGAATACCTATGAGAAGAGCATTCTTCAAGACTTCCTGCACACGATAGAGTTAACAGATCTTGATCAGCTTGATCAGTCAGCGTTCTTGGCTGCTTTTCAAGCATCGCGCCTGGAACGGCGAAAAATCAAGGATCTTAGCATCTTTTTAACAGCGCTGGCAGAGTCGTTTGACGTAAAAAAGTTCTTGAATATTCTGCAGAGCAATCCGTCATACGGTAACAGTTATTCTTTCAAGGATAAGGAAACGGCTGACAAAATCAGCAGTTTGATTAGAACACGATAATAATGTTGACACACGTGCTTTAAGGAGGCTCATTTTATCTTCCGTGATTATATCTCGAATTTCTGCTAAAATAAAAATAACGCAACTGTAAAGTCGCGTTATTAGGGTTATTTATTTACAAGAGGCGATCGGCTATTATTCAAAAAAGTAGTCGATTGCCTTTTTGTGTTCCTTGTGGCCTTTCCAGGCATAGTACAGATAGGCAACCAAAGCGAAAGTGAGTACAGCTGCCAGATCATACTTGTGATCGGCTAGTGTTACTCCTAGCATAATTGACAAAAACGTAATGGCAAAATGATCAGTCATTATTATATCCCCCTTAGACGTTTATTTTATATAGAAAATGTTCATAGTAGTGAACGTTTTCTATATTTTTATTATACTATCATTAGTACAAAAATCAATATATTTGAATAATATTATTGAAAAATGTTCACTATACTGTACAATGATAATAAAAACAAGAGGGGCATAGATCATGATTTTTAATCGTTTAAAAATGTTGCTGAGCGAACGTGAGCTGAGCATTACGCAAGTAGCCAAAGATACCGGCTTATCACGAACAACCTTAACTTACATGGTGCAAAACAACTCGAAGGGCATTCAGCTGGCTACGCTAAACCAGCTATGCCAGTACCTGCATGTCCAGCCAAAGGATTTGCTGGAATACTACCCGTTTGACTTGCACTACGAATTTAACAGAGAGCAGGACAAGATTACTGTTGCTGCATCGATTCTGGAAAATGGTCAGGGTATTCAATCCGCACAAATTTCAGGAAAGATTACGAACACTGCTTGTCGGATTGCTTATTCTGATCTGGAACTTCATTTTGCCAAATATTTTAGTCAATTATCTGTCTTTGCCAAGACGTTGATGAAAAATGATTTTGTGGCGTTAGCAGGCAAAGAGCTTGGCTGCTCTATTGAATTGGGGTGAAAAAATGTTAATCTTACGTGGCCACTTTACTTCAGCTGAATTAGCAAAAGCTTTTGATGTTTCTGAATCTGAAGTTAGACAAGTTGCTGGTGATAAAATTCCATTTAAACTAATTGGTCAGACGCGCAAGGCAGTATTGGGAGAAGGAGTCTCTGAATATATCGGCAACAACTTCACGGTTCCTGAATGCTGTCGGTTATTGGGCAGATCGCTATCTGATGATCCAAAGGGTGCCTTTTTAGGTATTACGATTTATGGTGATCCAAAAGGAGATCATGTAATTCCGCTTGAAGATGTGATTCATGGCTACAATCTGTATCTTAATGATATTGATGACGGATATTGGGACTAATCGTGATTAAGCTTGTTTAATGGCTATAATTATAAATTAAGGAGGTGATTATAATGTTAAGCATATATGATTTGAATAATCAGGTGATGCTAAAGGATTCTGATTTTTTTAGCTTAACGAATGACTTTGATACTTTTAGTGGCGTATCTTTCGTGAGTTCCTTTAAGATCCTAGAAAAAGAGCTATTACCACGATTTAAAAATATTAAGCTAATTTTAGGTATGGAAGATCAGAGGACCGGCCAAAGTCTAAACCAGATTTTTGATATTGCTCGCCGAGTTAAGGAAATTAAAAATGCCAGTGACGAATTTATGAAACGGATTTCTGATGGTACGTTTCAGCTGCATTTTACAAAAGATCACTTATTCCATAGTAAATACTTCATTTTAGAGAATGAAAATAAATTTGCTATTTTTAATGGATCAATGAATCTAACTAATAAGGCAATGCACGATAACCATGAAGTACTTTGGCTGTATCAGGGAGATAAGAACAATAATGCTGATTTGTCAATTTATAAAGCTCATAAAAATCTGTTTAAGCACAATTTTACTTTTGATAGTACAGAGTACATAGACCGAAAGATTATTAAGCAGTTAGGCAGTAAAACAACCTATGCTGAAATTACAGCAGTCATTACAAATGATGCAATTGATAAACTGGGCGATAAAACGGTTGTTGTTAGTCCCACGGCAGTTAAGCAACTGGTTGGTAGTAAAATCGATGACGAAAGCAATCTCTTGATGAAACCTGAAACTGTAGAGATATTGAAGAATACCTACACGCAAAATGGAAACTTAAAACGTAATTTAGATCAGGTAAAATCAAGTATTAAAAAAGTTACCTACCAAACATTAAATAAAACAGCCACTAAAGAAATGAAGGCCAGCGACTTATATCCAAAACCACTGTGGGTATATGATCACGATCAGATTATGGTAAAAGATGATGGCGATGAATTATTTCACCCACTAACAATTAATAGTGATCTAGTCACTAGAGATGACGTTGAAACCTTTATTGATATTATAAGAAGCTTTAAATTAAACAAGGAACATGATGAAAGTCACCAAGCTTTGTCAGCTTTTCTTTATTTAATGACGGCTCCATTAATTTGGAAAATTCGCGAAGAAGTCTATCAAAAATCTAACTTTGCCAAAAATCCTGATCAAGTTCCTATGTCAATGGTGTTGATTGGACGTGGATCAACCGGGAAGACGCTACTATTATCTAAATACTTTAAGCCGTTTGTTGGTGATTGTTCAAAAACCATTCAATATACCGAGATCAATGGCTCTAACGCACGTCCAATTCCTGCTATTAATTTCCTAAGTAACTATCTAAAATCAAAGCGCTTCGTATCACCAATGATTGTTGACGAGTTGAATGGTAATTTTCTAAGTTATAAAGATGCCATTCAAGCTATCAAGGACTGGTCCTCACTTCGGATTGTGAATGGGGTTCATAACGTGAACATCTTTGCTATGAATCATAATAAGGGAGATAAGCCTATTAACAATCTTGAGGAAATTACTAAACGAACGTATTATTTATCTTTTACTTCAGACTGGAAACTAGATGATCAGCAAGAAATTCCTTACAAGATTTTGATCAATAATGTAAATGATCATATCTACCGTTATGTAACGTGGCATTTAAATGAACGATTAAATCATCTAAATGGTAATGAAGAAAGTCATTTAATCGATGACTACCTGTATTTAACTAAAGATATCCTCTATAGTTTATTAGATAAGTTTGGTCAAGCTGAAAAGTTTCCAAGCCAAATATGGGAAAATTACGACTATAAGAGAGACTGTAATAAGACTAACTGGCGAATGCTGATTCAAAATGATAATTTTGAACACGTTTCATTTATTGAGGGTAAAGATAACGTCTTCAATGTTGCAAAATCTATTTTTAATAGTTTCAAAGGTACTTCTTATGAAAACATAAATGAGAGCCTAGATAACTATTACAATATGTTTCCCAGAAAAGAAGGGATTGCTTTAGAGTTGTATGATAGCGGTATGCTACTAGATATTGATCGATTTGATGAATTTATAGGAGAACCGTTAATTAGAAACTATTACAACAAAATTCATAGTAGTGAACGTCAGCAGATACAGTTAGAAACTCTTCTTGAACAGCAAAACAAGCAAAATGAAATTTTAGTGCAAACTATGAGTAAATTGGCAAATAGTCAGAATCAACCTGGTAAAAAGAAAGGATTCTGGTCAAGGCTCTTTGATAAATAATAAATAGTGTTCATATTTTCTAACCAGTCATTAGTGAATCTAGTGGCTGTTTTTTTATTGGCCAAAGATTGAATCCTGAAAATTACCGTTATCCTAGAGCCAAGAATCAAGGAAAGCGGTGAGGAGATGCTGAATCCAATTGGCTTGTCAATGCACGAACTGGAGCGGATTATAACCAGCCCGCCAGCTGCGGCGAACCAGGGTATTTATCTGGCTCATGATCTTAACAGCAACCATTACTTTGTTGTGGACCGCTTAAACAAGAGTGATCAGAGTCAGCAACCATTTGAATTTGAAACGTTTGATCAAGCATATTCTTTTGCAAAAATAAAGGAGCGAATGAAGATGGAAAAAGAAAAACAGCAAAAAAAGGTGTCGCCAGCTGAGATCGAACGGTTTGCCGTCAGTCGCAAGGCGCAGCAGCTACTGAAAGACGGGACGCAGACCATTGATGCAATGGAAAAGCTGGTTGATCAGGTCAGTCCAGTAGTGGATTATGGTCGGGTTAACAGTTTGCTGCTGACGCAGGCCAGTCCGGAACGGGGCTTTATGACGAAGCAGGCCTGGCTCCATCATGATAAGAACGAGGATTTAAAAGGTGTTGATTTTGATCAGCTCGAAGGCGTCAAAGTATTCGTACCAAACGCTAAGCAACCTGGTCAACCCGTTACTTTTGGTATTGGTAAGATGTATTCTGCCGATGAGATTGCTGCCAAGTATCCGAACGTCAAAATACCGGCACAAGCACTGGTCAGTCAGCGTAGTTTAATGCACCAGTCTTCAGAGCCGAAACGACTGGGCGCAGTGGTTGATGCTCTGCGGGAATTGAGAGTACCGAAACCGGACTGGGTTTGGGGACGCAACCAGATTCATGCCGTGCAGACACATATGGCACGCCATATGGCCTTTGCCGGTGCTGGTCTCACGGATCAGTCTTTTCATTTCAGCGCCAGTGAGCGCAAGGCTATGGCCAACCTGCAGCCTGATGAGCTACAGACGATGTTTGTCAAGTCGGTCAGTCTGGCCAGTAAGATCAATCGGACGGCCAACCGCAAGCTGTATCAAATGAAAACGCAGCAAAAAATGCAGCAGCCAGTTAAGACTAAAGCAAAGGAGCGCTGATTATGGCAGGATACGGAGAATTAAAGAATCTACAGGCTTTTTTAACTTATTGGAATTTCACGGCCGACAAGTTTGAACAGCAGAACGATATTTACGGTCGGCTGACGGGAGCAATTATCCGCGACTGGGTATACGACTATACCAAGGACGGCGACTTTTTGGTGGGAAATGGTGATCTGGATTGGTTAGTCAAAGGACCGGCGTCAGATGATCAGAAATTGGCGGCATTTGATCAGTGGCTTGGCCATAACACGGCGAACTCAGCAATCGTGCCGGCAATCCAGGACTATCTGGTTGAACACCGCCAAGAGATTGATCAGGAGGTTAAAGATCACCAGCTGACTCTGGACAACGTAACTGATGATTCAGCGGAACGCTACATGGAAGTCCTGGAAAAGATCAATGATCAAAAACTGCCAAGTCAGGAGCTGATGCTGGGCTGGGCTGGCAGCTATGCGATCAAACAGGACGGCGAATGGCAGATCCATGGTACTCATGCGGCATTGGAAGAGCTTGAGGCTGATCAGGTCGGCTATAAGTTTGCCGGCGACTTAAGAGATGCGCCAGATGATGCGCCCGTGCATGCAACGCCTGATATCCTCCTGGCGCCAGAAGAAATGTCAGTTACCACCAAGCAGGAGTTGATGGAATCAGCGCAAGAGGTTTTACGGAACAATGACCTGCCTGATACTGAGTACAACTGCTACTCACTAGCTGAGACCATCTTAGAAGTAACTGAATGGACGCACACCGGAATTTCGGCAGAAGAGGTCAGCATTGATCTGCGTGAGAATCCGAAAAATTATAATCTAGCCGGCATGGCAGAACGCGATGCTGTCGATAAATACAATGAGCGCTTTATAGAGCTTGCAAGCCATTATGGCCTTCTGGCAGCACCTTATGATGAAACCAATTATTATACCAGAGAAGTCAAGACCAACTTATGGCTGAAGGATAGGTCATTGCGAGAAACTGATGACCGAATCATTGTTGCCGATTTTGACGAGATTATGAACGCCGATGCCAACGGTACACTCGATCGGCTGGCAATGAAAAAGATGGTTGAAGCTACCAGAGCCATTGAATCATCGGCTGAATACGATCAGGACAAGGAAGAAATTGATGAACGCTATAAAGAAATTGCTCGAAAAATTGAGCATGATCTGAAGAAACAGCGAAAAGTCATCAGCTATGATATGGAGACAACGGGCTTTGATCCGCAGGACGATGATATTCTGCAGCTGTCAATCGTTGATGGCGATGGCAATGAGCTGTTCAACAAGCTGTTCAAGCCAACGAAAAAGAACGAGTGGCCAAAGGCAGCAGCCGTCAATGGAATTACTCCAGAACGCGTACAGGACTGCCCTGCATTCCAAGCCTGGACTGGTCAAGTGCAGGAGATATTTGACCAGGCCGATGTGATAGTCGGATATAATCAACGCAATTTTGATGATCGGTTTTTGAAAGCAAATGGCATCAAGATTGATCCCGCTAAAGAAAACCATGATATGATGCTGGAATTTGCCGAGGCCGTTGGCGAACCGAATCCTTATCCAAAAGGCTTCAACAAGACGCCTTATAAGTGGCAAAAGCTGGGTCAGGCTGCTGATTTCTATGATTACGACTGGGGCAATGAACATGCTCATGATAGTCTGGCGGACGCGCGGGCGACTGCCTACGTCTATCGGCAGATGAATCCAAAACGGCCGGTACAGCCAAAAGAAATGGCTAAACAGTATCTTAACTATCTGCATCAAGCCTATCCGAACTATGAGAACGCACCAGTCGGCATCAGCAATAGTCTGAGCATGCTGCAAGATATGTCTGACTACCTGTACTATGAACAGCGGACGCCACGGTATACGCCACGCCAGCTGCAATCGATGGTGCGCCAGGGTTTAGAAGAGCTGAAGAAGCAGGAGGAACGGACGCAGGAGATCATCTACCATGATGAGCGGGTTGAGGCGGTAAAAAAGCTGACACTCACTGATGACGCCAGTGAGCGAGGCGGCAAAGCCTATGCAGATGAAACGGCCGGCGACTTTATGCGGACGGCATTTGGCAAACGGGCCGACGTTGATTTTAAAGAATTGAATCAAGCCTTAAAGGAAAGCGGAATTAAGCCGCTTGAAGAACCGCTGGCCCAACAGAAAATCGAACGGGCAACCAAGGTCCTGGAGAAAAACTATGCGCAAGATCAGACCAGCATGGCAGTAGCCGAGTATCTTCAGAATCCAAAACGGCCAATTGCTCAACGGTTAAAGGTTGCCAACAATATCATTGCTGCTCGCCGGCCGTATGCCAAGCCAATTTCCAATTCCAAAAAGCAAACCAAAGAACGTTGATCAAGGAACCATTGCTCGAAATGAGTGATGGCTCTTTTTTTAACCTCGTTCCAACCTTGGAACGAGGTTGGCCAATGGCCAAAGATTGATTTTTCTTCAGCGCAGATAAGCTCAACGTGAGGTAAATTTTTAAAGGAGTGATAGCAATGGCAGAAAATCCTGGAGTCAGCTATTTAGCAGGGGTCGATAACAGTTATGCTGAAAAGGTTGGTAACAGCTGGACTATTCACGGTGCAAAAGCAGTTGATCGGCAAGGAAAAAGCTGCCACTTTTATAAGCTGCAGAATACCGCTGAATTAAGCAGCTTGCCTGATGATGTACCAATTTTTGCAAGCTGGACTGATAATACAACGATTATTCCAACTTCGGTCAAGTCAACCACTAAACATGATCTGGATAAGATGGCCACTGATGCCTTGACAACATATGCGTATGGATTATATCCAATCAACCAGCACAATACAGAAATTGTTGCGCAGAGCATTCTTGAACAAAGCGATATCAAGAATTACCGGACTCTCGACGTTGCCGATGGATCCTGCCTGTATGACGATTATTGGAACGTCATCGATGATTTAGGAAAAGGCCAGAATGGTAGATTTCAAGCTCTGGATGGCTGGTTCCTTGATCCAAGAATCAAATCGGCGAAGTCCAAACCATTGGTTCGTGATGAATCGATTGAAACTAAAACCAAAGACCTTAAAACGGTGGCCGACTATCTAAAGGACTACGAGTTCTATGCTGACCGACAACTAAACCCTGAGTTTCTAAATTGGAACTTAGAGTTGGATGGCTTTCAGCGATTAGATAGCAAACGTACCGTTCCGCGATATACCTACACCACGCCGGATGGAACATTGCAGACGATATCGGAACATAAGCTGCTGCAAAGGGCAATTGAACTGGTAGAAAACCGCTATGCTGATGACGATGTAAAGACCTCTGCTTTAAAAGTATTAAAGCAGAAGCCTTATAGTGATTATTACCAAGCTCAGCGATTAAAACTGGCCACGCAGATCGTCGAAAAGAATGATCGAATCAAACTGGTGCCAATCGAAAAAGGATTAGCAGATCAGGTAGAGCATTTGATACGAAAACCCATGGCCAAACAGATTCAGCCAAAAGCAAAAGAACGCTAGTTAGTTGCGAGAAAGGAGCATTAAATCATGCAGAAAGATAGCCAGGATTTCGTAACCGAAAAGATGCTGAATGATTATGCCAATGATTTTTTACGGCTTATGGATTTTCCCAGAACTGATCGCAATATAAGCCTAATCGCAAAAGAATTGTTAGATGACGCTAATTCTAGCGACATTCAGACTGCCCATGACAACCTAATTAAAAACATGTACAAGGGTCGGACTAGGCAAAAACAAAATTCGCAGCTGGATGGCTTTTACAAGGATCCCAGAATTGATAAGCGTAAGAATAAGGTGCTTGAAGCAGATAGTACGGCTGCTGCTACGCTCCCTAAAGGTGCCGGGCAAACTCTAAACGATTTTCTTTTGAATGCCTATACGCTTGAAGATGGTGATCTGAACCGCGGAATTCGGCTGCTGGACTACAAGCAGCTGAACAAGATCCTGGAAAAAATGGGTTTTGAGTGTTTGGTTAAAAAGCACCGCAGGCCTAAGTTCGGCACCATTATCAATGGTCAAAAGCGGACTCTATCCGAACATGACGTACTCAATTGGGCGTTGGACGCGGTTGAGAACTATTACGTACAAGATCGGACGGCTGTTACTATCAGCAATTATCTACGCGACTCAGCTAATAATTCAATCGACAAACGCTTGAAGCTGGCAATCAAAGTAGTTGAAAATACTAAAAACGTTAGATTGGTGAAGCTGAATCCAAGTCAACGGCTATCAAAAAGTATGGCCCAAGCAAAAACCAAAGAACGTTAATCGGGGAACCATTGCTCAAATTGAGTGATGGCTCTTTTTTTTAACCTCGTTCCAACCTTGGAACGAGGTTGGCAAAAGATTGATTTTCTGAGCCGCTGTTTAGACTCAAAGGCAAAATCAATAAAAAGTGAGGGACAATTATGGAACAACAGGATCAAGTCAAGTATGTCTTTAATGATGGGATTGAGCCGATTGCGTTTACAAAGGATGAGCTGATCAAACAGGCCAACGCGGACGGCTATGAAACCAGCAGACACCCTGATTCAATGGCGGCCTCTATTAAGGCGGCCGAAGATCTGTATGACACCAAGTTTAAGTTTACAGTCAAGCCACTAGCCCGCTTGGAAAAAATTCACGAAGATGACGCCGTGCTGATGAACGTGGTTGATTTGCACGATCAGCAGCTGCCCGGCTTTGAAGGTCAGGCCAAGGCCATTGAAATTATTGGTGATTACGGCATGCCAGGCGATACGCACTTGCTGATGCCTTATGACCAGAAAACGCTGAGCATGTTGAAGAGTTTTGACGACTGTCAGGAGCCAGAATGGCAACAGGCTTTTGACCGGCAGCTGGCAAAAGCACCAGAACATGCCGGCAGTCAAGACTTGGAGCTGCCGAAAGTGACGGCTGATGAAATCAGCAAGATAGTCTACGAGAAAGAACAGCCTGAAGATCTTGAAACGCAAAAGAAAATTGATTATGCCAAGCAGATTCTGCAAAAAGACTATGTGCAGGATCAGACTAACCAACAGGTAACGAAATTCTTGGATAGCAGCAAGGTTCCACTAGACAAACGTGCAGAACTGGCGAGTCGGATTATTAAGGGCCGGCAAAGCAGGCAGAATCAGACTAAAGCCGTTAATTTTGACAACACTGAAGTCCGATATTTATTTGACGAGGGGGACTGGTCGACGAATCCGGCCAGCTATACTAAAGATGAAATGTTAAAAGCGACAGCAGATTTTGGATATAAAGCAAATTCACTGGAAGATGCTGTCAAAACGGTTGAGCGGATTACTACCCGTAAGTTTATGTGTAAACTAAATCCGCTTCTGCGTTCCCAGAAAGTATATGAAGCTCCTGGAATTTTGATTAACATTGTTGATTTACATAACAATCCTGGCTTGCGATATTTCAAGAATAAAGATAAAGCAATTGAGGTTGCTGGTTATGCCTTTTTACCTAGTCATAATCGTGTTCATCTGCTAATGCAATTTGATAAGGAGACGCTTGAACAATTAAAAGGCTTTCGCGATCTTAAAAATCCAAAATTTTATCAGGCTGCAGACCAGTTAAAAAACACTGCCCCCGATAAAGTTGATGGAGGCTGGCTGCGTTTACCTCTCATGTCGGATAAGAAAATGGATGAAATTACCTACCAAACGCCACAAATTAGTGTGAAAAAAATAAAGCCTAATCAGTTAATCAAGAAGAAAGGCCAAAAACGTTAAAAAAAAAAGCGCCCATGATGGACGCTTGGAAGCTCTTTACAGGTTTTGATTTAACGCGTGACGTACAGCAAGCTGATTACCAGTAACACGCAACGGGCAAACCTTTTTTTGATTAATAACGTGGGTACACTATTGCCATATCAAGCCCCAACTCTTTCCCATTAAGTATAGCATATTGTATTGTCAGAGTCATTGCTCGAATTTAAGTAGTGGGTCATTTAACCTCGTTCCAACCTTGGAACAAGGTTGGCCAAAGATTGAATTTTCTTCAGCGCAGATAAGCTTGGAATAAACTTTTAAAGGAGTGATGGCAATGGCAGAGGAGCCTGAAGTCAAGGTTGTGGATTTCGATGACGTTGCACTTTTTGATATCAACGGCCTGCGTTACGAACTATCATTGGAAAACAGCCACCTGATTCATAAGGTTGATGAGCGATTAGCGAAGATTCCAGCTGAAAAATATGATATGAAAGTTTTCACGATTAACATGCCGTATCTGTTTGAGGTGCCGGGACTAGATAAATATCTTGATGTTACTCTTTCAATCGACTGCCAGCCCTGGGACTATAAGCCGGATAGCCACTATGTAAGCACCAACTTAGGAATCGAATCAGCCAGACTGCGTGATAAGCGAGAGGATGAGCGCGTGGAGGCTGAAAAAGTAGTCGTTGCTGGCGATTATGAAAAACGTGAAGGCCTGGGCGATAGCTATGCTATCAAGCAGAATGGCAACTGGGTAGTCTATGGCGCGCATGACGTGATTGATGATGATTATTTTGCAGCCTATCGTGATAGCGTTAATTATAAGATTAAAGATCTGGATGACTTTGACAAGCTACCAGATGACGTCCCGGTATACGTTTCAAACTTTAGTCAAAACAATATCGTTTCGGCAAGAGAAATGGACGAGTGGGACCTGGAGCATGTCTTCATTACTAAAAAGCAGGTCTTAAAAGATGCAGCAGCTCTCTTGAAAAGACATGATCTGCCAGCTACGCCGTACAATCAAGCACAGATTGCTAAGGAAATGATAAAAAAAGCCGGGACGAGTCATTATTATGAAGAACCAGCAATCGAATACACGAATCGCGAAATTGATGAATGGGACTACCAACGATTGAACAGAGTACTGGAGTATGAAGGACTGGACCATATTGAGAAAAAATTCCAAGGCGAAGGTGAAAGCTATGCTGAAGAGTTAACCGATGGTCGATGGGCAGTTTTTGGTACGGCAGCAGCCGATGATAGTCTGCCATCTGGCAAAAAGACCTATAGACTAAAGAACATGGCAGATCAGTTGGATAATCTGCCGGCTGATGCGCCACTGTTTGTCCATCCAGCAATTTTTGAACATCAGGATCTTGTTATCACGAAACCTAATAATGCCGATTGCGTCACCAAGAAGCTGCTGATGGATAAATCCAAAGAGCTGCTGATAAAGCTAGACTATCCGGAAACCAAGAAAAATCTTGATACGATGGTCAAAGAGCTACTCTCGCAGGCTGGTTATGGACGATATGATGCCGGCAGCTACGATATCGAAGTCTGGAGTCAGGGAATTGCCGAACGAGTCCGCAAGGGGAATGAGACCGAAAAGTACTCGCAACTGGATGGCTTTTACAAGGATTTGAGGATCGAAAAAGCCAAAAATCAAGAATTAACTGAGGATAGCAATGCCAACAACGGTCTGATGTTTGAGGGTGAAACACTGAACGACTTCATTTTTACCGCATATGGCAAGAATCCTGCAAAACTGCGGAATCTTGACTATAAGCAGCTGAATAAGAGTCTGGAACGGGCGGGACTGGTCCGCCTGGATAGGAAACGGTTCACACCAAAATTTGAAGGAATAATCAACGGTCAGCGGCAATTGCTGTCGGAGCATGACGTGATCAGCCAGGCTCTGAAGACCATTGAACAGAACTATGAGGCAGATCAAACCAAAGAACAAGTTATGGACTATCTGCGCAATGCCTATGGCAACCCACCAAAGAAGCGGCTGAAATTAGCAATGAAGATCTTGAAGAATACAGGAAATGTTCAATTGTTGCGCAAGCTGAATGTGCAGAGTCAGCCAATGATTTATCCTAAGAAGGCAAAAGAACGCTAAAATAATATTTTAGCTGTATTCTGTATATCAAAATGATGGTAAATGTGTTAGTATATGGTTAGACCTTTTGCAGGTCAAAACATATTCCCTAAACATAAAAACGTTTTTTTCCAATCAGGCGTTGGCTGGCTTGTCCGGCTGACGCTTTTTAATAGCCCTGATGTTATTTTTGGTATTATAATAATACGAAAAATAACGTTTAAAGAAAGGCACGGAAGCATGTTAAAAACAATCAGTAAGATGCAGATGGTTGAGGAACGCTTGCGGCAAGAGTATGGAAATGACTTATTTCAACGCAAGAATATCAATGCAGCTGAGTATGGTACTACCGACGCTGAGATGACTACAATCTTAAACCGGCTGCGACAACAAGATAAGTTGGCCGACTTTGGCGTTTCAGGCTTGTATCAATTCGTTAAATGGAACAATGATTTAGGCTTCCCAATTGAAGATACTGCGGGATTGAATGAGATTATTGACTATCTGTATTTAAGCAATAATAGTGGTTATATCTATGGTGCGGATCTGCTTGAATGGTTGGAATTGAGTAATCAGATTGCTAGAGTCATTACACTGACAACAAATAACGTTAAACGAAAAGTCACGAAGCGGATATGCAATGTTGGTGTCGAAATTAAGCCAGGACTTACTAAGATAACGAAGGAAAATCAAAAATTTCTGGCAGCATTAGATACCGTCTTAGCTCCGGGCATGCTGGCAACTGACAACTTTTCTTCTTCAGAAATAATAGATAAATTAGCTGCTTATGCTTTGAGCGATGGCATATCTTTGAATGAGATTAAAAGAATAGTATTATTACTACCACCAAAACAAATAAGAAAAATCATTAAAGAAGGTTATTATGATTCATTACTTATACGAAAACGCGGGGTTTAACCGACTTGTAAATAATACTGCTACGCAATATGGATTGAGACCTGATGAGGTAGTTAAGGATTACTTCATGATGTTTGTTCTCCAACAAATTATTAAAATTGATTCTTCAATAATCCTTAAAGGTGGTACGTCTTTGTCGAAAGGTTATGGAATTACCAATAGATTTTCCGAAGATTTAGATTTAGCAGTTTCATTAGAAGAAAAAAGCACTTTCTCGAAGAGTAAATTAAATAGAGAAAAATTCAGAAATATAACTGCTGGAATTAAGGCGACTAAATTTCCATACCATGCGGAAAATGAGGAGCATGGTATCAGTGAAAGACGTAATATGAATGCAATAGCTGTCGAAATACCTGCAGATATTAAACAACCATCTTTAAGAAAATATATAAAAATCGAGGAAGAAACATTTTCTCCGGGTTTTCCAATAGAAAAAAGAAAGATACAATCTTATATTTCAAACTATATTTTGGAAAGAGTCAGAGGAAATGAACAAATATTTTTGAACTTCCCAGAATTGAAGGGTTTCGAAGTATTAGTACAGAGACCTGAACGTACAATGATTGATAAAGTAATGACTATTGCAGATAACTATCTAAATGCATTACAAGAACCTAATAATTCTAAATATACTGCCCGTAGCAGGGATCTCTATGACATAATTAAAATTTCAGATTATTTAAACAATACTAACTATGATTGGACAAATTTTTCAAAGTTGATAAATGATGTGCGTCGAGAACGTTACAAAGGAGATCAGAAAACAGCATTATCGGCTAGTCCGCAATACAATATCGGCAACCTTGTACTAAGTGCTTTGAAAGAAAATTATAGAGAAATAGAAAGAGACTATAATAAACATACTTTAGGATTATTATCACGTAATGATAGTAATATCGAATTTAAGAGTTTAGTAGCTGGTGTAGTAAGTGTTATTCAAAATCCTAATTGGCAAGCGTTGTGGCAAACGACACAACAAATTCCACATCAGCAAAGAAAACCTCGAGAACGATAAATCGTATTGATCATTGTTATTGCTTTTCTAATCAGGCGTTGGCTGGCTTGTCTGGCTGGCGCTTTTTTTAACTTCGTGCCAAACGTGGGACGAAGTTGGCCAAAGATTGAATCTGCAAGATTCGCTTTATCGTAAGGATAACAAATTACGATGAGGTGAGAATTATGGCTGAAGAGACAAATCCGCTGACCAGCCTGCTGAAGCATAAATACGGTATTAAGTCGCCTAGCACGACGCTTCGCTTTACAGAAAAAGACACGCTGATTACCAAGTGGCGCAAGACGGCCCAGTTTATCTTTAAGAATGGTGATTGGTCAGATCAAGATTATAAAGATGCTATTTTAACTTACTATGCAGAGCACCCAGCTCCCGGTGAATATGTAGAAGATAGAAATCCCTATGTTTATAAGCAGGGGGAGCGTAGTAATTTACATTTTGTTGAAGACCATATTGAACGGATTAAAAATGCGGTAGCTCGTGATACAAAAGGTAAGTCAACACCTGAAGATATGGAGATCTATCAAGTCGGCTTCCGAGGTAACGGCACTCCAGAATACTTTGTGATTGATCAGGCCAACCATTTGACGTCCAAACAGGGGGAAAGCTACCATTTTCGAAATGATCCAAGTGTCGGCTCTTGGAAAATTGGCAATGCTAATCTGACAATCGGTTATGCCAAACTGCACAATGATGTTCTAGCTGAATTTGACAAACGCAATGATTTTGCTACGGATAAGGAAAAAGCCACGGTACGCGCACTTGTCGGCAAACGACTGGCAATGCTGGCTAAACCGCAATACGCGAAAGAATTTCCTTCATGGTTCCAGACTACGAAATTTGGCGACTGGACGCATGAAGAATATCTGGCACGGACGGAGCAGGACCCACGTTTTGATGACAAGAATCGTCGTGTTTACGTTCAAAAAACACCATTGGGGCAGATTACGCACTCATTATCAGAGGACCGTTGGCACGATGCGCGTATCTCAAATCAAGCAATCAGCTTTTTAAACGACTACCTGAATGACACCTACAACGTGGTTATCGAACAGCGCTATGAACGAGACCTGGATAAACAGACGCACGCTCGCGCCTGGGAGCAGAAAAAGCAGATCAACAAAGAAACCCGGGCGATGATGGATAAAACGCAGCTGAAGCAGTATTTTAAGGACGTTGAGCTGGATAACGACGTAGACCTGGATCTGTATAAGCAGCTTTCACCAGAAATGATGCGCCTGCTGAAAATTATGCCGGCAGGGGATCAAAAGCCGATTCTGCGTCTCCGTAAACTGGGCAACTACAAGGCAAAAGGTATGTATGTACCCAGCAAAAATACGCTCGTTGTTGATTTTCGGCGCCCGGGCGAGATTTATCAGAATCTGGCTGATGGAACGGGAACAGCCGGCTATACCTCGTTCGTCCACGAGTATGGGCACTATTTGGATCGGCATTTGACGGCTGATGATAAGCCGCTGTCAATACAACCAGAGTTTCGTAAGATTCTGCAGGCCTATCAGAGAAATTTCGATGTTAAGACTAAGGGAACCCCGTTGGAAAAGCATGCCGGCTACTTTAAAACGCCGACTGAGGTTTTCGCCCGGGCGTTCGAAGTCTATACCAAGCAGGCGGGCCTTAAGTCCAACCTGATTGCCGATTCATATCATAGTCTGGAGTATCGGTGCATTGACACGCCAATCTATCAAGATCTGAAAGCCTATTTTGATAAACTGCCTGGCTTTGAGAACCTGGCTAAGGATCTGAATCAGGATTTGTCGGTGGCCAAAGAACAGATGCAGCCAAAAGAACCGGCAAAAACGAGTGAACGTCAACCAGAACCTAACACGGCTGAACCAACAGCCGGTACGCAGGAGAAACCTGCTGAAAAGCCGGCCGCACAAGGGGAGTCGGTCCAAAGTAAGCCAGAGGAAACGGTTAAGCTCCAAGAGAAGTTCTTGCCCAGCGATGATCGGCAGAATACGCCGGGGCTGGCAGACTATCAAGAGCTTAAGAAGTTTGCGGTCGATATCCTTGATAAATGGACGCAGACGCCAGAACGACTGGAGAAGCTCATTGATGCCACGGGATCACGGCTGTTGGAAAACAATCCGAACCGCGTGATCGAGTTTGACCAGTGGCAGACCGAACGCCTGCCACACTTGGTATCGAAACAGAATCTGCAGATGATGGAAGTTGATCCAGCTAAATATAAGGTTGCGTCAATTCGCGGATTTGAAGCACTGCCACTACATAAGTGGCAATCAAGTGAACTCTATGATTTGGATGCGCTGCTCAATCAGGCTGATCATAACGGACCTGACTACAAGCAGCTGCAGAAGCTTGAAAAAATGACTAGTGAAAAGGAATATGACCGAATGGCAGCCAACGTGCTGAGTCAAAAGCTGGAACAGAGTGGGATTCCGGATCCTAATGATCAGACGCTGAAGCCGGTCGTACGCTTGGTTGCACATATCACGCGCCATGAGCTGCAAGATGCGCTGACGGAAGGTAAACAGGAGCCGTTTAAGTTTACACCAGCCGAACGCGATCTGCTGAAAAAGACGCCGGCGGAAAAATTAAAGGGGCTTTATTTATCCTCGACAAAATCCACGCAGACGTTTTACAATCAGATTGCTAAATCGAAACAGCAAGAACTCGCACCAACGCGATCTTTTGCCAAGCCGAAACGAAAAGAGAGGTAATTATAGATGAACACTCCTGTAAACACGCCATCACTGGATCTGGTATCAATCGAAGCCATCAACGGCAGTATTGCGACGGTGCAGATTATCGGCCTGGACAATAAATTTGAAGCCATCATTCCCGATGGGGCTGACGTTAAGGTCGGCGAGATCTACAGCATTGCCATGGACTACAAGCATCTGATTGCTGGCGACAACATTCCTGACGAGGATGTTGATAAATTTGAGCGCCTGCAGAGAATGGCGGAGGAAACTCGGCGTTTGCGATCTGACGAATAGGGGGATCGATATTATGGACAATACAGCATTGGCCAGATTTATCACGTCTTTTGGGAGTTTGAACGGCTATGGCAGCTCCGTAGCGCAGACGAAAAAAGCGCTTGATGATAGAAATACCAAACCCTTGGAACAGTCGGAAAAAGATATCGGTATTTTTAAAGACGCATTGGCAGGAATCACCGCAATCAAGAAAAACGGCTTTTCTGTTGATGGTATTATTGCAATTAATAAGGCGTTTGTGTTTGCTGAGGACGAAGATCCAGAAATCCCAGGGCACTTGCGTAACTCGCTGTACAATACCGATGACAATATTTCAATCATTGTTGATAAATCATCGTCATTTGCCTA
Organism: Limosilactobacillus mucosae; assembly: GCF_046939755.1. Lineage (GTDB taxonomy): Bacteria > Bacillota > Bacilli > Lactobacillales > Lactobacillaceae > Limosilactobacillus > Limosilactobacillus mucosae_A. The sequence goes on from NZ_JBKZAY010000003.1 coordinate 81,530, forward strand.
TTTTCCTCCTGAAGTGGTAACAAGACGAGATTTAGAAATGATAGTTAATGACTTCAATAACTCCAAAAGAACCGAACGCGATGCCTGGCAGGTCTTTGCGAGACTGTCAAAACTGCAGCCATTTCAGGACGGCAACAAGCGTACGGCGCTGATTGCGGCTAACGGGGCAATGAACGTCTGGAACAGCGAAAATTACCTGGTTCTGCCGTTTAATGATCTTGATCGAGTGGAGTATATGGTCAACTTGATGCGTTACTATCAAGCCGAAACGCCTGAGGAAGAAGATAAGTTCTTTGATCGGATGATGCGTCTGTTGCCATCAAGCAAAGAAAGAGCTATCCAGCTGCACAACCCAGTCGTTGATCCGTTGGCAAAGACTCACAAGGTTAAGACGACGTTCAGGACAAGTCGTGAAAGATAGAAAAACACTTTCCATGATATTTGGAAAGTGCTTTTTAATTTACAGCAAATAAAACATAGGGGCCATTCCAATTTAATTCCTGATCGCGAATCTCGTCGGCTTTCTAGCCGGCAAACAGCTTGTGAATGTGGCTGGTCTTTTTTATTTTTGTAAAATAGTTTATAATATCAATATAAATCGTAAATAAATATATACAGAACACGAAAGAGGGTACCACCTATGAGCGATTTGACAATGACTCAAAAAGCTGAGTGGGTTTTAGATGAGGCGCGCAAGAAAGCGGGTCCGGCTTTCCAGATCTCCAAAATCTCAAAGATGACGGGAATCTCGCGGCCGATGATTTATAAGTATATGGCGGATCCACTAATGCTGACGGAACGATCAGCGGAACAGCTGTCGTACTACTACGATGAGCTGCATAAATCGATTGCCGGACAGATGCTTCAAGTGGCAATTAATAAACAGCGCTTCAAGGATACGCAGGCCCGGTTGGTCAATATGATCAAGGATGCTAAGGACGAGACCCAGTTGGATGAGTATTCGGAAAAAGTGACTGAAGTGTTAATTATGTTACTGCAGAAAAAGGATTCGGAACTATTACACGTTTTAATTGAATATTTAGGCGATGACGAATAATTCAAAAAAGATTGTGTTAAACTATTTACATTTAATGTTTTGGTTGTATAATGAAATCGTCAAATAGAAATATCACATATCGCTTTAGTCAAAGAACAAGAATCGAGGAGTTACATATGGGGAATAAAAAAATTGCTTTGACCGCAGGTGCCGGTTTGGCTACCCTGGCTGCAGGAGCTGTTACCACTACGCAAACTGTCAGTGCTGATACCGTTGCCAGCGCTGCTCCGGAACAAAGTGCTGCCGTTACTACGCCGGCTCAAAAAGCCCAGGCGGCCGTTGATCAAGCCCAAAGCAAGGTTGATGCTGCCAGTCAAACGGCCAGCGACGCCAGTCAAAAACTGACGGACGCTCAAAATGCCAACAGTCAGGCTCAATCCGCTGTCAATGACCAGCAAAAGGTTGTTGATGCTGATCAGCAAAACGTCAGCCAAGCCCAAACAGCCGTTAACAATGCCCAAAACGCGGTCAGCGATGCGCAAAAGCTCGCCGACGAGGCAACGCCGGCCAATATTGACAAGGCGCAAGCCGCTGTTGATCAGCAAAACGGAACGATCACCAGTGATCAGCAAAAGGCAACTGATGCGCAGACTGCTCAAAGTCAGGCGCAAGCCAAGTCTGATGCGGCACAAAAAGCGGTTGACGATGCCCAAGCCAAGACTGACACTCAGCAAAAGGTAACTGATGCCGCAGCTGATAATTTAAAGAACGCGCAGGATATTCTGAATAACAGCGACTCTGGCAAAGCTCAGAAAGCCGTTGACGATGCCAATACGAAAGTTGCTCAGGATCAAGCCAACATTGCAAACCAAAATACAACAATTGTCAATGATCAGGCCAAGATCAGCGATGCAACTCAAGCCGTATCTGATGCCAAAAACGCAAAGACGACGGCTGATACTAAGCTGACCAACGCGGAAGCCGATCAGCAGACTGCCCAAGCCAAGGTAGATACTCAGCAAAAGGTTGTTGACGATGCCCAAGCCAAGACTGACGCTCAACAAAAGGTAACGAATACCGCGGCTGACAATCTGAAGAACGCGCAGGATATCTTAAACAACTCAGCCACGGCCAAAGCTAATGCTGATCAAGCACTGGCTGATGCCAAGAAGAAGACCGATGAAGCCCAGGCCAATGTTAACGGTAAGTCTGCGGCAGAAGCTGATGCGGCCACGACTAAGGCCAATGCTGATGGTGCTTTGACCGATGCACAAAATGCGAAGACGACGGCGGATGCCAAACTGACCGATGCGCAAAATGCACAAACGACGGCCCAAGACAAGGCAGATGCGGCCAGTCAAACGCAAAAGACCGCGCAAAATGCCTACGACGCTACCAACAGCAAGCTGAGTGACGTCCAGGATAAGCTGGACAACATGAACACGATTACGCTGTCCACTGAATATATCAATGCACTGAAGGCCTACTACAACTCTAAGACTACGGCTAACAGCCAAGCAGTGATGAGCGCGGCAGAAAAATTAGTTGATGAGAACCAATACAAGTCAAACAAAGCTGATCAGGCAATCACCGTTACTTTTGGCCCAGATCAACAACTTCCTGCTGACGTCGAACAGGAATTGACGGTTTTTGCGGCGCAACTCTTGAATAAGATTCGTGAACAGTTTGGTACGCTTCCACTGACTATCAATCAAGGTAGTCTGAGTTTTGCCAGTGCTATTTCTAAGCGTTATGATGATGCAAAATGGAATGCGGCAGAGCAGGGGTGGCACTATACTGAAGGTATTAATCGTGCCGCGGCCGACTACGGTTTAGCTTATGGTGTATTCCAAAGCTTTATTGAACGAAATGGTCAAAAATATGTTGTACAACAAGCATATGAGAACCTAGAAGGCTCAACAGATGCAACTCCAACGACTCGTACCGAGTCACTGGATAGTTTGAAGGATAAGATTTGGAGTGCAATTCTTGGTATGTTGGTTTACGACTCAAGTTCAAAATGGGGGCATGCTACCTCATTGACTGGCTTGAGTTATACTGACCTTCATGATACTTCAGAGGATCTCGGTGTAATGGTTGATTCTCTTGGTCAGACTCATATCATTATTGTGCCAAGCGTATATGCTGATCCTAATGCCCTTACTGGTGACAATGCCGCGGTTGAAAATAGCAAATACTCACAATTAGCCAAGAGTACGGTTGCGGTACCAGATCAGCTGACTGAACTGACGTCGCAAAAACAGGCATTGACTACTCAATTGGCTACGCAAAAAGCAACGCTGGACCAGGCTAATACTGATTTATCCAGTGCCAATGCTTCGCTTGCAGCTGCTAAGAATGCTGCGGCTAGTGCGCAAGCCGTTGCGGATGCGGCTCAGAAGAATGTTGCCAACAAGCAGGCTGACGCTGATACGGCGGCTAAGAATCTTACGACGGCACAAGCGGCTTTGAAACAGGCCCAAAATGATCTGACTAATGCAAAGCAGGCTCAAGCTGATGCTCAGGCGAACGTTGATGCCTACTCAGCAGACGTTTCGACAAAACAGGCCAATGTCGCCAAAGCACAGGCTCAGTACGACACTGAAAAGGCCGCACTGAACCAGGCTCAAGATGAATCGGCTGACGCTAAACAAGCACTGGCCAACGCTCAAGCTGATTTGAGCGCCAAGAAGCAGGCAGTAACTGATGCTCAAGCCAATGTGGCCAAGGCTCAAAAGACGGTTGAACAAAAGCAGAGTGCACTTCAAGACGCCAATAATGTTTTGAAGACGGATCAGAATCAATTGACGCAATTGCAGGCGACGCTCCAAGCGGATCAAGGTACGTTGGCTCAAGCTAAACAGAATCTGGCACTTTACCAGGCTGATCTGGCAACGAAGCAGGCCAATGTCGCCAAAGCACAAGCTCAGTACGACACCGAAAAGGCCGCACTAGCTCAAGCTCAAAACGAATTAGAAGCTAAGAAGCAAGCATTAGCTAATGCTCAAGCTGATTTGAGTGCCAAAAAGCAGGCAGTGGCTGATGCTCAAGCCCAAGTTGCAGCTGATCAAGCTCAATTGAAGGCCTTACAGCAAAAGGTTGCTGATCTGCAAAACGCGCCAACGACTTTAGCTAAGGCACAAACGACTTTGGCCGACGCTAAAGCGGCTCTGGCTGACGCTGAACAGAAGCTGGCCGATGATCAGGCTAAGCTAGCTGAACTGAGTGCGCAAGCTAATGCTACACAAGCCCAAGTTGATGAAGCCCAAAAAGCCGTTGATGAAGCCCAAGCGGCACTGGATCAAGCTAACGCTGATCTGGCTAATGCCAAGCAGGCACAAGCGGCGCAACTTGAACAAGAAGCCGCAATCAAGCGTGCGGAAGCTCAAGCTAAGGCTCAGGATCAAGCCAAGGCCAATGGCTACCAGATTGTTAATGGTCAAGTCGTTGACGCTAATGGCAATCCAGTAGCTGGCTGGACGGTCAAGGACGGTCAAGCTTTCGATCCCGAAGGCAATGCCATCTATCTGCCAACTGCGCAGTTGACGCGTGAAGCCTACAAGGCACAACAGAAGAAGAGTGAGGCCGCTACTAAGACCTTGCCACAAACTGGCGATAATACTCGTGAAGCGGTTGCGCTTGCAGGCATGGGATTGATTGCCGCTGTTGCTGGTGCTCTTGGTCTGCGGAAGCGCGAAGACTAGACTAAATGATGCAAATATTAAAAAGCTCTACAGATGTAGGGCTTTTTTATGTTGCTCAAAAACTGGCTTTTTGGACTACTAGCGGTTAAAATCAAGACACGAAACTTGTATAGATCCTTAGGTGATCAAGGAATTTAGACGGTTGGCTAACGATACGTTGTAGTGATAGCTTACTGAGGAAGAAGATACATAATTTTTAACAACGTTTGCATTTCCAAACAAGTTAACCTGCATCTGCATTCCTGAATCGGCTGCTCCTTGTGGAGTACCCTTGTATGTTTCGTTATAGTCAATCTGATAGAAGTTAAACAAGAATTCAGTTCCATCAGATAACATCATTGCCGTACCTTCAGGTGTGCTATTAAAGCCAAAGTCAACATTAGCCGAAGAGGTAATCGTAGTGGTAGGACCGTTTTTTGATACGTCTAATTTTGAACCGCTATCCGTTACCGTGGCTAAATTACCAAAGGTTGTTTCAAAATATTGGTCATTGTCAATATCACTAATCAGTTGGTTGATAATAACCTTAGAGCTTGTGGTTTCACCGTTTTTAATAAATGAAATTGTGAATGGGAAGTTACCCGAATTCTTAACCTGAAATTCAAAACTACCATCTTTCGGATTAGTCACAAGGAAGATGGGACTTTCTCCGTTTTGAGACCCAATAATATCTCCAATTTTAATTTGCAGGTTATAGCTATTTCCATACTGATCAGTTGCAACATCGGTAAACGTAAGAACACTACCAGAATAGAAATATTTGGATAAATCAATATATTTTGAATTGTTCTCGGCAAAAGTGAGGTCATTAAGTTCCTTAGTAATCTCTGTGTTCCGAATATCATTGAGAATCTCGTTGCCATTGGCGTCAAGAACTTTCGTATCGGTATTCCACTGGATATTATTTAACACCGGCGTACTGTTCTGACTGCCATCTACATATAAATGGTAACCATCGTAATAATCAACAGACTTAGCCTTTGCTGTATCAGCAGATCCAGCTAGAGTAATACCATTTGCAGAATAGATGATATTTGTTTCAGCTTTAAGGCTATTATTAAAAGATTCATTCTTTTGCTTCTGCGCAGAGTAAGTATTTTGGATTTCGATCTTGCGTTTATCCCAATGCCATTATCGCCTGATCAAGCGTGATCTCTAGTATCAAAATTTAGCTATTATTAACTGACTATCGTTATTTTTATATTAATCAAGTACCTGATTATTAGCTTTGTAGCAAACTTTTCATTGATACTACTCTTGTTGCGCAGAAGCAAAAGAACGCCGCAGCTACGCAAAGCAATGCTGAAATTACGAAGGCCAATGATGAAATCAAGGCTGAAATCGACAAAATCAAGGCGGCTGGCGTAAGCGTCAAGAATACAGGAACCCAGACGGCTACTGGTTCTACACTGACGAATGATAAAAATAGTCAGTTGCAGTTGATGGACGAAGTTTCAAAACGACTGAGCCAGATTAAATCATCAAACTCTTTGTCAACGCAAGATGTAGTGCAGAACTTAGACTTAGGCCAAGAAACCAATGCCACTCTAACAGTAAGTTCTAGTAATTCCACCAGCACTAAAATTGCTCCAGTTGTCGGCGAAGACAACAAATCGCTATCAACCTACGCAATTCAAGTACAGCCAACTAATGGCAACAATGAACTTACGGTAACAGCAACCTACAGCAATCTGAGTAAGTCGTCATATACTGACAATAACGGCGTTACTCATAAGATTGCTAAAATCGTGACCAAATACCATGCGTACAACATGGCAAGCAATTATTCTAATCCAAATCTGCAAATCAATCAGCAACCACAAGAAGGCTTCTGGTATAACGGATTTAATACCGTTGACGCAGAGTACACGTTCTATGATGAAAACGGCCAAGTGATTACAATTGGAAAAAATGCTTGGCTGGCTGTTTTAAGCCTTAACAGTGGTATGGATGGTCTTAGTTCAACCGCCAAAACAGGTGACACAATTCCAGGCGGATATGGTGGTGGTTGGCGTGTTGAAGGCGTCAATGGCGATGGCATCGTTGATTTTAAAACCCTTGATGGATCTACCGTTACGGTTCACGATGATGGTTGGGCCTACAGTGACGGCGGTAACGACAGAATTGCAATCGGCTATGGAAACAATGAAGGGAAATTTGCCGTTCAATACGACAACGATCTGTATGAAATATCACGTAACAGTGATGGTCACTGGACGCTTGGCAATCTGCTGGTTCATGACGACAATGGAATCAACTGGCAAGACGTCTGGGATTCGGGATATGAATACTGGGACGATGCTACACGAGATTCACGCTATGCCGGGGCAACCGTTGGGAATATTAAAGAAGGCACGAGTACAGTCAAATTGACTTATTCCACGAATTTTGCCGATTCTTCAGCCGGCGGCGTTGTTTGGGCAATGATGTCTACGATTATTCCGCCAACACCCGCGGTTGAGTATCATTTGTACTCAACAGAAGCTCCTTCAACTTCTTCAGTAAGCTATCACTACAACGTAACTTTGTTGATGGTTTTGAATTAGTTATCTCTCAAGGGATAAGGGGCGATTGCCAACCACAAAAAAGACCTAATACATTACTGTATTAAGTCTTCCTTACAGTTCTTTTATGAAACAATTGAGAAAGAAGGGGCGACAATGGATTTTTTGGATTCACCAGAAGCATTGCAGGCTAAAGCCGAAGTTGAAAATGGCGAAGTAGGAGTAATTGGCACGGTTGATGATTTAGCCGAATGGATAGAGAACCTATAAGCAACAGAAAAAGCCGCCGGTAAAAACCGAACGGCTTATCACAAGCATCAATCCATGTTATAATAACCTTGTATCAAAGTTATGTTATTGATAGCTGAGGCTGGAAGATTGATAAAACGCTTGCTATCCTGGTGTAGTTGCAGCTACACCACCAGCCAAGCGACAACCAAAAAGGTTTGCAAAATAAATCACTTCCTTCATGGTTAGAGTGGTGTATTGTTGCAGCAATACACGATTGATATTATATCATAGAAAAGTCGGGTTCCAAATGGTGCCCGACTTTTTCGCTTTTGAATAATTAGAGTTTCGATAAGTGCTGGAGCACCTTGTCAGTATCTTTATTTTCCAGCTCCTGAATAATATGAATGTAGGTCTGCTGCGTTGTCGTTGTATTGGCATGTCCCAGCCATTTGGCGACGCTGGCGATCGATACGCCTTCATAAAGTAGCAGGGAAGCATGCGTGTGCCGTAAGCCGTGAATCGAGATGACTGGAATCTGGCAAGAATGGCAGTAGCGCGTCAGGATATTATTGATTGTCGAATTGTAAACGCGCTTGCCTTTGGGTACAAAAATCGGCTGATCGTCTGGCAGACCGTCAATCAGCATCTTAAACTGATTCATGGTTTTCCAGTCCAGCATAACGGTACGGTTGGAAGACTTGTTCTTAGTTGGCTGAAATTTACCGTGCTTGCTTTTGTAATCCCAGGATTTATTAATAATCAGTTCTTGTGTCTCAAAATTAAAATCTGCTGGAGTCAAGCCCAGGGCTTCCGCATAGCGCAAGCCGGTCTTGGCCACCAAGAGAATGAACCAGTCCCAGTTTAGATCGGGTCCTAAATCCAGGTGCTTTAACAGTGTCTGCAACTCATACATGCTGAGATATTTAGTTTTCTTGTGCTGCTTTTTGGCGGAACCTTTGATAATAATGCGGCGAGTCGGATCTTTTTCCAGCAGGCCATCATCAACCGCGTCTACCAGACTGGCCCGCAGGTGATGGTGAAAATCCAACACGGTCTTACGCTCATGAGTCTCTGCGTAGCGATTGATCAGATTCTGATACGTGCGCCGATTCAACTCGTTTAGATGCAGATTAGGGGCCAGCTCTTTAAGCTTGCGTTGGGCCAGATAGTATTTCTGCAGTGTGATCGGCCGAATGGCATTCTCCTTGTACAGGGCAATCCATTGCTTATAGTACTTATAAAATAATTTGGTGCTGTAACGTGGCATATTATTTTCCTTTCTTTTTTAACCTCGTTCCAAGGTTGGAACGAGGTTAAATTTTTTTAGGTGGCGAAACTTGCATAGATCGCTCCGATGATCATACTTCTCTTTGTAATTCAATAAAAAGGAGAATAAACATATGATTGTTAAAGACAAAGAAAAAACGTCGCAGCCAATCGACACGTCTTTGCATTACAAAATGTACAAGGACGGCAAGCATTGGGTGACGGCCGGGATCACGACACTGATGTTTAGTGGGCTGATTTTGGGGACGCAGACAACTGCTCATGCGGATACCACCACTGCCTCAACTTCTGGCGATGGCCAAGCACAAGCAACTACTGGTGGTAATGCGGTGACGCAGACGACGGCACAAGCTGCATCTGCTTCAAACGCAAACACCGCTGCAGCCAGTCAAACAACGGCCAATACGGTTTCAGCAACGGCTGCTGCAGCATCGACTGCTACGCAAAGTCAAAGCGCCGGCACGATTACGCAACCGGTAGCCGTTGATCACTCTCAACTGGATCAAGCCGTTGCCGCTGCTAAACAAGCAGGTTTAAATCCACAACAGCAGCCAACAACGTCATCAACGGTGGCGCCAAGCGAAGTTGAGTCGGCTAAGGCTAACATTGAAAGCGACTACGCCAGTCAGGCAGCTAAGCTGCAGGAAGCAACGGAACAGCAAGAGACCGCTAATCACTATAATGACTCCAAAGGTGATACGACTGCTTTAGATGAAGCTGTCAAGAAGGCTCAAAGTACCCCTGGGTTGTCAGTCAAGCAGGACGAGACAAAGACAACTACTAAGAGTGCAGATGATAAGTCAGGGATCGCAAACTGGGAAAAATCTACGGCTTCTGACTACGCTTCACAAGTGGAAGCCATCAACAAAGCTATCGATGCGCAGAAGCAACAGAACGATGACTACCAACAAAAATTAAAAGATTATAGTAACTACTTAAACGGAAATTCAACTTTAGATCCAACCAAAGTAATGCAAGGCTTGCATTTAAATGCAACAGCCGAGTCTTCAAATGTTGAAGAACTGCAGAAACCGGATAAGTCTGTTTCATTTAATGGCTTTATAGAACGTTGGTATAACTCTGATCGACCTGGTGCCTTTTTAAGGACAACCTATTATAATCCTGCACAATCGTATTACGTCGATTTTGAAGGCAAGGTACACAACATCGGCAAAGTTGTCGTTACTTATTCAGATTTAGTAGTAGGGCCACAATCAAATCAATGGAATTCTACAGAATTTTCAGTTTCACCAATTGAAATTGGTGTTATTGATAGTTTTTATTTAAAATCTGTTACTGCAACCTATGATTTCTATGATGAAAATGGAAATTACATTAATTTCGAACCAGGCAGTGCTTGGGTATTCCTTTCTTCATTGGGTCGTTGGAGTGACTGGAATGATTCTTCTAAAACGAATAATCCAGCATACGATCACGTTGAAGGTGTACAGGGCGTTTCTGGGATCAAAATGTATGATATTCCTAATGGTGGTGCAGTTGTTCATAACGGAAACAACGCATATCCAGATTCCGGTCAACAATATGAATCGGATGGAAAAACAGAATTTAACAATCCATATGATAACCAACAAGGGGCAGTTATTGGTTACATCTCTAACGGTTTAAAATTACGTTGGAATTTGGATCAAAACTATCCTCCTGTAGATAATGGCATAGGTCACTCTTTGCGTTATGAAGATGGTCAGAAAAAAGAAGATGCTTATGATGGTGGATGGTACTATTGGCGATTTGTTCAATCGTACAATGGTTTTGAAATGTTGCAACCACCAACCTCTTCAGTAAGCTATCACTACAACGTATTGAAAGTGAAGCCTAATTGGTCGGCAGATGACCTTTCTTACCAATACCACGATTTGAACGTAGCCACTTCACCAGAGAAGAACTGGACGCAGGGCAGTCAGACTGTCAATGGCAAGACCGAGATCAATGATGACGTGGTTTCTGCCACGGTCAAGATGACTACGCCGGCAGCCTCACAAGTTGAAGGCGGTATGAAGACGCTGGCCGTTACCGACAACTATTCCAAATTTGCAAGCAACGTAACCTACCAAGGCGCCCAGGTTTATGAAAATGATCAGCTGGCTACCTCGTTGTATAACGTTACCAACAATGCGGCGGATGCAACGGTGACGGCGACGCGCAAAGACGCTTCCACGACGCAGGCCGGCACTGTCTCACTGGTCGTTGACTTTAAGATCAACAGTGACGTTCCAAGCGGCACTAAATTTGAAAACTCCGGTTCTGGTACGATCAACAACAGTACCGTACCAACTAATGACGCTGAAATCGTCACGTACGAACAGTCGGCCGAAAAGCATTGGATCGAAGGCACGCAGACGGTTGATGGTAAGACGTACATCAACGATGACGTCGTAACCACCAAGGTTGACATGAGTCTGCCGGATCCATCGACTCTGGCGCACTCCTTGACTAACGTCACGATTGATGATGACTACTCCGACTTTGCCGACAAGGTAACGCCGCAGTCCTACCGCGTTGAGGAAAACGGCAAGGACGTTACCGATCAATACAACGTTACCTACAACAACGGTCATTTGACGGCCGTGCGCAAGACGCCAAGCACGGCGCCAGCCGGCAAGGTTTCGTTGATTGCCACCTGGCTGATCAATGCTAACGTAGCTTCCGGCACCAAGCTGACTAACCGCGGTTCTGGTCGAATCAACAACCACACGGTGCCAACCAACACGCCGGATATCAAGACGTATACCCAGACGACTGATAAACACTGGGTTGAAGGCAGTCAGACGGTTGACGACAAGACCTACGTTGATGGCGATGAGGTACATGCCCGCGTTGAAATGAGTCTGCCGGATCCATCGACTCTGGCTAAGCCGCTGACCGACGTCACACTGGTTGACAACTACAGCGACTATGCCGACAAGGTTGACTACGAGAGTGCCCAAGTGCTGGAAAACGGCAAGGACGTTTCCAACCAATACACGGTTACCAACGTGGGCGGCAAGATCACGGCCATGCGGAAGACGCCTGGTACGGCACCAGCCGGAACAGTGCAGCTGTTGGTTAACTTTAAGGTTAAGACGGGCGTTGCTTCCGGTACGCAGCTGAACAACTACGGTTCCGGTCGAATCAACAACAATACGGTTGCTACCAACAATGCCAAGGTCGTTACCTACCAGCAAACGACGGACAAGCACTGGGTTGATGGGACGCAGATTGTTGACGGCAAGACTTACGTTGACGGCGATACGATCAATGGTCAGGTGACGATGAGTCTGCCGGATCCTGCTACGTTGGCCAAGAAGCTGACCAAGGTATCAGTCACGGACGACTACTCCAACTTTAAGGACAAGGTTGACTATCAAGAAGCCCATGTCTACGAAAACGGGGTTGACGTCACTAGCCAATACAACATCGTCAATAATGCCGGCACGGGTATCGTTACAGCTACGCGCAAGGACGCTGCATCAGCTCCTAAAGGCACGGTTGTACTGACGGCTACCTGGAAGGTTCATGACGACGTTGCTTCGGGCACCAAGCTGGTAAATGGTGGTTCGGGGACGATCAACGAGTCCACGGTTAAGACGCCAGATCGTACGATTGAGACCTGGAAGCAGAATAAGCCAGTCAAGCACTGGGTTGAAGGCAGTCAAGAAGTTGACGGCAAGGTAGCGCTGGATAACGACGTCATCTCCGCTCAAGTAACTTCCGACTTGCCAAATCCTTCTGATCTGGCGCATAAGCTCTCGAACGTCCAAGTCATCGACGATTACAGCCAATTCAAGGATCACGTTAAGACCAGCTCAATCCGCGTCTTGGAAAACGGCACGGACGTAACCAGTCAATACACGATCGAGGACAACGCCGGGACTGGGATTATCACGGCGACGCGGAAAGATCCAAGCACCACGCCGGCCGGCAAGGTCCAGATGAACGTATCATTCCAGATCAATGCTGATACGCCAAGCGGCACAACGTTCAAGAACACGCCAATCAGTGTCATCAACAAGAGTCGCGTAACCGGTCAGGAAGTAACGCTGACTACGTACAAGCCAACCACGGACAAGCACTGGACTGAGGGAAGTCAAGTCGTTGACGACAAGACGTATATTGCCAGTGATACCATTAATGCCCGCATCGAAATGAGTTTGCCGGATCCTTCTACACTGACCAAGAAGCTGACCAAGGTACAGCTGGTCGATGACTACACGCAGCTGGCCAAGTATGTTTCTGATCCAAGTGATATCCGCGTTGAGGAAAACGGCAAGGACGTAACTGATCAGTACACGATCGCTACGGCCAATGGTCATATCACGGCCACGCGGAAGACGCCAGGAACGACGCCAGGCGGCACGGTAGCTCTGATTGCTCACTTTAAGATCAATGCGAATACGCCAAGCGGTACCAAGCTGGTTAACGCGGGTTCTGGGACGCTGAACAACGAGACGGTCCCAACCAATAATCCAACCGTTAAGACGTACACGCAAACGACGGATAAGCATTGGACCGAGGGCAGCCAGGTCGTTGACGGCAAGGTCTACATTGACGCATCGGAAACACACACTGACGTTACGATGAGCCTGCCGGATCCGGCCACGCTGGCTAAGAAGCTGACCAAGGTAGCCATCACGGACGACTACTCCAAGTTTGCCCAATACGTTGACTACGAAAGTGCTCAAGTGCTGGAAAACGGGAAGGACGTAACCAGCCAATACACGATCTCGGCTGCTAATGGCAAGGTTATGGCTACCCGTAAGGACGCTGCCACGACGCCGGCCGGCACGGTTGATCTGCACGTCAACTTCAAGATTCATTCTGACGTTGCTTCTGGTACCAGCCTGGTAAACAGCGGTTCTGGAACGATCAATGACGAGACGATTGCCACGCCAGATCGGACGGTTAAGACGTACAAGCAGGATACGAACAAGACTTGGAACGTTGGTGATCAAAAAGTCAACGACAAGCTGGTTATCAACAATGACCAAGTTCAGTCCACGATCTCAATGACGCTGCCAGACCAGAACACGCTGGCCAAGAAGCTGACCAAGGTACAGCTGGTTGATGACTACTCGGGATTGAGCAAGTACGCTGACGTCAAGACCGTTGAGATTCGTGAAAACGGCAAAGATGTTTCCGATCAGTACGACGTTCAAAACGATGGCAGTCATATCACGGCTACCCGTAAGAATGCCGCTGGTGCGCCAGCCGGCAACGTCCAAATGCTTGTAACCTGGCAGGTACGCGCCAATGTTCCATCAGGGACGCAGTTGGAAAACAAGGGTACTGGTACCTTGGATGACGAATCCGTACCAACGCCATCACCTAAGGTGGTTACGTACACGCCAGAGACCGACAAGCACTGGGTCAACGGCAGTCAGGTCGTTGACGGCAAGACGTTCATTGACGGTGATCAGGTATCCGGTAAGGTAACGATGAGCCTGCCAGATCCAGCTCAGCTGGCTCAGCCATTAAGCAAGGTAGCCATCACGGACGACTACTCCAAGTTTGCCCAATACGTTGACTACAAGAGCGCCAAGGTGCTGGAAAACGGCAACGATGTAACCGGCCAATACACCATCTCGGTTGCCAATGGCAAGGTTACGGCTACCCGCAAGAATGCGGCTGCTGCTCCTAAGGGTACGCTGGAATTGGACGTTGACTGGACGGTTCACACTGATGTGCCAAGCAATACCCAATTGATTAACACTGGTTCCGGAACAATCGACAATGACACGGTGCCAACGCCAAACCGTACGATCGTTACGTACAAGCAGGACACAGATAAGCACTGGGTCAGTGGCGGTCAGAACGTTGACGGCAAGGTCGCTATCAACGACGATAACGTAACCGCGCAGGTCAACATGACGCTGCCAGACAAGTCCAAGCTGGGCGGTTCCATCAACAAGGTACAGCTGACTGATGACTTCTCCAAGTTTGCCAAGGACGTTACGGTTCAAGCCGTGCACGTCTACGAAAACGGCATTGACGTTACCAGCGAGTACAATATTTCCATTGATCCAAACGGCAAGGTTGTAGCTACGCGGAAAGATCCATCTAAGGTCAACACGGCTGGCAATGGCTCCAGTACGACGGTTACCATGAAGGCCAACATGAAGGCTTCCGACTCGCTTGATACCTCATCATTGGTTGCCAAGGCCTCAGGCAATGTCAACGGCCAGACGTCAACGACGAAGACCAGCATGCTGCTGCTCGCGCCAACAACGGATATTGCCGTTGAAAACGGTCAGATCAAGTCGCAGGTCAACATGGCTCTGCCAAGCGACACCAGCGACGTTAAGAATTTTGCCATCACGGACGACTACTCCGACTTTGCCAAGTACGCAGATGCCAGTGAAGTACACGTTTACGAAAACGGGACGGACGCAACCAGCAAGTACGCTGTTACCGACAACGACGGTAAGGTTACGGCTACGCGGAAGGATATGTCTGATGCAGATGGCGGCAACGTTACGATGACGGTTGACTACAAGCTCAACCATGATATTCCTAACGGTACGGTCCTGGAAAACCACGGTTCCGGGACGCTGAACGATGAGACGGTGCCAACCAACACGCCAAGCATTACCACGTATACCCAGACGGCTGAAAAGCACTGGGTTGAGGGTACGCAAACGGTTGACGGCAAGGTCTACATTGACGGTACGCTGGCCCATGCTCAGGTTACTACCAGTTTGCCGGATCCGGCTACGCTGACTGATAAGCTGACTGACGTTTCCATCACCGATGACTACTCGGCATTTGCTGACAAGGTTGACTTCCAGTCCGCCCAAGTACTGGAAAACGGTAAGGACGTAACTGATCAGTACACGATCACCAAGCAGGGCGACAAGATCACGGCTACTCGTAAGGATCCAGGTTCGGCGCCAGCCGGCAATGCTCAGCTGCTGCTGACGTTTAAGATCCACTCTGATGTTGCTTCCGGCACGCAGCTGGAAAACGTTGGCTCGTCAACGATCAACAACCACACGGTATCTACCAACAAGGCTACGATTACGACGTTTAAGCCGGATCCAAAGAAGGACGTCGTGGTCTCGGTTGACAACAACAAGAGCCTCAACGGTGCCAACATTGACCTGAATAGCTCGTTTGACTACAAGCTGGAAGGCTCGACGGTTCCAAAGAACAGTAATGGTATCACCGAATACGGCTTCCACGACGACTACGATCAAGAACACGATCAGTACAACGGCGGCTACACGGTACTGCTCAACAGCGACGTGACGCTGACTGATGGTACGGTGCTCAAGAAGGGTACCGACGTTACCAAGTACACGACGCAGACGATTGACCAGGATAACGGTATTGTCGATATCGAGTTTGATCAAGATTTCCTGACCAAGGTTGACTTTACCAACTCCGAATTTGGGGCTACGGCCTACCTCAAGATGCGGCGGGTCAAGGCCGGCGATGTTGAAAACAAGTACGTCAACAGCATCAACAACCAAGCCTTTAACTCAAACACGGTCAAGACGCATACCGATGAGCCTAAATCGGAAACGCCTAAGAACGAGACGCCGACTACACCTCAAGCAACGACGCCGGAAACGCCGTTGTCGCCAAAGACCAGTCAACAACCGGTATTTGCGGCCGTACAGCCAGCTGCTCTGCAGGCTGCTAGTCAATCGCAGGCACCATCTCAAGGCCAGCAACAGCTGCCTCAGACTGGTAACGATAAAGACGAAGCGCTTGCCTTAACTGGTCTGGCCAGCTTGCTGTTTGGTCTGGGTACACTGGGCATGAAGAAGCGTCGTCGTCATGCTTAATCACTGCTGATATTTCTCCTAATCTTTATTCTTTGTTCTTTAGCAAGAAGGCAGGCTGCGGCCTGCCTTTTTTTATAGAAAGGGGTGGATTCATTTGCGCTTGCGGAATCTAAGTCTTTTGCAGCTCGAATTTGCTCAAGCGGGCATGAATGCCGACGTTAACGCCTGGCGACAAGCGGAGCGGCAATTGCCATTGCAGGATCAGATTAACTGTGTGCTGGCCTTGGCTCACGAACCAGAGCCGAAACCTGTAATTCAGCGGCTGATCGTAGCTAAACGGCTATCGAACCGGCATAAGCTGGCACACTGAGTATTATATTGATATGGTACAATGTTTATAAATGTAATAATCGAGGTCTCTTACCATGCAAAAAATTGACGTTGCAAAATTTCTAATTCAAGAGCGAGATAATCATTTTTCGCAAGGCCTATATGACTGGTCGCAAGTTACGTTTGCTTACAACAGCAATCATATGGAGGGATCTACTCTAAGCGAAGGTCAGACGCAGCAGCTATATGATACCGAAACGGTTTTTGCTGAAGGCGGGGATCCAATCAAAGCCAACGATATCATTGAAACGCAGAATCATTTTCGCTTGTTCGATTTTATGTTGGATACGATTGACCAGCCATTGACTTTGGACTATGTAAAAAAATTGCAAGGTATTCTAAAACAAGGAACTATCAGTCGAAAAGGACTTCAGGAACCAATCGGTGAGTTCAAGAGTCACAATAATATAATCGGTCAGCTGCAGACGGTGAATACCGTACCGGCTGATCAAGTACCACAACGGCTTGAGCATTTGTTGGATATTTGGAATAAAACGCCGCAAACAGATTTGAACAGCTATGCCGCTTTTCATTATGAATTTGAGCGAATTCATCCATTCAGCGATGGCAACGGCCGTGTCGGTCGCATTCTCCTTTTCAAGGAACGATGCCGAAACAAAACCATGCCGTTCATTATTGCTGATGAAGATCGTCCATTCTATATTCGAGGCCTGAGAGAATTCAAACGTACGCCGGGCTATCTGGTTGATACATTTGGCAATGCGATGGATGAATATTCGATGGCCTTTGAACAGGTATATGGCCGGCAAGTTCATCAGAAAGATCAGTCCAAGATTCCTCCCAAGCCCAAAAAGTCGCCAAGGCGTTAAAAATTGATAAAAAAGGTCAGTCAAAGATGGCTGGCCTTTTTTGTTAGCTTCTATTTTGAATGAATATAATGTAACCTCGTTCCAACCTTGGAACGAGGTTGCTTATTATGGCCAAAGATACGAATTCAGCTGTCCTCTTCTAAGATTGCTATAAAAGCAAGAAAAGAAGAGGAGGAATTTCTATGATTAAAGTCTATACGAAGCCAGATTGTCCGCAGTGCAAGATGACAACGATGTTTCTGATTCGCCATCATGTCAAGTTTTTGAATATCAACGTCAGCGAAAACCCGCAGTATGCGCAGAGTTTGCGCGACAAGGGCTATCGCTCGGTACCGATTGTGGTAACAGAATGCGAGGAGTGGTCCGGCTTTCGTCCGGAACGTTTAAAAGCAGTCGTCAGTCGGCAGCGTGAAGTCTTGAGGTGATCAGTATGGCAGAATTAACGGAAACGGATCGGCTGTGTCGGCAATCGATCCAAAAATATCTGGACGTCAAGGGCATTCCCTATGAACGGCAAGGATACTACCTGCGCCTGCGCGATCATGACTCTCTGGTCGTTGATACGCGCGTAACTAAGGAAAAGCCCTATGAGACCTTCTACTGGAACAGCCAGGCAGTCGGCGGCAACCTTTACAACTTTTTGCGCAGCTACGAAAACATGGAAGCCAAGGAAGCTTTTGAAGAGCTGAAAAAAATGGCGCCAGAGCTGGCTAAGGCAGAGGTCCATGAGGTTAAGACCGAACCATATGAGCCAGCAAAATGGCGTGGCCATGCTCGGCACGATCAGGCTAAAAGCTATCTGGTTGGCAAGCGGGGCTTGAATCCGCAGCTGGTCGAGGCACTGTTTAAGCAAGGACTAGTCCGCGAACTCAACAACGGCGATCTGTTTTTCTCCTGGAAGGATACAAAGCATCAAGAAGTCGGCGGCGACGTTCAGGGCACGACGATTGATCACGAAAAGTTTGGCAAGCGGGGCACGCGGAAAATGATTGCCAAGGGATCGGTTAAAAATTTTGGCTTTCATTTCAGTGCCAACGATGGCAGTGGGACTAAAAAGCTGTACGTTTTTGAAAGCCCAATTGACGCCTTATCCTTCTACAATCTTCACCCGCAGCTAAAAGGTGAGAAAACTTTTATCAGCCTGAATGGCGCCGGCACCAAGATCAAAACGATCGAGTCGTTCATCAAGCAGTATGGCATACCTGATGAGCTGCATTTAGCCATGGATAATGATGGTGCTGGCTTTAAGGGCATGCTTAGAGCCAAGACCGTTCTGCAGCCGGCCAATGCCGATCCGCATCCAGAACTGCGCAAGATGAAGATTCTGTTTGACCAGCCGGCTGATCGGTTTAAGGATTGGAACGATGCTTTGAAAGCACGATCGTTTGAAATGACCAGTGAAAGTATTGGTGATTTTATCAAGCACCGGCAACAGTCGCTGGGCCAGGACGCCTATAAGCAGCTCGTGCATGAGTTTGTCAGCGGGCAGTACGGTAACGTATCAGCCCCAAAAGCAA
Organism: Limosilactobacillus mucosae; assembly: GCF_046939755.1. Classification (GTDB taxonomy): domain Bacteria; phylum Bacillota; class Bacilli; order Lactobacillales; family Lactobacillaceae; genus Limosilactobacillus; species Limosilactobacillus mucosae_A. Next base: position 100,714 of record NZ_JBKZAY010000003.1, read on the forward strand.
GTCGGCGGTTGCCGAAACCGCGTAAAGGAGTAATCAGGATGGAACCAGAACTTAATGAAGTCGCTAAGAAGCTGCAGGCTAGCCGAATGAAGCTTACGGGCGTAGATCTGACCAAGGTTTCCGATTATGCAGACGATTTTCAGTATCGGTTTGATATCGATGCCAATGCCTCACCTGACTATCACGAGCTGCTGCAGCGGTTGGATAATCAGGTAGGATCATTAGCCAGCGTTACCAGTGATGCAAAAGGCTGCTCTTTATGGGTCTTTGACAAAAAGGACCGCGCAGACGTCTTAAAAGAGATTGCCTCTGCATATGATCATGCACGTGATCCGCTGCTTGGTCGCCGAGTGCAGATGCCAAATGGTCGTGGTGGTACAATTGTTAAGACTGGGACGGAAAGCTTGGTTAAGTTTGACGACAACCAGCTGCAAAAGTTTAATCGGCAAGCGTTAGATCAGCATTTAATCCCAGACTTCCAGGTTCGTTATCTGCGTGACAAGACTAATGAGCTGCGTCCCGCATCGGCATCTGATGTCATGCACATGGCGGTGACGGTACTGGATAATCAGCACAATGCGCAAGCTGCTCGGCAAAAACAGCTGCTGATGAAGCAGCCAATGACAACGAAGCAGCGGTTGGGTATGGCCATGAGCGTGATCAACCAGTCAAGGTGGGCACGAGTCAATCCTGATCCGCGGACGATTATTCCACTGAACAGAAATATAGCTCACGAAAAATAGTAAAATAAAAACCGCTACCTAGGAGGTAACGGCCGTGCCCGACAGTTTGATTCATTGTTAATTTTGATGCCGAATTCGGCCGTTTTCCAAGGGACAAAAAAGGGACAAAATGGGAAAATATTTGATATTGTGTGACGGTATTTGAAGATTCTAACAGAATGAAAAGCCTATAGAGTAGGGTAAATGAGCATAATTTAAAGAGAATTGTAAATTATGTGTAAATATAGCGTAAAATCATCGGAATTTATCGAAATTTTGTAAACATTGCGTTTTAATTAGACTTGGAAGAGAAAAGGGGATGGAGAATCATGGAGCAGCGACACTTTCTGCTCATTAGCAAAGATATGGCTTTATACGGAGCAATTGCCGCCGCGTTTGCGGATGAGGGTTGGCTGCTGCACCAAACAACGACTGCGGTGGAAGGGGTTGCTAAAATAAAAAAACACCCATACGGTGGTATTCTATGGGATTTTGCCGCTACGCCTTTGGACACGATTTTAGCAACGCTGGATGTCATGCGTCAGATGATGAATGGTCCGATTATTATTATGGGTGAAGCATTTAAGCCTAAGGTTCGTCGCAAGCTGTTTCGTTTTCATGCCGATGACTGCCTGTCAAGATCGCTTAATGATGCTGAGCTGTTGGTGCCGCTGATCAGACAGCGCTTATGGGTTTATGATCAGTTAAACGTGGAACAGTCGACAGTCGATAAGCCGCGGCGACCGCAACGTGATGACGCAACGATTGGCAATTTAAGACTTGATTTTAATCATCGCTGCGTTTATGTGAATGATCAAAAGGTGATTTTAACGCCCAAAGAGTTTAAGCTGCTAAAATACCTATATGACAATCGCAATCAGGTTATCAGCCGTGAACAATTGTTGAATGGCGTTTGGAACTATGATATTTTAGGTACTTCCCGCATGGTTGACATCCATATTAGCCATCTGCGCGATAAAATAGAAAAAGATCCGCACAATCCAGAATGGATCAAGACTGCGCGCGGCTTTGGCTATCTTTTTGATACGGCTCATTTGGATAAGTAGCTTTTCTGTGTCATAATTGTCATAAACGATAATTTAAAGGAGAAGAAAATGGCATTTCCTTTTAAAGTGGTCGCTTTTGACATGGATGGCACGTTTCTGCGCGATGATAAGACGTTTGATCGTGAATTGTTCAGCCAGCTGTTGGATCGATTGTTGGCGCAAGATGTGCATGTCGTCGTGGCCAGCGGTGATCAGTATGAGTGTCTATTAAAATACTTTCCAACTCGTCATGAGCAGCTGACCTTTATCAGTGAGAACGGCGCGCATATTATTGACCATGACGAGGAGCTGGTGGTGCAGACCATGGATCCCACGGTAGTTAGCGAACTGATTCCGTTTATGGTCGACAAAATGGACCTGATACCGTCACTTTCTGGTCATCAGCACGGTTATATCTCGCCAAACGTTTCAGCATCGCAGTTAAAGCGACTACAGTTCTATTTTCCCAATCATGTTTGGATAGATGATTTCGAGCAACTGCCAGCCGATCGTTTCTATCAAATATCGTTTGTCGTTGAGCCAGACAAACTGAAAGAACAGCTGCAGGCCTTGCGCAGCCGGTTTGGCAAGCGGTTAAAGATTACGCCAAGTGGCAATGGCTCAGTTGATTTAACGATTCCTGGCGTTGATAAGGCCCAGGCACTACAAAAGATGCTTGCTCAATGGCAGCTGACGGCTGATGATCTGGTGGCGTTTGGTGATGGCGGCAATGACGTCACCATGCTTAAAATGGCCAGAGTCGGCTGGGCAATGCAGAATGCTAGCCAAACCGTCAAATTGGCGGCTGATTTTACGGCTGATGAAGACAATAATCATGATGCTGTTTTGCATGTTCTGCAATCCTATCTATAATTAATTTAAATATAAGCGGCCTTTTGTATGTTTGTCATGCGGAAGGCTTTTTTAGAGGTGATCTAATGCATCAAGAATCGCTTTTTGAACAACCAAAACAAGAACCATTGGCTAGTCGCATGCGGCCCCAGACTCTGGATCAGATCGTTGGCCAACAGCATCTTTTGGGAGCCAATCAGATGCTGCGTCGCTTGATTGATGCTGATCGCGTGCCTTCCATGATTCTTTGGGGACCGCCTGGCGTGGGCAAGACGACCTTAGCGCGGGTCATTGCTCGGCATACCAAGTCGGAATTCATCTCATTCAGCGCCGTTACCAGTGGCATCAAGGAAATTAAAGAGATTATGGCCCAAGCACAGCAAAATGCTGATTATGGACAGCGGACGCTCGTATTTGTCGATGAGATTCATCGTTTCAACAAAGCACAGCAGGATGCGTTTTTGCCTTACGTTGAGAATGGCAGCATCGTATTGATTGGCGCGACGACTGAGAATCCATCATTTGAGATTAATTCAGCTCTGCTTTCGCGCTGTCGAGTTTTTGTGCTGCAGCCGCTATCAACGGATGATCTGCAAAAGATGCTGCAGCGCGCGGCTCAGACTGGCTTTTCGCGTCCCATTCAAATTGATGACCGCATATTGAGGCAAGTGGCGATTTTTGCGGATGGCGATGCACGCACGGCCCTCAATACGCTGGAAATGCTGGTTGATAATGGCACGCTTGATGAAGAAGGTCAGCTTACGGCTACGGACCATCTTTTGGAGCAGCTGCTTGGGCATAAAACGCTTAAATACGACAAAAAGGGCGAAGAACACTATAACCTGATTTCGGCGCTGCATAAATCCATGCGCAATTCCGATGTTGACGCGGCTATCTATTGGCTGACGCGGATGTTGGATGGCGGTGAGGACCCATTATACATTGCCCGACGTTTGGTACGCTTTGCCAGCGAAGATGTTGGCCTTGCTGATACTAATGCGTTAAATGTCGCGGTTAATGTCTACCAGGCCTGTCAGTTTCTGGGGATGCCAGAATGCAACGTCCACTTGACGGAATGCGTAATCTATCTGGCGACTACCCCCAAGTCCAATGCCGTTTATGAAGCTACGCAAAAAGTTGCCGATGACGTCAAAAATACAGCCAATGAGCCGGTACCGCTCCAGATACGCAATGGCACCACCAAGCTCATGAAGGAACTTGGCTATGGCAAAGATTACCAGTATGCCCATGACACGGTCGCCAAGCTGACGACGATGGAGACAATGCCAGAAAATCTAATCGGCCATCAATACTACTATCCAACTGAGCAGGGCAACGAGATTAGCTTTAAGCGACGTTTGGCCCAGATCAAAAACTGGAAGCTGCAGCACCAAAATCATGATGGGCAGTCCGATTAAAAGACCGGCGCATAACAAAAAAGGGGCATTCTGCTGAGCAGGGTGTCCCTTTTTGGTATCCATTACATATAATATTTAGCGACTAGCCACTAGCCATCCATGACGATGCCACCGTCACAGTCGCCAATCTCGCCAGTAATAAAGCTGGCCGCGTCACAGCCGAAAAACAGAATCATCTGCGCAATCTCAGTAGGCGCCGCACCACGGCCAAGTGGAATCATGTTTAAAACTCGCTGTCTTTTTTCGGGATCGGCTTCCAATGTGGCCGTCATGCCAGTGTGGGTAAAGGAAGGGCAGACCGCGTTGGCATAGATGCCATACTTAGCTCCTTCTTTAGCAATTGCCTTGGTAAAGCCGTTCAAACCAGCCTTAGAAGATGCATAGGCCGTTGTTCCCAATAAACCGCCACCGATTTTGCCGGCTACGGAAGATACATTGACAATCCGCCCACCGCCATTGCTTTTAAAATGTTCCCAGATAGCATGAACGGTATTGAAAGGTCCGGTAAGATTGACGGCCAGCGTATGATCCCATTCGGCTGGCGATAATTCATCAAACGACTCGGCACTAATAACACCGGCCACATTGATCAGTACGTCAATGTGGCCAAAGTCATCTAAAATCTGTTGAAAGGTTGCATCAACGGTACCGCGATTGCTTTGATCCATAGCATAAGGATGGGCATGATTTCCAAGCTCAGTGGCCACTTTATTTGCTTTATCAAGCGTCAGGCCAATCAGTGCGACCGAACCGCCACCTGCAATGACGCCCTTAGCGACTTCTTTGCCAATACCGCCAGTGGCACCGGTTACGATAACGTTTTTACCATTATAGTCATAGCGCATAATAGATCCCCCTTTAATCAATGCTTGCTTTTTATTATAGTCCCAATCGTGAGTAGCAAAGCGCGAATCATCAGTTTAGATTTAAATAAACAAGTAGTAATTTACCTTAACTAAACTTAAAAACATAAAGCAGAAAACCTTTCTGATGAGTGGCTTTTATTCACTAACTTAAGCATCTACCATGTTTACAACTTTAATTTGACTTTCAGCAGCAAAGATGGAATAATTTGACTTCGATATCCCAAAACGTCTTAACAACTGAAAAATCTCAAGTTGAGACAATGATTTGGTGATCGTCATCGGGATATCGTTGATCATCGGAGAGAGAGGAATTGATATCATGACAAAGAAGGAAGTCGTAAAGGCCATGAACGATGCGGTATTGGTTCGCATTAATGATTGGCGCTGTGCTCAAGCCTACCTGATTCAAAAAGTCTTAAATGATGGTAAGGTCTTGTTGCGACGGGCCGACATCTCAATTGATGGTGAGGCCGTGCCGACTGACGAAACCAAAAATGCTGCCTGGAGCGAACTGGAAAAGCTGCAGTTGGACTTTTAGTTCTCAAATCAAAATATTTATAGAAGGTCATCTGCTTTCGATAGATGATCTTTTTTATTGACATAATGAATTGTCAGATGTATCCTGTACTAATTCCTCAATTTATTTTGGGGATTGACTTGAAGCTGGTGCATAAGGCTTTGGCAGAGTCGCCCAGCTGGCTGGCTTATCAATGAACTATGGCGTCAGGCAACGATAGCTGTTTGATTCCTAGCGTTAAGGCTTGCAGTGAGTCTTGATCGCGGTGAAAGAAAGCCGTGTTCCCAGTCAGTCAGGTAAGAGGTTAATAAGTTAAGGCACGACCCGATGCGCGTTTGCAATATCCCATCCACAGTCAATTGGGCTTGACAACCTAAGACCCAAAGTGGAACGTCACTAAAAACGTTCGCCGTGATGCTGCAGTGATGCAGCTATAAGCATCGAGGTCGGTCCGAGTCGGTCAAACGGCGGCATCCAATCAATACTTGATGAATGCTTATGCTGACCAAAAGCTGGTGGGTATCGGTCCCAGCCCATGCCTTGATTAAAGCGACAAGAGGTCATGATCGACGGGTCTTGGCTAAGCCTTGTCGAGCACGTTGCCTAATCAACTATTAACCTCGCGCCACGCAAACCAATGCGCAAGTCCGCATGCCAGTCTAGCTCAAAGGAAGAGCAGTTGCCAAACGATGCAAGTTCGATTCTTGCGACTGGGTTAGATAATCAAACAGCCCCCAAGTCACCTGCTGTTTAAGGTGTTTTGAGGGCTTTTTTTATATAAATAAATTAGTCGCGCAGTTTGAGCATCCCGTAGTCTTCAAATAATTTAGCCAGCTGCAGCAGAATATCTTCGCGACCTTTATTAGCAGTTAATTGAATTCCTTGTGGCAGACCGTTTTTGGTAAGATGAGTGGGTAACGAGATAGCGGGTTCGCCAGTCAGGTTGGCAGCCTGTGTAAATGGCGTGCGGCTGAGCGAATCCAGCCACTGATCATATATCAGCTGCCGTTGTCGGGGTCAAGAACACGTCAAATTTTTCGTGCAGCTTAGCGTGGAGAACACTGGCTTGATCCCAGATGTTCAGTGCATTGATATATTCGGCCGCGGTGACGTTTTTGCCGGCTTGCCAAAGTGCCCAAGTGACCAATTCAATCTCACTTTGGTTGACTGGGCGTTTGATTGATTGTTCAATATCAGCAAACATGGCTGCAGTTTCGCCTTCATTCATCAAATAATAACTATCAATGAGTTGGCGGCCATCAATCGGATCTTCATAGGGCTGACAGTCATAGCCAAGATCTTGGAGAAAGGTCACTGCCTCATGAACAGCTTGAATTGCATCTTCAGCAACTGGGGTTTTCACTGGCGAGGTGGTGGTCCAGCCGATCCTTAGGTGTGGACGATCGTTTAATGACTTACAGACGCCAGAATCAAGCAGCGGTGTTTGGAAGACGGCTGCGGGCTGAACGATTTGAAGGGCATCCAGCAAAAGCGCGGTATCTTTAACCGAACGCGTCAACGCAAAATTGATCGACGCTCCTTGCCATGACCGCCAATTTCCAGGACCGACCGGCATGCGGCCGCGCGTTGGTTTTAAACCAATGACGCCACACCAGCTAGCCGGAATTCTGATTGAGCCGCCACCATCATTGCCCGCGGCGACTGGTACCCAGCCAGCTGCCACGGCCGCGCCGGCACCGCCTGATGAGCCACCGGTCGTGAACTGCGGATTCCAAGGATTGCGAGCTGGACCAAAAAGTTTGGCATCAGTAATGTTCTTATAGCCAAATTCAGGAAAGTTTGTCTCACCAATAATGATGAAGCCGGCATTTTGGAGCGCCTTGACAAAATTGTCGGTTTCATTAGCCAGCTGATGGCGAAACAGCAAGCTGCCATTAGTGTCGGGTTCGCCCTTCATTCGTTGGCCAAGTCCTTTTAGCAGCAAGGGAACGCCTAAAAACGCCTGACCATGATCAACTAGCTGGTCGGCTTCTTTTAAGGCTGCCTCTGTTCTTAAGTGAATAACGGCATTCAGGGTGGGATTTTCTGCTTGAATCCTAGCTAGTGCCATTTCAACCAGTTCGCGACTGGTAAGCTGGTGTTGGCGAATCATTTCTGCTAAGCGGTAGGCCGGCAACGTCAGTAGATTCATTAAAACCACTCCTTTCAGTTTGTTAATATATTGGCCCTTTACTAAGCGGCGTCTCCAGAATTGACCATAGCCTTTGCGCGTTGGGCGTCAACAGGCGATTGGCACGAGCCGCCAGTGAAATGACAAACTCAGGCTGACTACCATCCGTCAAGGGCAAGGCCACCAAGCCATCATTGGTATCCAGTGCCAGATCCGTCAGAAAAGAGATCCCAGAATTGTTCGCGACCAACGCTTTTAAAATCTGCACGTCGCTGGTTTTAAAAACGATTTTGGGACGTACGTGAGCCAAACGCGCAGCCTGACGGAAAGCCTGGGCATGGACATATTCATCATCAAGCGTGATAAACGGATATTGCGCGGCTTGAACAAATGATATGCCATCTTTAAAAGCTGCCAAAGGGTGATCCTTAGCTACGATAATTCTGATTGGTGCCTTATCAATCACACGGGCTCGCAGACTCGGCTGTTGAAATGGCTGCAGCGATCCTAGCAATGCCAGATCAAGCTCGCCTTTTGCCAGCAGTCGCAGCATTGAGGCCGAACCATGATCAACGACTTCCAGCTGATTAAGCAGGCCCGCCTGCAGCAATGCCGGGGTGAAGCGAGGAAAGTACCAGCTACCGATGATTGGCGGCAGACCAAAGCTGATGCGTTCCTGTTTGGCACGGGTTAGTTCCTTTTGAGCAATCTCAAGCTCTTCAATCACGCGTTGCACGTGTTGGTCAAACTGAAGGCCGGTACTGGTAACCTTCAATTGATGATGCGAGCGATCACGCATGAAAAAAGTCGTTCCAAAGCTTTCTTCAAGTCGTTTGATGGCCATGGTGACGGTTGGCTGACTGATATTGAAATCTGCTGCGACCTGGGAAAAATTTTTGGTTCTAACCAAATCATGATAATAATATAATTCTTTAATATTCAACCTGAATCACCGCCATAATTGGATTTTTATTTATCATATCAAAAAAATTTATAGATTTGGGTATATTTGACTATGTGATTGGTCGGTTTTTATAATCGGTTGCGAGATGAGAGATAAAAGATGAATTTTGTTGAAAGAAGATGAAGTCTAATGCGCGGATTTCAAATCCTAAATGATCCGTTTTTAAATCGCGGTACGGCTTTTACTGAAACTGAGCGGCGTAAATATGGCTTGATTGGCCTCTTGCCGCCCCGTGTCAAAACAATTGATGAGCAGGCCGCCGAAATGTATGCACTGTATCAAAGCAAGGGATCGCTGATTGAAAAGCGTCATTTCTTAATGGAGATCTTTAATCATAACCGGACGCTGTTTTTCAATCTGATGGTTCGGCACATTGATGAATTTATGCCGATCGTCTATGATCCAGTAATTGCCGAAGCAATCGAACGCTACAATGAACGGTTCATGCAGCCGCAAGATGCCGCTTACCTGACGATTGACGATCCCGATACGATTGAACAACGCCTACAGAATGCAGCTGATCAGCGCGATATTCGGTTGATTGTCGTTACCGACGCTGAAGGTATTTTAGGAATCGGCGACTGGGGCGTTAACGGTGTGGACATCGCGGTTGGCAAGCTCATGGTCTATACGGCAGCAGCCGGCATTGATCCACAGCAGGTACTGCCGGTCGTAATTGACGCGGGAACAGATAATCAGCAGCTGCTGGCCGATGATGAGTACTTGGGAACACGCCATAAGCGGTTGACGGGTGATCCGTACTTTACATACATCGATCGTTTTGTAAAGGCGGTTGAAAAGCTGTTTCCTCACAGTCTGCTGCATTTTGAGGACTTTGGTCGCGGCACGGCTGCTCGGATTCTGGACAAGTATCAGGATCGGATTCTGACGTTTAACGATGACATTCAAGGCACTGGTATCATCGCGCTGGCAGGTGTTTTAGGGGCGCTTAAGATCTCTGGTCAAAAAATCACTGAGCAGCGTTTCTTGACGTTTGGTGCTGGCACAGCCGGAATGGGAATCGTTAAGATGCTGTACAACGAGCTCATTAAGCAGGGACTGAGCCCGAAGGAGGCTAAGCGGCATTTCTATCTGGTGGATCGGCAAGGACTGCTTTTTGATGATACGCCAGGACTTACGCCTAAGCAGCAAGCGTTTGTCCGCTCACGGGATGAGTTTGCCGACGCGGGCAGGCTTACGGATTTGACTGCGATCATCAAAGCGGTTCAGCCAACGGTAATGATTGGCACGTCAACGGTTCATAATGCTTTTACCGAAGCTGCCGTTAAAGAGATGGCCAAGCATGCTGCCCGCCCAATCATTTTCCCAATCTCCAATCCAACCGAAAAGATCGAAGCTATGCCAGAGGAACTGATCAAATGGACCAATGGCAAGGCTCTGGTAGCAACGGGAATTCCTAGTGCTACGGTCGCATACCAAGGCATCGACTACCAGATCGGCCAGGCCAACAATGCTTTGATCTATCCCGGCGTAGGATTTGGTGCTTTGGCCGTTAATGCACGGGTTATCAATGATGAGATGCTGGCCGCAGCTGCTCATGCGCTTGGTGGTCTGGTTGACGTCAAGGTTCCTGGGGCACCAGTTTTGCCGCCAGTTAGTCAGCTGACTGAATTTTCCAAGAAAGTTGCGCTTGCCGTGGCCCAGTCGGCAATTGACCAGGGCTTGGCACAGACTGATCTCAGCGCGGAACAAGCAGTCGCGGCAATGCACTGGCAGCCAGAGTACCAGCCATTTGACCAGCTGCTGGCAAACTATCGTAAATAAAATGACTCAAAGTAAAAACAGCGTCAGATTCGAGCTTACTAAGCCGATTCTGACGCTGTTGCCGTTTCTGATTAATTTTAGTAGACGGCTCCTTCATAAAAGTTAAACGAAGGCTGATTAAAATTAAAGCTGGCCAGCTCACTCATTTTGATGGCGTTGTCAGCAAATCCCCATGACATCAGGTTGATCGGCTTGCCCCATTCTTCATCGGGAATTACCAGCAGCACGTACTTGCCGTGCGCCTTAGCCCAAGCAATCTCAGTTCCCATACCAACGTCTTCTTCATCTGGAATATAAACAGCCAGCGTAGCGTCGGTGGTAGTGACGCCTAAACAGTCGCCCTTAAAGGTAGCCGTAGCCCATTCCTTATCATGCAGGTATTCTGGGTGCTCATCGACGCGAATGTTCTTGTACTGATGCTGCAGAGGAACATAGCTGTTTTCGACGTCAATGGTTGGGTTTTGCTTGATTGCTGTCATGGCTGTTTGATAGGCTTTGTTTTGCTTATCAGTAAACCAGCCGGCACAGAAGTAGATGGTTTTGCTCATCATTATCTCTCCCTTAATCAAAATCGACTCGTTTTGCTTGAGTCAAGGAATCTATTTTACCATAATTTGCGGAATAAGGATTGGCATCAGTTTTCAACTTGTTCCACAAAACGCGTTATAATATTTATAGGAAATCGATGCATCAAAAATATGCACGAACAGGAGGCTGAATGATGAAAACAGTTTTAATAACTGGCGGTACGGCTGGTATTGGTCTGGCTGCCACTAAACTTTTCTTGCAAAATGGATGGCAGGTAATGATGGCTGCGCGCAATGCCGATAAGGGGACAGCGGTAAAAACGGAGCTGGCAGCTGAATTTGGAGCCGCAATTGATTTTTGCCAAGTCGATGTCAGCGATGAAAAAAGCGTTGCCGCACTGCATGACTTCACTGTTGAACGCTTTGGCACGATCGATGCATTGGTTAACGATGCCGGAATCGTGGTTAAGGGCCGGTTGCATGAAACAAGTCTGGATGATTGGGAACGGGTCTTCGCGGTCAACGTGCGCGGTACCTTTTTGATCAGTAAGGCGTTCTTGCCTGATATGATTGCCAGCCATGCTGGGACGATCGTTAACATTGCCTCAGTTTCAGGGATGGCCGGTGATTACGCTATGACGGCCTATAATGCTACCAAAGGGGCGATTATCAACATGACGCGGGCCATGGCGATGGATTATGGGCCACTGGGAATTCGGGTCAACAGTGTTTCACCTGGTCCAACCAACACGGCTATGTTTCCTCAAACAATGAAGGAGCGTTTCAGTCAAAACAGTCCGTTGCAGCGTATCGTGGAACCAAGCGAGGTTGCGGCGGCAGTCTACTTTATGTCAACCGATGCCTCCAGTGCGATCACTGGCGAAAACATCCCCGTGACGGCTGGTTTTGAGATTGGTACCGGTCAGCCAAAACAGGCTTGATCAAGGCTGAGCCTAGGCGGTTGATTATCATTATTCGCCTGAGGTATTTAGACGTAAAAAGATCATGAACCAGTTCGGCCCATGATCTTTTAATTTTATTGATTTGACGAAGCTTGTGCCATCAGAGCCTGCTTTTGCGCGGACTGTTGAGCAGCCATCTTCTTTTTGAGCTGCTTTAATTCTGATAAAATAGATAGCAATCAAACGATCGAAGTTGCTGAAAAAATCCTAACCAAGGGTGCCCTAACCCATATCCGTAGGCTTGCTCAGCATAATCAGCAGTTTTAATCGCTAATCTGATTGGGGGATGAATAAATGTATCAAAATGTGCTTTTTGATCTGGACGACACTCTGCTTGATTTTCAAGCTGGTCAGCAGGCCGGTATTACCAAGATTCTGCAGTCACAAGGCGTACAAGACATCGAACGAGGACTGGCAGCTTTCAAGCAGATCAATCAGCATGTTTGGCAGCAGATTGAACAGGGCGCTGATCGCCAGCCATTGTTCGATCAACGATTTAATGATTTGTTTGCTCAGTTTAACAAGCAGGTTGACGGCCTGGCGCTGCAGCAATGGTATGCCAAAATGGAGGCTGCCAACTATCATACGATGCCAGACGCTCATGATATCTTGCAGCAGCTATCTAATAACGGTGTTCATATCTATGCTGCCAGCAACGGTGAGACTGGTATGCAACAACAACGTTTAAGCGGTGCCGGTCTCTTGAATTATTTTGATGCGGTGTTTATCTCAGAAGAGCTGGGGGTCGCCAAACCAGATCCACGATTTTTTGAGCAGATTATGGCTACTTGCCCAGTGTTGACTTGCAAAAATACCGTCATGGTTGGCGATAGCTGGCAATCTGACGTTAGAGGAGCGCAAAATGCTGGCCTGGATTGTATCTGGATAACCCCAAACGATCAGGTCCCTTCAGCTAAATTCGATCATCAAATCAAGATTGCACACGACTTAAAGCAAGCTGTTCAGCTGATTCTTAAATAATCTCAATCAAAAAAGGCTCGCCGTTTCAGACGCGCCTTTTTTAGGTACTTTAGGTTGAAGAGTTATTTTGCCAGCTGGTCGACAAACTTGGCATGCGGTAGTTGTGCCAAAATCTGAGGCTTGGTCTTGAACTTGGCATCAACGCGGCCGCCACCAATGATGACCTCATCCAGTTCCTTAACGCTGCTGTCAATCAAGACCTGCCAATCATCGGGCAATCCAACGGGAGTAATGCTGCCAAATTCCATACAGGTCATGGCAATAACATCGTCCAAATTGGCAAATGATGGCTTGGTGGCATCCATGGCGTGCTTGAGAACTGCTCCAGAATTAACCCGCTTGCCATAAGGAACCACGACGGCTGCATATCTAATCTGACCATCACGCTTGCCAGCAAAGGCCAGACAGTTTAACTCCTGATTAATGTCGACGCCGTAAGCCTCACTGAGTTTTTCACCATCAGCATACTGGGGATCGATTTGGGCAACCTGGATTTTATCGGTCAGCTCATGGGACTTTAAAAATGAAAGCATTTTTGGTGCCACATATTCGGGATGACTTGCAACAGAAACAAATTCAAGCATAAAAATTCTCTCTTTCTTTAAGCTAACTTGGCAATCAATTCACACAACTGATCGACATCGGCTTTTTTTGAGGCCCAGCTGGTGGCAAAACGGACGATGGTATGGTTTTCATCATATTTTTCCCAGAAGCTGAACTCGGCATGCTGGGCCAGCTCCTGCATCTTTTGATTTTCAATGACAAAAAACGTCTGATTGGTTGGCGATGAGTAGTAAAGCTGATAGCCATTTTCTTTCAGGCATTGACGAATCTGGTTGGCATAGTCGATAGCTTCTTTGGCAATCTTGACGTACAGATCGTCTTTAAACAGCTCATCGAATTGAATTCCCAAGAGTCGTCCCTTGGCCAGTAATGCACCATGCTGCTTGATAATGGTAAACAGATGCGGAATCAGCTTGGCATCCGGTATCACAACGGCTTCGCCAATCAAAGCTCCGCATTTGGTACCGCCAATGTAGAAGGCATCACACAGCTTAGCCAGATCAGCCATGGTTACATCGTTTTCTGGACAAGCCAGGGCGTAGGAAAGGCGCGCGCCATCGACATAAAGCTTCATGTCATATTGACGACAGACATCATGAATGGCTTGCAGTTCAGCTTTGGAATACAGCGTTCCGAATTCGGTTGGCTGCGACAGGTAAACCATCCCTGGCATAACCATGTGATCGTGGTTGGCATCGTTATGATAGTCAGCTGCATAGGCCACAATCTGATCAGCAGCAATCTTGCCTTCTTTGGCAGGAACCGTCAATACCTTGTGGCCACCAAATTCAATGGCACCAGCCTCATGCACGCTGATATGTCCCGTATCGGCGGCAATCACGCCTTGATAAGAAGCCAGCAATGCATCGATCATCACGGCATTGGTCTGCGTGCCGCCGATCAAGAACTCGACTTCAGTATTGGGTGCCTCACAAGCTTTGCGAATCCGTTCTTTAGCTGATAAGGAGATTTCATCGAAACTATAGCCGGGCATCTTTTGCCAATTGGTATCAACCAACCGTTTCAAAATGTTGGGATGGGCACCTTCCATATAATCAGAAGCAAATGAAATTTTTTCAGTCATTGAATATTACCTCACTTGGAATTTGATTTATGGATATCTTACGCTAAAATTATCTATGACACAAACGACTATTTAGTATGTTAAATATTGCAAATTGTCATATTAAATGAAGTGAAAAACGACTACTATCAATCATTGATCAAAAGAGAGGTCTATATTCATCATGGAAGCAATTAAGTGTGAAGCAGCAATCATGGCCGCCGAAAGAGGCAGTTTGACCGCGGCGGCCAGCGCGCTCGGATACACTCAATCGGGGATTACGCGCATGATCAACAGTTTGGAAAATGAATTGGGTTTTGCACTGTTCATACGTCAAAAAAGAGGCGTTAAACTCACTGAAAATGGCAAGATCATGCTGCCAAAACTGCGTAGTATCGTGCAGGCACAAAAACAGGCCAATGAATTGAGTGCCTCGATCCGTGGCGTTGTGCAGGGGACATTGACGATTGGCAGCTACTTCAGTGTTTCGGCAATCTGGATGCCAGCCATCTTAAAACAGTTTGAAGAACGTTTTCCAAAAATCAAAGTCAAGATGCTGGAGGGCGGTAATCAAGAAATTGCCCGCTGGCTAAACGAAAAGGCGGTCGATCTTTGCTTTTGTGCGGCCCCAGATCCGAAGACTTCCTGTGACTGGATGCCACTTTATCAAGATGAGATGGTAGTCTGGCTGCCCAAGGATCATCCAATGGCAAATCAGACAAGCTATCCGGTTGCAATGCTTAGTCAGGAAAAATTCATTCATACATTGCCCAATGAGGATACCGATCAGGATCGCTTGATTGTGGCTGAAAAGCTCCAACTCAATGAGCGCTACACGACGCGTGATGGCTTTACCACTTATAATATGGTTGAAGCGGGACTAGGCGTGAGCGTCAATCAACGGCTGATTTCGCAAAAGTGGCAAGGTGCAGTTGCAGAAGTGCCATTACGACCGGCTCATTATGTGTCACTTGGTCTGGCTGCGCCAAGCTTTAAGGAATGCTCACCGTCTGCCCAGCGCTTTATTGATTGCGTGCAGGAGATGATGTCAGAACTGACAGTGGCTGATTCAAAAACCGCTGGAAACTGAATAGCGGTTTTGTTAGAATATCAATAGTTTATTAAATTAAAATTAAAAACCGCCATTGGATGCTGAATGGCGGTTTTGTATGTGGAGGAATAAAATGCCAGGATTAGGAACCATCGTCAACGTAATTGCCATTGCACTTGCGGGAATCATTGGCTGTGTAGCAGGAGAAAGAATCTCGCCACGCTTTCAGGATATGCTGATGAAATCGGCGGCGATTGCCGTTTTGTTTTTAGGGCTGGGCGGCACTATGGCACAGATGCTGCAGTTTAAGAATGGCTCTTTTTCAACGCAAGGAACCATGATGATGATCGGCAGCCTGGCAATCGGTGGTCTGATCGGTGAGTGGCTGCGTATTGAGGATCGGTTTACCGAATTTGGCAACTGGCTCAAGCAAAAGACCGGCAACGCCAACGATCAAGAATTCATCGAAGCCTTTGTAACAGCTTCTTTAACTGTCTGCATTGGCGCGATGGCAATCGTAGGCGCGATTGAAGACGGCATTTTTGGCGACCACTCAATCCTGTTCGCTAAGGCAATTCTTGATTTTGTCATCGTCTTGATCATGGCCGCCTCGCTGGGCAAGGGTTGCGGATTTGCAGCGATTCCAGTCGGGATTTTGCAAGGGACCGTCACGTTGTTTAGCGAATTGCTCAAGCCCGTGATGACGACTGCAGTTATGAATAACATCTCATATGTTGGCTCGATTCTGATTTTCTGTGTCGGAGTCAACCTGTTTTGGGGCAACAAGATCCGCGTGGCCAATCTCTTGCCAGCGCTGATCGTTGGTGCCGTTTGGGTGATATTTTAACTTTAGACCGGCTTGATGAGCTGCTCATCAGTCGGTTTTTTTGACTGTTGAGCATGTCTGATCAGTTGTTTTATTGAATGTATTGCCAATCACGATCCGGCTGTGCAGCCTCACGAAATAGTTTTGCCGTATTGAGAAAATCCGGATAGCCAATAAATTGTTCAATAATAAAAATAGTGCTGAAATCACCTGCTTATCGGTTAATCAGCACTGTTTTTTTATTTAATCGTTACCTCAGCTTTTAATGGCGCCATTGACCAAAAAACTGATATCCAGTGGTTCAACGGCATTGGTCAACGTCCCCAGCGAGATAAAGTCAACGCCGCAACCCTGGTATTGGGCAATATTTGCTAGATCAATGCCGCCTGAAGCTTCAGTAAGAATTCCAGACGGCACCAGTTTTTGCCATTGCTTGATGGTTGCTGGCTTTTGATTATCAAACATAATCACATCGGCATGGTGTTTGATAGCTTCCTGTAATTCACTGAGTGTTTCAACTTCAACTTCCACGCGCGTCATAGGTCCCACGCTCTGCTTGGCTAGATCGATTGCCTTGCCAACGCTGCCCGCCAATGCCAGATGATTGTCTTTTAACATAATCCCGTGCGTCAGTCCCATGCGATGATTAAAACCGCCACCAGCACGGACAGCTGTTTTTTCAAACATTCTTAGCCCAGGCATCGTCTTGCGCGTATCCACGATTTTGATGGTTGGATCAGCCAGCAGCTCGACGGCTTGAGCAGTTTTAGTGGCAATCCCGCTCATGTGCTGCAGCAGATTCAAAATAACCCGTTCACCGCTTAGCAAAACGGCAGCTGATCCTTTAACTCGTGCCAGCTCGGTCTTTTTAGCGACTTTTTCACCATCGCTGACCAACAACTCAACTTCAGCACCACCTAAAAGGTCATAGACGGCACTGATAACCTGTAGGCCGCAGACAATACCATCAGCTTTGGCAATAAACGTTCCTTCAATGACATGATCTGGTAGGGGAGTAAGACTGGCATCCCCAAATTCCAGATCTTCTTTTAAAAAAGCGGTCAGTTTTTGTTTTAGAAGAAAATCATTCAGCATGAGCGTCCTCGTTCTTTCTCGGTTCCGGCAATGCCAAGACGGCCACTGAACCAATAATCAAAGAAATCATGAAAATCAAAAAGATCATATTGATGCTGACATGCTGATCGATCCAAATCCCAACCAGCAGCGGACCAACGACGGCACCAATCCGGCCCATTCCTTGCGCCATTCCTGTCATCGTACCACGAACATCAGTCTCATACAGGGTTGGCGTCAAAGCGATGATGGCACCGTAAGCACCAAGGTTGAAGAACGATAGGATGCAGCCGGCAATAACCGTCAAAGCGCTGCTCGAAACGTTGCCAAACATGATCGCGCCTAGTGCCGTCCCCAACATGTAGATTGCGAAGACGTACTTAGTTTTAATTTTACCAGCCAGCCAAGCCGCCAGATAGTATCCTGGTAACTGGGCCACCACAATGATCGTTGTATAGCCGAAACTTTCAATCACGCTGTTGCCCCGGGCCAGCATAATGCTTGGCAGCCACATAAACATTCCATAATAGCTAAACATAACCATCAACCAAGCAATCCAGAGCAGAATGGTCTTGCCGTGAAAAGATTTCTTTAAGGCTTGGCCCAAACCAACTCGTTTTGTTTGAACATGACTGATTTCTTGAATATTACGACGCATCATAATAGCAAAGAATCCAGTCAGCGCGGTAACTAAAAGCAGACCCCGCCAGCCAATTTGCGTGCTGAACAAAAATGACAGAAATGAGGCAATCAACCAGCCAATTGCCCAAAAGCTGTCAGCCATAATCAGCATTTGTGAGCGCTTGTTGCCCTGGTACAAGTCAGAAATGTAAGTAGCAGCTACTGGCAGTTCGCCACCGAGTCCCATTCCAACAAAGAAACGAATTACCAAAAAGCTTTTAAAGCCAACCGCGGCCGCTAAGACCACATTCCCCAGTGAAAACATCAGTAGGGTAATGATCAGCGTGTTTTTGCGGCCAATTCGATCAGCCAGGTGACCAAAATAAAAGCCGCCGCAGATCATCCCAATAGTGCTGACCGAACTGATCAATCCAGTCTGTGAATTGGCCAGCCCCCAAGCTTTGCGAACGATCGGCATGATAAATGACAGCAGACCTACGTCCAACGCGTCAAACATCCATGCCGTTGCGATAATTAAAAACGTGGCAAATGCCGTCTTCTTAACTTTAATTCCTTGATCCATTTTGCTTCTCCCTTAACCAGTTTAAAAAAGTATTAGTTACTTTTATTGTGGTTAAGTGTAGTCCTTTGTTATATAAATGCAAGCTTTAATTTGGGATTTACTAAATCAGTTAACGATTATGCAACCGTTGCCGATCCCGATCTGATCCTGTTTTGTAAAAGTAAAATCTACCTAAAATAATTTAGAATTAGATATTTTCGAAACCGCTTATCCAGGGGATGCAAATTGACTACAAAATCAGCATCCCAAAAATAAACAGCGACCACATAATCTCGTCAAACGATTAAAAGGCAGCAGAATTTATGAAAATGAGCCGTTCGACTGACTTTTAAGGTGCAGCCTGTTTTGACCTGCCAAATGATTTTTGATACGCTGTTTTTACGTTTAAGATTTAAAAGTTAAGGAGAAGTCGATGCCAAACAATAATTTAAAAATGGATCTTCCGCGCTGTTCGTGGGTCAACCTGCAAAATCCGCTTTATGTGAAATACCACGATTGTGAATGGGGCAGGCCAGTTCATGATGATCACGGGTTATTTGAAATGCTACTGCTGGAATCGTTTCAAGCTGGCTTGTCATGGGAGACGGTCTTAAATAAACGGGAAGCTTTCAAACAGGCATTTGCTGAATTTGATGTTGCCAAGGTTGCTAACTTTAATGATGAGGACTGTCAACGGCTATTGAAAAATCCGAGGATCATTCGTCACCGTTTAAAAATTCGCGCGGCGGTTAGCAATGCTCAGGTCTTTATAGCTATCCAACAGGAGTGGGGAACGTTTTCGAAATATCTGTGGCATTGGACGGATGGGAAGACGATTCAAGAAATTGGCGCAACCACGTCCAAGCTTTCTGATGACATTGCCAAAGATCTCAAAAAGCGCGGGATGAAGTTCGTAGGTACGACTACAATTTATGCATATCTGCAAGCGGTTGGCGTGATCAACAGTCATGAGCATTCCTGCTGGCTAGGGTGATCACTGCCGTCATGACTAAACCTGCTGAACGCAGCATCACCATAAATTTACAGCAGCCATGATAGCTGATGCTTTTGACAACGTTTACAATCGTGGTGGGCAGTTTATTTGCATCCCTGAGTCAGCGTGCTATGCTAAAAATAAATAACCGTAATGAGGTGATTCTAATGACGGATTATCAAGAAAAACTGAATGAAGCACGAGCCAATAATCGCAATCTGTTTGGTGCACTGGGTGAGACAGGCAAAGGCTTTAACGCTATGCATGATGCTGCCGTCAAGAATGGCGCGCTTGATTTGAAGACCAAAGAGCTCGAAGCGATTGCGATCGCGATTGCCATGCGCTGCGAGGGATGCATCGTTCAACATGCCAAGGCGTGCCTGAAAGCCGGCGTTACCAGAGATGAACTGGTTGAAACGATTGGGGTTGCTGTCATGATGGGTGGCGGTCCAGCAACGGTTTATGGTGGCAAGGCACTGGACTGTTATGATCAGTTTGTTCAAGCGCAAAAATAAACTATCGTCAAGAACGATAAAACGCAAAGCCTAATCGATACTTTAGATAAATAAAGAGGTTGGGAAGAAACTATATTTTCAGATAAATTTTAGAAAATAGTAATATGAAAAATCGCTAGAAATCAACGTTTTCAGTAACGTGGTTTTTAGCGATTTTTAAGTTTTGAGACTTTTTTCCCAGCCTCTTTTAATTCGTATTATCTGGAGGCAAGGTCTTTAACCGTTTGGACGTTTAATTTGCTTTGCGTGACAGAAATCAGTTTGATAAATCAGACCAGGTGTCGTTTTTTTAGCCAGCATCCTGTCTAAACTTAATTTAGATAACGCAAACCAGCAAATATCCAGCAATTCTGCCAGCGCGTTCGGCAATGATGATGGTGAAAGGTAGACTCGAATCTGACCATGTTTGCCACGGGGTCAAAACGTTAACCTAATCATATTTAAGACCTTGTGAGGAAAAATTGGTTCTGAGCGGCAGCTGGTCGAGCAATTACCTACTATTGCTTGATTTTTGGTTAATAGTAGGTAACTGCATATTCGATTTTCCGGAATTTACCTACTTTGGGAAGCATTTTGCCGAATAGTAGGTAAAGTTGCATATTTGGGGGCTGATTGGGTTGGACCAACTTTGTGAATTACCTACTATTGCGTGATTTTTATCAAATAGTAGGTAATAGCAGGTGAAGTTAGGAATGCCTAACTCAATATACATTCATTTTTACCTACTATACAATGGCTTTTTCGAAAAAGTAGGTAATGAGATTTTTATCATATGTTATTATACATGATTTTTTGCATAATCAACGCTGATGATGTTTTTTTGCCATTGTCAGACGGCCGGGTTTTAAAACTAATCAAGGTATGCAAACAATTACGCTGCCAACCTTAGATCACGTTTCGCAAAGAGCAATAAAGTCGATCCATCCCATGTGTAAAATCACGAGTTGGATCGACTAAACATAATTAAGATCATGCTAAGGTAACTTGCCAACAATCAGTCAAGTTTTCCGTATATTTCATCATCAACTGGTTCCAGCCATTCGTTAGTAGTTTTGGTACCTGGAATGCCAAATGCCAGATGACTGAACCAGCTGTTTTGCTTAGCGCCGTGCCAGTGCTTGACGTTGGCTGGAATCTCAACGACATCGCCAGGCTTTAGACTTTGCGCCGGCTTGCCTGCTTCTTGATACCAGCCTTCGCCATCAACGCAGATCAAGACCTGGCCACCGCCACTGGCTGCGCGATGAATGTGCCAGTTGTTGCGGCAGCCCGGTTCAAAAGTAACGTTGCTGATTGTCAAAGGATCGCTTGGTTTTGACAAGACGTTAAGATACGACTGGCCGATAAAGTATTGAGCGTAGGCATCGTTTGGGCATCGTTTGGCTGACCAATCCCAAACATCCCGCCGTGAGCATTGGCAGGATCCTTTAAGTCCTCGGCATAGACTTCTTTGGCTTGGTTGAAGGCGGTCCAGGCATTGGGCCAGCCGGCATAGAAGGCCAGGTGAGTCAGCAGTTCGGCCATTTCTTGTTTGGTAACGCCATTTTTACGAGCTGTTGCCAGGTGGTAATGCAGTGAGCTGTCTGTAATTCCTTTGCCAATCAGTGCGCTGATCGTGGCAATACTGCGCAGCTTTAGCGACAGTTTGTCTTTACGTGACCAGACCTCACCAAAGAGCACATCATCGTTTAAATGAGCAAATTCGGGGGCAAATTCGCCCAGTGCATCGTGTCCTGCAGTTTGTTTCATTAGATCTTACCTCCATAAACCGGGAAAAAGCTGTCTTTCCCATAATCTTTGATGTGTTCCAGCTGCTTCATCGTTTCCAGATCATCAGCCTCAATAACAAAGTCGACATCAGCATTCTGCTTCATATGATCAGGGTTGGCCGTTTTAGGCAGTGGCAAGAGACCAAGCTGCAGATCATAGCGGATGCACAGCTGAGCTACTGAAACGCCATATTTGTCAGCCAGCTCATTTAAAAATGGATTGGCTAAAACGGCGCCATGCGCAACTGGTGAATAAGCCTCGACCAAAATATCGTTCTGCTGACAAAAGTTAATCAGTTCAAACGGCGTATTCGTGACATGCGCCAGGATCTGATTGACGGCTGGGCGAACTGCTGCGTGATCCAGAATATTTTGCAGATCGTGCTGGTTGAAGTTGGAAACGCCAATCGCGCGTAGCTTGCCGGCATGATAGGCGTCCTCCAAGGCTTGGTAGGCGGCCAGGTTGCCGGCTTCATGTCGGTCGGCGGATTGGTTGACTTCTTTCCATGGCTGCGGACTGTGAATGATCATCAAGTCAATGTAATCCAGTCCCAGTTTCTGTAGCGACTCATCGATTGCCTGAGCGGCCGCTTCGTAGTTTTTGAGCTCCGCGGCCAGCTTGGTGGTTACAAAGATCTCATCACGGGCCTTGCCGGATCGCTGAATACCGCGGCCAACGCCTTTTTCATTTGCGTAGGCTTCAGCACTATCAACATGGCGATAGCCCAGCTGCAGAGCCGCGGTAACTGCTTTTTCAGCCGTTGCGTCATCTAATAGCCAGGTGCCTAAAGCAAGCTTGGGAATTTTGATACCGTTGTTTAGTTGATAATCTTCATTAAGAATCGTCACTTGAGATCACTCCTTGGTGTTTTTGCTTGTAAAGTTCATTCCTGGAATCTGATCCAAGGTTAAATTAGAGATACTGTCGGGATGATAGACGGCTTTTTCGGTACCGGCCTTGATTGCTTCTTGGTAGTACCAGTCTTTATAGTCGAGTTCCTTGAGATAGAAGTTGAGCTGCTCAATCTGATCAATGACGTGCTGACGCTGCTGTTTAATAATGGCATAGCGTTGTTCCAGCGTTGCATCGCCGTCCGCGCACAAGTCAACGTATTTTTTGATCTGGCGAATCGGCATTCCGGTACCCTTTAGGCAGTTTAGAATGCGCAGCCAGGGGAAATCGGTATCTTCAAAAATACGGATGCCATTGACGCGCTTAACATTGGGCAGCAAGCCTTCCTTATCGTAGTAGCGAAGCGTGGAAGGGGTAACGCCCATCATCTGAGCAACCTGAGAGATGGTGTATGACATTTCCCATCCTCCTTTCATTTCATCAGCTGATGTCTTTATGCTAAACCTTAAAGTTAACTTTAAGTCAATTATTTAAGTGATATTTCCTGCAGTTTTTTGTAAAGGCGCGGTAGGTGGACGACACAAAAAAGTCCCAGCCGGAAATTACCAGGCTGAGACTGTTGAATTGATGTTAAGCAACTCATTAATAAT
>NZ_JBKZAY010000004.1:0-107907 GCF_046939755.1 Limosilactobacillus mucosae
GCATTTGGGGAACAACGGCGATTAAGCTGATTGAGACATGAATTTAAAGTGCTAGCGGCATGGCACTGTCTAACGCCATCACCGCATCATAGATACTATCACGATCGGTTCTGGTATAGGCATGTTTTTTCAATTTTTCATCAACTAATTGACGAAATTCCTTAGCCTGCTCCAAGAATTTGACATATTGTGACGCATTTTCAACCTCACTGGTATGATACATAAATTCATTCATCGTATTGACGTTGCGCTGAAAAGCATCCAGATGAGCCCAGAGCCGTTCCTTAACGCCGGTTGACTTCATGGCATCAACGAACAGCCGTTGCACGTTGACGGCTTCTTGATAGGCCAAGCGCATGTAGTCGCGAATATAGTTTTCAGTCATGATCTGCCTCCGATAGATGATCTTATTTTTTATGATAGCAGTTTTTGGCGAACAATGGTCTAAATCGGATGGGAAAATAATTCTATTAGGCTCAAGATAGTTGCATTATAAGGTGAGCTTACGTTTGAACGTCAATTTGAATAGATTTTATCGAGATATTTGCCGTCAACTATGTCAAGCCTGGTAGATTTCAGTTAAAATTGGTATATGTATATTTATTTTTAGTAAAAGGTCGGATCAGTTTGATGTATCAGAAAAGATATGTAATAAAACCCGTTGCCAAGCATTTTGCTTAGTAACGGGTTTTTGATCAGCGTGCCTTAGCCAGACTTTGGCAAACCGTGGTCGTTTCTTTTTCAACCAGCGGCAGAATATCCATGGCCATGCAGTCGTCAATATGCAGCTTGACTTGGTAGTCGCGGTCGTTAGGGAAGAAAGCATGATCTTGAACGTAGACGATCGCGCTTTGTACGGAATCCAAATGCCGCCGCTCGATTACTTCCGACAGTTCAACTGCCAGTAGCTCGATCATTTTTTGATTGTGGTGATACTTGAAAAAGCTGCGCAAAGTCACGTTTCATGCCTCCTAAAATTTATTAAAGCTAAGATGCTTTTTTCGATTACTCACGAGATAGTATTTTAGCTGAATAGATCTAAAAATCAAGCCTTTTACCACGAAAAAAATATTATATTTTGATGGGAAATCGAGCCGCTGAAAAACCTCGTCAGATCAAGGATTCTTTGGCTTTCAAAGCAAATTTTAAAAATTAAATTGGGGATTTGAAGTCGTTAGGTAAAATGTTATACTAGTTTTATTGATGAAAACGCTTTATCGGATATGGAAAGGCAGGAAAATTTATGACGAAAAAAATCATCCTTGATTGCGATCCTGGTCATGATGATGCTTTGGCAATGATGCTGGCGGTGGCCTCGCCTAAAATTGAGCTGCTGGCCGTTACTACCTCAGCCGGCAATCAAACGCCTGATAAGACACTCAACAACGCCATGCGAATGCTTAAGCTGTTGGGCCGAGAAGACATTCCGGTTGCTGGCGGGAATCGGACGCCGTTGGTCAAACCATTGGAAACTGCCGGTGAGGTGCATGGTGAAAGCGGTCTGGACGGCTATCCGCTGCCTGAACCGGATTTTCAGCCAGTTGATCTAACAGCAATTGAATTGATTGCCAAAACGCTTAATGAAAGTTCAACGCCGGTGACGCTGGTAGTCACTGGGCCAATGACCAACGCGGCGCTTTTTTTGCGAGTGTATCCTGAGTTGGCCAAGGCAAAGATTGATCAGATCGTCTACATGGGTGGAGCCATGGGTCTTGGAAACTGGCAGCCCAGCGTAGAATTCAACATTTTTGTTGATCCTGAGGCGGCCAAGATCGTCATGAATTTCGGGATTCCATTGGTGATGGCACCATTAAATGTTACGCACCAGGCCCAGATTCTAAAACCAGAAATCGAGGCATTAAAACAGATTAAGAATCCGGTTGGCCAGGCATTTTATGGGCTGCTGAGCTTTTTTGAGCGCTATCATGAAAATCCGAAGTGGGGCTTTCAAGGCGCGCCGCTGCATGATCCTTGCACGATTGCCTGGTTGATTGAACCAGAGATGTTCCAAACCGAAAAAATGAACGTTGACGTTGAAACGGCCGGTGAGCTGACGCGCGGCGAAACGGTCTGCGACTACTATCAGCTGACCAGCAAACCGCAAAATACCGAGGTTATGCTGGGCATCAATCGACAGCGTTTTATTGAAATGATTATGGAAGCATTGCATAGTTTTGACTAATTTAATAAAACTGACATCGGTTTTTGCCAATGTCAGTTTTATTTTTGATTTTTGGTTGACAGCTTATTTTTAGTAAGTTATCATACAATTACTAACTTTTTCAAAGGAGAAATCGGCAATGGCAAACTTTAATTCACTGACCAATCATCTGTGTTGCAGCGGACCGCGCTTAGGCTGTCCGCTTATTGCCGTTGCCCAGCTGGTTGGCTGAAAGACGGTCGGATCAGCATCAAGCGCAGCCTGGTCAATCCCGACTGCGCCTTTTTTATTGCTTTAAGCAACTAAAGCTGTAAATTTCATTTGAGACGTTCAATTTAGGAGGAATAGGATGTGGCATACGATTCAAAGCTCGCTGCCAGAACTGTTGGCGGCCGGCTTTAAATATACGATTCCTTTAGCCCTGGTGTCTTTTTTCTGGGGTCTGCTGATTGCACTTTGCGTAGCATTGATTCGTTTGTCCAGGCAAAATGGCGCGTTTCGGATCTTGAAGGGAATTGCGGTCTTTTATGTCTGGCTGTTTCGCTCAACGCCATTATTGGTCCAGCTGTTCATCGTCTTTTTTGGGCTGCCGCACTTGGTCATACCTGGAGTCTTTCCTGATGGCGTGCAGCTCAAGCCGTTTACCGCTGGTGTGATTACGTTCTCGCTTAATACTGGCGCCTATGCTTCCGAAACGATTCGGGCGGCGATTGCTTCCGTCCCCAAAGGTCAATGGGAAGCGGCTGAGGCAATTGGTATGACCAGACTGCAGGTGCTTTGGCGTATCATTTTACCCCAGGCATTGCGGGTCGCGCTGCCGCCACTGGCCAATTCATTTATCAGTCTGGTCAAGGATACCTCGCTGGCAGCCTCAATTACGATTGCTGAAATGTTTTCGGTGGCACAGCAGATCACGGCTGAAAACTATGAGCCGCTTTTGATGTACATCATCGTGGCTTTGATCTATGCCTTGTTTACGACTGTTTTGTCGCGGCTGCAGGCTTGGCTGGAAAAAACGCTGGCCGTCCAATAGGAGGTTTAAATGAAAGTCGCTAAGATTAACAAATGGTTTGGTGAAAAGCACGTTTTAAAAGATGTCAGCCTGGAGTTTCCAACGGGACAGACAACGGTTTTGGTTGGTCCTTCTGGGTCAGGCAAATCAACGATCCTGCGCTCGTTGAATCTGTTGGAGCGGCCAGATCGCGGTACGTATGATTTTGATGAGCTGCATTTTGATTTTGAAAAGAGCGTTAGCCGGAAGCAAAAGCTGAAGTTGCGACAAAAAACAGGTATGGTTTTTCAAGACTATAACCTGTTTCCGCATCTGACGGTTCTGCAAAACGTCACGGAAGGCCCAGTGCGCGTGCTCAAGCAGTCTAGGAACGAGGCTGATAAAGCAGCTTTGGAAATATTGAGCAAGGTAGGACTGCGGGATTTGGCCGCCGCCTATCCTGCGCAGCTTTCTGGTGGGCAGGCGCAGCGAGTAGCGATCGCCCGCGCGTTGGCTATGAAACCGGGATATGTTTTATTAGACGAGCCAACCTCCGCGCTTGATCCTGAACTAGAATTAGAAGTTTTGCGCGTACTGCTTAAGCTGGCTCAGGAAAATCAATCGCTGATTATTGTAACGCATAATATGGTCTTTGCTCGTCGCATTGCTGACAAGATCGTTTTTGTCGAGAATGGTACGATCAAATATGACGGTGATCCGACAGCTTTTTTTGCGCCTGATAACCCTGATGAAAGAATTCGACGTTTTATTGCGGCCATGACAATGGAAGAACTGGAAGTATAAAAGAAAAAGACGAGGGATAACAACATGAAGATTTTTAAGAAGATTGCCCTAATGACAGCTGCACTGGCATTGGGAACCGTAATTGGCACGACAATCAGCCATGCTGACTCAGTTAAGTCCGAGTTAAAAACGCCTGATACGCTGACGATCGGTCTGGAAGGTACCTACGCGCCATTTTCATACCGCAAAGATGGCAAACTGCAGGGATTTGAGGTTGAGTTGGGCAAAGCCGTTGCTAAAAAAATGGGATTAAAGGCCAAGTTTGTGCCAACCAAGTGGGATTCTTTGATTGCTGGTTTAGGCGCCAAGAAGTTTGACGTGGTGATGAACAACATTGCCCAAACGCCTGAACGCGAAAAGAAGTACCTTTTCTCAGATCCCTACATTTCATCACACTTTGTCATGATCGTTAAAAAGAACAGTTCGCTTAAAACGCTTAAGTCAATTAAGGGTCATAAGTTTGCTGCCGGTGTTGGTACCAATAATGCCACGCTGGTTAAAAAATATGGCGGAATTACGGTTGATGACAGCGATTTTGCCAGTGGATTGGATATGATCAAGCAAGGTCGGGTCGATGGGATGATCAATAGTCGCGAGGCCTGGTACGTTTATGCTAAAAAGCACAGCACCAAGGGACTTAAGATGATTGATGTCTCTAGTGAAGCCAAGCCGGTCAAAATCGCGGCAATGTTCAACAAAAACTCATCGGCACTGCAAAACAAATACAACCAGGCACT
Organism: Limosilactobacillus mucosae; assembly: GCF_046939755.1. Classification (GTDB taxonomy): domain Bacteria; phylum Bacillota; class Bacilli; order Lactobacillales; family Lactobacillaceae; genus Limosilactobacillus; species Limosilactobacillus mucosae_A. Next base: position 4,694 of record NZ_JBKZAY010000004.1, read on the forward strand.
GCAGGAACTGCAAAAGGATGGCACGGTCGAAAAACTTTCGCAAAAGTACTTTGGCGCGGATATTACAAAATAGCAGGCAAGACATGGTCTAGAAAATTTCTGGATCATGTTTTTTAATTATGCCTAGCTCATTCCTATGGCAACCTGGGAATGTAAAAGGCATTGGTAATTAGATGATCACTGCTCAAGCAACTGCGGCTGTTTGAGTAAATCGTCCGTATCTATGCAAATTGTGGTTCAGACACTCAATACTGGGGTGTCTGCTCACAAGCCATCGACTTTAGCCGATGGTGGTTGACTTGCCGAAATAAATTCAATTCTTGTTAAGGCTCTCACTAAGCTGTTGGCTGATTGTGGTATATTAAAGTTATTGGATGAGCAAGATTAAGGAGAAATGAATGGGAGAATTAGCTTTTTTAACTGCCGAACGTGTCGGTCTGATTATTTTGTTAGCCTTTATTTTGGTTAATATTCGGCCGTTTCGTCGGCTGCTTTTGGAGTCAACGCCAGCCAACCTGTTTAAACTGGCATTGATTTTTTCGGCGTTTGCAATTATTTCAAATTTATTGGGGCTTGAAATTGATCCTGATAATCACATCATGCGTGAGACTATTTTATGGCATGTTCATAATGGTTATTCGGTTGCCAACGTTCGTATTCTGGCGGTGACCGTAGCCGGAATCGTTGGCGGACCGGGAGTAGGTGGGATGACAGGGCTGGTTGCCGGAACTCATCGCATGATGCAGGAAAGCTGGTCGGCGGATGCCTGGTTTTATATCATCAGTTCAACTTTAATCGGGATTTTGTCTGGCATGCTCTATCACAAAGATCGGCGGCATTTTGTCGTGATGCCGCCTTGGCAAGGTTTTTTGGTTAGTTTGGTGATGGAATCGATTCAGATGATCTTTGTCGGTTTATTCAGTCCGACTCATCTGAAGCTGGTACGGTTTATCGCGCTGCCGATGATCGTGATCAGTTCGATTGGGACCGCGTTTTTTCTGATGATTCTGGCTTTGTATTTTCGGCAGGAAGTTGATACGCGTGCTGTGCAGACCCGTTCAGTAATGAAACTGGCGGTTAAGACGCTGCCGGCATTTCGACATGGACTGCAGGCAGAATCAGCCAAGCAGGTTGCCAGTCTGATTTTAGAGTATACTGACTTTGATGCAGTTGGAATTGCCAATAACGAAAAAACGCTGGCTTTTGCAGGAGTGGGCAGTGATCACCATTATCATGACATGCCAAAAGCCAACGTTCCAAAATTTGCCAATGAGGCGCTAAACGACAAGCAGACACAGCTGGCCTATAATGCTGCGCAGATTGGCTGTTGCGATGACCATTGCCCTTTGCAGGCGGGGATGGCAATTCCTTTGACCCTGGGCAGCCGTGTGTTGGGCGTTTTAACGCTGTATTTTAAGGAAAACTGGCAGCTGACCCCCGTTGAGATTCAAACCGGTGAAGGGCTGGGCGAGATTCTGGCCACGCAGATTGTACTAGGAGAAAAAGAACGTCAGGCTGGGCTACTTAGGGATGCCGAGCTTAAATCGCTGCAGGCCCAGATCAGTCCCCACTTTTTCTTTAATTCAATCAATACGATTATTGCGATTTCACGATTTGATAGTGAAAAAGCCCGCTTTTTACTGCGGGAACTCAGTACGTTTTTTCGTTCTAATCTGCTGGGGGCCAACCAGTCGAAGATTCCCCTTAAACAAGAAGAAGCCCATGTCAAGGCCTATTTGAATTTAGAGCAGACCCGTTTTCCTGATAAGTATGACGTTGGCTTTTATAGCAGTGTCGATGACCGGGTACTGGTACCGCCGTTTGCGATTCAGGTTTTGGTAGAAAACGCGATTCATCATGCTTTTGGCAATCGCAAGACCGGTAACGTTATCAATATTTGGATTACCAAATCAGGCAGATACTTAGAGATTAGGGTTGCGGATAATGGTGAGGGGGTTGATCCAGACGTTATTGGTAAATTAGGTAAGGATAAAATTAACTCTGAGCATGGCAGCGGCACTGCCTTGCAAAACTTGAATGCACGTTTGAAGGGATTGTATGGCGATAGCGCTAAAATGCAGATTGTTACTGGTAAGACTGGGACCTCAATCTCACTTTTGATTCCTTATGCACAAACCGAACAGAAGCTAGATCCGGAAGGGGCGTCCATGTAATGAAAGTATTAATTGTTGATGATGAACCGTTAGCGAGAAATGAGCTGCACTATTTATTGAAAGAAAACATGCTGATCGATCAGATTGACGAGGCAGACGGCGTAATGGCTGCCGATCAAAAGGTCAACACTGACCATCCCGATCTGGTTTTTTTGGACATTAAACTAGATGATGGCAATGGCATGGCACTAGCCAGGCGTTGGAAAAAGCTGCCTCAGCCACCAGCAGTCGTTTTTGCCACGGCCTATGACAGCTATGCGGTCGATGCCTTTAATGAAGCCGCTGTTGACTATATTTTAAAGCCATTTGACCCAGAAAGAATTAAAGAAGCTGTTGTCAGAGTTGCCAAGATCCGTGGTAACGGCGATCGGGTGGAAAATGTAGCTGAGCAGGCAGCCTGGCATAATCCGCGGCTTTCAATTACGATTGATGACAAAACGATGGTGATTCAAAAACGTGACATTATGTACATTGAGACCCAAGGCGGCTATACGCATCTGCATCTTAGAGGCGACAAGCTTTTGATCAGCCGCCAGACTTTGACAAGTATTGCTCAACTGCTTGATCCAAAGCATTTTCTACGAATTCATCGCGGATATATCGTTAATTTGGACCAGATTGATGAAATGCAGCCCAGCTTCAACCATACTTACGAATTAACGCTCAAAGACGGCAGCAAAATCCCCGTCAGCCGATCATATGTAGCAAAAACCAAGAAAGCAATCGGCCTGCAATAACTTGAATTATCTAAAATTTGCACAAGTGTTGAATGTCTAGATGATGCATTCAATGCTTTTTATTTTGTCGAAAAAATGCATTTAGGGCATTTCACGGGGGCCAAAGGGCATTTCAGAACAAAATTCGGTCAATCAATGTGAAAGTTAACACAAATTTAATAAAGGAACCTACAATACATTGTGTAATCGATAGCAAAGATGATCATCTTAACTAGATTAACTGCACTTATTTTATTTGGTATTTTGGATTGATTTGAGGAGAGGACAACTCACATGGATAAGAAAGAAAAGCAAACGCCGGCTAAGGAAGAAAAAAAGGCGGCACCAATTCTGATTCAAATGGGGATTTTTGGCGCAATCCTGTTCGTTTCACAGCTGATTTCGGATCTGTTCCCAGCTAGCTTCGTTGTACCAACGCCACTGATCGGGATGATTTTGCTCTACATTTTGCTGGCAACGCATATTGTTAAACTGGAACAGGTTGAAAAGTTCGGTGACTTTATGATCAGCCTGATTGCCTTTCTGTTCGTGCCATCAGGCGTTCAGCTTTGTGGCAGTTTGGGACTGATGAAGCGTGAAGGTCTGCAAGACATCTGTGTCATCATTATCTCCACGATCATCATGCTGGTAGTGATCGCCTACGTTGGTAACTTCTTTGTCAAGATGCACCAACGCTTGTCCAATAAGTCAGGGAATGTTTCTGCACAAAACGGCTCACAACACCATATGGCTCACTAATCGCTGCATGAGAAAAGGGAGGATTTAAGCAATGTTTACTCAATCACTAATGCTGCCATATACTGGTATCTTTATTTCACTTGTTGGCTACTTGTTAGGGATGTGGCTGTTTAAGATCAGTCATGGTTTCTTCTTGTTCACCCCGCTTTTGGTCGGAATGGTCTTTGGGATCGCGGTTTTGGCAATCTGGGCCAAGGGCATCGGTTCAACGACGGCTGCCGTTTATACTAAGTACTACCTGCCAGGTGGGAACATTATTTTCTGGTTCCTAAACCCTGCTACGGCCGCTTTTGCTATTCCGCTGTATCGCCGGAATGATATCTTTAAGAAGTACTGGCTCGATATTGTTTTGACGCTGTTTGTCGGCGGTTTTATTTCACTGTTTGGTATTCAGATGGTTTCCAAGCTGTTTGGTCTGTCACGAGTTTCGACGGCTGCCATGCTGCCACAGGCTGCCACGACTGCTGTTGCCATGCCAATTGCTAAAGGGGTTGGCGGTGACCCAGCCATTACGGCCATGGCCTGCATCTTAAACGCCGTAATCATCTACGCATTGGCCAACTTCTTGATCAAGGTATTCCGTTTGAACAAGCTTTCTCGCGTTGGTAACGGTCTGGCATTGGGTTCTGCCGGCCACGCTGTTGGTACTGCCAAGGCTTTGCAGCTGGGTTCTATTGAAGGGGCAATGGCTTCGGTTGCCGTTGTTATCGTTTCGTTGGCAATGGACATTCTGGTTCCGCTTTATGTCAACTTGTTCATGAAATAATTAACAAACAAAGGGGTATTTCAATATGTCATATCGACAACAAAAAGTCGTGCTGATTGGTGATGGCGCTGTTGGTTCTGCTTATGCATTTGCCATGGTTCAACAGGGATTGGCTGAAGAATTTGCCATTATCAACCACACCAAGAGCAAAGGGGAGGGTGACACGCTGGATTTGGAGGACGCGACGGTTTTTACCTCGCCCAAAAAAGTTGAATCAGCTGACTACTCGGTCTGCCAAGATGCTGATCTGGTCGTAATTTGTGCGGGAGCAGCGCAAAAGCCTGGCGAAACGCGGCTGCAGCTGATCAACAAGAATCTTAAGATCATGGCCGATGTAACAGAAAATGTCGTTAAGTCTGGTTTTAACGGGATTTTCTTGGTTGCTGCCAACCCTGTCGATATCTTGACTTACGCCGTTCAAAAGATCTCCGGATTCCCAACCAGTCGCGTGATCAGTTCTGGTACGCTGCTTGACTCGGCACGGCTTCGCGTTGCTTTGGCCAAGGAATTCAACGTTAGTCCAGCCGATGTTTCTGCCAACGTCTTAGGCGAACACGGTGACTCCGAATTTGCGGCCTACTCATCGGCGGCAATTGGCGGCAAGAATCTGTTGCAGATTGCTAAAGAAGAAGGAATTTCTGAGGATCGGCTCAAGCAGATTGAAGATGAGACTCGTCACAAAGCCTACGAAATCATTAATCGTAAAGGTGCCACCTACTATGGGGTAGCCACGGCTTTGATGCGGATTACCAAGGCTATCCTGCGTAATGAAAATGCCGTTTTGCCAATTGGTGCCTATGTCAATGGCGAGTATGGTGTTAAGGATCTGTACCTTGGCACGCCTGCGGTTATCAACGCGCACGGGGTAGAACAGGTTATCGACGTACAGCTTGACGAACGCGAACAAAAGGCAATGGCTCATTCGGCAAAAGTTTTGCGTGAAGCAGTGGATAATGGTATGCGTGAAACTGGTCTGGATAAGAAGATCGTTTCATTGAGCAGTAAAGCATAAAAATTCACAATCTAGATAGAGAAAACGTTTTCTTTTATGAAAAAATGTTTTCTCTTTTTTTTGTAAAAAAGCCTTGATTTTTTCTAAAAATGTTATAAAACTATAACTGTAAGCGTTTCATTGTTTATTGAAGGAGGTTGTTCTAGATGAAAAAGTTGGATTTTGAGGAATTGAAGCACAATCCCGAAATCAAGCCGCTTCAAGTTCTGGACGAGGATGGCAAAGTTGTCAATCCTGATTTGATGCCTGACCTGAGTGACGAAGAGCTGGTTGAACTGTTCAAGCAGATGATCTGGTCTCGTGTATTGGGCGACCGTACGATGAAGCTTTGTCGCCAAGGCCGCTTAGGATTCTTTGCTCCTACTGCTGGTGAGGAAGCCAGTCAAATGGGTTCCAATTTTGCAATGAGCAAGGATGACTTTCTGCTGGGCGGCTACCGTGACGTGCCACAATTGGTTAAGCACGGTCTGCCAATGTGGAAAGGTTTCTTGTGGAGCAAGGGACATGTCAACGGCAATAAATACCCCGAAGAATTAAACGCGGTTCCGCCTCAGATCATTATCGGTGCTCAATATGCGCAAACAGCTGGGGTTGCGCTTGGAATCAAGAAGAAGGGTGAAAAGAACGTTGCCTACACCTACACCGGTGATGGTGGTACTTCACAGGGGGACTTTTACGAAGGCGTCAACTTTGCCAGTGCCTTTAAAGCACCAGCTCTGTTCTTCGTACAAAACAACCTATATGCTATTTCAGTTCCAAGAAAGGCGCAGACGGCGGCCCCAACCTTGGCACAAAAAGCCGTTGCCTGCGGAATTCCTGGACTGCAGGTTGATGGGATGGACGCCTTGGCAGTCTACAGCGTTGCCAAGCAGGCTCGTGACTGGATCACGGCCGGTAATGGTCCAGTGCTGATTGAAACGCTGTGCTATCGTTACGGACCACACACCACGGCCGGTGACGTGCCACGTCGTTACCGTTCTGAAGAAGAAGAAGATGTCTGGTTGAAGAAAGACCCATTGATTCGGATGCGTAAGTTCCTGGAGAGCAAGGGCCTTTGGGATGAAGACAAGGAAAAGGCTTGTGTTGAAGCAGCCAACAAAGAAGTCGATGACGCAATGCAGGAAGTTGAATCACAACCAACGCAGACCGTTACCGAACTGATGCAAAACGAATATGTGGTTACGCCACCAGCTATTCAAAAAGAGTTGGATGCATATCAAGCAAAGGAGGCTAAGTAATCATGGCTAAGATGACAATGATCAAAGCAATTACAGCTGCCATGGACGAAGAGCTTGCTCATGACGATAAGGTAATGATCTTTGGTGAAGACGTTGGTAAAAACGGCGGGGTCTTTCGGGCAACTGATGGTCTGCAGGAAAAATACGGTAATGATCGTGTATTCGACACGCCGCTGGCTGAATCCGGCATTATCGGCTTGGCCAATGGGATGGCGCTGAAAGGATTCCGTCCGGTACCTGAACTGCAGTTTATGGGCTTTATCTATGAAGCCTTTGATGAACTGGCCGGTCAAATGGCACGTTACCGCTTCCGGATGGGTGGCTCGCGCAAATTCCCAATTACGGTGCGTGCTCCGTTTGGTGGCGGTGTTCACACGCCAGAACTGCACTCGGACAGCTTTGAGGGCCTGCTGACTCAGGTTCCTGGCCTGCGTGTGGTTGCGCCAAGTGGTCCATATGATGCCAAGGGACTTTTGATCTCTGCTATTCGCTCCGATGATCCGGTCTTCTACTGTGAACACATGAAGCTGTACCGTTCCATTAAGGAAGAAGTGCCTGATGAAGCCTACACCATTCCTTTGGACAAGGCGGCCGTCAAGCGTGAAGGCACTGATGTATCGATTATTACGTACGGCTACATGGTTCAAGAAAGTCTGGCAGCTGCTGAAGAACTGGCAAAAGACGGTATCAATGCGGAAGTCGTTGATCTGCGGACGTTGGCACCGCTTGACGAAGACACGATTCTGGCATCCGTTAAGAAGACGGGTCGTGTTGTCCTGGTTCAAGAAGCCCAAAAACAAGCCGGTGTTGGCGGTCAAGTTGCCTCATTGATTGGTGAGAAAGGTATTTTGTATCTGGATGCGCCAATTGCACGGGTAGCTGCTCCTGACACGCCATACCCATTCAGTGATGCTGAGGAAGTATGGCTGCCTAACAAGCAAGATATCGTTGACAAGGTTAAGGAAACTGTCAACTTTTAATCGCGAGGTGGAAGATCAATGAGCAAATATGAATTCAAAATGCCAGAACTTGGTGAAGGGATGGCAGAAGGCACGATTGGCGAATGGCATGTTAAGGTTGGCGACACCATTCAAAAGGACGCCGATATGGTTGAAATTGAAAACGACAAGTCAACCTCTGAAATTCCATCACCAGTTGACGGCAAGGTAACCAAGATCAATTTTGAAAAGGGCGACGACGTTACGGTCGGTCAAGTCCTGATTGAATTTGAAGTTGCTGAAGGGCAAGGCAATGTTGATGACAGTGCCGAAGCGAAAAACGACGCCAGTGATGCGCCAGAGGAAAGTGCCGCCCCTGAGACCAGCGCTGCTCCTGCTGCATCAAATCCTGCCCCAGCAGCTCCAGCCCCAACGGCGGCCCCAGCAGCTGCCGATCATTCGCTGCCGGTATTGGCAATGCCAGCCGTACGTCGCTATGCACGTGAAAAGGGTGCTGATCTGGCCCAGATTGCCGGAACCGGTCATCACGGTCAGATTTTAAAGGCTGACGTTGATGCCTTCTTGGCTGGTGGTACCAAGGCTGCCCCAGCTGCCAAACAAGAAGCTCCTCAGACGGCAGGTGCGGTTGCCATTGAACAGCCAGCACTGCCGAAGGGCTCCGATGAATGGCCATTGCACGACGAGAAGATGACACCAGTTCGCAAAGCTACCGCCAAGGCAATGATTCGTTCCGTACAGCAGATTCCAATGATCCATGTCTTTGATGACGTGGTCGTTGACAAGCTTTGGGACCATCGTAAGAAGTACAAGGAACTGGCTAAAGAGCATGGCGTTCACTTGACGTTTATGGCATACCTGACCAAGGCACTGGCTGTAATTATGAAGGAATACCCAATCTTTAACTCAATGGTGGACATGGCAAACCAGAAGATCGTCTACCGTGACTACATCAATGTCGGCATCGCTACTGATACTGATCGTGGTCTGTTCGTTCCAAACGTTAAGCACGCTGATTCGATGAGTCTGTTTGATATTGCACGTCAAATCAGTGCCAATACTGAAAAGGCTAAAGAAGGCAAGCTCTCTGGCGATGACATGAGCCACACTGGCATGTCGATCACTAATATTGGCTCAATTGGCGGCGGCTTCTTTACGCCAATCATCAACTGGCCAGAAGTAGCCATCCTGGGTATGGGACGCATCGTTGAAGAACCTGTCGTTGAAGATCACGAAGTTAAGGTTGCTAAGGTCTTGAAGCTGTCGCTGGCTTGCGATCACCGAGTAATTGATGGTGGTACGGCACAACGGGCAATGAACCGGCTCAAGGAATTATTGAGTGATCCAGAACTGTTATTGATGGAAGGGTGATCAGACATGGTTGTTGGTGATTTTGCAATTGATTTGGATACCATTGTTGTTGGTGCGGGCCCTGGCGGTTATGTCGCTGCCATTCACGCTGCAGAAATGGGACAAAAGGTTGCCGTTGTTGAAAGTACCTATCTTGGTGGGGTCTGCTTAAATGTCGGCTGTATCCCATCAAAAGCCTTGATTCAGGTTGGTCATAACTACCAAACTGCCAAAAATTCAGCCGATCAAGGCATTGAGGTTGCTGATGCCAAGCTCGATTTTCAAAAGGTTCAGGCATTTAAGAACAGCGTCGTTAAGCGTATGACCAATGGGGTTGGCTTCTTGTTCAAGGAACACAAGATTGATGTAATCAACGGAACGGCCTACCTTAAAAATGATCACAGTCTGCGGGTTATCAGCGGTCAGCATGGTCAAACCTATACGTTCAAGCATTTGATTCTGGCAATGGGTAGTCATCCAATTGAGATTCCTGGCTTTAAGTTTGAAGGCCGCGTTCTGGATTCAACGGGTGCATTGGCATTAAAGGAAGTGCCAAAAGAATTGGTCATCATTGGCGGCGGCTACATTGGCAGCGAACTGGCCAATGCTTATGCCAACTTTGGTGCCCACGTTACGATTCTGGAAGGCACCAAGTCAATTCTGGGCAACTATGAGCCAGACCTGGTCAAGGTTGCACTCAAAGACTTTAAGGCCAAGGGAATTGACGTAATTACCAATGCGATGGCCAAGCAGGCTGAACAAACCGCAGATGGCGTCAAGGTTACCTACGCCGTTGGTGACCAAGAACACACTGTAGATGCCGATTATGTAGTTGTTTCGGTTGGTCGGCGTCCCAACACTAAAGACATGGGCCTTGAACAAGCCGGTATCAAGCTTGACAAACGCGGCTTAATTGAAGTAGATGCCCAGGGTCGGACCAGCGTCAAGAATATCTTCGCGATTGGCGATATCGTTGCCGGAGCAGCTTTGGCACATAAGGCCAGCTATGAAGGCAAGGTTGCAGCCGAAGCAATCTCTGGCAAGCCAACAACCGTCGACTACCATGCAATGCCAGCGGTCTGCTACCTGGACAACGAAATTGCCACGACTGGTCTGACTGAAGCCCAGGCTAAAGAAAAGGGATTGGACGTCAAGACTGCCAAGTTCCCATTCATGGCTAACGGTCGGGCTGTCTCGATGAAGGCAACGGAAGGCTTTGTTCGGCTGGTATTTATGAAGGACACGCATGTCATGGTTGGTGCTCAGATCGTGGGGCCGGATGCTTCTGATCTGATCAGCGAGCTGACTTTGGCAATCGAATCAGGAAATGAGATTGATGACATTGCATTGACGATTCATCCGCACCCAACTCTTTCAGAAACCTTGATGGATGCTGCAGATGTCGGCCTTGGAATGCCAACCAATATTTAAATTGGATGAAGGGAACAGTGGTGTCGAATGCAATATTTAGCAATGCCTAGTGAGGATATCCGTCGCAATCTGGCAACCGAGCAGTATCTGATGAACAGCGACAAGATGAAGCTGCCATTCATGCTGTTTTATATCGAAAAGCCTTGCATTATCGTGGGACGCAATCAAAACACGATGGAAGAAATCAACGCCGAGTATTGTCGGGAACATAATATTACGATTACACGGCGTCTGTCGGGTGGCGGCGCGATGTATCAGGATCTGGGCAACATGTGCTTTAGCTTTGTCGTTCCTGCCGATGAGATTCGATTCGGCGACTTTAAGGACCTGGTTAAGCCAATTGTTGATGCACTGCATGACATGGGCGCAACTGGGGCTGAAACTACTGGTCGCAACGATATCGTGATTGATGGCAAGAAGTTCTCTGGCAATGCCATGTATACCCGCAATGGCCGCACGTTCTCGCATGGGACGTTGATGTATGACGTTGATACCAGCGCGGTTGCTTCTGCATTGCACGTCCCAAAAGATAAAATTGAGTCAAAAGGCATTAAATCAGTGCGGGCGCGCGTTACCAACGTTAAGCCATATCTCAAGCCTGAGTTTCAGAATCTGACGACGCAGCAGTTTAGAGATGAATTAATCAAACGTATCTGGCATGTCGATTCGATCGAGGAGGCCAAACAGTTTGAATATCAGCTGACGCCTGAAGATGAAGCAGCGATTTCTGAGTTGGAAAAACGCTACTATGACAATTGGGACTGGGTATATGGCAAGTCACCAAAGTTCTCGGTCAAAAAACGGCAGCATTTCGATGGCGGAACCATTGATGCTCGTTTCCTGGTTGAAGACGGCAAGATTAATGATGTTAAGATCTATGGCGACTTCTTTGGTACTGGTGATGTAGCGGATATCCAAAACGCATTAATTGGTCAGCCATATGATCAGGATGCCATGCAGCAGACGTTGGCAAAGATTGATTTGAAACGCTATTTTGTTGGGATTGATCCCCAGGCAGTCATCAATCTGCTGACCAAGCAACATTAAAATTTCCAGCACCAAACGACTGCTTTTCAACAACTTTGAACGCTAATTCAGCAGTCATTGGTCAGCAGGTAAAAGACCGGCGTGTTAAAGCGTCGGCCTTTTTTATCGGGTAGACAGAAAGAAGATGACCAGATGGGATGGCAGATTGCCAGCAGCCGCTTGACGCATGATTTTAGCGCGCTGCCATTTAAAATGAAGGAACTGACCCAATTGATCAAGATTACGCCTCAAGTAAGCGGTGCGGGCTTGCGTTTGGTTTTGCAAAATCGGTTTAGTAAAACAACGCTGTTTTTTGATGAGTTGGCCGTCAGTCATGATGAAAGGATGCGCAACGCGAAACTGATTACGCGCGGTCAACAAAAACGAATCGCCATTGTTGGCAACGGGGCGGTGCACACGGACGCGCTGCCGTTTAAAGTCACGGCTGGCCAGCCGCTTTATTTTAGGGTGCGGACGGCACAAAAGCAGACCTATGCTGATTTTAGCTGTGTTTATGACGAAACGTTTTATAATGCCATCATGGCTGGTGCCGTAAATGCCACGCCGCATTTGCCGCATAACTGGCAGGCACGCAAAGGCTGGTTTTGCATAAGCTGCCTAGAGGTCTGGACAGCTGAAAAAACGCCAATTATTGAGCTGACGGGTGATTCCTTGGCCGAAACGGGGATGATTGAGACTGGACTGATTAAGCAGCTTTTAGGACAGGGCGTGGTAGTCAATACGGGAATCTCCGGCAATCGGCTGATGCATGATGCTCCACAAGACGGTCCGCTTTATCAAACGTTTGGTCAGGCCCTGTTAAAAAGGGTTACGCAACCAGTCTATTCATTTCCGCATCCAGTAATGGCCTTGATTGGCAGCAATGATTTGGTATTACCTTTGATTGACGCTCAGTCGGCTCATGAACTGGTAACGCCGAGTCAATATGTAGCTGGGGTCAATCAATTAAAACGCATCTTGGATGAGCGTCAGTGTCCGTTGATTTTAACGACGATTCCGCCATTTTCGCCCCGAGTGGATGAGGAGCAGACCAGTATGCTGCTTGATGCTCAGCAGCGCCGTTTATCAATTAACGAAGAACTGAAAAAGTTTGCATGGGTCGTTGATCTGGATCCGCTGCTGCTTGATGATAAAGGCGGTCTCAAAGAAGCTTTTGATTTTGGGGATCATCTGCATCTCAACGAGGCTGGTGGGATGGCAGTCGCACGGGCAATTCTGCGAAAAACAAGGTAGCTTGATGATTGGCCGTAAAATCAGAATTAATTAATAAAAGCCGTCACGGAAAAAACTCCGTGGCGACTTTTGATTTATTCCCATATTAAACCGCTGCCGGCATTTCAATGTGCAGATCAGCGGCGATTTCCTGCATTTGTTCAATCGTCTTGGCATCAATGTCAACGCCTTGTTTTTGGTTATTGGCATAGTTCTTGTATTCACGATCACCTGGGACCCAAATCGTCTTGCCAGGAACATGATTAAGATGGCGGATCCGGTCAAGCATGCTGGTTGCGTTGGCCTTAAGCGTTTCAACATCACCGAAGAAGGCCGGATCAAAAGCAAAGACAAACTGGCTGAAGTCGTGTTTACCCGTGTTGGTATCAGCTGAAATGGAACCTTGGGCTAAAATACCAGTTAGAATCTCAACGACGATGGAGTTGCCCATGCCCTTGTAGTTGGAGTTGACCTCACTGCCACCCAGCGTCAAGAGACCGCCGCCTTTTTGATCTTCTTCAAAGGCCGCGGTTGCCAAGATGCTTTCAGCTTCTTTAGGATCCTTGACGACTTGACGATTCTTATCAACGACCCAGTTACCTGGCAGCTCAATACCTTTTTTGTCAGCCAGCTGAATCTTACCGCCAGCAACTACGGATGTAGCTCCATCAAAAACAAATGGATGTGGCGAGGCGGGGAAGCCGAAAGCAAAGGCGTTCGATCCTAGGAATGCTTCAGTGGCATTGGTTGGCACTACCAATGGCCGCGTGTTGGTCAAAGCAATTCCGGACAGACCCGCATCAAGCGCCTTGCGAACGTAATAACCGGCAATGCCAAAGTGGTTAGAATTGCGAACAACGCCAATGCCGACCCCAATTTGTTTGGCTTTTTCAATTACTTTGTCCATTGCCAGACTGGCTGCCAGATGACCCATGTTTTGGTTGGCATCGACTAAAACGGCGCCGGGCAGCTCTTTTAAAATCTTGGCATGATTCTGGGGGACGATGATGCCGTCATTGATCATGCTGCGATACCAGTATAGTCTTTGGATCCCATGTGAGGAAATTCCCCGCAGGTCAGCATCAACCAGCGTATCAGCAATTAAGGCGCCATCCTCTTTTCTAAAGCCTAATTTATCAAAAACGGTTTGAATGTATTTACGTTCATCTTCGGCATTGATTCGCATTGTTTTGTCATCCTTTCATAATAAAAACGCCCCTGAGCTAACTGCTCAAGGGCGTTTTGCGCGCTGTACCACCTTGGTTTGCCATTGTAACAATGACCTCCACGATTGATAACGGTAATCGGCCGGGAACGTAGCTTGCACCCGTCCCATTTGACAATGAGTTCATTTCACCACTTCTGCCAATGCGTGCTTGCACCAGACCACGCTCGCTAAGATTAGAAAAAGCGGCTACTATTCTCACTAACTTTTCATTATTTAAATACAAACTCATTTTAGAAATAGATTTTTAATTTGTCAAGCTGATTTACTAAATTAATTTAAGTTAAAATAAAAATGATGCCATTTTGTGCAAACGCTTGCTCAAAAAATGAAAGGGCTTTATAATAAAGGTAATTAAAAGCGGGAGGCACTAAAATGCGAAAATTTTCTGTCCGTCATCCCTTTATGGCGGGGTACGCGGCAACTTTGATTACCGGCATGATCCTTTGGGGAATTCGCAGTGTGGTTGGCACCAGTTTGATGAATCTGATTGGAATGCTCGCACTGGTGGGTTTGGCATTTTATTGGAACAAGATGAATTCTTATGCCAAGCTGGCCTGTGAAAAATATGATCTGCATTTTAATCTGGGACAAAAGCAGCGGCACAATCCGCACTGGCCGCTATACTTTAACACGGTGATGTTCGCCGTGGCCGCGGTAACGATTCTGTTTTTGAACGTTTCGTTTTATGGCGCGCGGATTGTTGGAGTGGTAATGGCTATCATTGCCGCGAATGCATTTATTCCACTGCCAACGCGCAAGCTGGCTCAAAACCACGAGATCAGAGAACTGGTAAATCAATTGAATGCCAGACGAGAAGCTGAGTTTTACGGCACTGCCAAAGATCGTCAAACAATCCAGGCAATTGCCAAGCTAGCCAAGTCGGAAAAATAGCTAGGATCAATGATTAAGCGTCATTAAGTAATCAGCTTGATGGCGCTTTTAATATTACAACGCAGTAAGACTTTAATTGAGTAGGGTCTTCTTATACATATATATAACAGTGAAAATTTACCTTAACTAAAAAACAAACATACCTCAGACATCAACTAAAGTTCAACCATATTGACGCCAATCAGAAATGCGAAGAACGGGAACTTTTTGAAGCAAATCGTGCGTTAAATCGGATTAGGGAGGTAAATTCCTTACTTATTACTGCCTTTCAGCTAAAAGTAGGGAATGATCTTTTCTTCATGTGTTGATTGTTTTTTTTGCATAATACCCGCAAGCGAACAATCTAATTGGGCAATTGACGAGGCTTAATTGATAAACTGCCCAGTGACAATAGCTTTGATAATGTTATAGATTACAGCGACAATAAAAAGCCCCAATTGAAGATAACTCCAATCAGGGCAAACGTTTATTTCAATTTCAAGATCTGGGCAATCAATTTTTCCATTTCATCTGGTGCGATTACTGATTCTTGACGTGGCTGATGATCAAACAGCTCCTTGACGCCGGCAGTCAGTTCTCCACCAACCAGATCATGCAGCTGCTTGATAGCCGGCAATCCTTGCTGGTCAGTATCGCGACCAGTCAGCGCATGGTAGACGGTTTCGGGGAACTTGTATGGGCTGGCTGTTGAGACAATCACCATTGGCGTCGCGTCATGGCTGTTGTTTTGATATTGACGGGCCACAAATGAACCTACGGCGGTATGCGGATCAATCAAATAGCCGCTGGTTTCATAGACATATTTAATCTCGCCCGCGACTTGACTCTGCGTAGCGTAACCAGATGCAAACGCTTGATCCAGCTTTTCTTTAGCAGCAGAAGTAATCTGATACCAGCCATCATTTTGCAGCCGTTCCATTAAGTCCTTAACGCTGGCGGCATCCCCATCATAAACGTCAAACAAAAGCCGTTCCAGATTGCTGGAAACCAGGATATCCATAGCAGGCGCGGAAGTGAGATGAAAGTCACGCCGACGATCATATTTACCAGTTGTGAAGAAATCCGTCAAGACGTTGTTTTCATTTGAAGCACAGATCAGCTTATTGACAGGCAAGCCAAGTTTTTTTGCGTACCAGCCAGCCAGAATGTCGCCGAAGTTCCCAGTTGGCACGGTGAAGTTGATTGCATCACCAAGTTTAATCTGGCCTTGTTCCACCAGTTGACCATAAGCGCCAAAGTAGTAGACAACCTGTGGGATCAGCCGACCAATGTTCATTGAGTTGGCGGAAGAAAACTGGTAGCCATTGTCAATCAAGCGCTGGTTAAAGGTATGGTCGTTAAAGATATGCTTAACTTCAGTCTGGGCATCGTCAAAATTACCCTTAACAGCTACGGCGGTAAGGTTTTGTCCCGGCTGGCCAAGCATTTGCTTTAACTGAACTGGACTAACGCCGCCATCAGGATAAAACACGATTACCTGCGTGCCATCAACATTGGAAAAGCCACGCATTGAGGCCGTACCGGTATCACCAGAAGTAGCAGTCAGAATTACGATATCGCGATCAACACCATTGAGCTTGATTGCTTTCGTCATTAACTGTGGCAGCATCTGCAGGGCAATATCCTTGAAAGCTAGAGTTGGGCCATGATAAAGCTCCAGATAGTTGAAGCCGGCTTTTTTTCGGCTTAATGGTGCAATTGCCGAGTCGTCCCATTGACCATCGTAGGCCTTGGTTGTACCATCTGCCAGCTGTTCATCAGGATAGTCGTTAAAAAACCATTGCAGGATCGTCTTTGCCAGTTGCTGATAGGGCAGCTGGATTAATTTCTCTAGATCATACTCTGGCTTGGGAAATTCAACCGGAACATATAGTCCGCCATCGGGAGCTAGTCCCTGGACAACGGCATCGCTTGATTTTAATGCATCTTTAACATTACCACGCGTACTGCGATAGTTCATTGTGATCCTCCATTCTTAAATACAGTAGTGGTTTGGTAGAATTCTTTTAAATATTGTAGCCTATGGATAGTCCATGTTACAATCATAAATATGAAAATTTAATTAAAAACTATAGAGAATGGAGTAGCGCTATGGAAACTGTCAAACTGGGAATGCTGGGGCTGGGTACGGTCGGCTCTGGTGTTTTAGAAATGATTGAAAACAACGAGAGTAAGATTCGCAATATTATTGGTCGTGAACTGTCAGTTAAAACAGTTGTGGTTCGTCATCCAGAAAAGCACCAAAATGCAGCTGCTGACATCAAACTAACAACTGAATTTGAAGAAGTGCTTAATGATAATGAGATTCAAATCGTCGTTGAGCTGATTGGGGGAATTCATCCTGCCAAAGAATATATCGAGCGTCTGTTAAAGGCACATAAAAGCGTTGTAACTGCAAACAAAGACTTGATTGCTTCATACGGTCCGGAACTAGCCGCTTTAGCTTACGAGAATCACTGTGACTTGATGTATGAAGCCAGTGTAGCTGGGGGGATTCCAATCCTGCGTACGATTGTTAACAGCTTTGCAGCCGACAACATTCTAGAGGTTAAAGGGATCGTTAATGGTACGACCAACTATATTTTGACCCAGATGAACCAAAAGCACTGGACATATGATGAGGCACTAAAGAAGGCGCAAGAGCTTGGTTTTGCTGAAGCAGATCCGACCAATGACGTCACTGGTAAAGACGCGGCCTATAAGATGATCATTTTGAGCTATTTTGCTTTTGGGACGCAGCTTAAGATTGATGACTTTAAGACTGAAGGAATCGACACTTTAAATGCTTTTGATGTCAGTCAAGCTGAATCGCTCGGCTATGTTATCAAGCTGGTCGGTTCAGCCAAGGTTATCAATGGTGGTGTTTTTGTTGATGTTGCGCCAACCTTGGTGCCGGAAGATCATCCATTGGCAACGATCAACAATGAGTTCAATGCCGTTATGGTTACCGGTAAGGCCGTTGGGGATACGCTGTTTTATGGGCCAGGTGCTGGTGGATTGCCAACTGCCAACAGTGTTTTGAGTGATATTACTTCAGAAGTCAAGAATCTGATCATGGGTACTAGCGGCCATGCGTTCAATACTTATCAAAATGAGTATGTACCGGCAGATCCGGACGATGTTTCCTACCCATACTATCTTTCGCTCACGATGCCGGACGTTTCCGGTCAAATGCTTAAATTTACTAAGATCATGGCGGATGTTAAAGCCAGCTTCAGCCAGATCGTACAGGCGCCAATCAAAGATGAAGGAATTGCTCATGTTGCCGTCATTACGCATGAGCTGTCGCAAAGTCAATTGACTGAGCTTAAACATCAGCTGCATAATGCTGACTCGATTAAGCTGAATGCGGCTTACAAGGTTTTGGAAAACTAGGGGGAATGATTATGCAGATTAAAGTGCCAGCTTCCAGTGCCAATCTGGGTCCAGGATTTGATTCAATCGGCATGGCAGTGTCACTTTATTTAACGCTGGACGTGTTGGAACCAAGCGATAAGTGGGTGATTGATCATGATTTTAAAGATCTGCCGCATGATGAATCCAATATGATCATTGATACTGCCTTAAAAATCAAACCGGATCTGGCACCGCATCACTTGAAAATGCAGTCGGCAATTCCAGTTGCTCATGGTTTGGGCAGCAGTTCCAGTGCTATCGTAGCCGGAATTGAATTAGCCAATACGCTTGGTCAGCTGCAAATGAGCAATGATGAAAAAGTAGCAATTGCCTGTGAGATTGAAGGGCATCCAGATAACGTAGCGCCAGCAATTTTGGGGGGATTGGTGATTGGTACTAATGTCAATGGTCATTTTGACGCCATTAAAGCGCCATTGCTGCCTTACGCGCTGGCAGTCTACATTCCTTCGTATAATCTAAAAACCGCCGATGCTCGAGCCGTACTGCCAGACAGCATGACGCTCAAACAGGCAACGCATGGCAGCGCGATTGCTAACGTCTTGGTAGCCGGACTGTTTGCCAATCGCTATGATCTGGTTGGTGAATTGATGGAGGCCGACGAGTTTCATGAGCAGCCGCGCGCCAAACTGGTACCGGAGCTAGCCAAGATTCGCGAAATTGGACATGAAGCTGGGGCGTTGGCAACCTATTTAAGCGGTGCTGGGCCAACTGTTATGACGATTATTGATAAACAAGGAATTCCACGATTTAAGCAGCTGCTCTTACAGGCAGGCCTTAGTGATCCATTATTGGAAATCGAACCTGATACGGAAGGCGTTCAGGTAATTGATTAGTTAAAAATGAGAATTGAACTATCATTTTTTGTACAAAAAGGCTAAAATATCAGGGAATTAAAAATAATTAATCTTTTTTATAATTAAAGGTTGACGAGATAAGATTAGAGTGTTTTAATGTTAACAACCAATTATTGAAAGGGGAAGCAATTATGAAACTTCAATGCCAAAATCGACAAGCGTTTTATTTCGACTTTGCTTATTATGCTTTCGTTTAGCGTTCGTGCTGCTCAAGCACGAACGCAAGACGTTCAGCGCTTGAGCAGAGTCGCATTTTGGCGCGTCTTTGCCGGGCATCTCTAAATCCAGCAAAGACGAAGTTCACTTCTTCTTTAAATAACCAACCTTAAGTACATCCCTTCATAAAAGTATTGTGCAGAAGGTCAGCTGGATTGATGAGGCAGGCGTCTCGAAACTGGCTGACTTTTTTAATACCTAACTAAGGGGGATTACTTATGGACATTGCAAAAAATCAAGTCAATACAGTGGCTAAACAACGACTTTCCGTTAGCCTATACCTTAACTACCTGATTCATGGAATGGGGATGATCATTTTAGCCCAAAACATGAATAGCTTAGGAGCTGCTTGGCATCAGCCGATTAAAATCGTTTCCTTCGTAATTTCAGGAATCGGCATTGGGCGCTTGATCTCATACTTGATAACTGGGTTTCTGTCGGATAAGATCAGTCGTAAGTTTTTCGTTGAGGTAGGGATGTTTTGTTACGCGGCGTTTGCCCTTGGCATGCCGCTTACCAAAAACATTGGTCTGGCTTACGCCTTTGCGATTCTGGCAGGGGTTGCCAACTCATCATTGGATGCTGGTACTTACACGACTTTCGTGGAAATGAACGGCGGTAACGGAGCCTACACGATTTTAATCAAGGCCTTCGTTTCCGTTGGTGAATTCATCTTGCCAATTCTGGTTACGATTCTGGCTAATCAAGGAATGTGGTTTGGCTGGAGTTTCATGGCGATGGTGGCTTTGCTGATTATCAATTTCTGTCTGATTTTGCCGCTGAAGTTTCCAGTTGCCAACCAAGCCAATGGTGATGCGGTGCATGAACAGGATGCCAAAATTAATGGAACTGCTAAAAAAATCATGACTGGCGCTTTGATTGTTTACGGTTACTCTTCAATGGCCTTAATGATTTGG
This sequence comes from Limosilactobacillus mucosae, assembly GCF_046939755.1. Classification (GTDB taxonomy): domain Bacteria; phylum Bacillota; class Bacilli; order Lactobacillales; family Lactobacillaceae; genus Limosilactobacillus; species Limosilactobacillus mucosae_A. Next base: position 24,878 of record NZ_JBKZAY010000004.1, read on the forward strand.
TTTACGCAGTGGATCACGATGTTTGCGCAACAGACGCTGCACATGTCAAATGGTGCTGCTCACTTCTTACTTTCACTATACAGTATCGGTTCAATTACCGGCGTCTTGGTGCTGTTTGCCTTGCTGGGACACAATGTCAAGGAATCGCATCTGCTATTGGTCGTCAATATGATTGCCTTGGTATCATTGCTGGTGATCATGCAAAGCGAACAGTCGCTTTTGATGCAGATTGCTTCATTTACTTTTGGACTTAGCGCCGCTAGCGGGATTATGCAGACTGGCCTGACGATTTTTATGAAACTTTACCCAACCCACCGTGGTATGATTACCGGTATCTTCTACTTCTTCGGCAGCATTGCCTCATTTACGGTACCGATCATTACGGGTGTGCTTTCAGACATTAGCATGGCCGCGGTCATGGCTGGCGATCTGGTGATGGCAGGAATCGGGATTTTGGTAGCCGCCATCGTGCTGCTGGCTGAAAAGAAAGGATAACTGATGGAGAATCAACAATTAAATGCGCTGCGTGATCAGATCAATATCGTTGACGAAAAGCTGGTGCAATTGCTTGAGCAGCGATTCGCCATTGTTAAAGAAGTCGGGATGGTCAAGCAGGCTGCCAAGCTACCAATAAGAGACGAGAAACGAGAACAGGCGGTTTTAAATCGCCTTGGAGGACAGGTCACGGATCAGTCATTAAAGCCAGCTATCCAGGCTATTTTCCAAACGATTATGGACGAAGCTAAAAAGCTGGAGTAATAAAAGTTTAAGACGCTGAATACGGAACGGGAAAATTAGAAAAGAGGAACATTTATGAACTACTTGACTGCCGGTGAATCGCATGGACCACAGCTGACCGGAATCTTAGAAGGTATCCCAGCAGGCCTGCACTTGGATGTGGATCAAATCAACCAGGCGCTGGCTGCTCGCCAAGGAGGCTACGGACGCGGCAACCGTCAAAAAATTGAACATGATACGGTTGAAATTGTTGGTGGCGTCCGTCATGGCGTAACACTAGGCTCACCAATTGCATTGACAGTCAAAAACCGCGATCATGCACATTGGTCGGAAATCATGAATCCAACATCTCCAGCTACGCCAGAAAATACCGTGCGCAAGGTGAACCATCCACGGCCCGGGCACGCGGATCTGGTTGGTGGCATGAAGTACCGGCATCATGATCTGCGCAACGTTTTGGAACGATCATCAGCGCGGGAAACCGCTATGCGCGTGGCAGTCGGCAATATCTGCGAGCAACTGTTGAACGCGTTGGATATTTCAATCATCGGCTACGTACAGCAGGTTGGCTTTATCGATGCTCGCGGCAAACAACCTGATAACGTCAAGGCAATTGAAATGCTGATTGCCCAAAATGACTTAAGAATCATTGACAACACCAAAGTTGAGGCGATTCATCAATTGATTGACCAAACCAAGCGCAATGGCGACACATTGGGCGGTGTAATTCGTGTTGTTGCCGAAAACGTACCAGCTGGCTTAGGCAGTCACGTCAGTTGGGACACCAAATTAGATGGCAAGCTGGCAGCTGCCGTAATGGGCGTCAATGCCATGAAGGGAGTCTCGATTGGTGACGGATTTGAAAATGCAGTCCGGCTGGGCAGTCAGGTAATGGATGAAATCAGTTGGAATCAAGAAACCGGCTACTCACGTTTGAGTAATCACTTGGGCGGTTTTGAAGGCGGGATGACCAATGGCATGCCAATTATCATCAACGCGGCCATGAAGCCAATTCCAACTTTATACAAACCGTTACAGACCGTTGACGTTACCAGTCATGAACCAGTTAAGGCCAATGTTGAGCGTTCTGATACGACCGCGATCGTGCCGGCATCTTTGGTCGTTGAAAATGTCGTTGCCATCGAGCTGGCCAAGGCAATTACGGATGCGTTTGAAGCTTCCAGCCTGGAACGTCTACAGGCTGAAGTGGCCGCTTGGCGTCAGGAAATGCGCGAATACTAAAGGAGGAAACGTCATGAAAGAACTTGCCTCGGCCCCACACGGACTTCATGGATCATTGACGGTACCTGGCGATAAAAGTATTTCACATCGCGCGGTCATGCTGGGAGCAATCAGTAAGGGAGAAACGGTAATTCATCATTTTTTGGATGGCGATGATTGTCTGTCGACTTTAAAGGCTTTTAATGATATGGGCGTTAAAAGCGAACGTGATGGGGGGACCGTTGTTATTCACGGCAATGGAATCGATGCGCTAAACAAGCCGGCACAGCCTCTCGATATGGGGAATTCTGGCACGACTACCCGCTTGTTGATGGGGATTTTAGCAGGCCGTGACTTTGAGACGCGACTTTTTGGAGATGCCTCATTGCAAAAACGCCCGATGAAACGGGTTAGTGAGCCATTAAGTCATTTTGGGGCTCAGGTTGAGCTAACGGATGCCGGGACGCTGCCGGCAGTGATTTATGGTCAAAAGCTGCATGGCACGAATTATCAAATGAAAGTGGCCAGCGCGCAGGTCAAAAGCGCATTGATTTTTGCCGCATTGCAGGCCGACACGCCATCAACCATTATTGAAAAACTGCCAACCAGAAATCATACCGAAATCATGCTGCGGCAATTTGGCGCCGAAATTGAAACGGCAGCCGATCAAAAAACGATTCATGTTATGCCACAGCCGGAGTTGACAGGGCAAACGGTCGAGGTGCCAGGTGACATTTCTTCGGCTGCCTTTTTCTTGACAGCCGGGGCAATCGTTCCTGATTCAAAGATTAAGTTGGAACGGGTGAATCTAAATCCAACTCGAACTGGAATTATCGACGTGTTGCAGAAAATGGGCGCTGACCTACAGATCGAAGCACTACCAACTAAGGGCGAGCCGTTGGGCAATATTACGATTGCCACCAGTCAGCTTAAGCCGATTCAAATCGAGGCTGAAGATATTCCAGCCGTAATTGACGAGTTGCCGTTGGTTGCGCTGTTGGCGGCTTGCGCGGATGGAACCAGCTCGATTCGGGGAGCAGAAGAGCTGCGGGTAAAAGAAACGGATCGAATTCAAACCGTAGTTGCTGAGCTGCGTAAATTAGGCGTTCAAGTTGAAGAGCTTGCAGACGGTATGATCATTGAGGGAAGAAATGAATGGGCAATTAATGATGATCAGCTTGATAGCTATGGTGATCATCGCATTGGTATGATGGACGCGATTGCGGCATTAAAGGCTCCCCAACCGCTGCGGCTCGCGCATGCGGATGCAGTCAGTGTTTCATACCCTAAGTTTTTCCAGGATCTGCAAAAGCTTTTAGGAGGCGGTCAGGCATGACGACGGTCTTTGTCAAAGGTTTGGGTCTAATCGGCAGCACGCTGATTCGGGCAATTCGCCAAAAACATCCTCAATATCGTATCGTGGGCAGCGATATCTCCACGGCAACGCTGGATTTTGCCATTGAGCAGGGATTGATTGATGATGCGGGAACCAATCTATACCAAGCTGATCAGGCTGATTTTATTATTCTTGCCGGACCCGTATCGGCAATTGTCAAAGACCTGCATGATCTGGCACAATTAGAACTAAAGCCGGGAGTGGTCATTACCGATGTTGGCAGTACCAAGCAGACGATTATCGATGCTGCTCAACCACTGATTGAGCGTGGTGATGTCTTTATCGGGGGACATCCAATGGCCGGATCGCATGAATCGGGCATTCAAGCTGGGCGAATCGATCTTTTTAAAGATGCCTACTACTTCTTGATTCCAACCAGCGGCTCAAGAGGAATTGCCGAACTCAAAGATCTTTTAAGCGGCCTAAACGTCAATTGGTACTTGATTCATGCGCGTCAGCACGATAAAATCGTAGCCCAGCTTAGTCATGTTCCACACGTGATTGCGACAGCTTTGGTTGCCCAAACGGCAGCCACTTTTAAAAATCATCCTGAACTTTTGACTTTGGCCGCGGGGGGCTTTAAGTCAACGACCAGAATTGCCAAATCGGATCCGACCATGTGGAGCGCGATTATGCACAACAACCGCGAGCTGATCGTTCATCAGCTTGACGAATACCTAAATGAACTGCAATTACTACGCCAGGCAATTGCTGACGATGACCAAGAAAAGCTCTTTGCCGTCTTTTCAAAAGCCAAGGCCGATCGTGAACGACTCGATCATTAGGAGGAAGCAAGATGGAACTGATTTTGATAGGATTTATGGGGAGTGGCAAAACCACGATCAGTCGAATGCTGGGTAAGATGCTGAATGCTCCCGTTACTGATTTGGATGATGAAATCGTTCGTCGTGCTGGTATGACGATTCCTGATATTTTTGCCCAAAATGGCGAGGAATATTTTCGTCAATTAGAACATGATACACTAGCTGACATTATCAAATCTGATCAGGGCATTTTGGCAACTGGTGGCGGTACGCCAATGCGTCCTGACAACCTGACCATACTTAAAAATACGTCGACACCGGTAGTTCTTTTGAAAGCCAGCGCGACAGAAACGCTGCGGCGGATTGGCGGTGACAGTGGCCGGCCATTGGCTAAGTCTTTAGACGAGAAGGGGATTGCCGATCTGCAGGCCCAGCGTCAAGTTAATTACGACGCCTGTGCCGATTTGACAATCAAAACGGATGGGTTGAGTCCAGCTGTCATTGCTGAAGAGATTGTTAGTTTTTTGAATCTGCCGACATCAGCGAACTAAATCAGCAAGCCAAAGTCGTTTTGTGAAAACTCCCTGCTTCAAGAATGGAGCGAGGAGTTTTAATATTTTTTGCGAACGTCTGTTTGACAAAAATATTTGGATGCGTTAAGATACTTTTTGAAGCTTTGGTGAATTCTATTGATGTCGCAAAGCCTAAAAGCAGCGACAGATAATTCATGAATTTACCGATTTGCGGAGTGCCGGTCTAAACGCTGTTATTGGCAATGCTCCCAGCAGTGAGGTTCGATTCCTCACCTCCGCGATTGCCAAGCTCAATTGTTTGGCAGGGGCAAGTTAGCCCTCAGTGGTTAAGGAATCTCATGTCAGTGGGCATGAGATTTTTAAAACCAGCTTCAATAAACCGCTTACAAAGGCTTGCTGAAGTGATATCCTATAGCTTAATTAATTCAGAGAGGAAACTGGACATGAAGAAAAAAGACATCCGTAAACGACTGGAAGCCCGTTTTGAAGAATTGAAGGACAACTCCTATGACTCTTACCAAGCAATGCATAAATTAACTAATGACCTGGGCGAGAAAATCGGTCAAGACAACCTTGATTTCTTTGCCCGTCATGTCAAGGGCGGTCTGACTAAAAAGAAGATGACGAACCTGATTTATGCTGCCACGCATCAAAAGCCACTGGAAGAAGCCGTTAAATTAGATCCGGCTGCCAAGCTAGCCTATCGCATCATCAAATTGCGCCAAGCTAAGGGATGGACCCGCGAAACTTTAAGTCATGCAGCCGGTGTCCCATTGGCTGAACTTAATGCTTTGGAAGATGCCAAGGCTGAAACCGTCAGCCTGGTTGATCTGCAAAAGCTTAGCAATACACTGGGTGGTAAGATCAAGCTGTCGTTTAAGCCTGAAAAAGAATAGCTGAACTGGACAAAATAAAAAAGAGATCAATTATTTCGTTGATCTCTTTTAGTTTATAATCAGCTGAAAATCATGCAACCTTAATCAAAGCTTACAATTTAATCAGTAGTTGTAGATTCGGTCATTTCTTCATCAATCAACGACCCTGGTTTGAGTACGAAGGCGTAGACTAATAATGAAATAAATACCGCGCCGGATACATACCAGAAGAAAGCTGATTCGAGGTGAATGGAACGCAGCCATAAAGCAATGTAGTTAACGGTACCGCCAAACAGGGCAACGGTAAGTCCATAAGGCATACCCACGCCCAATGCCCGAATCTCAGATGGGAAAAGCTCAGCCTTGACAATGGCGTTGATCGAGGTATAGCCAGAAACGATGACGATCCCAACAATCATCAATAACAGTGCTTCCCAGGCAGTTGACGCGCCAGCCAGTAGCGTAAATAGCGGAACCGTGCACAGCGTACCGCCAATCCCAAAGAAAATCAGCAATGGCTTGCGACCAATCCGATCTGACAGGTGACCAAACAAAGGCTGCAGTATAACCATGACCAGCAATGCCAAGAAGTTGATCATAGCCGCTGTTTTCTTTGAAAGGCCGGTCGTGTTGATCATAAACTGTTGCAGATAGGTCGTGTAGGTATAGAAACTGATCGTGCCGCCAAGCGTCATCCCGACGACCGTCAACACTTGTTTTGGATAGTGAGCTAAGAGTCGCAGCGTGCCAGCTTGACGATTATTGCGATTACTGGACTTAAACTGATCGGATTCCTCCATTGAGAGTCGCAGCCACAAAACAATCATCGCACCAGCCGCGCCAATAGCAAATGGGATTCGCCAGGCAAAGTCGTACAGTTGTTGATCAGTATAAACAGCTTGTAGAACAATTTGTACAAGCAGCGCGCTCAGTTGACCGCCAATCAATGTAACGTATTGAAATGATGAGTAAAAGCCGCGTCGATTTGGTGATGCCATTTCCGACATGTAGGTAGCTGAAGTTCCATATTCACCACCTAATGAAAGGCCTTGGATCAGCCGCGTCACAATCAAGATAACTGGTGACCAGATGCCGATTCGTGCGTAGGTTGGGACTAGCGCAATAACCAATGAACCGGCCGCCATAATTGAAACCGAAAGCGTCAATGCGGCGCGACGACCTTTCCGATCTGCAAAACGGCCCATCACGAATGATCCTAGCGGCCGCATGAAAAAGCCAATTGCAAAAACACCAGCAGTTGCCAAAAGTTCCGCTGTTTGGTTATTGGCTGGGAAAAAGGCCCCTGAGAAATAAATGGCGAACGAGGCATAGACATACCAGTCAAACCATTCAATCATATTGCCCAAAGATCCTTTTAAAATGTTGCTGGCAATCTTACGTTCACTGCGTTGCTCCGTTGGAATAGTTGCTTGCATATAAATTACCTCGCTTTCAAATTGATTTTTAAGATTGGGCATAGCTTAACGCATTAAAAAGCATAAGTTAATAGTCTTAAACTAATAACACTGATAATTAAGCATTTAGCGAACCAGACTGATCAATCACTCGTGTTGACGGCGCTTACAACCGATGATTTTGAAGTGGCAAAGTTTAATGATTCTGAATACCTGCAAAATATAAAACGCCCTGACCAAGCCAAGCAGCTTAGTCAAGACGTTTGTAAAAATTGATTTTGAATTAGGGCGTTATGGGTAGTTAACGCCTTGCTCAATCTTATTTTTGAGAATCAAAATATTTTTTTCAATTTGATTGATAACTTTAATAAACTCATCGTCAGCTTGGCCAGTTGGATCGTTTAGCCCCCAATCAACCCGCCATTTAGCCGGCAGATAGGGACATTTTACACCGCAACCCATGGTAACGATGCCATCAACCGTTGGCAATGCGTCAAGCGTCTTGTTATATTGTCCTGATGCTTCCATATCAATGCCATAGATTTTTTTCATCAAGCGCACTGCATCTGGATTGATTTGATCTTTAATCTGTGTACCTGCCGAATAACTTTCAAAAACATCCCCGGCAAGTTTTTTTCCTAACGCTTCGGCAATTTGGCTACGGCATGAATTGTGCGTGCAGATAAATGCAATCTTAGGTTTAGTCAATGGAACATCCTCATTTTCGTTTTTGTTTAATTTTAATAGGGTGCTTCTTTTTTGACAACCGGCTGTGAGATTTTTGGAATATTTCGCTATGCTTTTTTGCTAAATCCGCCAATGTAACCCCTACCATATTAATTTGGTAAATGTTATGCTTGTGTTGTAATAGTTGTTATAAAAAGGAAGTATCAAATACAGAGAGGGGTTTAACGTCTATGAAAGACCAATTTTATCGTCAAACCACCTTGCAGGTTTTGGAACGACTTAAGGCAACGCCACAAGGGCTGCTGACAACTGAGGCCATGGAGCGGCTGCAGAAAAATGGTCCCAATGAATTGCCGCAAGGAAAAAAGATTACGCTTTGGCAAAGAATCATCGCTCAGTTTAAAGATCTGATGATTTTGATTTTAATTATCGCGGCAATTGTCGCAGCTTTTGCTGGTGAACTTTCGGATACGATTATTATTTTGCTAGTTGTAGTTTTAAATGCTGCATTTGGAGTCTTTCAGGAAACTAAGGCCGAGAATGCCATTGATGCGCTGCAAAAAATGAGCACACCAACCACGCGCGTCAGACGAGATGGCCAGATTGCCCAGCTTTCCAGTAAAGAGCTGGTCGTTGGCGACGTGATTCTTTTGGAAGCTGGGGACATTATTCCCGCTGACGTTCGCTTCTTAAAGACGCAAAACGTCAAAGTCGAAGAAGCAGCGCTGACTGGCGAATCAGTTGCCGTAACCAAAGATGAGGCGGTAATTGATGCCGAATCAGCTGCTCTAGGGGATCAGCATAACATGGGCTTTATGAATACCAGTATGACGGCGGGCACAGCCGAGGCAGTCGTAGTTGCTACTGGTAAGGATACAGAAGTTGGCAAGATCGCCCAGATGCTGAACAGTGCCGAACAGACTGTAACACCATTGCAGCGCAACATTACCCATCTCAGTAAAATTCTTAGTGTACTGGTTTTGGCAATCGCCGTCATTATTTTCGCGCTGGGAATGCTGACTAAGCGCGAGACGCCGCTGGATATGCTGCTGACCGCCATCTCGCTGGCTGTTGCAGCAATTCCGGAAGGGCTGCCAGCCATCGTTACCATTACGCTGGCTTTGGGAACCCAAGCGATGGCTAAACGGCACGCGCTGATTCGTAAGCTGCAGGCCGTTGAAACGCTGGGCGCTACTGAAATCATCGCTTCCGATAAAACTGGAACCCTGACCAAGAATCAGATGACAATCGAACAGCTGATGCTGAACGGTCAAGTTACGGCCGCACCTGATTTTAAGGTTGATGCTGACTCGCCGTTGACCAAGGCAATGATTCTGGCTAATGATGCTGAGCGGGGCAGTCAAAAAGAATTATTGGGCGATCCGACCGAAACGGCGCTGTGGCAATTTTATATCGATAAAGGGCTTGATATCGATGAGTTTAGGCAGCGCTATCCACGCCTTAATTCATGGCCATTCGATTCGGAACGTAAATTGATGTCAGTAGCCGTTAATGATAAGCAGCCAACGCTCTACCTAAAAGGGGCGGTCGATGAACTGCTGACACGGGCAGATCGCATTTTGGATGGCGAACAGGTGCGAGAACTGACCGATGACGATCGTGAACGCATTCTTAAAACCAATCACCATTTAGCTAAACAGGCATTGCGGGTGCTTGGCTATGCATACCGGCCATTAACTGAAAAAGAATGTCAAAGTACTGATCCGGCGTTGGTGGAACAATCACTGATCTTTATTGGGCTGTCAGGGATGATTGATCCACCGCGTCCTGAAGTCAAGGCTGCTATTCAAGAGGCTAAGGAGGCTGGGATTCGACCATTAATGATTACCGGTGATCATAAGACAACGGCGCGGGCAATTGCTGAACGTCTGGGAATCATTGAGCCTGGTGATGAAGCTGGTGCGATTACTGGTCAGGAACTTAACGCGCTCAGTGATCAGGAATTAAAGGATCAGGTAGCACAGTACTCGGTTTATGCACGAGTTGCGCCTGAGCATAAGGTTCGGATTGTCAAAGCTTGGCAGTCGCATGACAAGGTCGTTGCCATGACTGGTGATGGCGTGAATGACGCCCCAGCTCTAAAGACTGCTGATATCGGCGTCGGTATGGGAATTACCGGGACCGAGGTTTCTAAAAACGCGGCTGACGTCGTATTGGCTGATGATAATTTTGCTACGATCATTGCCGCGGTCAAGGAAGGGCGCAAAGTCTTTGCCAATATTCAAAAAGCGATCCAGTATCTGCTTTCTGCCAACCTTGGCGAAGTCTTGACGCTTTTAATCATGACGATCATGAACTGGTCAATTCTGGCACCGGTGCAAATTTTATGGATCAATCTGGTAACTGATACATTCCCTGCTATTGCGTTAGGGGTCGAACCTGCTGAGGGCGATGTTATGAAACATCAGCCGCGGGGCAATCAAGGCAGCTTCTTGGCTCATGGCGTCGGCTTTAATATTATCTACCAAGGAATCTTGGAAGGGCTGCTGACACTGGGCGTTTATGCATTAGGCATTTTATACCCAGTTCATCAGGGAGCCGCGCTGATTCATGCCGATGCACTGACGATGGCTTACATTACCTTAGGATTGATTCAGTTGCTGCACGCCTGCAACTGTAAGTCGTTGCAAGGAACGATCTTTAAGACGGGGGAATTTAAGAATCGCTACTTTAACTGGGCAATCCTAAGTTCAACGCTACTTTTAGCCGGTACGATCTTCATTCCAACTCTAAATCCGATTTTCCATACCACGGAATTAGATCTTGTTCAATGGGGTATCGTAATTGGAGCTGGCCTTTTGATGGTTTTGATTGTTGAAATCGTTAAGGCGATTCAGCGTCATCAAAGAAATTAAACGTGAAAAAAGTCTCAAGCTCTGATTAAATTCAGAACTTGAGACTTTTATTGGCTTGTCAGTCGTTTTTAACGATCAACGTGCTGCCATTTAGCCGTTTTATCTTCATTGTTGGCAATGCGCTTCATGTTGAACAAGCAGCGCATCAGCGAGATCCAGTCAACGATATTGATCACGTATAGAATCAGATAGGCTAGTGGCGCGACCGTCATCAGCCGGATTCGTTCCCAGAATTTAAGCTCTTCTGGTATGAATGTTGCCATTGCAAAGAGATAGTAGAGGCCCAATATCGCGAAAATCGTTGAGAAATCGGCAAAGTGATGGATAATGCCGATAATCCAAAGCAGCAGCAGTGGATCAATCAGCATTAAAAATTCTTCAAAGAAAACTTTTGGCAGTTTCCAAAAGGCGAGTGAGAAAGTGTACTTGGCATCACGATTAAAAATTACGCGGCGATGCTTGAACAAAGCCTTAAAACGTCCTTGTTTCCATCGGTAGCGCTGTTTAAGCAGCTGAGAAAAGCGGCTGACTGGCGGCGTATAGGCGATAACGTCATCGGCATAGCCAAATTGCCGATTGCTGTTGCCAAAATGAGCGATCATCTTCATCGTAAAGTCGATGTCTTCAGTGATCGAATCAGTGTCATAGCCACCAACTTCCAGCATGGCTGACTTGCGAAAAGTTGAGCCAACACCGCCAATGATATACTCGATTCCCAAAAGCTCCTCAGATCCCTTTAGCCGATAACCAAGCAGGTATTCGACTTTTTGGACGTATTCCACTAGATTATGGGGGCGCGTAATGCGAACGTTCGCACTGGCTCCCAATAATCTGGGATCATCAAAACGCAAGGCCATGTTTGTCAGCGCGGTTGGCGTCAAATAGGAGTCGGCATCAAGTACCATGATCAGATCACCGGTCGCAAATTTTTTTAAGGCATGATTGATTGCAACCGACTTGCCTTGATTATGTTGATGGATGACACGCAGCTTGGGATGTTGTCTGGCTAATTGATCCAAAATCATCCCTGTCTTATCACTGGAGCCATCGTCAACCGCGATCACCTCAAAATTAGGGTAAGTCTGCTTTAAGACTGATTCAACGCCCCGACGAATAAACTTTTCTTCGTTAAACGCGGGAATTATCACAGAGAAACGGTGATCAGCTGGCTTTTGGCTGATCTGCTGTCGATCAAGGCTGTTGATCTGATGCAGATTTGAGACAATCAAGCCAATTAAGATGCGGCCGATTGCCAAAATACTGAGCGCAAATACCGTAATGGCAATGATCAATGCCGGGCTGAATTTCATGATGATCCTCCTTTTTTAAAGATTAAGAGGATCGCTTCTTGATCTCAACCACAATCAGCGTTATGGCCAGGATCGTCATCAAAATACCAATGGCAGCGGCAAAAATCGTGCTCACGGTATTACCTGTCTGTGGTAAAACGGCAGCTAATGGAGTAGCCATCAAACCTTTAGATAAGTTAGAGTACATAGATTAAACCTCCTTGTCATTGCTGTTTCGACTATGACTAAAGTATAGCGAGAATATTTGAACTATTTTTGAACTAAAAATTAAATATGTCTTAATAGTGAATTTAATCACATTTTTGATAAGAAGGATTAATCAAGCTGGTTAGATGATTAATGATTTAAAAATCAGGATTCGGCTGGCAGTTAAGCGATTTGTGCACAAGCCAACGCTTTCTTTTGAGACTGCTGCACATGGATGGTTACTGATACCATGCAAAAAAAGCATACCAGCATACCAAATAAACATTTTAAAGTCTGGACGCTTAGGAATATACTAAAAGTAAGCAAAATAAAAGGAATGATTATTTTGGCTAAAGTGATAGTATTTTACTTTTCCGCTACCAATACGACCAAGCAGCGCGCGGAAAAAGTTGCACAAAAGCTGGGTGCGGATTTATTTGAGATTCACGCCGCAAAGCCATATTCAGTAGCCGATCTTGACTGGCATGATCCAAAATCACGCACGTCAATTGAACAGCATCAGCATGCCAGCCGCGTTGCGATTAAAGACGACCTGCCTGACATTAGCAGTTATGATACGGTCTTGATTGGCTTTCCAATCTGGTGGGGGATTCCGCCGCGTCTGATTGCTGACCTGATTGATCATTTACCGCTCAGTGGCAAGCAACTGGTGGGATTTGCAACTTCCGGCAGTTCTGGTTTTGAACGCGCGCAAAGCTACCTGGAACGAACCGTTAAGGAAAATAATGCTGACGTTCAGGTTTTGCCAGGCGCGGTTTTAAACAGTGACGCGCAGATGGATGTCTGGTTAAAGCAGCTTAATCTTAATTAATTGGTGATCTGAAATGGTGCTGAGCCACTCTTTAATAAGAGTCTGGTCCGGCATCATTTTTTGTTGGTCATTTTTGAGCAGATTGATTGCTTTTTAAAGTTCACTTATTTATAGTAAGCGAAAACATCAATTATTTTGAATTGGCGAAAGGATGATCGGCAATGGAAAAATTTAAAAATGTGGTAATTGGCTTTGGTAAGGCTGGTAAGACACTGGCTAAGTTCTTGGCGCAGCATGATGAAGAAGTGCTGCTAATTGAGCGTTCAGATCAGATGTATGGCGGCACCTGCATCAATGTTGGCTGTCTGCCATCCAAAAATATGATTATCAATGGTCAGCGTCATCTTGAGTTTGCTGACGCGGTTGCCAAACGAGGAATGATGACCAAGCAGCTGCGGAACAAGAACTATCACCTGGTTGCGGATGAGCCGTTGGCAACGGTATGGAATGGCCAGGCCAGTTTTGTCGGCAACCATGAGCTAAAAGTCGCCATGGCTGATGGTACTACGCGACAAGTTGCCGCCGAACGCGTCTTTATCAATACTGGCGCCACGCCGGTCTGGCCCAAAGTTCCGGGACTGATTCCCAGCGAGCGCATCGTCAGTTCTAAAGAAGCCATGGAACTTGCCAAAAAGCCGGCACGCTTGGCAATTATTGGCGGCGGCTATATTGGGTTGGAATTTGCCGAAATGTTTAATTCATTTGGCAGCGAGGTAACTATTCTTGATCATCATGCTCAGCTTTTGGGTCGCGAAGATGCAGATGTCGCGGCAGAGGTAACGAACGACCTTGCCAATCTCGGCATCAAGATTGAGCTGAATGCTGAATTAATCAGCGCGGCAGATAACGGGCAGCAGGTCTTATTAACCTATCAACAAGCTGGGCAAAAACGGCAGACCGAGTTTGATATCGTGCTGGTAGCTGCTGGGCGCCGTCCCAACATCGATGGACTGGGACTAGAAAATACCGACATTGCCCTGACCAAGCGCGATGCCATTCAAGTTGACGATCGGCTACGGACTACGGTGCCAGATGTCTGGGCTTTAGGTGACGTCAATGGTGGGCCGATGTTTACCTACATTTCGCTTGACGACTTTCGAATCGTTAAAGACCAGCTGTTTGGTGAAGGTAAGCGAACAACTGCCGATCGTAACGTCGTGCCGACCGCATCGTTTTTGACGCCGCCATTGGCAAACGTAGGGATCAACGAGCGACAAGCCCAAGCTGCCGGTAAGGACTATCTGGTCTTCAAACTGCCGGTCAAGGCCATCCCTAAGGCGCGCGTGTTAGAGAACCAGCGGGGAATCTATAAGGCAATTATTGAGCGCGACACGCATCGGATTCTGGGCGCGACGCTTTATGCTGCTGAATCCCATGAAACGATCAATCTGATTGCGCTAGCGATGAAGGCGGGGCTACCATATGAAACGCTGCGCGACATGATCTTTACGCATCCTACCATGTCTGAGGCGCTGAATGACTTATTCAAGGCCCCAGTAAAATAAGCAGGATAATTTTTTGACGATCAGCCCGCGCAAATGACCGAACTTTGCTACAATAAAAGAAAAAAGCGAGGTTGATGTCATGCCAACTAAAGACGAATATATTGAAAAGCTCAACCTGACGCCACATCCAGAAGGTGGTTGGTATCGTCAAGTTTATCATAGCGCCAAGACGCGTTATGACGCTACATCCCTGGCCAGCCGTTACGAGTACACTTCAATCTATTTTATTCTGGACGGGGGCTCGCCATCGCATCTGCACCGGCTGCTTCATGATGAGTTATGGTATTTCCATGATGGCTCATCAATTGTCGTTCACTGCTTTTATCCAGATGGCACTTATGAAGCCGTACGCCTAGGCCGCGATATTGAACATGGTGAACAGCTGCAGTTTCGGGTGCCAGCGGGAACGATTTTTGGTTCTGAGGTCTTGGACGATTCGTCGTTTGGGCTGGTCAGTTGTGCCGTAGCACCGGGATTTGACTATCACGACTTTGAATTGTTTACTCAAGACCAGCTGTTGGCTAAGTATCCAGAGCAAGCGGAAGTAATCAAACGGGTGGCGTACCAAAAACTGCCAACTGAATAGTACCAAACAGCGCCGTAGCAAGTTGGCTGCGGCACTGTTTGGTTTCGAGGCCAGCCACTGACAACTGGAATCTTATGAAAAGGCACTATAATTAGATTAAAAACACTCAGCAGTTTTTGGACTGACTGAGTGTTTTTTTATATATCGAATAGGTTGGTGCTGTTTGCAACATGCGCGCAGTAAAATGATTGGAAAAATAAAGTTGTCAATCAGCGTTGGTAGTTTTGCTGCAAGAACTGATCCATCGGCATGGGCTCATGACCGGTGATATGTTGGAAATCATCAGTGACGGCATTCATCAACCCCATTGCAGCAGCATGATACATTGATGCCAGTTCATCACCATCGCCTTCAGCCCGATAGATGTCGGCAAATTCCTGCAAAGAAACCGGGGCATAGCCAATCTTATGGCCGGTTGCTTCAGTCATGATGCGGCTGAGTTCGACCATGTTGTAGTTCTGCTTTTGCGTCAGCAGATAGACTTGCCGGTGATCACGCAGGTAAGGCTTGACGGCAACATTGGCAATTGCTTCGGCACTGTCATCGCGAGTGATAAAACTCATGGCCTGATCGCCGACCGGGTAGATGACATTTTGCCGCTCAATTAGTTCTGGCAAGTAGGGGACCAGTGGATCGGCATATAATGAGTTTTTGACGACCGCGTAGTTCAGTTTGGTCCCAGCGAGCCGAGCGGGCAGGTAGGCATAATATCCCGCCATCTGGAAAGGATTATTGGGCTGGTCGGCAATAAAACTGACATCGACCAGATTTTTAACGCCAGCATTGGCCATCGCTTTTAGCGAGTTTTCAAATTCCAGCACGCGGTTGGCAACGTCATAGGTGATGCTTGGAATATAGATCAAGACGTCGGTATCGGCAAATGCTTTGGTCATTGAATCAACATCATAGTAATCGCTTTTTACGACTTCATAGCCTTGATCCAAAAAGTTCTGGGCTTTGCTAGGCGTATGAACAGCCAGGCGAATCTCACTAACGTCAACTAAACGACTCATTTGTTCAACTACTTTGCGGCCTAGATGTCCAGTAGCTCCGGTAATGGTATATTTCATGATTGATCTTCCTTTTCTGCTCGTTTAACCAAAATCGTATCAATAACGTCTTGAAGCGTAATCTGCTGCAGCTTAGCTTTGGCGGCTGTTTCAGCATGACGATAATAATCTTCTAGTGTTGGTTGAATATTGCCGCCTACGATACATTGTGGATTGGTATTGTGATCAATGGTAAAAAGCGGCGTTTCTCCCTCGGTTGCTAGGTAGACATCCAAAAGCGTGATTTTTTTAGGGTCCACCAGCAGCTCTGGATCGGGGATGCCATGCTGAGTTTTGATGAGTCCAGCTTCCTTAAGGGATGCCATTAAACGGCGAACGACCACCGGCGAAGTCTCCAGCGAACTGGCGATATTAGTACTGGAAAGCTTGATTTTTCCTTGATAGATGTAGATGAACGCCAAGATATGAATGCTGTCACTGAATCGAGTGGAAACCTTCAAATAACCATCTCCTGTTGTAACTATATTGGTTATATCTAATATAGCTGATTCAACTTGAAAAAGCAATAAAAAATAAGCAGTTCGTTCCAAATTGCGCCCACAAATAACTTAGGCTAGAACTTATTGATTTACAAAGTTCCCAAGATCAAGTAGAATGCAAAAAGAAACTTTAATGGTTACATCAAATGAAGATGGTGATTAGATTGATTAAATACGAAGCAATCGGCATGCAATACGGCCAAAATGTTATCTTGAAAAACATTAACTTAACGATTAACGATGGTGAGCTGTTCGTCTTAGTTGGTCCTAGCGGCAGCGGCAAAACCACACTGCTTAGAATGATCAACCGGCTGACGGTGCCAACCGCTGGCAACGTCTATTTGAATGAAAAACGCGTCAAAGACTATGACTTGCGCGAGCTGCGTCTGCATATGGGATACGTATTGCAGAGCAGCAGTCTGTTTCCTAATCTAACGGTTGGTGAAAACATTGCCATTCAGCTTGAGCAGCAGGGCGTCAATAAAAATGATCGGCGCAATCGTTCAATGGAGCTGCTTAATCAGGTTGGTCTGCCAGCTAGTGACTTTATCGATCGGCATCCCGATGAGCTTTCGGGTGGTCAGCAGCAGCGTGTGGCAATCGCTCGTTCAATGGCCACGCAGCCCCAGCTTATTTTAATGGATGAATCGTTCAGCGCGTTGGATCCGGTTTTGCGTACTCAACAGCAGGACTTGTTGTTAAAGCTGCATCGCCAGTCAAAGACAACCATTGTTTTTGTAACCCATGACATGCAAGAGGCACTGCGGTTGGGCGATCGGATTGCCGTGATCAATGATGGTCAACTGCAGCAGGTCGGTACGCCAAATGAGATTTTGGAATATCCAGCTAATCAGTTTGTGGCCGACTTTTTTGCAACGGCGCGGCCAAGATTGGGCACCATGACTGCGCTCTTATCGTCAAAACTAGTACAAAAAACGCCAACTGTTGAGCAATCTGCCGTCGTCGCTACGGTAGCGGAACTGGCAAGTCTTACGCCTGACACGGCTGGCTGGCTTTGCTTTCAATACCAGGGGCAAGGTTTTAGAATTCAGACAACTGATCTGCTGCATTATTTAGGACAAAGAGAGGATCGATAAGATGACTGAATTGCTTAATACGATCGCAACGCAAAAAAGTCAAATTGAACAGGCACTGTGGGAACATCTTTCGTTATCGTTTTGGGCGTTGGTGATTGCCATACTGATTGCGATTCCGTTGGCAGTGTTGCTGAAAAACAGTCGACATGCCGGTGAGATCGTTTTGCAGCTAGCTGGAGTGATGCAGACGATTCCCAGTTTGGCACTGCTAGGACTGCTGATTCCGCTGGTTGGGATCGGCAGCGTCCCAGCTTTGATTGCCCTGGTCGTTTACGGCATCATGCCGATCTATCAAAATACCTATTCTGGACTGCGCAACGTTGACCCAAATCTCGAAGAAGCCGCGACGGCATTTGGCCTTTCGCGTTGGAAAAAACTGACGCGCCTTGAATTGCCCATGGCGCTGCCCGTGATCTTATCCGGAATTCGCATCTCCTTGGTCATGATTATCGGCACGGCTACCCTCGCTGCTTTGATTGGTGCCGGTGGGCTAGGGACCTACATTATGCTGGGAATCAATCAAAACAACAACGCCTACCTGATTATTGGAGCAGGGCTTTCGGCAATGTTGGCGCTTTTGATGTCGGCACTGCTAAAATATGTCGGTGCTTCCAAAAAACATCTCAAGCAGGGAATCATCGTGGCCGCGCTTGCACTGATCGGGATTGGCGGTTGGCGAGCCTGGAACAGCTTTCAAAGCAAATCAGAGCCAATCGTGATTGCCGGTAAAATGGGGAGCGAACCTGATATTTTAATCCACATGTACAAAGATCTGATTGTAAATGACGATCCGCATGCCAAGGTCGAGTTGAAGGCTAATTTTGGCGGTACCAGCTTTTTATTCCGTGCGCTGCGCAATGATCAGATCGATATCTATCCTGAGTTTACCGGAACCGTTTTACAGTCGCTGGTCCATGACCAACGAGCGACGCCACGTGATCCGGTTAAGACATACCAACGGGCGCGCCGTCTGTTGAAGCAGGAATATGATCTGACGTATCTGAAGCCGATGAAGTATCAAAATGGCTACGACCTGGCCGTCAGTTCTGATTTTGCTAAGGAACATCAGCTTACCAAGCTCAGCGATCTGGCTAAAATTAATGATCAGATCACGGCCGGCTTTGATCCAGACTTTGCCAATCAAAAAGACGGCTATCTAGGTCTAAAAACGGCGTATAACCTAGACTTCAAACAGGTAAAGACGATGGAGCCCGCACTGCGCTATCAGGCAATTGCTGCTGGCCGCGTTAATCTGGTCGATGGTTATACAACGGATCCGCAAGTGCGCCAGTATCATCTCAAAGTACTTAAAGATGATCAGCATTTCTTCCCGCCTTACCAAGGAGCACCATTGATGAAAGCATCGTTTGCCAAAAAGCATCCCCAGGTCGTTAAAAGTCTGAACAAGCTGGCTGGTAAGATTACTGAAAAAGACATGCAGGAAATGAACTATCAAGTAACGGTTCAGCATCGAAAAGCCAGTCAGGTTGCTCATGAATATCTAGTCAAGCATCATTTAATTAAACACAACAACTAAATCTTATCGTTACCCAAGATCTCCAAAAGCCAACCTGCAGCTCGCGGAGATCTTTTTAGTTGCTTAAAGTTACTGCTAGTTAAGATATTTCATTTTGTTATGTGATATTTTATTTTGTTATATAATGAACGCAAAGTAAGTGGAATTAAAAGCGTTTTTGTTTATTTGGAGCTTGTACTCATTGATTTAGCAATGTTTTTGAAGTGTTACTGATCAACTCAATTCCACCTAGCTTAACCATTTAGAAGATATATTGGGGTGATTCGGATGGTATCAAAAAACAATGTTCAAGAACGACAAAGAAAAGGCAGCGACCAAAAGCCGCGCTACGCAATTAAAAAACTAACGATTGGCGTTGTTTCGGTATTGGTTGGCACGACTTTTGCTGCTTATAATAGTCAGGTCAGTGCGGATACAATCGGCAGCGCGGCCAGCACAACTGCGCAGACGAATGATGTCACGCCGACCGGCAACTCGCTAACCGCTGGAACCGCCACGGCTGGTGATGATAATGCAAGCGCTGCAGCTAGTCCCGCTAGTCAATCAACCGCGACTGCTTCAGCTAGCGGTTCAAATGTTGAGTCATCTGAAAGTCAATTCGGTACACCAACGTCTCAGACAACCAGTAGCACAACACCGGTAAGTGCCAGCTCAACCGGCAGCACAACACCGGTAAGCACCATTCCAACGGCGGATTCAGCTGCCAGTGGTGACACCACGACTGAAAGCGCGGTGAGCCGCCAACTGACGATTTCGGTTTCCTATGAAGGAGCAGCTAATAATCCGCTACAAGAAACGCGCCAACTGACTTTTAATGGCATCCAGTATCAAACAACTAATGACGGTACCACGACGACTACTTATACATGGCAGCAGAACCATGCCAGCATTCAAACCACGACACCGGTAGTTGAAGGCTATGTAGCCGATGCATCGGCCGTGGATCAAGAAGTCAGTTTGGATGAGCAGGGAAATCTGGTCGTTGAGGTTAATGGCCAGAAGCATCTTTTGTCTGCTTTGAATCCAAGTTTTAACACCGATGTCAAATATCAAAAGGTTGGCAAGGTAATTCCAGTTGCTGAAGACGGTACGGTGATTCAAACCGATGCCAACGGTGCCTATGTCGACTCACCAATTTATCAAAATGACACGGCTGATGCGACCAAAGTAACCTATACCACGCCTACGATTGCTGGCTACCTAACGATGCAGGCCAGCGATGCGGGCGTCCACACGCCAAGCAGCGCGACTAAAGACACCAAGATTTACTACGTGCCATTAAAGCAGACTAAGACCGTTACCAGAACGATTACATATTCCGGCGCGGGGACGCATACCCCAGCTAATGCTACATATTCAATCGTCTTTACGCAGGCCAACGCGCGTGATGAGCAGACTGGCGGCCTAACCAGAACCTGGGATAAAGAGCGTGATTCGTGGCCGAGCGTAATCGTGCCAGCAATTGAAGGCTATACGCCAAACGTCACGGGAATCGCGGCTGACGACAATGTCACTTATCAGACTGCTGATCAAAATATCAGTGTCATCTATTCACCGAATCAGCAAAAAGGCCAAGTTGATTTTATCGATTGCGATGATCAAAATCAGACCATCAAGACAGTCGCTATCAGCGGTGTTTCTGAAGGTCAGATTGATTTTACGACGGCCGCGACCGCGCTGAGCGATTTAGAACAGGCGGGTTACGCGCTGGCTACAACCAATGACTGGGTTGATGCCGATGGAAACTTTAAGACAGCTGAATTCGATAGGGATGACGATACTACTCAAACCTTCAAAGTTTACCTGGTTCATCAGCAGGCGACCACGACGACTGACAAAACGATTACCCGGAAGATCACGTATACCGGTGCTAAAGACAATCCGGAATCAGTTTCCCAAACGGCTGTCTTTACCGAGACAATTGTTAAAGATCTGCAAAACGGCAAAACGCTGCAAGACAACTGGAAACTGAAGAACAATGGGTTTACCGCGGTTGATACACCGACAATAAAGGGCTATACGCCAAATCTCAAAACCGTCGCCGCTGAAGATGACAGCAGTATTTCGCATACCGATCGCGACCAAGCAGTTGAAGTGGTCTATACGCCAAACGATCAAAAAGCCACGGTCGCGTTTTACGTTGACCAGCAAAATGTCTACTCCTTGCCACTGCTAGGCAAGACTGATCAAAAAATTGATCTGACCGCGGCACAGACGATGCTGAATAATTTTGAACAAGCC
Source organism: Limosilactobacillus mucosae (assembly GCF_046939755.1). Lineage (GTDB taxonomy): Bacteria > Bacillota > Bacilli > Lactobacillales > Lactobacillaceae > Limosilactobacillus > Limosilactobacillus mucosae_A. The sequence continues at coordinate 46,226 of NZ_JBKZAY010000004.1, forward strand.
GGCTATACAGTCTTGGATGGTGACCTCAACGCTGACTATACATATGATGATGAAGACGATCAAGATCAAACGATTACGGTTAAGCTGCAGCAGCCAACTACTTCTAAGACCGTTCATTTGACGGTTAACTATAGCGGCGCGGGGGATGCTATCCCAGTAGCTGCTGAGCGCGACATCGTCTTTATTGGCACGATCAGCTATGACCCAGCAACCAGTACGACCAAAACTGACTGGGTCCCGCAGATGACTGATGCAGCGGTAATTGCCACGCCGGTCGTTGATGGTTTGATTGCCAGCCAAGCTCAGATAATTGCTTCACCTGATCAGGAAAATCAGACAGCAACCGTTAGCTATGCCAAGATCGGCGTCCTGCAAGCCGTTGACGAAGCTGGCAACGTATTAGCAACGATAAATTATCAAAACGATCTCAACGATGCCACTAAAGTCGGACAAACTGCTTTGCCGGCAGTCAGCGGCTACGTGCCAAAAGATGGGCAGCAGTTTATTACGCCGACTGATGCCATCCGTGATATCCAGGTCGTTTACCTGCCAATCAAGGCCCAGTTTACCCAAACCATTACTTTTACCGGGGCTGGTGCAAAGACGCCGACACCTCAAACCCAAACGATTGCATTAACCGACAGCCAAACTAGCGGCACGTTTACTTTTAAGGTTCCTAAACTGGCCGGCTACGACGTTCGGATCACTGGTGCCGCTCAAACCGTGGATCAAAGCAATAATATCCTCGTTACCGGGGCGACGGTAGCTGCTGATAGTTCCAATCCGGCGCCGATTACCGTTGCCTACACGCCTCGGCAGCAAACAGGCGAAGTGTTGTTTGTCGATGACACTGATCAGGGAAAGCAGTTAGCCACGGCTGAATTGACTGGTATTACCGATCAGTCAATCGATTTTAGCCAAGCCGCCGACCAGCTGGCAGCCTATCTGAAAGCTGGCTATGCCTTATCTGCGACTGGCAATGACTGTCTGGATGAAAACGGCAGCTTCAAAGCGGCAGTATATGGTGAAAACAATAATTTCACCGTGCATTTGATTCATCAAACAGCGGTGATCAATTCGGCTGCTGACGCGCAAAAGCTGGTCTTGCCAAGCGGAGTCAGCTTAAGTACCGCGGATCAGCAGGCACTGTTAAGCGAAAACAGCTATCTGGATACCACTACCGCCAGTCGCACCGTCAACTATGCTTTTAGCAGCAATGATGCGACGAGCCAAGTGCCAACCGCAACGGACCAAACGCAAACCGTAACGTTTAACCGGACCAACAGCTATACGGTGGATCTGGCAACGGGAGCGGTAACTAAAAACAATGGTGATTGGCAAATTGCTGCTACGCCAGCCAATGATGGCAGCGCGCGGTTGGATGCGATCACGCCATTAACGTTTGCCGGCTGGTATCTGGCAATCAGTGCCGTCACTGACTCGCTTGATGCCGCGGCGACGGCTGATGACATCTTAAAAGCCCACGCGGTTAAGCCTGGGCAGACGCAGACCCTAACTCTGACCTATCAGAAACTGGCCGCAGCCACCATTTCAATTTTGGATGAAGGCATCAATTCTGGTCAGTCTGACAAGGCAAGCCTGCTAAACACCTATACTGTCAAAGGACAGCAGGGAGCAGATATTGACTGTGATCAGGTTACGGAAATCGTCAGCGTCACGACTAAGGATCCCGATGGCAAGGAGAATACCGTGACTGCCGAATCCGCCGCAAACGCCAACGCGCAGCTGAATGCCTATCTAAAGGCCGGCTATCAGCTGGATCAGTCACTGGCCACCATTCAAAACGATAATGGCACTACCACCTATACGTTTAAGAATGGGGCGGTGGTCACCGAAAGAGACGGGGTCTACGCGTTTGCCAATCAATATGACGTTGATGACACGACCATCCAAAATTATCAAGTCTACTTAGTTCACGGTACGACGACCGCCACTAAAAACAAGACGATTACACGGACAATCAACCTGCATAACGTGGATCAGACCAATACGACAACGGTGCAGCGCTGTACCTTAACGGAGACGATCATAACCGACAATGTAACCGGCGACACCATCAGCGACACCTGGAGTAGCGGCGCTTGGGAAGCATTTGAGATTCCAGCTGTTGACGGCTATGTTGCCAGTGAAAACGATCTTGCAAAAACCCCTGTCTATAACACGACCTCTGATCAGGTTGTCAACGTAATCTACGTGCCAAATTCAGCAACGGCAACCATTAAGATTATTGATGACGATGCCGGCAATGCTGAATTAAACGAATATCAGGTGTCGGGGACAACGGCTGGGCAGGTCAACTTTAACCAGGCGATCACGCAGCTGAAAAAATACTTAACCGGCAACTATACTTTTAATACGGCCAATAAGAACAACTCTGCCAAGTTTACGATTGCCTATCGCAATGGCAAGTTAGACAGTCTGTCGGCGGCTGATATTTATGGTGCGACTGCCCAGGAATATGAGATTCATCTGCAGCATCAGAAGTCAACCAGCAAAGAATATGCCGACATGACGCGGACTATTAATCTGGAACTGCCAAGCGGAACCAAGATCGTGACGCAAACAGTACAAATCTCGCGGGCAGCCACGACTGATCTGGTAACGGGCAGCCGAAGCTATGGTGATTGGACAACAATGGCAGCCTGGCCGGAGTACGCCGTTCCTGCTGTACCTGGCTATCAAGCAAGCCGGGACGTAATTGTCAGCGAGACGGTAACCAATACCACTCCTGATAAGAGCATCAACGTAGTCTACACGCCAATCGTGCAGCATGCTAACATCACGATTATTGACGATACGCAAAATACAACGCTGGCCCAAGCTGACTTGACGGGGACGTATGGTCAAGCGGTTGATTTTGACAAGCCAGCAATCTCATTAGGCAACGTCAGCCCAAACGGCAAGCTGCAGGAGTTTATCAAAAACGGCTATGTTTTGGCCAGTCAAGACAATGTTGCCAGCGATGGTGAGCATTTTGCCACGGCAGTCTATGGCTTACAACCGCTGAACATTATCGTGCATTTAAAAGAGGGCACGCAGGCAACTGAAGAAACCCAAACGCTGACGCGGACCATTAACTATATTTTGGATGGCAAGGTGTTTAAGACCGTTTCGCAGCCAGTGTCCTTAAAGCGGACCAAAACCGTTAATCTGGCCACTGGCGCCACGACTTATAGCAAGTGGACGACTGGTCAGTGGGATAATGTTGATTCACCGACCCATGAGACGGATCCAAGCGACATCCCGGCTGGCTATTATCCCGATAAATCAAGTGTTGCGGAACAAACCGTTTTGCACGCGACAGGAAATCAGATCGTTTTGGTATACTACAGCCGGCCAAGCGACTATCGCAGCGCGACGATCAAGATTATCGATGAAGATGATGGCAACGTTACGCTTTGGACTCAAGAAACGGCTGGGAAAACCAGTACTGCAGTTGATTTTACGTCTGCTAATGCGGCCTTATCTGAATATCTAAAACAAGGCTTTGTGGCCGATTCAGACAGTTCGCTTGAACACCAGGCAGTCAATGATAATTTAACGACGTTTGCGCAGCGAACCTTTGCCGATGACAGTACTCAAAACGTCTTTACGGTTTATTTAAAGCATGGCACCCAAAATCTAGGGGCTGAAAAGCGCGAAGTAACGCGGACGGTCAACTATGTCTTTCCCGATAGCACGACGCGTACCTATGTCCAGGCCGTTGATTTCACGCGGACGGTTACCAGAGATCTCGTTGATGAGCGAAACATTTATGGCAACTGGACTTTTAGCAGTGCCCAAACGACACTCAGTATCACCAATGGGCAGCAAACGAATCTCGAAGGCGTTAGCCAAACAGCTGCTTTTGGAGAGCTCGATACCGCACAGGTGGCAAAAGATGCCAAGCAAGACATCACCGGTTACGTGCCAAGTAAAGCAGTCGTTGATGAGCTGTCTGGGATTACGGAACAGACTGCCAGTCAGGTTGTTAATATAACGTTTAGTCCGAAAGTCGAATCAGCAGTGATCGGGATGATTGATACGACGGTTGCTGCTGATCCGAAGACCGGCACGAATGATTTTGACTTTCAATCGATTTATACCAACACGGCAAGCGGTTATTTTGGCAAGTCGATTAATGTCGATCTGGCCAACCAGTACTTAAATGAATTCCTCAATCAAAATGGCTATTGCCTAGGGGTGGATACGCAGACCGGCACCACCAAGCTCGTCAGTGACACTACGACTGACAACGCGGATCTCAGTCAGACCGAAACACTGACCTATACTTATACTGCCGGCAACACAACGACTGGTCAGATCACGGAAACGATTACGACTGAACCCGTGACCGTTACCAGTGACGGCAATACCATCATCGTTAAGCACTATCATTTCGTCATGGACAGCGCAGCGTCTGATGTCACGGCAATAACGACCACGACGGCAGCTGGAAATTCCAGCACTATCTACCAGCTTGATGCCAAGCCTTTTCTTGATTCCGCACAGACATTGGTAGTGCCGATGCTGCACTATCGGACAACCGCTAATTACTCAACCAGCAATCCACCCGCCGGAACATATAAAGACGTGGTTCGAACGATTATCTATCATTTGCCAGATGGCACGACGGAAACGAAAAACCAAATTGTGCGCTTTACGCGTTCCATCACGACGGATCATGTAACAGGGATGCAGACTGCCAGCAGCTGGTCAACCGGTAATGACAATTATGCCTGGATTGAAACTCAGTCGCCTAATCAATCGACTGTAACGAGTGATATCACACGCAGCTCGACTTGGAGCAGTCAATCGACCCCAGCAGATGATGACGCGCAGTTTGGGGCGATCGTCAAAGGCTATACGCCAACGCAAAAAGTAGTAGCTGAAAAACAGGTTACTGCCGCTACCCCTGATTCAGTGATTGAAATCAGCTATCAAGCCGACAAGCAGGCAGCCACGATTCAGATTATCGATTCTACTACCGGTGATATTTTAAGCAAATACAACGTTCATGGCGTTACTAATGAAGCAATCAATTTTGATGATGCCAATGCTCAGTTGAATTACTATCTGACCCATGGCTATCTGTTGGCCAACGATACTGCTGATCATCACAATAACGATGTTCAGATAAGCGATGGTCAAACCAGTTTCAAAGCGGTCAATTATGATAATGAAGATGCTCAGGATCAAGCGTTCAAGGTTTACCTGATTCATGATGAAGCCAAAACAGACCAGGCAGTTGATCCTAACCTAACCTCAATTACAGACACCAGCGGCAATCAGATTGATTACGTTGATAACGTGAAGAGCAATCCGAAAGTTACCAATCCGGCCAGCTACGTCCAGACGGTTACTTCGAAACGTACTGCCAAATTCGTCTTTGACGGCGACTCGACAACCAAACCAAACATCAGTGACTGCGTTCAGACGGTTACCTGGACGCGAACGGTTAGCTATACCATCGACCTGGTAACGGGGAAAGAAACGCCGACTTATGGAGAATGGAAGTTTGTTGCCAGCACTCCAAATGGCAAGCAGGTTCAGACAGCGGTTAATGGCGGCCAAGCTGAAACAACTGCCACGACGGTCACCGCTGATGAGCAAGAAGCCGGCTATGTCGCGGCCGTTAGTGGTAGTTTCGCGGGCTGGTACCAAGTCAATTCTGATTCGGCAACTGGCAAACAAACCCTCCCGGCATTAGCTAACGGGCAAGGCTTAAATCAAACGGTCATTTTAGAATACAAAGAATACGCCAAGGCCAGGATTCAAATTATCGATGCCAACTCAACGGAAAATCAAGGTACGCTTTATGATGAAACAAAAGCTGATGGCCAATACAAGCAGGGGACGTCAATTGACTTTAAAGATGCCAACTCCACACTGGCTGAACTGCTTAGTCACGGTTATGTCTTTGATCATGCCAGCACGAATGGCAACGGGACAGCGGTTGGCACCGCTGATGGTTTCACCGCTGACACCTATGACGCCAAAGACAATGAGGATCAAAACTTTATCATCTATCTGCGGCATGATACGGCCCAGGCAACAACAAAGCTGACGAACGATTCGCGTTTAACGGCCGCATCTAGGCGCACGGCTTATTTGGATAGCGCATTGAAAAACACTACGCTGACCAACGCCGACAGCTATCAAGAAAGCGCCACGTCAACCAGAACCGTAACTTTTGCGTTCACTAGCAATACCGCCTTGCCATCAGCGATTGCCAAAGTAAACGGCCAAACGGTGACGCAGGTCGTGACCTATACGCGCCCAATCAGCTATACGATTGATCTGGTTACGGGGACCGCGACTCGTGATTATCAAACCTGGCAAAGAGATCCAAAAGTCATGGGGACCACTAGCCAAGGGACAACAACCACGATTGACCAGAATGGTCAGACGACTTTAAGCGCGGCCGCTAACTTTAATGACGATATTTTCCCAACGGTTAGTGGTCAGATTGACGGCTGGTATCTGGCCAGCGGGGATGCCAGCGCGGCTCAGGCTCCATCGCCACTGCATGATCAAGGTGGGGCCAAGCAAGGTGAAGATCTTGGCAAAGCTGGGTCAAATGTCGCATCTTCAATCACGTTGACTTTTAAAAAGCTGCAGAATGCCTACATCAAGATCGTGGATGATAATGAAACTGACAATCAAGGCACGCTGTATGACGAAAGCACAAGCGACGCCAACAGCAAGAACGTTGCCCAAAAGCAAGGCACGGCAATTGACTTCACGAACGCGCAAGCCAAGCTGAATGATCTCTTGAAGAGCGGCTACGTTGTCGATACGGAGAAGACATCAGCGCTGACTGGAAGCACGTTCACGGCCACGAACTTTGATAGTGACGATACCGGCGACCAAATGATCACGGTCTACCTTAAACATGGAACAGCGATAATTGGCGTTAATACCAATACCAAGACCAGTCAAGCCACCGCTGGCGAAAAAATTAATCCTGATTCTGACAATGCGGTTGTCTGGCCAGATGCCGTTAAATATGAAAATTTGACGCGCCAGGCCACCCAGACCATCGAATATCTGTATCAAGGCGGCGGCCAGGCACACGAAAACAATGTGCAGACGGTGGTGCTGACACGAACGGTAACGATTGACAAGGTCACGGGCAAGGTTATTAAGTACTCGAACTTTACCACTCAAAAATTTGCTGACGTTATCTCGCCAACCATTGATAATTACCGTTATGTGAACTCTGAGGATAGGGTCGTGGCCGGTCAGACTGCCTCAGCAACGTTTGATGAAAAAGGTAATGAGACCGATAGTAACTTGGTTGTTACATATCCGGTCTACTACAAAACAAACGGGACCTGGAAAAAGATCAATGAGCCGGTTTATGATCAAGATGGTCAAGTTAGCTACCGGACGGATGCAACTGGGATCAGTTATCTTACCGAAGCTGATGATGCCAGCACCGTAACGGCTACGGTACCAACCTACCAAGGCTATACCGCGGTGTTTGAAACCAATCAGGACAGTAAGACCGATCAGACGCTAACCCCCAACAAGCAAACCAGCGCTCAAAATCAGGTTATCGAACTACAAAATGATCAAGCCGGTCAAGACTCAACGGTTACCTACACGCCGGATCCACAGCAGATCGTCTACCGGATCTATGACCAGACGCTAAGCAAATATATATCTGTAGCAGATGGCGGTCAACTAAAGAAGGACGCGACGACTGGGCTTTTGGCCGTGGGAGTCAGTGACGCCAGTGCAGCATACACGGATACGAATCATTCTCAAACAACAGCTGCTAAATACCAAGCTTTAAAGGATGACTTGGTTAAACGTGGCTACAAGCTGTTTTCCGCTGATTCCTTGCCTGCTTTCTTTGATCATGATGATGATAATAATCAAACCGTGACAATTACGGTTGTTCATGACTACGCGGAGTTTAAGAATGCGCAAACCGCGCTAAATGCAGAAAATAACGGAACAGTTACTGATACAGATAATCAGCAGGCCGTTTACTTGTGGAAAAATAACGGTAATAGCAAGCGAAGTTATACTGACACCACCACGGCTACGCGAACGATCAATTTTGAGTTTAACGGTAATGCCCAAAGCAAGCCTCAGGTAGGTGAGGTTGATCAGACCGTGACCTACACGCGGCCAATTGTTTACACGATCGACTTGGTGGACGGTACCATAACGCGTGACCACGCTGCATGGAATTTTGCCAGTGCCAAAACTGGACCAACGACCATAACCATGGACGGCGATGGCAAGATCACGACAGAAGGAGCCAGCGATAACCTGGGAACCGCAACAATGCCAGCGGTATATGGTAGTTTTGCCGGCTGGTATCTAAATGGCAGTGGCGTCCCTGCATTGAACGCTGACGATGCATTCTTGCAGCCGGATGCGGCAAAAGAAGGTCAAGATGCCAACCAGTCAACAACCGTAACGCTAACGTATCTGCATTACCAAAAAGCAACGATTCAAATCATTGATGATGATCAAAACGATAAGCAGACTTTGGCCAATGATCATTTGACGACTGGTGATGGCAATCTGTACACGCAGGTTGATCTGGAAGGGCAGCAAGATACTGAGATTGACTTTACTGCTGCCAATGCATTGCTTGAAAAACTGCTGGCGGCAGGATACCAATATGAAGCTGGCATGGATAAATTTGCTCAAGCCAAGTTTGACCACGATGACACTGTTGATCAGAACTTTGTCGTTAAGCTGATTCATCAAAGCGTTACGCTTGATGGCAAGGATCAGAATCAACTGCCAACAGTCGGTAATGAGATTTCTCCGGGTTCGCTTTCTCAGGCAACCTGGCCAGAAGACGTCAGCTCCAGTAATCTAACCCGCCAAGCCGAGCGTAGCATTATCTATCAATATGCCGATGGATCCAGTGCCGATAACGAACAGGTTATAGACGTTCATGATCAAGCCGTATTAACGCGGACGGTAACCATCGATAAAGTTACTGGAAAAGTGTTAAAAACTGGCGAATTCAGCACGTATGATTTTGAAGAAAAACAAAATCCGGTGATTGCCGGCTACCACACTGAAAAGACAAGTACTGCCGGTTTTACCGCCAAAGCAGAAGATTATCTGAAAAACGAAACTCAGGTTGTCTACTATGCAAATGGCAAATATCTTGATCAAAGAAATGGTCAGCAGACGGCCTATACAACTGATAAAGATAACGCGGCTAAAGTATCCGGAACAATTTCAGTTGATCCAGGATACACGGCTCATATTGAACAAAAGCAGGGAACGATTGATGTACCAAACAGCGGTACGGAGCTGATCACCTACACGTTTACTCCAGATGATCCGGCAGCGGATACCACGGTTACCTATACCGCCAATTCACAAACTGCAATCGTACAGATCATTGACGATGACGCGAATGGCAAAATTTTAAACGCTGACGAGCAAAATGCAACCGGTCAAACGCTAACTGGTACTAGCAATGCAAAGATCGATTTTAGCAGCATCAATACAGAACTTGCCGATTTGATAAAACATGGCTACCTTCTGAATAAAGCTAGTCAAGCTAACAGTGCTAATGTTGATAGCGAAAAAGTCGAATTTGAGGATGCTAACTACGATCATAACGATAAAGCAACGCAAGTCTTCAGCATTCACTTAATGCATGACAAGGCTGACATTGCTGAAAAGCCGAATTACGGACACACCATTAAGGATCAAGCAGGACAGAACGTTTTATATCAACCTGTGAAAGACAACCTGGCCGATAAAGCATTTAGCGAAAGCTGCACTGCCAAGCGAACGATCAGCTATACGTTTATTGGCGATGCAAATAGCAAGCCAAACGCAGCTGGCATTGTTCAAACGATCAACTTTAAACGTGGATTAACCTACACTGTTGATCTGGTAACCGGTAAGATTTTAGCAACTGCATCAGGAGAATGGGAATTTGAGTCTGGTACTAGCGGTGATACCAAACTAATCGATGCCACGGTACCAGCAGTATCCAGTGAATTTGTTGGCTGGTATCTGGTTAAATCAGACAACACCGAAGCAAAAAAGCTAGTGCCTGGAGCAGCAGAAGAAACTGGCTCGTTACAATTCAAGCATTACCAAAAAGCAACGATTCAAATCATTGATGATATGACGAATAATACGTTGTTTACTCAGTCATTTGCCAATCAAAAACAGGATGATCAGGTTGACTTTTCGAATGCCAATGATAAATTAAGCAATCTGTTAGCAGCGGGGTACATTTTGGATCCAACCAAGCCATCTGATGGTACGGTAGATGGCTTTACGCCAGCAGCCTATGACAGCTTGGATAATACTGATCAAACGTTTACGATTTATCTGACTCATGCCAAGATTGAAATCACAGTTGATAGTGCCAAAACCGTTGGCGCCAAGATCAACCAAAAAGGCGATGCTGTATGGCCGACTGAGGCTGGTAAAGATTATTTAACCAAAGTCGTTTCACAAACCATTAACTATGTCACCAATAATGGTCAATCGTTGGCAAAATCAGCGGTACAAACTAGCACATTGACACGAACAGTCACGATTGATTGCGTTACTGGCGAGAAGATTACCGAAACTAAATTTATTGATCCGGCAACGCATGAAAATGGACACACATTTGATAAGATTCAAACACCATTTGTTGAAGGTTATCATGTTCATGACGACAACCAGGAAGCAGGTGGTTTAACGGCTACTGCTGAAGCGCCAGATCGAGAAATGATGGTAACCTATTATGCAAATGGTTATGTGAAGGCGGTTGATTCAACTGGCAAGCCATTCAAGGACTACCAGCCAGTTCAATATACAACGGTTAAAGATGACATCAGCAAGGTTGAAAACATCACGATTCCAACATACGCTGGCTATACGGCTAAGATTAATGGTCAAACAGTTGTTCAAGGATCAACTTATGCAATTGGGGATCCAGACGAAGATACCGTGATTGTCTACACGGCTGATGCTCAAAAGGCGCAAGTACAGATCTTCGACGATAACGTGGATCCGAAGACACCATTATGGACTTCAGCACCGGATGATCTAAATGGTTATACTGATATGCTAATTAACTTTAGCAACAGTCAAAAACAGTTAGACTACTATCTGAGTCATGGTTATGAGCTTGCCGCTAATGGCAATGACGACCTTGATGGCACGCAGTTTAAGTCTGCATTCTATGACAATGTCGATGATGTTGAGCAGACGTTTGTCGTTCATCTGGTTCATGGCAAACGAACCTTTAACTTTGGTGATTCACAGCCAACCGGTAAGATGTATTCCGACGTTGAAAACAGTCCAGTTTGGCCAACAATGACTTTGAGTGAAGATGCTACTCAAACCATTAAATACGCCGGCGCAGGAACTGATACGCCGGGCAATAAGACGCAGACCGCCAAAGATGCCTTTACGCGGACCGCCACGGTGGATTTGGTTACTGGTAAAGTTGAATATTCTGCCTTTAGCGGTAACAATGTGACGTTTAATCCCGAAACCACTGATGTTGTGGCGGGTTACCACGTTGCCGAAACTGCTAAGACAGTTGGTGGATTAACGGCCACGCCTGATGATCCAAATCCTGACACGACCGTAACCTATCTGCCAAATGGTTCATTACGGTTCACGGATCAAAGCCAGACGTTGAGTTCCGCGCAGCTGCAAAGTATTCAGTACACTACTGATGCCAAGGACCCAAGCAGAGTTACGGTAACGATTCCGCTTTATTCAGGCTATACGGCCAAAATTGGCGATCAAATCATCACGAGCGCCAATAATAAACGGGAAATGACCGTGACAACCGGTGCCGGCTCTGATATGGAAGTTGTCTACACGGCTAATACTCAAAAAGCTCAAGTACAGATCTTTGACGATGACGTGGACTCGAAGACACTATTATGGACTTCGGCATCGGATGATCTAAATGGTTATACTGATGCGCTAATTGACTTTAGCAGCAGTCAAAAACAGTTAGACTACTATCTGAGTCATGGCTACCAGCTTGCCGCTAATGCCAATGACGACCTTGATGGCACGCAGTTTAAGTCTGCATTCTATGACAATGTCGATGGTGTTGACCAAACGTTTGTCGTTCATCTCGCTCACCGCTTGGAGACGGTTGGCGTAACCGACCCATATCAAGCTGGTCAAAAGATCTATGCTGACACGGACGTTACCTGGCCAGCATTAACGTTAACCAAAGATGCCAGCCAGACGATTCATTACCAGGGAATCGATGGGCAAAATCCTGCTGACCATGTTGATCAAGCAGTCGCTGTCTTTACGCGAACGGCAACGATTGATCTGGTAACCGGCACGGTAACTTCATATTCTGAATTTACCGGCCAGCAAACCTTTGAAAAGAACGTTGCGACCCCGGTTGTACCTGGCTATCACGTTGATGAAAAGGATCGGCTGGCAGGTGGATTAACGGCCACGCCTGATGATCCAAATCCTGACACGACCGTAACCTATCTGCCAAATGGCTTTTTGAAGGCTTTGGATGTCTCGGGTCAGGCAATGAAGGGCTTTGTTCCAGTTCAATACACGACTGATCAGACTAATCCAAGCCAGGTCACAGTCATCATTCCAACTTTTGCGGGCTATACGGCCACAATTAATGGAGCTGCCGTTGATCAAGGAATCCAGTATCAGATTGTTAATGCTGATTGGGATACGGAAGTCGTTTATACTGCCAACCTGCAAAAATTGACCGTGGAATTTATCGATCAGACTGATCATCACGATCTCGCTAAGGTTGACCTAACCGGTAAAACCGAGCAAGCAGTTGACTTTAGCGAAGCAGCGAAAAAACTGTCAATTTATTTGACCAAGTATGTGCTCAGCGACAATAATCCAGGTCTTGACCAGGGAAAGTTTAAAGGTGTCGCCTATGATGCGGTTGATACCCAAGATCAGATTATCAAAGTCTATCTTGAGCACGGGCATGAGACAGTCACTGAATCCAAAGCCGTTACTGAAAACATCGCCTATGTCTACCAAAATGCTGACCAGCAAATCGCTTTTAAAAACGCTAAGCAGACGAAGCAGGCAGTTAGAACCGGTATTCGGGATTTAGCAACCAATCAGATAGTCTGGTCAGACAAGATTGAACCAATCATCTTTAATTCGGTTGATTCGCCATTGCTTATCGGCTATCAAGCTCAGATCAAGCAGGTGCCAGTTACTAATGTTACGGTTACCAACGATAATTGGGCCGTTGACTTGGACCAAAATATCAAGGTGGTTTACGAACCAATCGCGCAGACGGCCATTGTCTCGTTTGTCGATCAGGATGACTTAAAGCAGACTTTCCCAACCATTACGATTAACGGATTGTCTGATCAGCTAATTGATTTCAAAGCTGCCCAAGCACAGTTGCAAAACTATTTGGCATCAGGCTACGTCTTGGCTTCTGATGCAGATTTAGCTGACGCGAAATATGATCGGACTGATGATCCTCAATTCTTTACGATCTATTTAAAGCATGGTCAACAACCTGATCAGCGGACCAAGCAGGTTACTGAAACGATCAAGTATGTTTATGCCGACCAGACTCAAGCCGCCTTACCAGTTGTCGAAACGATCACGGCAACCCAGTCTGGCATTAAGGATCTGGTTACTCAGCAGACTGACTGGAACGGTAAAATCACGTTCTCGGCTGATTTTACCGCGGTGACCTCACCACTAATCGAAGGCTACACGCCAGATCAGGCCGTCATTGAACCTAGTCATCCCAACGATCCTGATTGGAATCAGCTGGATATCGTTAAAATCGTAACCTATGCTGCTGACCCACAGAAATTGACCTTTACCATATTTGATCGGACGGCCAATACAAACCTGTCCGTGCCAAATGACCTGCTGACCTCAATTGGCATCAGTGATCACGTTTTGGCAACCGGAACCAGTGATGCCAAACTGTATCAGGCAGCCGCGGCTCGCTATCAGCAGCTGATCAAGACCGTGACTGAATATTTTGCGGCACAAGCATACGGTGACGTTCAGTCTGAGCAATTGCCTGTCGTATTTGATCATGATGACACGACTGATCAGAACGTGGTCATTTCTTTGGCTCATGAAACGGGAACGGTCAGTCACATGGTTGATCAGCAAAAACCAACTGACGATCAAGGCCATCAGCTGCCAGACTCGCTTGATCCGCTTCTCTACAAGGAAGAAAGCTTCTGGGACTATCCAACGTCAACGCGAAAGATCAGCTACAATTTCCAAACCAACGATGCCACTAACGTACCTCAAGTACAGCAGGCGGTCCAAACCGTTACGTACCGGCGAACTGTCAGCTACACGGTTGATCTGGTTACTGGCCAGCTTGTCGGCGAGCCAATCTATGGTGAGCCAGCCTACTATACCAGCTCAACGACCGCAGTTTTTGCCAAGCAAGATCATGGTTCGAATGTGGTTCAGACCAGCGGCGCCAATGACTCGCTTGGCACCAACCAAATTCCTGGCGTTACGGGTGAATTTAACGGTTGGTATGAAGAACTCGCTGATAATAATGGCACTGAAACGGTTCTCTTTGACGGCAGTCGCTGGTATGTGGAAGTCGCTGGTCAAAAACGGTTTGTTTCAGCCGACCAGCTTGGCAAGATTGTCTTTAAGCGCTATCAAAAGGCGCGTGCCGAAATCATTGACGATGATGATAATGGCAAGCAGCTTTTTATCGAAGACTTGATCGGCAAACAGCAGGCAGCGGTTGATTTTCAAACGGCCGCGGCTAAGCTGGATGAGCTGCTTAGTGATGGCTATCAGCTTGCCAACCAAGCAGCTGCAGCGCCAGTTTCATCAAAACTGTTGCAGCGCTTTGGATTGATGCTTTTTGCCAGTCTGCGGGTTAAGACGTCCAGCATAGGACAAAAAGCATTTGGCAGTGCCGCGTATGACACGGACGATACCAACGTTCAAGTATTTACGGTGCATGTCACGCATCAAAAAGAAACTCGGCAGGAAGCAAAGACGATTACCAGAACCATCAATTACCATCAGCCAGACGGGACCGTGATCACGGTTACTCAACCGGCAACGATTACGCGGACCGTTTTATTTGACAAGGTAACCAAACAAGCCACGCCAACTACGGCTTGGACCGTGACTGCACATGCGGAGCAGGAAACGCCACAAATTAACGGTTATACGCCGGATAAGACTAAAGTAGATGTTGCATCGGTTGATGGCACCTCGCAAAATTCCAGTGTCGATGTGGTTTACTACCGCGACCAGCAAAAGGCGATCATCGATTTTGTTGATGATGATCGTGGACAAACGTTATCAACTTTAACCGTGGATGGCAAACTGAATGATTCGATTGACTTCAGCCTGGCCAATCAAGCACTCGAAAGCTATCGCAACCACGGCTATCAATTGGCTTTCAGCGGTAATGATGACTTAAATGACGCTCAGACGGCCTTTAAAGCTGCTAAGTATCATGCAGTAAATGGGGTTCAAAACTATGTGGTTCATTTAACGCATGTCTGGCAAGATGCTACGGAAGACAAAACCATCATTCGGACAATCAACTACCATCTGCCTGACGGTACCTTGAAGACGATTACCCAACCAGCCACAATCAACCGTTCTGTAAAGATCGACAAAGCGGTTGGTACCAAAATTTGCGGAAATTGGTCACAAGCTTCTTGGCCAGCAATTCAAGTGCCTAGTCTAGCCGGATACTCACCAAGCCAAGCCGTGATTTCTGCTGAAACAGTTGATGGAACGAGTATTGATAAGACAGTCGATATCTACTACCAAGGCCATGAACAGACTGCCAGCGTGCGGATTATTGATCTGACGGCTGGCAAGCTATTGACTGAAGAAAAACTGCATGGCTTATCCGGCAAACCAATTAATTTTGCTGAGGTCAATGCTGAATTAACAGCTTATCTAGCAGTTGGCTATATTTTGACACCAGACAATCAAGATATTGACGATCTTGCAATGAAACCGGCTGATTTTGATAGTGATGATCAATCAGACCAGCTGTTTATGGTTTATCTGACGCATCGAATCGATGAAGTGCCGGAAAGCAAACCCGTTACGCGCGTTATTAAATATCGTCAGCCAGATGGGAGCGTTAAGACGGTTCAAGAAACCCACCTCAGCAAGCGGCTCTTACGGATTGACGCGGTAACTGGGCAGAAAGTTGCAAGCGGCGACTGGACCCCAATCAGTTGGCCTGAGATTGTGCCGCCGATTTTTAAGGGCTACACAGCCACGGTCAGCCAGAATATCCCGCAAAATGACGGTACGGTGCTGGTTGAGGTTAGTTATCAAGCAGAACTAAATGATGATCATAACCATGAACAAGATGATCACGATCAAGCCGCTGATCAGCAAAGCAGTCAAGCAGTTGATCAAATTGATCAGCCTGACGCGCATGTTGCGGATTCTGCTGCAGTTAGTTCAAGCTGGTCACGGACTGATAAGCCAGCCACTTCGCAAACAAACAACCAGCGCCTGGTGCAGACCGGTAATCAAGCTACTGGCAAACAAACCGTCTTAGGGGGCCTGTTGCTTGGCTTGGCAGGAATGTTGAGCGGCTTAGGACTTAAAAGAAAGAAACGAGGGGATAAATAACATCATAATAAAAGCGACCACTTCCATTTACGGAAGGTGGTCGTTTTTTGTTCAAGACAATTTTACATAATATATATAAAGTAATATTTTTGATTTCATACAAAGCTGGCCGCTGACAAAAAGGCCGGTTCAAATTAATCAGCTATGGTCGACATGAAACATCACATTTGGCTTTAGCTAGCACGTGACCTTCACTGGCATGCCGCAGCTCATTTAGCCAGAATCTATTTCAATAATTGCCACTGGCGAAACTGAATTTCTTTGCTAAGTACTACTCGATCAATGCCCATCAAAGGTCGCGAATGGCGTCTTTCATTGACCGTACATAGTCGGCAACCGGCTGAACGCAGTCTTGACCGTATTTTTCACACAAGCGGACAATCGCCGAACCTACAATGACGCCATCAGCCTGCTGAGCCATTTTACGGGCCTGAGCTGGCGTGCTGATCCCAAAGCCAACCGCACAGGGAATATCTTGTTCATGCTTAACCAACTTAACCATGGCACTGATATCAGTGGTGATGGTATTACGCACGCCGGTAACCCCTAGTGATGAGACACAGTAAACAAAGCCGGCCGCGTCTTGGGCAATCATTTTTATTCGATCATGTGAGGTGGGCGCGATCATTGAGATCAGTTCAACGCCCAGTTCTTGACCAACTGCGGCAAACTCGGCCTTTTCTTCATAAGGAACGTCAGCCAGGATCAAGCCGTCAATACCAAGATCCGCGGCTTTTTGCAAAAAGCGGCGCGTGCCATAGTGATAGACGACATTGGCATAGGTCATGAAAACCAGGGGGATCTGTGTCTTTTGACGAATCCGCGCGACCATTTCAAAGATCGCATCGGTAAGCGCGCCGGCATGCAAAGCTCTAAGATTGGCCGCTTGAATAACGGGGCCTTCCGCGGTAGGATCCGAAAATGGAATCCCCAGCTCAATCAAGTCAGCACCAGCAGCCTCCATCGCGTAGACCAATTGTTCAGAAATCGCCAATGAAGGATCGCCACAAGTAATAAATGGAATGAATGCCTTGCCATTTGCAAAGGCGTTTTTAATTTTAGTCATAGATCTTCTCTCCTCGATAACGGGCAATTGCAGCAACGTCTTTATCACCACGGCCGGAAAGCGTGACGATGATGATCTGGTCAGGACGCATCTTTGGCGCAAGCTTCATCGCATAGGCAACGGCATGCGCGCTTTCGATGGCAGGGATGATGCCTTCAGTGCGGGACAGGTACTCAAATGCATCAACGGCTTCATCATCAGTGATCGGAACGTATTGCGCTCGACCATTATCGCGCAGCATGGCATGTTCAGGACCAACGCCTGGATAATCCAGTCCAGCTGAGATGGAGTAGACAGGGGCAATCTGACCAAACTTATCTTGGCAGAAATACGACTTCATACCATGAAAAATGCCGCGCGTACCAACTGCCAGCGTGGCCGCTGTCTTTGGCGTATCAATTCCCTTGCCAGCCGCTTCACAGCCAATCAGCTGGACGGATGGATCATTGATAAAGTTGTAGAAGCTGCCAATCGCGTTGGAGCCGCCGCCAACACAGGCAATTACGGCATCCGGCAGGCGGCCCTCGTCTTCAAGAATCTGCTGACGGCTTTCCTTAGAGATCACGGCTTGAAAATCACGCACGATCGTTGGGAAAGGATATGGTCCCATGGCCGAACCCAAGACATAATGCGTATCGTCAATTCTTCTGGTCCATTCGCGCATGGTTTCGGAAACCGCGTCCTTCAGCGTGCCGGTGCCGGACTCAACGGCATGAACCTTAGCCCCCAGCAGTTTCATACGGTAAACGTTTAAAGCCTGGCGCTCACAGTCGACCTTGCCCATGTAGATCTCGCATTCCATCCCCATCAATGCCGCAACCGTCGCGGTAGCAACCCCATGCTGGCCAGCACCGGTTTCGGCAATTACACGGGTCTTGCCCATTTTCTTAGCCAGCAGGCACTGGCCGAGCACGTTGTTGATCTTATGAGCGCCGGTATGATTAAGGTCTTCGCGTTTCAAGTAGATTTTGGCGCCCCCCAGATTCTCAGTCATATGCTTGGCATAGTAGAGCATTGAGGGACGGCCGGCATATTCGTTGAGTAGCTTGGTGAGCTCTTGTTGGAACGCGGGATCGTTTTGATAGTGGCGGTAGGCATTTTCAAGCTCAATTACCGCGTTCATTAAGGTTTCTGAGATATATTGACCACCAAATTCGCCAAATCTTCCTTTTGTCATTTATTTTCCTTCTTTCTAAATCGCTTTAAAAATTCAAGTTATGTCTTCTGACGATCGCAATTACTTTTTTAACCTTGACTGGATCCTTAATTCCTTGCGTCTCAACGCTGCTGCTGAGATCGACGGCGTTTGGATGCAGCGCTTCGATTGCCCGATCCAGATTATCGGCATTCAATCCGCCTGCCAGAATAAACGGCCGCTTGATTGCGACATCGCTGACCAGCTGCCAGTCAAACGGCTGACCGCTGCCAAGCCCCTGATCAAGCAAAATCAAATCGGCTGGCGAATTCAGTGCCACGATCAAGTCTTGGCGCTCGTGAATCAGATAGGCGCGGATCACTGGACGGTGCGTAGCTTGTTGAATTCTGCGCACATCGGCATCAGTTTCGTGACCATGCAGCTGGGCCATGTCGATAACACCATCATTAAGCAGGCGGATAATTTTTTCTGCCGGCGCGTCGACAAATACGCCAACTGATCTGATGCTGGGATTCAACTGACTCGTCAGCAATCGCAGCTGTTCTTCAGTTATAGAACGGTGACTGCGCGGAAAGTCAACGATAAAACCAGCCAGATCAGGTTGATAGCAATTAACCATTGCAATGTCTGCCGATCGTTTCAGTCCGCATATCTTGATTTGGCATCCAGACAATTCAATCAACTCCTTTCAGTGATGATTCAGCTAATCAAGGGGCCCACCATTAAGCTTTTTTAGCATCCGCGCCTTATCAGGACTGCGCATCAAAGTCTCGCCAATTAGGACGCCATTGACGCGATTGTCCTTCAGCTCTTGAATGGCTGCCGCGTTTTTAATGCCGCTTTCAGAAACGAATAAAACGTTATCGGGAACCAGCCCGCGCAATTGAATGCTGGTGTGGGGATCAACCGTGAAGTCGTTCAGATTGCGATTGTTGACGCCGATAATCCGCGCGCCGCTTTTAAGAGCCCTTTGCAGTTCGGATTCATTATGAGCCTCAACCAATGCATCCATACCAAGACTTTGTGCCAGTTGTCGATACTCAGTCAGCTGCTCAACGGAAAGCAGACCTGCAATCAGCAGAATCGCCGCCGCGCCCAATCGCCTTGCCTCATAGATCATATAGGGATCAACGATAAAGTCCTTACGCAGCACTGGAATCGTTACTGTCTGAGCGATCTCTTGCAGATATTGATTCTTACCCTTGAAATAAAATGGTTCCGTCAAACAGGAAATCGCTGCTGCCCCCGCGTTCTGATAGTCAAGCGCGATCTGACGGTAGGGGAAATCTGGCGCGATCATCCCCTTGGAAGGCGAGGCGCGTTTGACTTCGCAGATATAGGCCAGGCTGGCATTCTGCAGTGCCTGATAAAAAGAGGGAACCGGTGAAGTCTGGGCTAAAAGCCGCGCTGACCGAGCAACATCAGCCAGGGGATGCTTCTGCTCAGCGGCAACTACTCGCTGTCTGGCCTTGGCAGCCAATTCATCTAAAATGCTCATGCCAACGCCTCCTGATTGGTTATAGTAATAAACTGCTGGAGCTTTTGAGCGGCCGCGCCACAGTCAATCGTTTGTTCCGCCAGCTTGACGCCTGCTTTGAGATCAGGCGCTGCGCCAGCAATATACAGCGCAGCCCCGGCATTCAGACAGACGGCTTGGCGTTTGGGTCCTTGTTCTTGACCATCTAAAATGGCACGCGTGATTGCCGCGTTTTCTTCCGGAGTACCACCGATCAGATCAGCAGATGTACAGAATGAATAGCCAAAATCAGTCGGCTTGATCACATAATTAGTAAATTGATTGCCATTGATCTCACAGACGGTTGTTGGCGCGCTCAGTGAGATTTCGTCGAGTCCATCCTGGCCAAATACGACCATGCCGCGCTCAACGCCCAGCTGATGCAAAACGTGGGCCAGCGGTTGAACCAGCTTTTCATCAAAAACGCCCATGACCTGGCAGCTGGCACTGGCAGGACTGGTCAGCGGCCCTAGAATGTTAAAGATCGTGCGGATACCGAGCTCTTTGCGAACCGGACCGACAAAACGCATGGCACTGTGATAGCGCTTGGCAAACAGAAAACAGATGTCGGTGTTTTTAAGTACCTGCTCATTTTGCTGAGGCGCCAGATCAATCTTGACGCCCAATGCTTCCAGACAATCGGCCGCGCCAGATTTTGAAGAGGCGGCGCGATTGCCATGTTTGGCAACCGGGACGCCGGCTGCGGCAACGATCAATGATGCCGTCGTTGAGATGTTGAATGAATTGGAGTGATCGCCGCCAGTCCCAACGATCTCAACAACTGGGTGATCGGGATGAATCTTGGTGCCAGCTGCGCGCATTCCTTCTGCTGAAGCCGTAATCTCCGTAACCGTTTCGCCTTTCATTGCCAGCGCAGTCAGATAACTGGCGGTCTGCACGGCTGACGCTTGACCACTCATCAGCTCGTCCATTACTTGACGGGCTTGACTGTAGGTGAGATCTTCTCGGTTGACTAATTTTTTAATTGCCTGTTCAATCATGATTTACTACCTCCAAAAAATTTTTGATTATCTGCAGTCCGTCAGTCGTCATAACGGACTCAGGGTGAAACTGAACGCCAAAAAGCGGCGCGGTAACGTGTTCTACAGCCATGACTTCTTGATTTTCATCATCAGATACTGCCGTCACTTTTAGATCAGGCGGCAGAGTAGCTGCATCGGCGACTAATGAATGATAGCGGGCCGCCTTAAAGGTTGGGGGGAGTCCCTTTAGCAACCGGCTTGCTGACAGCTGACGGATGGGCTCTCGTTTGCCATGCATCAGCTGCTTGGCATAGGTAATCTGGCCGCCCAGTGCCTCACAGATTGCCTGGTGTCCCAAACAGACGCCTAAAATCGGAATCTTGCCGGTAAAATGACGAATCACGGCTAGGCAGATACCGGCATCTGCTGGCCGGCCGGGTCCTGGTGAAAGAACGATTGCTTGAGGATGCATAGCCGCAATCTCCTGAACGTCTTTTTCATCATTGCGGATGACTTTAACGTGTGGATCAACCTTGCCAATTAAATGGTAGAGATTATAAGTAAAGCTGTCGTAGTTATCGATTAAAAGAATCAATTTTCTAAACCTCCTTCAGCTGCCAAAACGGCCAGTTTAACGGCGCGGGCCTTATTTTGGCATTCCTTGAATTCCTGGCGCGGAACCGAGTCGGCAACGATCCCCGCGCCCGACCGAATGCCAAGCTGATTGCCTTGTTTGGATACGAAGCGAATTGCAATGCAGATATCCAGATTGCCGGCAAAATCCAGATAGCCGATCCCGCCGCCATAAACGCCCCGCTGATCCTGCTCCAGTTCTTCAATAATCTGACAAGCGCGGAATTTAGGTGCTCCGGAAAGTGTCCCTGCCGGCAGTACGGCATCCACCACGTCAATCGCGTCATGATCAGGACTAAGCTGACTTTTGATGGTGGACCCCAGATGCATGACTTGAGAGAAATATTGAATCTGCAGGTATTTTTCCAGATGAACAGTGCCAATCCTTGAGACCTTGCCTAAGTCATTACGTCCCAAGTCAACCAGCATGTTGTGCTCAGCCAGTTCCTTTTTATTGGTCTGCAGCTCTTTAGCCATGGCCTGATCCTCAGCTGGTGTATGACCGCGGCGGCGCGTGCCAGCCAATGGAAACGTGCTTAGCTCACGACCATTTACCCGAGCCAGCGTTTCTGGCGAGGCACCCGCCAATTCCAAATCATCACTGGCAAAGTAGAACATATAAGGGGAGGGATTGCTGGCACGCAAAATGCGATAGGTGTCAAACAGACTGCCAGAAGCTTGAGCCTGCAGTGGATTGGAAAGAATCATCTGAAAAATATCGCCTTCATGAATATAGCGTTTAGCGCGTTCGACTTTCCGACAATATTCATCAAGATTAAATCTGGGCGTCAGCGGCGTTTTCAGCTGCAGAGGGGGAAACTCTTTTTTGACGGCACTGGCCAGGTCGTCTCTCATCTGATTGATATTAGCCTGCGCTTGTTGGTATGAATTTTCAAAATCATCGGTCATGACACCGCTGATCAAATAGATTTTCTGCTGATAATGGTCAAAAGCAATCACATCATTAAACAGCATCAGGTCCAGATCTTTAAAGCTGCCATTCCCGGCAAGGCTCAGCTTGGGTTCGCTGTATCTCAGATAGTCGTAGGCAAAGTAGCCGACCAGACCGCCAGTAAATGGTGGCAGTTCTTTCATAACGGGACTGTGATAGTTTTTGATGATCTTTCTTAGCGTATCGCCAGGATGCTTGACTAAAAAGGCATTGGATTTCTCCCCGCCAGCGTATTTTTGTCTGATGGTCATCAAGCCGTTTTGACAGGTGATTTCCATTTGGGGATGGTAGCCTAGAAACGAGTAGCGGCCACGACTGCCATCCTGACTGGCGCTTTCCAGCAGATAGCAATGCTGACTGTGGGCGCATAGCCGCTGCATGGCTGCGACCGGCGTAATCTGATCAGCAAGCATTTCTTGATAGACGGGGATTCGCTGATATTCATGGGTCTGCATGATTTCTTTGATTTTCTTGATTTCTGGCTGCATAGTTTTGATTCTCCTTTGCATGATAGGGTTCTGATCGGGACCAATAAAAAAACTCGTCCCCACCAGAGTCGTGCTCTTGGTCAAGGACGAGCTGTCTGCCCGCGGTGCCACCTTGTGTGACGATTTATCATCGTCCGCTCATTGCAAAACAGATAACGCCTGCTGCTGCGTCGTGGAATACTCAAGCGACTGCTTTTTCACCACGCCCTCAACGGTCCATTTGGCAAGCAGCTGTTCGGTCTGGCTCTCAGTTCCCCAGGCTCCCTGTGCGCGCTTGACTTGCTTTGATCTCCGTCTCATTGGTTTAGGATGAAAACCCAGCAGATACTTGAAAATAAAAAACCGCATTGGCCTGATTGGCTATGCGGTCGCTCTTTGATTGAAGATTGTACCGGCATAGGTCTTCTTTGTTTACAGTGTAAAACGAAGCAAACCTACACCTTTGAAATGTAAGTCTACTTTAACCGATGCCAGCTTTGCCATGATTGACTCATAAATTTCATGTTTACAATCTTCCTTTCGTTTGGTTTTTATCATGATATTTTAATTTCAAGCAGATGTCAATCAAATTTTTTATAATTTTGTTTTAATATTCTGGAATCGTTTTCGCTGGTTGTCTCGGCACAAAACGGACTTTAATTTTTATATACATGGCTTTAAATTATAAAGTCCCCGGTTACCCAACGACAATTACTGTACGACATCCGAGCAGGCGCTTGATTTCAATTCCAAGCTGCCATTATTAAAATAATTAAAGAAAATCGTTAAGACGGTTGAAAAAGATAAGATTTTCGTTATAATAGACCAAATTTAGTTAATAAACGCTGGGAGGCGAGCCAATGTTTAGCAAGATTGGACAGATTATATTTGACAATGAGGCCGTTTTAGAGGCATCCGACTTTAAGATGGGGCTGGAGATCGAGATGCAGCGGGTGGATGAAACCGGTCATCTGAGTCAAGAGCCATATCCCGACACGATTGGCGATGAAAAGGTCAATCCATGGATCACCAATGATTTTTTGGAAACCATGTCAGAGATCGTAACGCCACCGGCTGACAATGCTACTGATGCAATACATTATCTGTACAGCATTAATACTGTTTTAAGAACCGCGCTGTCACCGGGAGAATTGCTCTGGCCATTATCGATGCCACCAATTCTGCCTAAGGATCGTGCCAAGATTCAAATCGCGCACGCTGGTCCCAAAAAAGAGGCCTACTTTAAAGAATGGCTTAAGCACCATAGCATTTCAGAAGGAGCTCCATCGGGCGCGCATATCAACATGAGTATCAATGATGATCTGGTCGAGTTGGTTTATAAGCAGCTACCACAGCGTTTTGAAAACAAGGTCGCTGCCCAGAACTATCTTTATCAGATCATCGTTCAAGGCTTTATGCGCTATCGCTGGTTTTTGACTTATTTATTTGGTGCTAGTCCGATTGCTGAGGCCAACTTTTTTGAAAATGGCGAGCAGCCGTTAAAACGCCCCGTCCGTAGCATTCGTCAGAGCCAAAAGTATGGTTTTGAGAATAAATTCCCCGGCGACTACTCCTCAGTTGAAAACTATGCTAAAAAGGTCATGAACGCGGTTAAGGCTGGCAAGCTGCAGTCAGCGGCCGAATTTCATGGACAGGTTCGCTTTAAGGGCAACAGCGATTTAAACAAGATGGTCAAAGAAGGCGTTGACTACATCGAACTGCGCATGCTGGATCTGGATCCGACCAGTTCCGTGGGGATTCGAACGGGGACTTTGCGCTTTATTCGCCTGTTGGCCGGCTACTTTATTATGAGCCCATCATTAAAGGAGAGCGAGGCTGGTCGCGTGATTGCCCGTGCTGATGAGATGAATGAGCACGTGGCCTTGGAGGACCCGACCGCGCCGTGCGAGTATGCACCAACTGCCAAGGCTTTGATTCGTCATCTGCAGCTGTTTGTCAACCAGATTCAAGCAGGTCCTGAATATCAAGAAATTCTGGATGATCTGGAATATCGGATCAACCATCCTGAAACCACACCAAGCGGTCAGCTGGTCGAAAAAATCAAAAACAATTCCTTGGTTGACTATGCGCTGCACCAAGCACGCAAATACCAAGATGGTGCCATTCAAGCCCTGCGTCCATTCCGCGGCTTTGAGGAAAACAATGGCAACATCAGTGCTGATGAACTAGCCAAGGAACTCTTTGAAGGAACTTGGCGTCTAAATAAGTCATAAATAAAGATAAAGTCGGTTTGGAAATCATGTGATCTTCAAACCGACTTTTTTATATCATTTTAAATTGTTGTTCATTGAATCCAGTCACTGCGCATTATTGAGAAACGAGCTAAATCGTCAATGAGCGTTAAATCACTTATACAAAGGGCCCAAAAAAAGATTATGGTCTATAAAAGCATTCTCAAAAGGAATCCTGATCATTCAGCGAATCGTTGCTGGAGATTGCCAAGACCGTTTATTTTAACCTTGCTGATCTTTTAAAAATCTTCGTAAAGTGTTCAAAGAAATGACTGATTATGGCCGACAGGGAACGTCACATTTTGCTTTAGCCAGAACATGACCTTCGCTGGCATGCAACAGCTCATTCAGCCAAAAACCATCCTTTAAGTCCAGTTCACTATCTAGCGCGTAGACGGTCAAAGTATAGTGATGAATGGTTGCTGGCGGCTGTGGTCCAATATATCCTTTGGCTACGCTAGGATCAGCATTGGCCATGGGACTGGCATTACTGTTTCTGCCTTGAATGAACATATCATTTGACTGACGACTGGCATTAGCCGGTAAATCAGTAATGGAAGCTGGCAAGTTGGCGCCTAGCCAATGAATCCAAACAAAGCCGCATTCAGACACTGCATCAAAATCGACAAACGTCCAGGCAAAGGTTTTAGTTCCTTGCGGTAGATCTTCAATATGGATTGGAAACGATTGGTTGGGGCAGCCAGCGGTTTTAAGTTCAATTGATGCGTGCTTACTGTATTCGTCTGGCAAAAAGCCATTTTTAATGGGAACCGAAATTTTCATTTTACCTTACCTCAACATTATTTTTATATTTTAGTCTTGAACGGGTTGGTTGCTGTATACTTCGTAGCCAGTTGATACTGGCAGATTAACCCCAGTAATTGAAGCTGACTCACCATTAACCAGGAACCAGACAGCTTGAGCGATATCCTGAGGTTCAACGATATGACCAAGGGGACTGGCTTCGTTAAACTTCTTAATTACAGCCGGTGGATTAGCCTGAAACATTGGGGTATTGGTAGGCCCTGGGCAGATATTATTTACACGAATCCCTAGGCGACCATAATCTAGGGCCATTGACCGAACCAGATTTACAACGGCTCCTTTGGCTGCACTGTAGGCCGCCATGTTATAATCACCACGCAGACCAGAGATCGATGCAATATTTACGATCGAACCTGATTTTTGTTGAATCATTTGCGGTACAAACGCTTTCGCCATCAAGAAAATCGATTTTACATCAACATTCATGACCATATCCCAAGTCTCTTCCTTAATTTCATGCAGAGCACCCTCTGCAAAGACGCCCGCATTATTAAGCAGGGCATTGATTTCAGGATATTTGGCATATGCCTGCTGGGCCATAGCCATAACAGAAACGGAATTAGCAACGTCAGTCTGGACAAAAAGAATCCGTTCCTCACCATATTGTTGTACCAGCTGTTGTGCAACTTTTTGTGCTTTTTGCTGCCGGTTCAGATCAGCCATCACAACATTCCAGCCACGTGCCAAAAAAAGTTTAGTTGTGCTGAGTCCCATTCCAGAACCAGCACCAGTAATTACGATCGTTGACATTTTATTCCTCCATCATTATATTGCTGAGTTGTCGACTGTAAGTCTTTAATGAATTCACAATTTGACTAATTTTACGACGGCTCAGATTTTTAATTGGGGCGGAAGTTCCTAAACAGGCAACGGCTTGATTCTGTACACAGATTGGCACGGCCAGACAGCGCAAGCCAATTGCGTTTTCCTCATCATCAAGCGCATAGCCTTTATGACGGATAACGGCAAGATTTTGTTTTAATAAAGCCTCTTCACGAATTGCGTAATTGGTTCCACATTGTTGACTAAGCTGCGGCAGAGGATCTTCGCCAAATGCGATCAGACACTTGCCCATGGCGCTGATATTGACTGGCAATCGTTCGCCAAGCTTGGTCGAATCATCAGGATGCTGTGACCGGGGGACTACTTGAACGATTAAAACCTCATCATCATCAAGTACGCCAACATAGATTGGCAGATTGAATTGACTGACGAATTTCTGCATAATGCCAAAGCTTCGCCAACTGTTCATGATGGGATGATGCAATGGTTGCTTTTTTTGCCAGTTAGCGCGATATTGCGGACCAACTTTTTGCAAAACCTCCAACTCAACCAGCGTTTCTGCCAATCGATATACGGTTGCCTTGGGAAGATCAAGTGCCGTCATAATCTGCTGTAGCGGACTTGGTCCATTTATAGATAGATATTCTAGAATTCGATAGGCTTTAATAACCGTTGTAGATGTCATATTTCTTCCACCTCATATTGAGCATATCAAAATATTAAATGACTACAATTTTTCGTTTATTTTCTCATTATTTGAAACAAAAGCCCAATTAAAAAACGAAAGATCAGCAAACAAAAACGGTGCTGATTTAAACAAACCTGAATCCAGATATTAAGTTAGTTTGGAAATCATGTGATCTTCAAACCGCCTTTTTTTATATCATTTTAAATTGTTGTTCTTTGAATCCAGTCCCTGCGCATTATTGAAAAACAGGATAAATCGTCAATAAGCGTTCGATCAGGACTGAACTTGAGTGGCAAAAAATTAATAAGGAAGTCAGCAAGCCATGCTAAAATAAAGCGCGAAGAAAAGGATTAGGAGGGATGAAATGACCCCAATTGAGCAACAAGTATGGGACGCGTTAACCGCTGTAATTGACCCTGAGCTTGGCGTCAGCATCGTTGACCTCGGCTTAATATATGAAGTTGAGGTTGATGACCAAGGATTTTGCAGTATCAAGATGAGTTTAACGACACCTGGCTGTCCCTTAAGCAGTTTTTTACAAAATGACATCGAAAGGGCCGCTAGAAAAGTGCCAGCCATTCGTGATGCTCGCGTTCAGCTGGTCTGGTATCCAGTCTGGAGTATTGCCAGAATGTCGCCCAAAGCACGCCGTCAGTTAGGAATTGGAGGTAGCCTGCATGACCAGCAAAACCGTTGACTTTAGCCAGCCAGTATATGATCTTGCCCAACAGGATCCTGATTTTGTCGCTATTATGGTCGAAGCCGGCTTTGATAAAATCAAAATTCCAGGGATGCTTGACACGGTCGGCCGGTTCGTCAACATCAATCGGGGCTGTCTAGCGATGAATATTGATAAGCACCTTGTAATCGACACTTTTAAACGACATGGGTATGAGGTGATTAACCATGACTGAACAGCATAATCTCCATCAGCGTCAGCAGCAGCTGGTTAAGATTCTGACTTTTTTAAGCGATGGTGGCAATTTTGATCAGGCCAAGCAGTTATTTGATCAAGAATTTGCCAACGTTGACGTAGCTGAGATTACGGCAGCCGAAAGAGAGCTCATTGCCAATGGTTTGGATCCGCGTGAGATTCAAAAATTATGCAACGTGCATGTAGCACTGTTTAAGGATGCCATCGCGCCGAGCAAGCCAACCGCTGCTTTTGATACTCCTGGACATCCCGTCTACACACTGAAACTGGAAAATAAAATCATTGACTCTTTAATCAATGATGAACTGCTGCCCTGTCTTAAAAAATGGCAGCAAGATGGCGGTGAGAACGAATATCTCAAGCGAATGCAGCAGGCCCTAAAAGATCTGATGACCATCGATCGGCATTATGCCAGAAAAGAAAATACCTTGTTTCCACTAATGGATAAATATGGCATTACGACACCGCCCAAGGTCATGTGGGGCGTTGATGACGACATTCGCGGCTATATCAAAAAAGCCTGTCAGCTGGTCGACCAGCAGCCATTGCCCGATAAATACGTCATTGAGGCAGCCGTAGAAAAAGCCGCTCAGGAAGTATTGGCAATGATCGTTAAAGAAGAAGACATCATGCTGCCCATGTTGGCTGAGGTTGCCACGCCTGCTGACTGGGCCCGCGTACGAGCAGATGAGGATTCGATCGGCTATACGCTGATCTCACCGCCAATCAATTGGCAGCCTACCGAACAGGAGCTTGCTGACGCGGCAAAAAAGCCCACCAACTCCGCACTGGGCCAGCAGTTTAATGAAATCGCCAAACAACTGGCCGCCACTGACGCACAGGTTAACCAAATCACTCAGCCAAATCATCAAAAACCAGCAGCTAACTTGCCAGTTGATCCACAAGCCAGAATCGATCTGGCAACCGGTCAACTGAGTCCGGAAGAATTGATCGCGATCTTTAAGCTGCTTCCAGTTGATTTGACCTTTGTCGACGCGGCTGATCAGGTCCGTTGGTATTCAGATATTCCCGATCGTATCTTTCCCCGGACCAAGAGCGTGATTGGGCGATCCGTCTATAACTGCCATCCTCCCAAGGCCCAGCCCAAGGTTAAGAAAATTCTTACCAGTTTTCATGAGGGGACCAGTGATCGCGAAGAATTCTGGTTTAACCTGCATGGTGAGCGTTTTATCCATCTGGAATACATTGCCGTTCGTCGTAAAGATGGCACCTATCTGGGCTGTCTGGAGGTTGGACAAGACGCGACTTATCTGCGTAGCCTCAAAGATGAGAAGCGCCGTTAAGAAAGCAGCGCTGTATTGGTTAGTGAAAATTTAACATAATATATAAACTGTGAAAATAAAAAACGACTCCTAAATGTAGATAGGGGTCGCTTTTTAGCAGATTAGTATTTAAAAAAGGTCTGCCGAATCGCGGCAATGTCGTTAGTCTGGGTCAGACAAAGCATCAGCAGAATTCTGGCTTTATAAGAGGTGAGGGTGTTGACCCCAATGAAGTGATCGTGCGGGTCAAAAATCGGTTCGTCAAAAACGATTGAATTTGATACCCGTGAGCTGCGCACGACGACCACGCCCTGTTCAGCCAACGCGTCCAGTTTCTGGCGCCAGGCTTGAGAATAGTTGCCGCTTCCGGTTCCAATTACTACCAATCCATCGCAGTCTTGTCCCAGTCGTTCTAAAATCTCAGCCGGGGCCCCAGCGTAATAGACTGCCACGCCAACCTTAGGTAATGCTGAATATTCAAGCTGCGAAAACTTGGAGTGAATCGTGTGTTTTGATACCGGCCGACTGGTAATAAAAACCTCGGCGTCACGCATGTATCCCAGCGCGGCATGATCGTTCAGACTGCTAAAGGCATCGATTTTATAGTTGTTGATCTTGGCAATATCGCGCGCCGAGTAGATCGTACTGGAAAACAGGCAGACCACGCCGCAGTCATAGGTCTGATCATCTGCTGCCAGCGCAACGGCTTGGTAGATGTTGAAGGGACCATCAGCACTGGTAGCAGTTGCCGGCCGCATTGCTCCCGTCAAAACGACCGGCTTGGCAGTATTGACCGTCAAGTTTAGAAAATAGGCGGTTTCTTCAATTGTATCGGTACCATGCGTAACCACAATGCCATCCACGTCATCACGAGCGGCTTGCCGATTGATGGCCTCGCGCAGCTGCAGCCATTTTTGCTCGTCCATTTCATTGGAATCAACGCTCATTAAAGGAATCATTTCAATATTGGCTAATTTTCCCAGTTGGGGCACACTCTTTAAGATATCAGCTACCGCTACCGTTCCTGCCCGATATTCAGTAGTCCGGCCAGCTTCACCACTGCCGGCAATCGTACCACCAGTTGCAATAATCACGATATTCTTCAAAATCTCACATCCTTGTTTGATTAATGGTTTTAATGATACAAGAAAGATATGAAAATTTAAAGCAGATATTTTTTTACATAATATTGTAGACGTTAATTATACTGAGTTGACCGTCTGTCTGATCTTAAATCAGCCTGATTAACAGCTAAAAAACAACAAGCCGATTTTTAAAAATAAGCATATAACAGTCTTACATGATTTTTTGCTGATTAAAAACCTTGATTTAACGGCATTTACGGCGGTTTAGTGTAAGATTCTTTTATCAAAAGTGTCTTACAATTATCGTTTTAACACTAAAAATCAGCCCAAAACAGGGTAAATGCAGAATTTGGCTCTCAGACGCACTGAAATTAATCTGCGTGGGTAGTTGGTCGTTTGAATGCGGCTGAGCGGCGATTTTGTCAATGATAATTTGCCAAAGATTTTAGCAGCTGTTTTAAGTGTTCTGGCCTAAGCTTATTATTGGCAGGGATCATAAGTTATCGATAATGTTGCAGAGAAGGGGGATTTAACTTTGATTGGCTAGCATGCCAAATTGGTAGCTTAAATAAAGAACCGGCTGAATGATAAATATTGGCATCTCAATTAAATGTTACGTTTTAAATATTATGTAAAATTAATACTGATAAAAAGATCTGCCTAGCCATAGCCAGACAGAATCTTGGTTATTCATTTTGCGGCGCTTGGTTTGCCTGCTCGCTGATTTCTCTTAGCGCTGCCTTTTGTTCTTTTTGATCAACGTGCGTATAGAGGTCGGTAGCCGAGGTGCCTTTTTGTCCTAATTGCTGGGAGACCAAAACCTGATCCTTGGTTACGTCATACAGCTCCGAGGCCAAAGTGTGGCGCAGTTTATGCGGGGTCAAGGGATGGCCGAATGCGGTTGAATATTTTTTAACCATTCGTTCAATGGCATTGGCCGTGATTCGCCGCGTTTTTCCTTGGTAAACCGTCAAAAAGAAGGCTTGGTCCTTTTTGGTAGCCCCGTAACGCTGAGCTCGCAGATCACGGTAGTCTTGAACGTATTTGACTGCCCATGGAGCAATTGGCACGCTGTCTTTTTGGCCACCTTTACGGGTAACGTCCAACATCTGCTGCTGCCAGTTGATATCATTAACATTAACATTGGCAGTCTCAGAAACCCGGATCCCAGTCCCTAAGATCAAGGCAACAATGGCAATGTCGCGTTCCTTATTGCGTCGGTATGCAGGCAATGAACGCTTGTCGCAGATCTGGGGATAACGATTTTCAATAAAATCTATGAAATCAAACTTCATCTGACCACGATACATATGCGCGGCCAAGGCATGAGCGCGATAGTTCAAGGTTTTGGTATCATTTAGCGAATTGATCTTGAGCATGACGTTGCGCTCGAAATAAGGCTCGCCATCGTTGTTGTCAGCAGTTACCGTCAAAAACTTAAACAAACTGCGCAAAGCATTGATTGAACGATTAATTGAAGTTGGCGAGTTGACGCGTCCTTGAGCATTGGTGGTGTGGAGCAGATGATCAATATAAAGCATGATGTCATCGCGACGCAGGTGTTCTAAAACTGAAGTGGGAATTTCTCGATTGGACTTGGCGTCAACCAGGCCGCTGGCACGCAGCCAGTCCATGAACCGACGAATCTCGGTCAGATACTGGTAGGTCGTTGTAATGGCATGATTGGTTCCAAGACGGTATTCATTAACGTAATCTGGGAGCCGCGACAGTTCCTCATCGATCAGTTTCAAATACTTATCGGCTTCCATGTGTTTCCTCTTTTCTATTTGTTTCTACTATTATATAGTATCAGATTTGCCAGCAAGAATCTTGCTAAGTTTTGAGCAAGGTTTGACATAAAATGCGGAAATCGGTAAAGTAAATATTGAGATTGGTTTGACCACCAACTTGTTTGATAAGGGAGTAATCTAAGATGAAGAATAAACATTTAAAACAATCGGTCTTAACGGCAGGGGTGATCGCTGGCGCGGCTGTTTTTGGCGGTGGCTGGCAGGAAGCCCATGCCGACACCGTCAACAATTCAACTGCGCAAATTACGACGGCTAATCCGAATACTACGGTTTCAACCACCGATGCGCAATGTGCCGTTGCCAGTGCCCAGGCCGCCGTTTCTCAGGCTCAGCAAAGAGTCAATTCAGCTTCTGCCGCCGTGGTCTCGGCTTCAGCAGCTGTTAATTCGGCTTCAGCAGTTCAAAACAGCGCGGCCAGTGCAGCTAATGCCGCGCAGAGTAATTATGCCATTGCCAGCGCGGCAGCTCAATCACAAATGCCGTCCAGTGCTGAACAGGCCGCCACTTTAAACGGCAGTACGATTGACATCAAAAATGCCAATCTAAGCATGTTTGACAATTCATCATCTGATGCGTCAGCCAATGTTAAAAATCAGATTGGCGAGACCAACGTCACTGAAAACTGGCATTTCAATCAAGCGACCCAGAGATACGAAATGGATCCCAGTCTCAAAGATGCCTTAACCGTCGTACCAACACTGGATGATGAAAGCATGACGCTTGATCCAACCAAACTCACGCTGGCTCAGCAAAGCGAGATCAGCAATTATGTGGCCGCTTTAATCAATCAGATTCGGGCTAAGTTTGGGCTGACTGCTTGGATATACAACGACTTGACCCTGGCCCAGGCATTAGCGATCGTTAATTACGCCTATAATGATCCAAAATGGAATACCAATATAACTCGTGATCATAATCGTGAAATGGTATTTAACAACGTCAATTATGAATACGGTGAGGGAATTGACTCCGTAAAGGCTGATTGGGAAAATATTGGTCTGATGAGTGCTAATGAAAAACAACCTGACGTTATCAGCCGAATCGTTAAGACCATGGGCGATTTAAAGCGCGCTACCACAGTCTCAATTTGGGATATGCTGTTTAACGATGCTCACTCGCAAAACAGTCATGCCAGAATGCTGCTGAGCTCCAACACTGAATACGTTGGCGTGGCAATGGACAACTATGGAGTCTTACATATCTATGGACTGATTCCATCGGCACTGCAAAAGGTCAATGAAACACAGACGGCTTTAGCCAATGCCAATAAAGACGTCGAAACGCAAAAAGGAAACCTGAGCAATGCAGAGAAAGAATTAAACGATGCCGTCGATGCCTTGGACAAAGCACAAGATGCCTTAGAGAAAGCCAATCTGCTGATGGCGATTGAAGCCGTTGCCAAGGATACGACCCAGACATCATCTTCGCAAGACGCTAATTCCAGCACTAAGACGTCAACCAGCAAGTCACAAAAGCAGAACAGCCTTAAAGACGTTACGGTCAAGGCAACCAGTGAGCCAACAAAGGTCAGTCAGGCTAAGCACGGCAACAGCCAGCTTTTAAGCACCTCTAACGCCATTACGACTGCTGAGCCATCAATTCTGGAACGGCTCCTGCCACAGACCGGCAATCGTAATGGTTTTGGCATGACGATTCTGGGAATGCTGATGGGGATGCTGAGTTTTGGTTTCTTAGGTCTGCGTAAGCGTCGTTATTAGTTAAAATGAGCTACTAGATTGAAATGGGGGATTGCCTTGTATCGCTATATCGCAACTGATGTCGATGGCACCATGCTTGACAATCAGCATCAGCTAAATTCCGTCGCTTTGAATATGGCGTTAAGTAAGCTACAGCAGCAGAACGTTTCTTGGATCGTGGCTAGTGGTGACAGCTATCGATTTTTAAAGAAGTGTTTTGCGCCTTGTCCATTGATTGACACGTTTATCTCAATCAATGGCGCACTGATCGTTAAACAGGGGAAGGTTGTTTTTGAAAAAACGCACTCCAAGTCGCAGGTCAATGAGCTGATCAAGGCTGTCAACGCATTGCCAGTCGCGCCAGATGTGATTCTGCTGACAGGGTGGAGTCATACCTGGGGCACCAGGATTTCTGATCTGAACGCCTGGCCGTTTGGCATCAATATCAATTTCGTTGATGATCTAAGTCAGGTTGAGGATAAGATCTATAATGTTAATCCCATCTGGTTGAACGATCAAGTCACGCCTGATCAGATCCGCGGTTTTGCGCAAGACATGATCAGACGATATCCCGTTTATGCGACCTATAGCGGTTTTGGCTGTATGGATGTCTTACCATTAGGCGTTAATAAAGCTGTTGGATTAAAAGAGCTGATTATCAATGACGATCATGATCAGCTAAAGAGTGTCGTAGCCTTTGGTGATTCATCAAACGACCGTCAAATGCTGCAAGAAGCCAGTCTGGGCGTAGCCATGAAAAATGCCAGCCCTGATATTTTAAAGCTTGCCAACCGCGTCACCAGTTATGATAACGATCATGACGGCGTATTACGCGAAGTTCAGTCCATCTTCAATCTATAAAACCAAACAGGCCCAGCATTGCCGCTGAGCCTGTTTTTCATTAAACAACGTTATTTAACAAAGAATGCGGTCGGCGCCAAGGCTTGATCCAATTCAGCCGTTGTTAGTCGATCACCAACCAGTTCACGAATCGGCCGCTGTTCCTGCAAGGCTTTTTTAACCAGATGACTGACGGTTTCGTAGCCTAAAAGCGGTGAAAGGGCAGTAGCGGCTTCCGCGGAAGACTCAACCATCTGCCGACAGCGCTCCACGTTTACGGTAATTCCCATCAAGCAGTTCTCGTTAAGCGTCTGTAGGGCACTATTTAACAGGCGGGCGTCATCAAACAAGTCAAAGAACATCACCGGTTCAAAGGCGTTGAGTTCCAATTGTCCGGCTTCGGCAGCCATAGTGATGGTCGCGTCATGACCGATCACCTGGTAGGCAGTCTGGGTTACGAATTCAGGAATAACCGGGTTGACCTTACCCGGCATAATTGAAGAACCGGCTTGACGCTGTGGCAGATTTAGTTCACCAAGACCGTTTTGTGGACCCGATCCTAATAGACGCAGATCATTGCACATTTTAGAAAGATCAACGGCCAATGACTTGTAGGCGCCCGAAAGCTGAACGTATTCATCAGTGTTCTGCACGCCATCAATCAAATCTTCACAGCCTTTTACCGGCAACAGCGTAGCGTTCTGCAGCTCCGCGATTACGTTTTCGAGATACTCATGCGTGGCAGTCAAACTGGTCCCAATTGCCGTTCCGCCCAATGGCACTGTCAACAGCTGATCGCGGGCAGCTTTAAGGCGTTTGAGGTCACGTTCCAACAGTGAGGCATAGGCATGGAATGAACGGCCAAACGTGGTTGGAATCGCGTCTTCCAATTGAGTACGTCCCATTTTAAGCGTGGTTTGGTATTTTTCAGCCAGCTGTTTGAGCGTCGCAATTACTTTTTTCAGCGTTAGCGACAGACGATCCGTAAGCTGAATCATCGTTAGGTGGCCCGCGGTTGGGTAGGTGTCGTTGGTTGACTGCGACTTGTTGACGTCATCGTTGGGGTTGACCAGCTGGTAGTCGCCTTTTTGTCCATCCAGCAGTTCAATCGCCCGGTTGGCAACGACTTCGTTAACGTTCATGTTGGTACTCGTGCCAGCACCGCCTTGAATCGCGGGGATGGCAAATTCATCTTCATATTCCTCAAAGTGTGCTAACAGATCCTGACAGGCATCGATAATCGCCAGCGGAACACGCTCATCATCCCAGCGGCCTGCTTTTTGGTTAGCTCGTGCACAGGCCAGCTTAACGCGCAGAAAGTTCTTGATCAGTTCCCGATCATTGATGCTGCTGACGGCTGGAAAGTTGCCGCGCGCCCGAACTGTATGAATGCCATAGTAAGCGGTTTGAGGGACACTTTGAATACCAAGTGAATCGTGTTCTTTTCTCATTATTAACACACCTTTCAAAAATCAATCTGCTTTCTCTTTATGGTTTAAGACTTTATCACCAGCCAACTGACATGTAAACCAATTTAGGAGACAAACGAATAATTGCAAGTTTTATTCGATTTTAGTTGTTAAAAAAAGAAAAATCAGCTTGTTTTTATGATTATTTTAATTATTCTTTGAATTTTATACTTGATTTATCGACTTGAATTAAACTAGACCAATTAAAAACAGCACCGTCTTAAAGCCCAGACGATGCTGTTTTGATTTTCATTATTTCCCCCATAAGAAATTGATCAGCAGAGAATCAACCTGTGAGTTGCTGTGTAATTTGCTGTGCTGAGCCCGAGAACCTTTAATTTCATGCTCGGTATACGATTGGGCAACTGGCGACACCAGGTAGCGTAGTGATTTAGATGAGTTGTTTGGTACCGTGCCATCAGAATTCGAGCCATCCTGTAGATTGCCATAGATATTTAGAATCTTGACGCCGGTTGGATAAGTCGTTCGCAGCTTGGTCAGCTCACGATAGAAACGATTGGTCACGGTCGGCTTGCCATCCGCAGCCAGTTTTGACGATGCCTCGTCCTCGCCATTCAAGCCATTGAAGTGTCCGGCAATGTCAACTTGCTTTTGCAGTTTAGGCAGTTGTTGGCTGTGGGGATGATCCAAAAGACAGTACATAATGTCCATATTGCCCATTGAGTGGCCAACCAAATTCATCTTTTTGAAACCCCATTTTTGCTTGGCCGCGCTCAAAACGTTGAAGGCCCACTGACCGTCAGTATGATAGTTGGTTTCCCGCGGGTTTTCATAGTTGACCTCAATAATCGGATTAATGGCGTTGGCCTTGATCTGACCATGAAAAGTAACCTTGCCAGCGCGATCGACATTTGCCCAGATAATCGTATTGGTCGCTCCAGCTCGTTTTGCCGCGTTAGCCATATGTTCTTCAGCATGGCGGCTGCTACCATAACCATGAAAAAAGAAGGTCGGCGTCTTGGATTGAATAAACTGCTGAGCTGCCTGGGCTCGCTGCCACCAGCAAATTCCACTGCCAATTATCGCCAATCCTAAAATCGCCAGTAGCAGCCACCGCCACTTTTTAAAAAGAAATCCGTGCATTTTTAAGTCTCCCAATTTGAATTTCTTCTAGCATAGTGGTTTTTAGACACTAAGTAAAATATCTTTTACTGTTGATAGGATACAGATTTAAGCAAAAAAAGATGATTATTGCTGTTCATGACCCTTGACAAAGCCAATCATCAGACCGCCTTGCTCGGCATAAAAAGTGCACAGTCCACGGCATTTGCCAATTACTACGCTAGCGTTGGGATACTCAGCCAACAGCAGCTGTCGGAACCGTTCGGCAGCCTCTTGATTTTGTACGTGATCGATTCTAACCGCGCCACCTTGATAGCCTTTTTGTTCCATCTGAGTAATCAAAGCCTGAAAGCATTTCTTTGGGCCACGTGCCTTGGTCAGCATTTTGAAGCTACCCTGATCAGCCGTACCGATCACACGCAGATTCATCAAGTGCGCGACCTTAGCCAAGACGGGGCTGATTCGACCGTTTGCCGCCAGATTATCCAGTGAGCCCAACGCAAAGATCAGCTCAACTTGCGATTTAAATTCATTTAAGGACATCACGACCCGCTCAAATGACTGACCACTATTGATCAGCTCGGCCAGTTTTTCGGCCATCAAATGCATTGCCGGTCCAGCCGAAAGCGAGTCAAAAACATGAACCTTAGCACTAGGATGAACTTCAAGATAAATTGCCGCGGCCTGCTGAGCGGTGTTATAGCTGCCCGACATTTTGCCAGTAATCGTCAAGACGTAGATTTCATCAGCATCTCCATAGGCGGCCAGCCACTGAGCTAGATTAGGACATGAAGAAGTGGCCGGCTGACTCGTTTGCTGCAGAGCCGCTGTAAAAGCAGGCAGGTCAAGGGCTTCATCATCAGACCAGATATGCTCTTCAATTGTTAGGGTAAGCGGAACATTAACACATGCAACGCTTTTGATTGATTTTTCCAGCAGATTGGCGCCGGAATCAACTACGATCTTTTTCATTAATAGTTACCTCAATTACATTACCGGTTTTTCAAAAACTCTTTACTTGAAGTTTAGTTGATCCGATTTCCAACGTCAAGTTTTTTAAAAACCGCAAAGAGAATTTTAAATACTATTAGTTTAATTATCAAGATTTTGAGCTATAATACTTTTTGATTGAATTATGAAAGGAAACCATGATGACCAAGAGAGAACAAAAAATGGCCCAAGATCTGATTGATTTTAAACTGCCACGCTATCAAGAGCTACCGGATGTTGGTCTTTATCTCGAACAGACGACCAATTATCTGAATCAGTGTCTTTGTCCATTAGGCGACGTTAAGCTGACCAGCTCTATGATCAGCAACTATGTGAAGCATGGTTTGATCTCACGGCCGCAAAAGAAGCTTTATCAAACAGAGCAGCTGGCTGAGCTGATGTTTATCGCCGTGGCTAAAAACGTCCTGCAGCTGGATAATCTGAAGCTGGCAATTCAGATTCAACACCAGAGCTATGACACGCAAACTGCTTATGACTATTTTTGCGAAGAACTGGAAAACGTCTTAAGATACGTATTCGGGTTGCAGGATGAGCTGGCAGTAGTGGGCCATGATCAAACCGAACAAAAACGCATGCTGCGTAACCTGATTATGACGGTCAGCCACAAAGTCTATCTCGACAAGTATTTTGAAACCTTGTCTGACAGCGAATCAACGCTCCGAGTGCCAAAACAGCCACATCAATCACGACCATGACAATGAAAGAAGCGTTCGATCAGCAGTTCAGGCAATCGTCAAGAAATCACAAATGCCGGATCGGATCCAATTTGGATGATCAAACCCAGCCGTTGTCATTAAAAAAGCGCTGAATCGTCCTTGAGAGGAGTGATTCAGCGCTTTGATCTATTTCCATAAAAACTTGATTACGGTATTCTGTACTTGCGGGTTGTGCATCAGCTGATCATGATCAGTGCGCGTACCCTTGACTTCCTGTTCTTGATAACTCTTGGCTCGCGGCGTTACCAAATATCTTAGCGCACGCGATGAATTGTTGGCAACGGTTCCATCCGAATGATTACTTTGGTTACCGTAAATATTTAAGACAGCGCTTGACTTGGGATAGGTCTTTTTTAAGCCAAGCAGCTCTTGATAAAGCATGTTCATATGATAGGGGCGGCCGTTTTTCATCAGCTTTGAATCGGCGTTTGGCTGAATATGAGTACCATTAAAAGGGCCAGCGACTGCAACCTGTTTGGCAAGGCTTGGCAGCTGACCAGTATCAGCATATTTTGTCAGACAGTTTAACAGGCCCATATTACCAGTACCGATTCCCACCAGGTTCATAGTCTTAAAATGCCACTTAGCCCGTGCTTGTTTAATAACTTGATATGACCATTGTGCCGTTTTGGAATAGCTGCCTTCATGCTTGACAAACTCGACTTCGATTACGGGTGTCGCTTCTTTTGTCAATTGTCCGCTTAGCTTAACTTTTCCTTGAGTACTGACCTTGGCATGCAAAATGCTTAGCTTCACGCCATCTTTTTGCGCGGCTGTAATCAATGGTGTCTCGTCACGCTGACTACCGGTTCGATCATGAAAGATAAACGTTGCTGAAGTCGTGGCGGCGTGTGCTTGAATCGTCAGCATCAACATTCCCAATATGATTCCTAATAACAGGCTCCATTTCTTTTTCTGCATCCCATTGCCTCCCAATTTGATTGCTTTCTATTATATCGTTAAACAGCGTAATTTGACTAATCAGCGTGTTTGCGTCTAGAATTTAGTTATTTAAGCGGCTGCCTAACGAGAGAAGCAGAATTGATCGAACATGAATTAAGAAAGGCGGGTGATGCAATGTTCAAGCAGGCATCGACCAACAAAGTAAGGCTGCTGGATCTGTTGATGATTACGATCGGCTGCGGTATTTATGCACTAGGATTCGTTAAGATCAACATTGCCAATCGATTAGCGGAAGGCGGGGTTACCGGGATCTCTTTGATTATCTATCATCTATTTCATGTTGATCCATCTATTTCGACGCTTTGCATCAACATTCCGCTGATTATCATCGGCTATCGGCTGTTGGGACGGCGCGCTTTGATCTATACCGTGTATGGCACGATCTGGCTTTCAATCTGGATCTGGATTTGGCAGCGCGTGCCATTCACCCTGGATATTCAGCATGATCTGTTTATTTCTGGGGTCTTGGCAGGTCTGATCGGCGGCTTTGGCTCAGGGATCGTCTACCGTTTTGATGGTACGACGGGCGGGTCGGATGTCGTCGCGCGGATGTTTGAAAGGCATCGCGGCGTTCCCATGGGTCGTTCGCTTTTAATCTGTGACGCGATTGTTTTAACGGCCTCGCTTTCCTATATCGATATCCGGAAAATGATGTATACGCTTTTAGCATCCTATGTCTTTTCCAAGGTGGTCAATTTTACGCAGGCCGGCTCTTATCCAGCACAAGGTTTCATCATCATCTCGACCCAAACTGAGGAAATCAGCAATCAAATCATGCGGCAATTGGAGCGGGGCGTGACGCTGCTGAAAAGCGAAGGTGCCTATTCTCATCAGCCAGGCCAAGCCCTCTATTGCGTAGTAGCCTCTGAAGAAGTCGTCACCTTAAAACGCCTGATTAATGATATCGATCCGCATGCCTTTATTACCACGTTTGACATTGCCAGCGTGGAAGGCGAGGGCTTTACCTATGATCTGCCCAACCAGCCGCATTAACCATATTCTCCTAGAACTGGCGCGAGTTTTAGGAGATTTTTTTGTTTTGGTTTATACTGATCATATCAACAATAAAGAAGGCGTTAAATTATGCAGACGATTAAAATTGGCGCAACAAATTGGGAAGTCTCAAACGTTGCCTTAGGGATCATGCGGATGGGGACACTGCCCGTTGCTGATGCTGTTAAGACGCTTCAGACCGCGCATGAAGCCGGTATCAACTTTATCGATTCGGCTGACATCTATGGTCGTGATCCCAAGCTTGGCCGCGGCTCATCCGAAATTCATTTTGGCCAGGCACTCAAGCAAAGTGGGCTGCGACGAGATGATTTCTACATTCAATCCAAGGCTGGGCTGTTTGCTGATGAAACGGGCCGCATTACGCGCTATGACTCTTCTAA
Organism: Limosilactobacillus mucosae; assembly: GCF_046939755.1. GTDB lineage: Bacteria > Bacillota > Bacilli > Lactobacillales > Lactobacillaceae > Limosilactobacillus > Limosilactobacillus mucosae_A. The sequence continues at coordinate 88,423 of NZ_JBKZAY010000004.1, forward strand.
AAAGCATCTGCTGACTGCCGTAGATGGCATCTTAGCGCGGATGGGCATTGACTATCTGGACTCGTTCTTGATTCATCGGCCTGATCCATTGATGGAACCTGAAGAAGTAGCCGCGGCTTTTGATGAGCTGCAAAAAGCCGGCAAAGTAAGGCACTTTGGCGTTTCCAACTTCAACCCGCAACAGATTGAATTGCTACAGCATGCCTGCTCACAGCGGCTGTTGGTTGACCAGCTGCAGTTTTCGATCATGCACACGGGGATGATTGATTTTGGCCTGCATACCAATATGACTGATCAAGCCTCGCTCAATCATGATGGGGGACTGTTGGAATACGCGCGGCGCAAGCAAATGACGATTCAAACCTGGTCGCCGTTTCAATATGGTACATTTGCGGGAACCTTTATCGACAATGAGGAGTTCCATGAATTAAATGTGGTGTTAAAGCGTCTGGCCGATAAGTATCATGTTTCTAAAAATGCGATCGCAGTTGCTTGGATTCTCAAACATCCCGCAAAAATGCAAGTGCTTTTGGGGACGATGAATCCGCAGCATATTATTGATAGTGCTCAAGGCAGCGAGATAACCTTGACCAACCAGGAATGGTACGATATCTATCTGGCAGCTGGCAACTCACTACCATAAAGGAGGATTGAATTGAGCAAACAGATTACGATTGGTATGATCGCGCATGTTGATGCCGGTAAAACAACGCTGTCTGAGGCCCTGCTTTATCAGACGGGAATCATTCGCCGTCTGGGACGTGTTGACAATGGGGATGCATTCCTGGATTCCGATCAGCTTGAAAAAAAGCGTGGCATTACGATTTTTTCCCACCAGGCCAAGCTTGAGTATGACGACCTGTCCATCACGCTGCTGGATACCCCTGGCCACGTTGATTTTGCTGCGCAGACTGAACAGGCACTGCGGGTTTTGGACTATGCGGTTTTGGTGATTTCGGCAACCGATGGCGTTAAAGGCTATACCAGAACGCTTTGGCAGCTGTTGGCTGAAAACCGCGTCCCGACTTTTATCTTTGTCAATAAAATGGATGCTGATACGGCTGATGGTAAGAAGATCCTCAGTCAGCTGCAGACCGAGCTTGCGTCAGGCTGTTTTGCGCTGACGGACTTTAATGGTGAGCTTAAATTATTTGACCATGAAGAACTGGCCATGCAAGATGACGATGCATTGTTAGAATACCTGGATCAAGGTCAGCTTTCAGATGAGCGTATTCGGCAGATGATTCAGCAACGGCAGCTTTTTCCCTGCTGTTTTGGCTCAGCATTAAAGCTGCAAGGGATTGATGCCTTGCTGGCTTCACTTGCCCAGTGGACGCAGCCTCGTGAATTTCCCAGCGAGTTTGCGGCCCGTGTGTTTAAAATCTCGCATGATGAACGGGGCGAGCGCTTAACCTGGGTGCGGGTGCTGGGTGGCAGTCTCAAGGCAAAGACCGCCATTTTACCGGATCAAAAGGCCAATCAGCTGCGTGTATACAACGGCAGTAAGTTTACCATCGTCAATCAGGTCTCAGCAGGCGCTGTCTGTGCCATTGCCGGGCCGATGACAACCTATCCAGGACAAGGGCTAGGGAACCTTAAAGACGATACGCAGACACTCATGCAGCCCGTTTTGAGTTATGCGGTTGATCCGAAAGAAAATGACGTTCATCAATGCTTAAAGGCCATGCAGACGCTGGCTGATGAGGATCCACTGCTGCATGTGGTCTGGGATGAACAGCTGCAGGAGATTCGCGTTCAGATCATGGGAACCGTGCAGCTGGAAATTATGCAGCAACTGCTCTTAGAACGATTTGGCATGGATGTTGACTTCATTAAAGGCGGTATTTTGTATCGTGAGACCATCACCGCGCCAATTGAGGGAGTCGGTCACTTTGAGCCATTGCGGCACTATGCTGAAGCGCATCTCTTATTAGAGCCGGCCAAGCGGGGAACCGGGATCCGCTATACCAGTCAATGCAGTGTCGATGTGCTGAATAAAAATTGGCAGCATCAGATCATTACCAGTCTCGAGCAGGCCAGTCCCAAGGGCGTTTTGATTGGCGCTCCGCTGACCGATGTCAAGGTAACGCTGGTTGGTGGCCGCGCGCACGTCAAACATACTGAGGGTGGGGACTTCCGTCAGGCTGCCAGTCGCGCGCTAAGGCAAGGATTGATGACTTTAAAAGCCCAGCATCAATGTCAGCTTTTGGAGCCGTGGTATCGTTTCCGGCTGATGGTCCCAAGTACTCAGGTTGGTCGTGCGCTTAACGACTTGCAGCGCATGCATGGCGAGGTTGACCCGCTTGATGATCAGATGACTGACAGCGTTTTACTGACTGGTCTGGCGCCAGTTGCCCAAATGAGCGACTATGCCACGGTGCTGCGCGGCTATACGCATGGACAAGGACAGCTGGAGTGTCTGCCAGCTGGCTATCGACCATGTCATAATGCTGACGAGATCATTCAGCAGGCGGACTATCTGCCGACTGCCGATCTGGCCAATACGCCGGATTCGGTTTTCTGCGCGCATGGTGCCGGCTACCCGGTCAAATGGGATCAGGTCCCGCAAACCATGCATTGCGACTATTACTGCGACTTTATGCACGGTTGATTGATCTATTATCTTAAAAAAGGCCTCAGCAATTACGCCGGGGCCTTTCTGCTTATTTATGATAATGATACTTTAGTTGGATGATTTGAATAGCCGTTTCAGTGGTTTAATTATAACGTTTGTGTACACAAAATAGTACACCTTTTATAATCATTATCATAGTTTTCAGCGACCACTGCAGCTAAGCCATCAATCTTCAACGATTTCATTTTAACTATCAAAAAGATCTCCTATATGAGTTTCCTCAAGTATAGGAGGTCTGCGTGGTGGTTGGAATACGTGTTGTTGTGGTGGTGTTCTTGCATAGAAACGACAGCCACTGATAAATAAAAAGCTCTCTGCCTGGGCCATTTGCCTGAGCAGGGAGCTTTGTCATCTTTGAAACGTACCAGCATGTGGCGGTCTGCCTGCTTGAACTGGTTTAGTCGTGCTGATCCAGCCAATCCTGCAGTACTGCTTGATATTCCAAAGGCTTTTCGACAAACGACATATGCCGCGTGCCGTCAAACAGATGCCATTGCAAATTGGGCAGGGCATCGGCCATCGTCTTGGCAACCAATGGCGTACAAAGGTCGTTGGTGCCACTGGTAATTAAGGTTGGCACGTATAGATTGCGCAGCTTATCAGTATAGTCATAGTCTTTGAGATTACCGGTCGGCGTAAACTCATTGGGTCCCCAGGCCGTTTGATAGGCCAGTTCGCCAACGTTTTTCTCACGCCACAGATATTCAGGAGCATTCTCATCAGGTGCTGCTGCCGCGTGCAGTTCCATAAACCGGGCATTGACCCGCTGGTAGGCATCACCAGTGAAATCGTTGGCAGCTTCGGCTTGAGCAATGACTTCCTGATCTTCCTTACTCATAAAACTGATCAAACGGTGCTGTTCTTGTCCCCATAATTGGGCATCAGAAAGGGTGCTTGAAAGAATCAGACTTTTAATTCCAGCTGGCATTTCATCACAAAGATACATGATTGCCAGCATACCGCCCCAAGACTGGCCCAGTAGATGGATCTGATCCAGATGCAGCCGTTCCCGCAGATTCTTTAATTCCCGCAGCCAGGTTTCAGCCTGATAGACCTGGGGATGATCGGGCATCGATGAAAGACCGCAGCCGATCTGATCGTACATGATCAATTGCCGCTGATCACGCTCGGCCAGCTCATCCAAAGCTTCAAAGTAGTTGTGCGTCGAGCCCGGCCCGCCATGCAGCAGCAGTAAAGGCGCCTTGTCGCTAGGCTTGCCAACGATGCGATAATAAGTGCGGTAAGGACCAAATGGGATAAAGCCGTCTTTAATCATTAAGATCACTCTCCAAAACGAATTAACTGTTATTATTCTAAGATTCAATTTCTCCAGTGACAAGCCTCAGTTAAGATTAAACATGTTGAAATACTAGATGCTGTTTGCTGGGTAAAAGCTTAGTCATGTTGTATCAAAATTTGCCGGCAAGCGCTGAAGCCACGACGCCTTGATTGACGTAGCCGTTTTTCTCATAAAAAGGCACACGATCCAATAAACAGATCAGCATGATGTGATGCCACTGGTTTTGGCGAATCTTTCAATGGCCCGCAACAGACTGGAGCCACCACGATAATCTGAATCAACAGCAATCGTTGCCTGATACTGGGCAGCGGTCCCGGGCTTTGAAGTGTAAGATGGCTGGCAGATCTTGGGGATCAACGACAGTAGTTTCAATCATAGCAAAATCCGTAGCTTGGATTAGAAGTCAAATAAACATAGGAAAATAGGACTCTTTAAAATATAAACGCATTAAAACTAAAATTTTAATGCTACTTTCAAAAATAAGGGAGAACAACTCTGCTTAGTTTTAATGTTAAAATGCTCGTCAAGTTTTAAGCAGCTTGACGAGCATTTTTAGTTAATCATCGTTTTCGACACTGATCACCTTTTGATTGATTGCATTGATTTTAACTTCGGTTTTTTGGTGACCATCAACAACGTCAACTTGCCAGATGGTTTGACCATCATCGGTTTCCAGCGTCCATTCGCGGCCTTGACCGGATTTAGCAGCTTTTTCGGCTAACTGATTGGCTTTTTGACGACTAATGACTTGGCTAAGTTTAATTGCCGTTTCGTGGTCATCAGCATCAAGTTTTTCAGATTTGGCAGCGGATAGTTTGCCAGTCTGTGCATCGATCTTGGCTGAATATTCCTTTTGTGAATCAAAGCCGGAAATCTCGTATTGGTAGCGATTCAGATGTTTTTCCAGACTGATTTCACTGATTTTTGTCTTGGCATATTTTTGCTTGAATTTAGCCACAGCTTGTTTTTCATTCAGCTTAATGGTCTGAGCAGCTGCTTGGACAGTTGGCGATGATTCAGATGTTGTGGCAAGCGTGCCGCCTGATACCGTGACAGCCAATAAAACCGCTGCAGCGAGCCGCATCAATTTGTGAGTCGTCATGATTTTTCCTCCTTTAAATATATTATGTAATTAGGTGTCATTGAACGGATGACTACTATCTCTAACTTAATTATACGAAATAGCAATCTACTTTTAAATCATCTTGCCTGGTAAGGAACCAATTAACTAAGCGTTTTCAATAAATTTAACGATTATCAGTCTGCTTACTAGTGATACCAAGCAATTAATGCTAGAATAGCCGTGAAGTTTGAAAGGGCGTGACAACATGTGTACGGCAATCAGTTTTACAACCAGACAGCATCATCGCTTTTTAGGTCGTACAATGGATTTCCCGCCCCGCTCCACGCCCTGGCAGCTGGGGTATCTGCCAATCGATTATCAATGGCAGAGTTTGCCGGAATACGACTCATTTGCCAATGATTATGCAATCTTAGGCGGAATGCGCCAGATCAATGATCACTATCTGATTGGCGATGGCTTGAATTCAGCTGGCTTATGGGCGGCTGAGCTTTATTTTCCTGGCCCGCAGGTTTATTATGATCATCCCCAAAATCATCATTTGAATCTGTCGCCACAGGACTTGATTGGCTGGCTGCTAGGCATGCACGCATCCGTTGCCGAAATTGCCTCAGAATTAGACACAGTGGCATTAAATAGCGTAATCTGGCACGATCATGACATTGTCCATCCTTTCCATTGGCTGTTAAGCGATGATACTGGTACCTATCTGATTGAACCTACACAATATCATTTAACGATTCAGCCCATCCAGCTGGGTGTTTTAACCAACAGTCCCTGTTATGCAAAACAGCGTCAAAAACTGACTGACTATCTAGGAATCGATCAAGACGCCAGCGATACCGAAATAATCATGGCGATTCGCGGCTCCAAAACTCCCCCACCCTTAAAAAGAACACCGACTTCGCGTTTTATCAATGCTGCGGTGAGTCTTTGGCAGTCATCCCCGTTCGACGACAATGATCAAGAGGCATTTAGGCTGTCATCTAAAATTTTAAAGCAAGTTGAAATGAACCATCTGCCTGGACATGACGTTTATACTCATTATCGAGAAGTAGTCGACGCGCATGCACAAACCTGTTATTTTTATGATCTAACCACGCGGCAAAATCTGGTCCATCGTTTACCTGATCTGATGGCGCGTTTCGATCAGCCATCCCTTTTTAAAAGCTAAAAAGCGCCTGGCGTATACTGCCAGACGCTCATATTGACAATGATAAGTTCTTAGAGCTGGTTAGACTTAAATGCTGTACTGACCCATGATTGCCATCTCATCCAGAACCTCGCCGATCGTGGCCTCATGCAGCTTAGCATATCTGGGTGCTCCCATCAGCCCATCATCCAGATAGTAATCAATAATGTTGCGATAGCCTTCCCCTGGCTGAACTAAAGGATTGCGCTCGATCTGAATGCGCGATTCACGGGTCAGTGGCGGATACTGCCCGCGATAGTTTTCATCAAAGATTGCCCGATTCAAATCGTTGATCATTACGTGATAGTTGCAGATCAAACGGTGTTGATTCATTTTGGCCAGGTCTTTTTTGTAAACATGCTTTTCTAGATACTGCAAAGTCTGAAAGGCCACTTTTGGATCCCATTCTCTTACAAAAGACTGGCCTTTGCGTACCTGCTTAATGGCTTTCTTGGTTGCGTCAGTATGCTTACACACTTTTTTGAGTTTCTTTTTCGGCAAGACAACGATGATTGATTCTAAAAGCTGCCAATCTGCTCCGGTAAGTGTCACGTAGATCCCTTCTTTACTTAATTTCAATCATAGTCTGATAAAACTTAAAGTATTATAACATGCTCAAAGTCAAATGGGCTTTAAAATAGTTTAATCTATCTTTGATTACGGTCATCAATACTTAGCAAGCCGGCTGTTTTTAATAAAAAAGCGCTCAATCAGTATCCAAACCGATGAGCGCTGGCAGCCATTACCCGAACAGCCGCTTGATTAGTTGTTTAACGTGCTTACTTGGCACGATAATTAGGAATATACACCAGTGAGACATTGGAAGGAGCCTCCTTCCCGCACTAGTCGAGGGTGTCAATCTCGCTTTAGTTGTGCGAAAATATTGTAGCACAGCATAAAAATATGTTACAATTCCAACGTAATTAGGAATATATCGTTGTGCAAGCTGGACCGTCAATCCAGCAAGCCGGCTGGGCGCTCCTTATATAAGGGCGCTCTTTTTTATTGCGGGCCTAAAAAGAAAAACTAAATAACTCAATGGCCTAATTTTAGTTTTGTTTAATCGCAAAATTTTACATAATATAAAATATTGTTAATAAATTCACGGGATAATAAAGTACTTGTTGATGTCCGCAGCTAAGTCTTATCAGTTATAATTAAATAAATTAATATTGGGAGGAACCTTATGACCACTGTCTACATTGTTGGCCTGCTATTGATAACCGTTGTGGCAGCCAACATCATTCATCTGCTCTGGCCGATTTTACCATTGGCGATTTATCAGATTATAGCCGGCATCATGCTGAGCATCTTACCGATCGATACGCATGCGATCGTTTTGGAGCCTGAGATTTTCATGCTGCTGATCATTGCACCACTAATGTTTAATGATGGGCAGAACGTCTCTTTTCGCCAGCTCTCGCAAAACATCCATCAAATTATGTCGATGGCGGTTTGGCTGGCGATTGTCACCGTCATTGTGGTCGGCAGCAGCCTTAAGCTGGCTTTGCCGCAGCATTTCACGTATGCTTTGGCGTTTATGCTGGCAGCCATTATTACACCAACTGATGCTGTCGCGGTAAAATCTCTAACAACCAATGTCGAGATGCCGAAAAATGTTAATGAGACCCTGGAATATGAATCGCTATTCAATGACGCATCTGGATTGGTCTTGTTCAGTCTGGCTACAGGAACGCTAACTTCAGGAGAATTTTCGTTGGGTCACGGCATTTTAACCTTTTTATACGTGTTCTTCGGCGGCATTATTTTTGGGGCATTAATGGGTTGGATGCTGATTGCGCTGCGAACCACGCTAATGCGAACCCACGTCGATATCGGCTCCATCGTCATCCCAATCAACGTCATGACGCCACTAGCAGTCTACTGGCTAGCTGAGGAGCTGCATCTTTCAGGGATTTTGGCAGTCGTGGCGGCTGGCATTGTCCACAGCATCTTATACGATCAGCTTCGTTTGACTTCTTCGCGCGTGCAGAACGCTACAACGACGCTTTGGAATATCATTGCCAGCTTATTAAACGGTTTTGTGTTTGTCCTCTTGGGAGTCATGCTGCCAGAAGTCGTCAGTCAGACACTGGCTCCCACGATTATGAAACTGGCATTATTGGCACTGGGCCTATATCTGACCATGGGACTGATTCGCTTTTTATGGGCGCGCTTTCGACTGGTTGATATGCATTCTGAGAATCCAAATTATGACAGTCTGCTGCTGGCGCTAGGAGGAATTCATGGTACGATTACGTTGGCAATGGCGTTTTCCATCCCTGTGCTAGCCGAAAGCTCACAGCTGGCCACGCGTACTCAATTGATTCTTTTGGCCGCAATTGTCATCTTGATCAGTCTGACGGTTGGCACGCTGGCCTTTCCGCGCCTGCTGCCAGCCAAGACTAAGAACTATACCAACGATGAGTTCCAAGATCAGCTGATCCATACCGTTCAATATGCGATCGATGAGTTAAGCGAGTCGTCTGAAAACAAAAAAGAACAGGCGCTTTTGATTGACCAGCTGAGCAGTCAAATGACACTGACTTTCAAGATCAATCGCAACGTCTATGATCGGCTCGCCAGTCAGGCACGGGGCGTTGAAATGCAGACGTTGGCTGAGCTGCGTGAAAATGGTGTCGTAACTGCTAAAGAAGAGCAGGTCTATGACCGAATGATTGGCCGCGATGCCTTAATGCACAGTCAGCATGGCCTATTTGCCTTTTTGCGAATCTGGCACTACCGGCTGAAATGGAAACGACTGAGTCACAAGTTGCATAAACACCATCCCCAAACGTTTAACGAAATGCAAAAGCTATATAGCAACAAGGCTTTGCAAGATAAGTCCAAAGCGGTTCGGCAACAGTATTTTGACCGTCTAGAATCAATCTTTAGCATGACCATGACCGACGTTAACGAGTTTTTAGATGAGGTACAGACACCAGACAACGTGCATGAGGTTGCCATGGTACGGCGGATGTATCTGAATCGGCAGCAGACACTGGATCGTTTCCATTCTCGTGGCGAGATGGATACCAACGTTTTGCGGACACTTGCCATTAAGGCCTTTCAAGATGAGCACAGCTACGTTCAGCAACAGGCTGCCGCTGGTGTGATTTCCGGTGAGCTGGCCAATGCATTGAATGAGCACATCTCAAACGATCAGCTGGTCTGCATCCAATCGTTTGAAGACTAATTATTTGACGACGTTTGGATATTGCGCTGCAAATATCGATTGCATCCCCTGTTACTCCCCTTTTAAAAAATCAGCCCTACTCAGTAATCTACTGGGCGGGGCTGTTGTATTATGTTCAATTATAGATAGCATAAATTGACATATGCTGATAAAGCTGGGTATAGCTGGTGCTTTCAGCTAGCAAGCCAGCTAGGATCATCTTCTTTTAGCTGAAATTGCAAAACATTTTAAAACCAGTTATAATTATACCGTAAACAAAAAGACTAACGTGCTGGAACACGTTAGCCCATGTCCTTGAAAATCGACAGTGTTTCGCTTTATTTACAGATAAAACTACTTCACCATCTTAGAGCTGCCACTCATAAAGATGGTTTTTCTTTTGGTCAGACGTGAAAATGACTGACCATCCAGCAGCCAGCAATCAGAGAGGCAATCACAATAATTACCACCACTGCTAGAGCTGCATACTGAACACCGATCGGCAGGCCGTGCAGTTCATGTAGAACCGCAGCAAGCCCTTTCAGATCGACGCCATCTTGATGTCGGTTTGACACTTTGAATCCCTTTCATAATGTTGGGAAGTGTCGCCCTCATTGTTTCAACTCCTTCATTGGCATCACTTCCTTTGTAGCGAAGCACTGCCAATGTTCTTAGACCAAAATATTATATCATAACCAAAAACGCCGCTTCAGCATCCTATGTTGATTCGGCGTTTTTTAGTTATTGGACTGATTGTTGGAACGTTATTGATAGTTTCTAACCAGATAGATCAGTGAGGCATCTTTTTGTACTTGACCAGCAATAACCAAAGACGTACCTGCCATTTGGTAATGATCGGTCTTCAAGATTGCAATCGGCTGTTTTTGACTGGTCTGATTGGCAACCCTGATCTGATAGTTGCCTGCTTTTAAGGATCGAGATAGTCGATATGAATCGCCACGTCGCTTTAAATACCAGGTCTGACCATTCTGCTGATCATGCAGCGAAACCTTCAGCGAGCTGTCTTGATGAATCTGAACTGACAAATATTGTCCCTCACCGTTAAGCTTAATCTGCTGTGAAACAATCTGACCCGGTTTTAAATATGTCGGCCGGACATGGTACTGAGTCGAAAGCTGTGAGCGCTGAACACCGCCGATAAACCAAAGTGAAAGCATCAATGAAGACCAGCCTGATACAGTATGACCGATTACATGAACAATCAAAGTGAAAATCCCCATACCAGCTGACAAAAGACAGGTTATCGTTCCTAGCCAAAAAATCAGTCGCAATGGTACGCTGATTAATGACGTAATTCCATTGAGCGCCAAACCAACCATTTTTTTGAACGGATATTTGGTTTCACCAGCCAGCCGTACCGTTCGCTGATAGTATACCTTCCCTGCCTGAAAGCCCAATTGTGGAACCAAACCGCGTAAGAACAAAATTGCGTTCCGAGTACTTCAATAAAGCATGTACTGCCCGATTGCTCATCAGCCGAAAACCAGCACTGTCGGGAATCATGGTCACACCCATCTGATTCATCAATTTATAGAAGCCCTCAGCAGTGTTGCGCGCTTGAATCAAGAGTCAGTCTGGCGATCAATGCGCACCCCGTAGACAATCTCACAGCCATTTTTATATTGCTCAATCATTTCGGGAACCTTGTCGGGATCATCTTGCAGATCAGCATCAATCGTAATCATCACGTCCGCATCCCAGACCGCCGTCGTCATCCTTGCCAACAAAGCTGATTGATGGCCAAAGTTGCGTTATAATCTGGCTTAAATGATCAAGACTAAGCATTATCTCGCTCCTTCTCGTTTTTTATTATCATACGTGGATCGTACTTGATCTGATATAGGATTAAAATGAAACAATTCTGAAGAATCTTCAGAAAGCAAAATATTTAATAAGGAGTATTTAGCATGACCACTTATCTTTTGGCACCAGATTCATTTAAAGAAAGCATGACATCGCGCCAGGTTTGTGAAGCAATGGCTTTCGGCATCAAGCAGGCTGATCCAAATGCCAGCATCATCAGCGTTCCCTTGGCTGATGGCGGTGAAGGAACAACTGATGCTTTAGTCAGTGCAACGCATGGTACTTTTAGACATCTGACGGTCACTGAACCACTAGGCAAATCAACTGCTGCTACTTATGGCATCCTAGGTGATTCACGAACCGCCGTAATTGAAATGGCAATGGCCAGCGGTTTGGAAATAGTACCGATTGATCAGCGCAACCCGTGGCTGACAACGACCTATGGCACCGGCGAATTGATTAAGGATGCGCTTGGTCAGGACATCGACTGCATCATCATTGGGCTGGGCGGTTCCAGTACCAATGATGCCGGTGCGGGGATGGCACAAGCATTGGGCGCGCACCTTTTGGATAGCAGTGGTCAGGAACTGCCGGTTGGAGGCGGCGCATTAAAAGATCTTGCCAGGATTGATGTCAGCGAATTAGATCCGCGGCTAAAACAAGTTGAGATCATCTTAGCCAGTGATGTGACAAATCCTCTGACTGGTCCACAAGGTGCTTCATATGTCTTTGGTCGGCAAAAAGGCGCTGATTCTGCCATGATCAAAAGACTGGACCAGAATTTGCATCATTTTGCTCAAATCGTCAAGCGAGATCTGGGGAAAGATGTTGAAAATCAACCTGGAGCTGGGGCTGCTGGGGGATTAGGTGCCGGATTGATGGCATTTGCTGATGGCAAGATGCAGCGCGGCATTGAGCTTGTCATCAAACTTACTAATTTAGAATCTAAGGTGCAGCAGGCCAACTATATTTTTACGGGCGAAGGCGGCACGGACTTTCAAACGCACTTTGGTAAAGCTCCTTTTGGCGTAGCGCAGTTAGGCAAAAAGTATCATAAGCCAGTCATCTCGTTTGCTGGTTATCTTGGCAACGGTATCGAAAAGCTGTATCCGGATGGCTTTACTGCCTTTTTCAGCATTATGCAAGGTGCCAGTGATCGACAGTCCGCACTGGCTAAAGGACCTGAAAATATGACCAGAACCGTTACCAACGTGGTGCGATTGTTAAAACGATAAATCTTTAACCCGACTTCATCTAGATGTGGTCGGGTTTTTATACGTAAAAACCCTTAATTTATGTTTATTAATGCATTATTCTGAATATAAAACAACAATATTATTTGAATTTAAATCGAAAAAATCGCATAAAATCATTCAATTAGAGCTATATATTTATTTTTATTCAGTATATTGACACGAAAATGATTATCTATTAATATTTTATTAATGAATAATTCAACAAGAGGTGCGTAATATGAATAAGCAGCAAGAAATTGATATATTATCACATTTGATCAGCATCAAATCGGTTAATGATCATGAGGCCGCCGTGGCTGACTACATTGAATCCCTGTTTAAGCCTTACGAAGACCAAGGCGTCAAGATTGAGCGCGTAAGCTATGCACCGGATCGCGACAATCTGATCGTTACAATTGGTGAAGGTGAGCGCATGCTGGGCTTTAGCGGCCATGAAGACGTCGTCGCCCCCGGTGATCTTAGTCAATGGAACTCGGATCCGTTTAAGGCCATGATTAAAGACAATATGCTTTATGGGCGTGGTGCTTCTGACATGAAGAGTGGCCTGGCAGCTTTAATTGCCGCCATGTTGGATATGCTGGAAAACCATCACGTTCCTGGCAAGATTCGTCTGCTGTGCACGGTTGGTGAAGAAACTGGCGAATATGGTGCCGCTCAATTAACCAAGCTGGGCTATGCCGACAATCTGGCTGGGTTGGTAATTGCTGAGCCGGGTAACGATATGCACGAAATCGGCTACACGTCTAAAGGCATTATCGATTACATTGTTACCTCCAAGGGTAAAGGTGCACACAGCTCCCAGCCACAAAAAGGCATCAACGCCATCGACCATCTGATTGACTTTGCCGTTCAGGTTAAGCCGCTGATGGCTAAATTCGACAAGGTCAATCCCGTGCTGGGGCCTCTCACACATGTACAAAGCGTCTTTAATGGTGGCGAACAGATCAACAGCGTGCCTGCCAAAGCAGTTATGAAAGGCAATATTCGAACGATTCCCGAATATCCAAACCAAGTCGTCTTTGACGCACTCAATGGCTTGGTTGATGAACTGAATCAAAGGCCGGGCTATGATCTGACAATTGAATACAGCTTCCCTGAAGACGCAATGCCTGGAGACAAGGATGCCCCGTTGATCAAGCTGATTGAACATGTTCACGATGAACTGTTTGATGGACCAATTGAACCCAAGGGCCAGGCTGGTGCCAGTGATGGGTCTGAGTTCTTGCATGCTAAGGGCGACTTTGCCATTGCCTTGATTGGTCCCGGCAACAATACGCAACACCAGAGCAATGAATGCGTTGATTTAGACGTTTATCATCAATCGATCAAATTCTACCAGCAGCTGGCTGAAGAATTTTTCGCTCAACCATAGAAAGGAGCCTGCTTATGCAACAACAGCCAACCCCTACTAAGAAAAAGCACAAGCTCCCTTCCGCGTTTACGATCCTATTTTTACTGATTGCCTTGATGGCAGTTTTGACATGGATCATTCCGGCAGGGACATATAAAAGCGACAGTGCCGGCAATCTGATCAGCGGCACGTATCACACGGTTGCCCATCACTACCAAGGAATCTGGGACGTCTTTATGGCACCCGTCACGGGGATGATCGGCAATAAGGCAACAACCGGCGCAATCGGGATCGCCCTTTTCATTCTCGTGATTGGTGGATTCTTGGGCGTCGTTAACCAAACCGGCGCCTTAAATGATGGTATCCGGGCCATCGTTCACAACTCCAAGGGTCATGAAAAACGAATGATTGTAATTTTAACGATTATCTTTGCGCTTGGCGGCTCGACTTACGGTATGGGTGAAGAAACAATCGCCTTTTTTCCGCTGCTGGTACCGGTTATGATGGCCGTTGGGTATGATTCACTGGTGGCAGCTGGTGTGATATTGCTAGGCACGCGGGTTGGGGATCTGGCTTCAACGGTCAACCCCTTCTCGACCGGTGTTGCTTCAGCTATGATCAAGATCTCCCCTGGTGAAGGACTGGGATCACGGATCATCTTGCTGGTTATCGTCACGGTGATGACAATCTTCTTTATTCTGCACTATGCCGATAAAATCAAAAAAGATCCAACCAAGTCACTGGTCTGCAATCAACGCAAGGCCGACATGGAATACTTTAACGTTGCTGACCGTAGCGAAGCGCCAACGCCTTTGACCAAAGTCCAAAAACGCGTCTTGTGGATCTTTGCAATTACTTTTTTGATTATGATTATCGGTCTGGTGCCATGGACCAGCATCAATGCCAAATGGACGTTCTTTAATGATTTCAATGATTGGCTGGTCAGCGTGCCGGTGTTGGGCGTATTGATCGGTCAAGACATGACACCACTGGGCAGCTGGTACTTTAACGAAATTACGCTCTTATTCTTATTTATGTCCGTGGTAGTTATGTTTGTGGCCCACATTAAAGAACAAGACTTCATTGACGCCTTCATGAAGGGTATGAGCGATTTATTAAGCGTTGCCATTATCGTTGCCGTAGCTCGCGGGATTCAAGTGATCATGAACGAAGGGATGATTACGGGGACAATTCTGCACTGGGGCGAAGTTGGCTTAAGCGGTATGCCAAAAGCTGCCTTTGCAATTCTGGCCTTTATCTTCTTTGTGATTTTATCTTTCCTAATCCCATCCAGTTCCGGTCTGGCAGCGGCAACCATGGGCATCATGGGGTCGCTGGCTCACTTTGCCAAGGTTGACGGCAGCGTTGTTGTAACCGCCTACCAGGCTGCGACCGGTTTGATTACTGCCGTTACGCCAACCGCGGGGATGCTGGTTGGGGCCTTGGCATTATGCCGGATTCCATTTACGGTTTGGTGGAAGTGGATTGCCAAACTGATTGCCGCCCTGTTTATCGTAGTCTGCATCTTCTTAGGGATTATTGCGGTGCTGTAAAAATTTAAAAAAACCTCAGGTGAGCCGAAACTCACTTGAGGTTTTTTAATTGAATGCATCCCCATTATCTTTATCATCGGCTGCCTGGAGTTGCAATTCAAATACAGCCCCAGGCGGTTGATTTTTTAGATGTTAGGACTTTTTTGATATTGTTGTCGGCAACAACTGTTATTACCGGGCATTTAGCCTTGCTTTGCTGTTGCATGTATTTGACGAAACCAAATCCAATGATTGCGACCACGATTGGGGCAATCATCATCCAATAATAAGCAGGCAACAGCGACTTCTTTTTAAATACCATTCTGGCAACGGAAAGCACTCTACTCATGGCTGTCTACCTCCCCTTTAATCGTTAAGCGAAAAATATAATCCAATGTTGCTGGTAAAAGACGATATCCACGTAATGATGGAAGATGCCTGGCTTGATCAATTGCCTGCTTGACATGCAGTTCAGAATCAAACGTAATTACTTTGCCGGGATAATCATCATCAATGGCCATCATCCCTGGCAATTCCTCAATTAAAAGGTTATCAAAGACGCCTTCCAGGTAGATCTTGGTTTTACCCAAACGTGATCTGATTTCATCAATCGGTCCATACAGTCGCTGATTCCCATTAACAAGCATCAACAACTGATCCGAGACTTCAGCAACGTTTTTCATGTTATGTGAGGAAAAAATGATTGCCGTACCAGCTGCCTTTAGTTTTTTGAACGTTTCAATCAGCAGTTCCACGTTAACCGGGTCCAATCCTGAAAAAGGCTCATCCAAAATCACCAGACGCGGACGATGGCCGTGATTAACTGAACCTTTTGCTGATTACCCTTCGACAGATTTTTAATTCGTGATTTCTCATTTCCCTTTACTGATAATCGATTCATCCATAACGGTAGATCGGCAGCCGCAATTTTTAGATCAAACCCATGCAGACTCGCAAAGTAAAGTACTTGTTCCTTGATCGTCATATCCAGATAAAGGCCCCGTTCCTCGGGCAAAAAACCAATCTGATCCAAAGATTTTTCATCCAGTGGCTGGCCAGCAATGGTAATGGTACCCTGATCCGGCTTTAAAAAATTCATGATCATCTTAAAAGTAGTTGACTTGCCGGCCCCATTTTGTCCAACAATGCCCAAAACCTCACCACGCTTAACGTCAAAGTTAAGATTATTTACAGCCGTGACCTCACCAAAACGTTTGGTTACGTTTTTTACGCTTAACATTTATTCACTCTTATCCTCTAATTTTCATCAATAAATATCTATCATGGTATGACAGATCCGTCATACATTCAATGAAAAAAACTGTAAAACTAGATAAACGCAATACAGTTCGAAAACTAATCACCTTGTTTCTTATCTAAAGTTGCAATCGATTTCAACTTTCATTTCTTTAATAATTTAGATGAATAATTCCTTTGCTTTTCTAATTGATTTTTAATATTTGTGCGACTATCATGTATTTCAATATCACAAACAAAAATCAAAATATCATTGAAAAGAATCGTTTTTCCTTAATCCAAAGGTGGTTGATATTATGAATCTGTTTCGCAAAGAAAGTCTGTCACGGTATATGAAAACAGACGGCCAGATGCCCAAGACCATGAACGCTAAAGATCTGATGGCAATGGGAATCGGTGCCGTTATCGGTAGTGGAATTTTCATCCTGCCGGGAACGGTTGCGGCCAATGATGCTGGTCCAGGCGTGACGCTTTCTTTTTTGGCCGCCGCGGTAGTGTGTGGCTTGGCAGGTATGTGTTATGCGGAGTTTTCGTCTGCCATTCCAGTAGCCGGCAGCGCCTATTCATACGGCAATATCATCTATGGCGAGTTCATCGGCTGGATCATGGGCTGGGCACTGGTTTTGGAATATTTATTGGCAGTAGCCTGCGTCTCGACTGGCTGGGCTGCCTACTTCAACTCGCTGCTGGCCAGTTGCGGCATCAACATCCCCAAAGCGTTGTCTGGTCCGTTTAATCCTGCTGGCGGCACCTACATTAACCTGACAGCGATTCTAAGCGTGCTTTTGATCACCTGGCTGCTTTCATATGGGATGCATGAATCGGTTCGCGTCAACAACATCGCTATTGTGGTTAAGCTTTTAATCATCGTTGCGTTTATTGTGATTGGCATCTTCTTTGTCAAAAAAGCCAACTATCACCCATTCTTGCCATATGGTGCTCATGGTGCATTCAAAGGTGCCACGACCGTCTTCTTTGCCTTTTTGGGTTTTGACTGCATCTCAAGTTCCGCGGCTGAGGTCAAGAACCCGCAAAAGACAATGCCGATTGGAATCATTGGTACACTGCTGATAGCAACGGTTCTCTACATGGGTGTCTCAATCGTTTTGACGGGAATGGTCAACTACAAGCACTTGGATGTTGCCAACCCCGTCGCCTTTGCGCTACAGTCCGTTCATCAAGGCTGGCTGGCCTCATTGCTTTCAATCGGTGCTTTGATTGGGATGGCCACCTGCATGTTTACGGCAATCTACGCCTCGTCACGCCTGATTTACTCACTGAGTCGTGATGGCCTTTTGCCAACCTCGCTACACCAGTTGGACAAAAAGTCGCATACGCCAAAAGTTGCTTTGTGGGCCGTTGCCATTTTAATTGCCATTATGGGTGGTTTCGTATCCTTAGACAGCCTTACCAACCTGGTTAACATTGGGACGCTGCTGGCGTTTACCATGGTTTCGTTTGGGATCATCCCATTGCGCAAGCGTGAAGATATCTTAAATGACGGCGGCTTTAAGGTACCACTGTATCCAGTATTACCGCTGCTTTCCGGGTTTGCCTGCCTGTTTATGATGTCGTTTTTGTCTAAGGAAACCTGGATCGGGGCCGGCATCTGGTTTGCAATCGGCATGGCGCTCTACTTTGGCTACGGCTATCGTCACAGCAATATCAATGATTCAATTGCCTCCCAAGCTTGATTCTTGCGGTACCAAGAAACAGGCAGATCCTGAAAGCTACTATCAATCATATTCAACTTAAAAACGAACGATACTAAAAATACAGGATGCGAACAGATTGGCCAGCATCCTTTTTTATGATTTTTATTATTAAAATTAAATGAATAATATACGATTTAAGTTAGAATTTGTGAGGCTGGGTTGACATCACAAACAATCCGACTAATATTTTAAAGTACTGGTATTGTATTAAAGATTTTATAAAGCTTATATGGAACAAATACATTGGATGCTTTAGGGATTTAAACTATCCAATGGTTACTGGTTAAATAATCTTTAATCTTTGCGGTTATTTTTGGGAATTGAGAGAAGTATTTTAAAAATGAATCATGAAATTAAGCAGATGCTCAAATTCAGCATCAGCGTTGTCTTAATTGAACTAATCTTCGTTAATCTTAGTGGCATCTTTAACCGACCGCCTGCTGAACTGAAAACCAGTTATGCCAGCTGGCGCGTTCATACCAATCGATTGCGGGCCATCCAAATTGACCAATCCTCGGAAAAAGGCGCCTATCCCAAACTTAACGGTCGGCATCTTACTATGGCTGCCTTTCCTAAACAAAACAAGATCTACATTTTAAACAATAAAAAGGTTGTCTATATTCTCAACGCCAGAATCAACCTTGCTGCTGGACAACATCAGCTTTTGGTTGGCGATCTTAGAGGTCTATCGATCTTTCATTACGATACTGATGGCAACTGATGGCAAAGACATTAAGTCCATCAATTGGTTAAGCGTTGGCCAGAATGCCGACATTGAGGCGGAACCTAAGCTGGGCAATCATGTTGACGATACGATTCAAGTTTCCAAAAAAGACGCTATCTGGCTCTACAATAATCTGCCCAAAGACGTCCAGCTGAGAATTTATTGATTGGGGAGTGATTAATTTGAAAGAACTGAAACAACTGGTTAAGCGGCATAACTGGCTCAAGCATTTCGGTGTCTGCAACCTGCTAATGTTTTTATTTTTAGTGCTTTATAATTTCACGACTTATTTGGTTCCTTTGATTCACTTAAGTTTGCCAGCAATTTTAGTTACGATGATTCTGGCTGACGTTTTGTGTATTACTGGCCAAATTATCGCGTTATCTTAAAGTAAATGAAATATTGGATGCCCTCTTTTGCGAGACGCATTTTGTAATTATTAA